>CAWGKV010000051.1:0-17927 GCA_963823165.1 uncultured Alphaproteobacteria bacterium | reverse complement strand
ACGAGACGGCGTAGCGCTCCCGGTGCATTGGCCTGAGCCTGGAGGTGCGGCGCGGCGAAGCCTGGCGCCCCTGTCAAGTCCGGTTCGGGAAAGTCGGTCCCGAAACCGGCCAGAATTGATAGAGTAGGAGCGGGGGGTCAAAGGCCATTCTCCGCACTTGTCCCCAATCGCCCAGAGGGGACGCATCGAAACAGTTCACTCTTGCAGGATCGTCCGAATTCCGCGAGTTTGAATTGAAAGGAGTGGCGGCCAGCGGAACCAAGCGCAAGGCGAATGGGAGGAACGCATGAGGCCCACCAGACGATCGGTGAACTTGGGTCTAGGCGCGAGTTCTTGCGGCGCCAGCGCTCTTGCGCGTCGCTCGCGCCGGCGGCGACACGATCAAGATTGGCATGGTGCTGTCCGTCACGGGCCCGGGCGCGGATTTGGGCAAATACGCGCTCGCGGGCGCAAAGATCGCGCTCGATAGGGTCAACAAGGCGGGCGGCGTACTCGGCAGAGAAGTCGAACTCGTCACCGAGGATGATCGGACGACCAATCCCGGCGCCGTCCTCGCTTTCTCCAAGCTTGCCGCGCAACCGGACATCGTCGCCTTCCTAGGCCAGATCCGGTCGACGCAGACTCACGCGATGGCGCCCGATATCCTGAAGACGGGCAAACCCGTCTGCTTCGGCGGCACCGATCCGGCACTGACGAAAATGGGTAATCCCTGGCTGATCCGCTTTCGGCCCAACGATTCCTACTCGGGCCGCGTGATCGCCTCCTACGGCGTCGAGACGCTCGGCAAAAAGAACTGGGCGGTCGTCCATTCCACCGACGCGTTCGGAATGGGGGGCCTAAAGGCCTTGTCTGCGTCGCTCGACAAACTCGGCGCCAAGGTCGCAATCGAGCAAGGCTATCCCAATCAGAGCCAGGATTTCACGCCGGTCGTGCTCGCGATCAAATCATCGGGCGCCGACATTATTGGCTCCTATTTCACCTTCGAGAGCGATCTCGCGATCTTCGCAAGGCAGTTGCGGCAGGTCGGCGTGACGATCCCTTGGGTCGGATCGCCCACGACCTTCTTCGTCAACGCTCTGAAGCTCGCCGGCCCCGCGCTTTGGGGCACATATGGAGTTGCCGATTACGCCATTGAGTTGAGCCCAGAGGCGAAGGAGTACGCCGCGCTTTACAGCGCCGTGTCCAAAGTGCCGCCGGATAACTACAGTTCCTGGACCTATGACGCGATCGGCGTGCTCTCAGCCGCCATCAACAAGGCGGGATCGACTGAGCCCGACAAGATCCGCGCCGCAATCCTTTCTACCAAGGGCTACAAGGGCGCCGAGGGCGAATACAATTTCGACCAATTCGGCGACGGCCTGCACGGCTACAACATCGTACGCAATGAAAAAGGGACCATCGTCTTCGACAAGCATATCGAATTCACGGATTGAGGGGCGCCGCGCGCCCGCACGCCGCCATCGTCATTGCGAGGAGCGAAGCGACGAAGCAATCCAGCGGCGGCCGTTCGGAGGACGGCTGGATTGCTTCGCTTCGCTCGCAATGACGGACAGAGCGGTCTGAAGCCGCGATCTGCAAAGAGCGCCCGCATGGATTTCTTTCTGCAATTGCTGTTCACCGGAATTGGGATCGGCGCCGTCTACGCCCTGGTCGCTTTGGGCTTCGTGCTGATTTTTCGCGCAACCAGCGTCGTCAACTTCGCGCAGGGCGAGTTCTCGATGGTCGCGGCCTATCTGATGGTCGTGTTCGCGGTTGATTTGGGCTGGCCCTATTGGCTCGCGTTTCTGATTGCGATCGCGGGAATGGCGCTGCTCGGGGCGCTTTTCAATCTGTTCGTCTATTATCCCCTGCGCAATCGAAACTTTCTGCCGGTGCTGATCTCCACGATCGGCGCCTCGATTTTTCTTTCCAACAGCGTTCTCGCGCTCTACGGACCCCAGCCGCAGGTGCTGCCTGGCTGGCTCGATACGCCGGGCTTTCAACTCGGACCTGTCTATCTCGACAGCCAATATCTCATCATCATCGGCGTCACGCTTGCCCTTGTCGCCTTCCAATATTGGCTGTTCGAGCGCACCTTGATCGGCAAGAAGCTCCAGGCGACGAGCCAGGACAAGGAAATGGCGACGCTGCTCGGCATTCCCGTCGCCGGGATGATCATGATCACCTTCGTTTACAGCGCCGTCATCGGCGGAATTGCCGGCATTCTGGTGGCGCCGGTGCTGTTCGTCTCGATCCAGATGGGCCCCACGATCGCGCTCAAAGCCTTCGCCGCGACGATCATCGGCGGCTTTGGCGACGTCGCCGGCGCAATCCTTGGCGGGTTCGCGATCGGCGTCATCGAGACCTTCGGGGCCGCCTATATCTCCGTGCCGTTCAAGGACGCCTTCGCCTTCCTGGCGCTCATCCTGTTCCTGATCGTGCGACCGCAAGGCATCTTCGGCGAGCGGGTGGCAGAAAAGGCTTGAGATGCGCCGCTCGGTGATCGGACAAATTGCCTACGGGTGCGTCGCGGCCGCGCTGGCGGCGCTCGCCGCGACTGTCAAGACCGACGGCTATGTCGCCAATATACTCATGCAGGCCGCGACCTACGCGATCGCGGTTTTCGGCCTGTCGATCGTCCTGGGGCTCTGTGGTCAGATCAATCTCGCGCAGGCTGCGTTCTTCGCGCTCGGCGCCTATAGCGTCGCTCTCGGGACGGTCGATTATCATCTTTCCTTTTGGCTCTGCCTTTTCGGAGGCAGTGCGCTCGCTCTCGTGGTTGGCGCTGGCCTCGGCCTCTCGACGTTGCGCCTGGGCGGTCATTACCTCGCCATGGTCACGATCTCCTTCCAGCAGATCCTGACCGTCGTCCTGATCAACGCGATTGGCTTCACTCATGGGCCGGACGGCGTCAGCTCGATCGGGCGGCCGGCCAGTTTCGCCTCCGGGCAGGCCTATCTCGCGCTTGCTGTCGCCGCGCTCGCCATCTCCGGCTATCTCGTCTGGCGTCTCGCCGACACGCGCCTCGGGCGTGCGATGCGCGCGGTTCGCGACAACGAACTCGCCGCCAGCGCCGCCGGCATCGACGTCTTCCGCACCAAGGTGACCGCCTTCGCACTCGGATCTTTGCTTGGCGGGCTCGGCGGCGGACTGTTCGCGGGCGGTTTTTCCTACATCAGCCCTGATCAGTTCGCCTTCTCCGATTCGATCGTCCTGCTGACGATGGCGCTGCTTGGCGGCGTCTCCTCGCCGATCGGCTCGACGATCGGCACGGGCCTGCTCATCCTCATTCCCGAATGGCTGCGCTTTCTGAAGAGCGTCCCGGGTCTCTATCTCGCGGTCTACGGCGTCGCCGTCATCCTGATTGTCGTCTTCATGCCCGAGGGCGTCTGGGGCTTCCTCAGCAAGATGTTCCGAACCCGCGGGCGCCCCCCTTGAAATCCGGAGAGCCACTCACCTTGCGTCCCGCCGATTCCGGCGCGCCCGTCGCGCTCGAGGTCAAAGGCCTCGCCAAGAATTTCGGCGGTCTGAAAGCCGTCGACGGAGTTGATTTTCAGGTGCTGCGCGGCGGCGTGCATGCGCTGATCGGGCCCAACGGCAGCGGCAAGACAACGACGCTCAACTTGGTGACCGGGCTCTACCGTGCGACGGCGGGGGCAATCCTGGTCGACGGCGTCGACGTGACGGGGTTGCCTGCGCACAAGCGAACCATCGCGGGCCTCGCGCGCACGTTCCAGAACATTCGGCTGTTCCGTTCGATGACCGCGCTCGAAAACGTCGTGATCGGCGCCGAGCGCGAGGGCAATGCGCTCGTGGAGGGCGGACACAATGCGCTCTGCCGGCGCGCACGCGCCGCGCTCGATTTCGTGGGCTTGGGAACCCGCGCCAACGAGACAATCCCGAGCTTCAGCTACGGCCATCAACGCCTGATCGAAATCGCTCGCGCGTTGGCCGCCAATCCGACGGTGCTGCTGCTCGACGAGCCCGGCGCCGGCCTCAACACCAGCGAGAAGAAGGTGCTGCACGATCTGCTCGACCGCATCGCCGCCCAGGGTCTCACCATTCTGATCATCGATCACGACATGACGTTGATCTCGGGGGCGGCAAAACATCTGACAGTGCTCAATTTCGGCCGCCGCATCGCCGACGGCGGAACGGCGGAGGTGCTGCGCCAGCCCGATGTTGTCGCCGCTTATCTCGGGGTCTCTTGATGGCGCTGCTCGAAGTGAGGGAACTGAGTGTCGCTTACGGCGAAATCGAGGCTTTGCGCGGCGTCTCATTCGCCGTCGACGAGGGCGCCGTGATCACGCTGCTCGGCTCCAACGGCGCGGGCAAGTCGACCGCCCTGCGCGCGATCTCAGGCCTTGTGGCGCCGCGCGCCGGCTCGATCCTGTTCGACGGCAAGCCGATCTCGACTCTCGGCGCCCGCGCAATCGTCAAGCTCGGGGTCGCCCATGTGCCCGAGGGGCGGCGCATCTTTCCCGGCCTCACCGTGCGTGAGAACATCATGCTCGGCGCCTCGAACGGAAACGCCTCGGCTGCTGCGATCCGGCGTGAGGCGGACGCCATGTTCGACGTCTTTCCCGACATCAGGCGGTCCGCGGGCTCCCTTGGTTGGACCCTTTCGGGCGGCCAACAGCAGATGGTCGCGGTCGCCCGCGGCCTGATGGCCAAGCCCCGCCTCCTGTTGCTCGATGAGCCCTCGCTCGGCCTCGCGCCCGTCATCGTGCAGGCGGTGTTTCAGATCATCGCCGAAATCCATAAGCGCGGAACGACTGTGCTGCTGGTCGAGCAGAACGCGCGCATGGCTTTGAAGGTCGCGACCTGGGGTTACGTCCTGGAGAGCGGCCGGCTGGCGCTCGGAGGCGATCCCGACACGCTGTGGAGCGACGAACGCATCCGTGACGCCTATCTCGGCGGCGGACAAGCGAAGGCTTCGACATGACGATCCACATCGCCGCAGACGCGCTCGCCAACTTCTGCGCCGAGGCGTTCGAACATGTCGGCTGCCGCCCAGACGAAGCGCAACGCGTCGCCGCCTCGCTCGTCGACGCCAATCTGACGGGCCACGACAGTCACGGCGTGATCCGCATGCCGCGCTATATCGATTGGGTGCGTTCGGGCGACATCGTCCCCGGTCAGACGATCGAGCGTCTCGTCGATACGCCCGTCATCGCCGTCGTCGACGGCCGATTCGGCTTCGGTCAGACGGTCGCGCCACAGGCTGTCGACCTTGGCGTCGAGAAGGCGAGGGCCATGGGCCTCGCGGCGATCTCGTTGCGCAACGCCGGTCATGTCGGCCGCGTCGGGGAATGGGCGGAGCGCGCGGCGGCGGTGGGCTTGATCTCGATCCACTTCGTCAACGCCCGGGGCTCGGTGCTCGTGGCGCCGTTCGGCGGCGTCGAGCGCCGGCTGTCGACCGCGCCGTTCTGCGTCGGCATTCCGCGCGAAAACGCGCCGCCGGTCGTGCTCGACTTCGCGACCTCGCTCGTCGCGGAGGGCAAGGTCAATGTCGCGAGCCGAGGCGGCAAGCGGCTGCCGCCGGATGCGCTGATCGGCCCCGACGGCGCCCTGTCCGGCGACCCCGCGCTGCTCTACGGCCCGCTCGACCTCGATGGCCCGCGCTCGTTCGTCGGCCCTGGCGCCATTCGCGCGTTCGGCGAGCACAAGGGCTCCGGTCTGGCGCTCATCTGCGAATTGCTCGGCGGCTCGCTCACGGGGAATGGCGCGACCGGGCCGCAGCGCAAATTCGCCAACGGCATGTTCTCGCTCTACGTCGACCCAAAACAAGTCGACCCCTCGCACCTCTTCAATAAGGACATGTCGCGTTATCTCGATTGGTTCCGACAAGCCGAGACGCTTCCTGGCGAGGCGATCCTGACGCCGGGCGAACCGGAGCGCGCCGCCCGCTCCCGCCGGAGCGCACAGGGCGTGCCGCTGCCGAGCGAGGCCTGGGCGTCGATGGTTGCGGCGGCGCGCAGCGTCGGGGTCAAGCGGGACGTCCTCTGAGTTCACCGCGCGGCCCATTCGCGCTCGCCCCGTTCGTCTCCGATCTTCTCGTCGGGCCATTGACCGCTGGCTGGCCGTGCTGCGCGAGGCCATTCCCACGATGGAGGCATGATATTCGGCCGGCTTGCTAGGCGGCCGGCGCCGCGCCTACACTCTGCCCCGCCGAAAAACAGGCATAGGAGGAAACGCACATGGATCGACGCCACTTTCTGCGTTCGGCCGCCGTCGCGGCTGCGTCATCGGTTGCCGCTGTCCCTGCCCTCGCACAGAGCAAAATGTCTGACCCGCCGGGCACAATGCCCCCGGCGCGCGACTGGAACGATCCCTCGACCGCGATCTATCCCGATCCTGCCTTCGAGATTTTCGATCCGCGCTTCGCCAAGTACAGCGGCGGCACGGCCGGCGTGGTGCGCATCTGGACCGGCGGCGTTTGGACCGAGGGGCCCGTATGGTTCGGCGACCAGCAGCGGCTGATCTTCAGCGACATCCCGAACGATCGCCTGATGGCCTACAACGTCACCACTGGCCGCACACACGTGTTCCGCCAGCCATCCAACTTCACCAACGGCAACACCCGCGATCGCCAGGGCCGCCTGATCTCCTGCGAACAGGGCACGCGCCGCCTCACCCGCACCGAATACGATGGGACGATCACCGTGTTGGCCGACAAATTCAACGGCAAGCCGCTGAACTCGCCGAACGGCGTGATCGTCAAGTCCGACGACACGGTGTGGTTCACCGACCCGAGTTATGGCATCGGCGGCGACCACGAGGGCAACCGCGGCGAGGCGGAGCTGCCGCGCAATGTCTACCGCCTCGATCCGAAGACCGGGAAAATGGACGTCGTCGTCGGCGACTTCAGCATGCCGAACGGGTTGTGCTTCTCGCCCGACGAGAAGAAATTCTATGTCACCGATACTGGCGAACTCGGCGGCGCCTTTAAGCAAACGCTGATCCGCGTCTATGACGTGGGCGACGACGGCAAGCTCTCCAATGGACAGCTGTTGCACGACTTCAAAGACGTGCCTCAGCCCTACATCGCCGACGACATCCGTGTGGATGAGGACGGCAACATCTGGGCCGCCGGCGGCTGGTCGCCGAACCATGCCATGAACGGCGTGCGCGTGTTCGCGCCGGATGGCACGCCGCTCGGCGCGATCGTGCTGCCGGAAGTGGCCGCCAATCTCTGTTTCGGAGGGCACCACCACAACCGGTTGTTCATCTGCGCCAGCACCTCGGTCTATGCGATGGACGTCGGCACACGTGGCGTCGAGCTGTAACGCCTGCGGATGGAAATTCCGATTCGTGGGGATTGAACGAACCCCTCACGCGGCCGAAACCGCATTGGGCAGCGAGTGGTTCGGTCCGCGCGGGATTGGTGCACCCTAAGGCAATTAAGGCTTTCTACCGGGCTGGGATTCAGCGGAAGTTTGTGCTGTGTCCCAGCCGCCTGGAGACAACCTTGATGGTTCTTGCTGTCATCTGCTTTGACCATGTCGCTCAACGAGGCGGCGTTGCTGCGAGCGACCGGTTTGGCGCGACAGCAGAAGAAGGAAGCCAGACTTGAGGCTTACTCAATTCGTGGACGATCGGGGCAAGCGGGCGCTGGCGGTCACGGCGCGTGGCGAAAGCCGGTTGGTGAAAGGGGCGCGCACGACGCTCGAGTTGGCGCTGCAGGCGATAGAGTCGAACATTTCGCTTCGCAGGCTGATTGCGGATCGTGCGTTGGGCAGGCCGGTCGATCTGCCGCGAACCCTGAAAGAGCGCCAGGTTTTGGCGCCGATCGATCATAAGGATCCGGCTCACGTGATCGTCACCGGGACCGGTCTTACGCATCTGGGATCAGCGGAGGGGCGCGACGCGATGCATAAGGATCTGGCCGATCCCGCCAAACTCACCGATTCCATGCGAATGTTCAGGCTTGGGCTGGAGGGCGGCAAGCCGAAAAAGAGAGAGACGGGCGCCCAGCCGGAATGGTTCTACAAGGGCGACGGCTCAATTCTTGCGCCGCCCGAGGGAGATTTTGCGAGTCCGGCTTTCGCTCTCGATGCCGGCGAGGAGCCGGAGATCGTCGGGATTTACGTCATCGACGGAGCAGGCGCGCCGGTCCGGATCGGTTTTGCGCTCGGCAACGAACTTTCCGATCACCTCACCGAGCGACAGAACTATCTCTGGCTCGCTCATTCAAAACTGCGTCCTGCAAGCATCGGTCCTGAACTGTTGGTCGGCGAGCTTCCGCCGGACGTTCAAGGCGTCTCTCGCATCCGCCGGGGCAGGGAAGTGGTCTGGGAACGAGAATTCCTTTCTGGAGAGCAGAACATGGCGCATTCGATCGCCAACCTCGAGGCGCACCATTTCAAATACCGATTGTTCCGGCGGCCGGGCGACGTCCACATCCACTTCTTTGGAACGGCGACCCTGTCGTTCAGCGAGGGGGTGAGGACGCAGAAAGGCGATGTGTTCGAAATTCAATCGGAAACATTCGGGCTGCCGCTGCGCAACCGGCTCGCTGTGGAAAAGGAGTTGCGGGTCAAAGTGAGGTCGCTCTGAGGGACTGGCGCGGGCCGCGCTCCTCCCCATCGCGAACCCACGTCTCTCCGTAAGATCAGTCGCCGACGATGCTCGCGCGGGCGCGCTGCCACCAGCCGCTCCGCCTGGGCCGCGGTGGCTCCTGAGCCACAGCCGCCGCTTCCGGATGCGGCTCCACTGACTCTTGCTCCGGGGGAGGCTCCGACGTGGGAGCAGCCGACGGGACCTGCGTCTCTTGAGCGGTCGTGGACGGCTCGATCGGCGGCGGCGACTCGGGTTCTTGACGCCACTCTTCCGCTACTTCGGGGCCCTCCATCGTCGGCGGCTGCGTCGCAACCGGTGGTGCTTCCGCCTCGTCCGACGCCTTCGCCGGCGCGACCGAATCAGACGCTGAATTGGATTGCAAATCGGAATCCGCCGCGACGACTTCCGGCGGCTCATTCGGTTCGTGAAGCCTTTCCTCGTGCGCCGGGAGTTGGCTTCTCGGACCCCGCCTCAAGCGCCGACCGGTCCTGCCGCCTTCGCCGCGCGATCCTCTTCTCTCGACAGAATTCGCGGTTTGCGCCGACGGTTCCATATTTCCGCCGAGTTCGACCACCGCCGCGAGACCATCGTCGGTCGGTTGCGGCGCATCGGGGGAGATGCTTTCGCCGAAAGATCTCTCCCCGCCACGCCGCCGTCGACGGCGGCGCCGACGGCGACTGGCTTCGCCTTCTTCTGCCGGCCCAGCGGCTTCGCCGCGGCTGCTTCGGGGCGCGTCGCTGACGGCGGCGTCCTCGACGACCCCCTCGCTCTCCTCCTCGGCTATCTCTTCGAAGAGCCCCGGCTCGTCGACAATTGCCGGGATGTCCTCTCGCGCAGGCGGAGACGGCTCAGCCCCGCCCTTGACGCCGCTCGCAAGCTCCCCGCGCTCGATTGCGTGGTAATTCGCTCCGGTCAAAGTATCGTCCGCCTCGACCGTGACCTCGATGCCGAACCGCCGTTCGAGGTCATGCAGGTTCGCGCGCTTCTGATTGAGGATATAAAGCGCGACCGGGGTGCGTGTGCGAACGACAACATCGTGCGTCGAACTCTTGATCAGCGCGTCTTCGAGCGCGCGCAGCACATGAAGCGCGATTGACGCAGTCGAGCGCACAACGCCAGAGCCTTGGCAGTGAGCGCAGACGACGGTCGAGCCCTCGAGGACGCCAGTACGTATGCGCTGGCGGGACATTTCCAGCAGACCGAAATGGGAAATGCGCCCGACCTGAATCCGGGCGCGGTCATTCTTCAGCGCGTCCTTGATCCGCCGCTCGACAGCACGATTGTTGCGCGACTCTTCCATGTCGATGAAGTCGACCACGATGAGGCCCGCAAGGTCGCGCAACCTCAATTGTCGGGCTATTTCGTCCGCCGCCTCGATGTTGGTGCGCAGCGCGGTGTCCTCGATGTTGTGCTCGCGGGTCGAACGACCGGAATTGACATCGATAGCGACCAGAGCTTCGGTCTGGTTTATGACGATGTAGCCCCCGGACTTCAGCGTCACCTGATTGGAAAACATCGCGTCGAGCTGCGTCTCGACTCCCGCTTTAGCGAATACCGGCTGGGTGTCGCGATAAAGTTGCACTGTGTTGACGTGGCTCGGCATGAGGAGGCGCATGAACTGCCGGGCCTCGCGATAACCCGCTTCCCCTGCGACGATGATTTCGTCGACCTCCTTGCTGTACAAATCCCGTATCGCGCGCTTTATCAGCGAGCCCTCTTCGTAGACGAGGGTCGGCGCGCTCGAGGCGAGCGTCGTCTCCCGTACCGTTTCCCACATGCGCAGCAGGTACTCGAAATCGCGCTTGACCTCCGCCTTGGTGCGCGATGCGCCGGCCGTGCGCAGGATCACCCCCATGCCCTCTGGAACATCGAGTTCTTCAGCTATGCCTTTCAGCCGGCTGCGGTCTTGCGCATTGGTGATTTTGCGCGAAATGCCGCCGCCGCGCGCTGTGTTGGGCATCAGAACGGAATAGCGCCCCGCGAGCGAGAGATAAGTCGTGAGCGCCGCCCCCTTGTTGCCGCGCTCCTCCTTCACAACCTGCACGAGGAGCACCTGGCGGCGCTTGATGACCTCTTGGATCTTGTACTGTCGGCGCAGGCGTTGGGGGCGGCGCGGCAGCTCCTCCATCGCGTCGCCGCCGATCTGCTCGACTGGTTCGTCCTCATCCTCCAGTTGGTGCTTGCGGTTTGGGGCGTAACGTTCTTCCGATCCTCCTTCGAGCGTCGTCACTTCGTGGTCGTCGTCGTCGTTTGGAGGCGGCGTGACGCCCCGCTCAGCATGGCCGTCCAGATCCGCGGATGGGCGATCGTGCGAAAGCTCGTGGTCCGAGGTCGGGGCGAAAGCTTCGGTTTGGCGGGCCTCTCGCTCTGAGAACTCGAGGAGGTTCGACCCGGACTCTTCCAGTTCGACTCGGTCCTCCCGGGCGAAAGCCGGCTCTCGGTCGTATTCTTGCGAGCGCTCAGCTTCGTTGCTTGACGCAATGTTCTCCGAGTTTTCGGCGCTTTCGTCGCGTTGAACCGCAGGCGCGGTCTCCGGTAAAGGGACGGCTTCAGCCTGATCGCTGTCGAACTCGTCCAAGGCAGGATACTTGGCTGCCGACTCGATCTCTTCCGCCGTACGGTCTTCCTCTTCCGCCACACGGTCTTCCGGACTGACGGTTTCAGAAAGAGCGTCTCCGTCGCTCGCACGCGTCGCGATCTCCTGATGGCGCGATCGACGATGTCTGCGGCTGCGCCGCTCTCCGTTCGGTTCGTCTTCTTCATCGCGCTGGGAAAGCACTTCTTCCTCGAGCAGCGCCTGACGGTCGGCGATTGGAATCTGGTAATAGTCCGGATGAACCTCGGAAAAAGCGAGGAAGCCATGGCGGTTTCCGCCATAATCCACGAATGCTGCCTGGAGTGAAGGCTCGACGCGAGTTACCTTCGCCAGATATATATTGCCGCGCAGCGGCCTTTTATTCGCCGACTCGAAGTCGAACTCTTCAACTCGGTTGCCACGCAACACCACCACCCGGGTTTCTTCCGGGTGGGAAGCGTCGATGATCATTTTGTTTGCCATGTAAAGCTCTCTCGCGACGGCCGCAACGTGCTGCCGATCGGGAAAAGCGATCGGGCAAGCCGCGGGCAACGCCTGTCTGAAGGAGGGATTTCAATTGGAACTCGGATGCCAGGGCCACGGCCGTTACCCCAACCCGACGACATGCGGTCACCGATGCGCGAACCGTCGGCGCCGCGATTGTTGCAGACGGAACTTGCGATCGGGACATCGTCAGTAGGACCAAGGCGTGAAACCGGCTCGTCGCAATTTATGGCGCGCAGTGAAGTGCGCCGTTGTCACGAATTGGTCCGCGCCGCCGGCATAGTTCCGGCTGGTCGCTTCCATCTTTCAGTCCGCGAAATCCTTGTTCGGGCGCTGAGCCCGCGCACAAGAAAGGCGACTGAGGCGACGAGCAAAAACCCGCCACGGCGTCATCCGGCAGGAGCCGCAAGCCATCACTCGACGGTCTTGGCGGAAATGTCGCCTGCCCCACTTGGACAGGCCGGCCCTACGGAATTGGTCCGAATTCGTAACCCACCCTAAATAGGGGCCCACCGAAGCGTTGGCAAGTTTTTTCCGCACGCAGTCTTTGGAAGCGGACTGCCGCCGCCGATCGCCTCGTTCGCTGCACGAGAATGGTATAGCGTACAATGCGGTTTACTGTTTTTAAAGCTATCTGCAAACTATCTGCGGGCTGAAACTTGGATCAGCTGCATGGGAGCATGTTCCAGCACGGTGAAGCGCGAGATAATTTGCAGCTCCGCGCCGGTGAAGGAGAAACGACGGGCGGCGCGGCCGGCAAAGGGAGAACGGCGAATGCAACGCCTGGCCGCGATTGCGTCCACCTTCATTTTCGCGTCGGCGTTAACCGCCCTGGCGGAAGACGGGCGAACGCCGGTCGCCGTCGGGGCGCGTCTCCTGCAAGACGGAAAGGGCGCCGAACTGTCCTTTGACCTCTCGCGCTCCGTGGAGCCCCGCGTCTACGCCCTGGCTGCCCCCGATCGGATCGTCGTCGATTTGCCGGAAGTCAATTTTCAGCTCGACCCCTCGATCGGTCGGGTCGGGACTGGAAATGCTACGGCTATCGTCAAGGAATTCCGATTTGGTCTTCTCGCGCCGCACCAGTCGCGGGTGGTCATCGATCTAGGGCGCCCGGCTTGTCCTGGCCGAGTGGAATCGAACCCGATTCTCGCCGGCGCACCGCCCGCCCGGCTGAAGATCGAAGTCAAGCCGTGCGACGATGCCGCATTCGCCGCGCTGCCCCGGCCGCCCGAGGACTCGACGGGCGCTCCTGCGACTCCGCCCCGCGCGGCGCAGCCGGTTATTGTGCTCGACCCGGGGCATGGAGGTTCCGACGGCGGCGCCCGCGGAGTGGGAGGCGCCTTGGAAAAGACTCTCGTGCTTGCGTTTTGCGACGAACTCAAGCGCCAGCTCGAGTTGACGAGGCGATACTCGATCGTCATGACCCGCGATCGCGACGAATACGTCGATCTCGACGAGCGCGTGAACATCGCGCGCCGGGCAAACGCCTCCTTGTTTGTCTCGATCCACGCCGACACCCTCAGCGAAGCATCGGACGTCAGCGGGACAACCGTCTACACCGTCGCCGACCGCGCCTCCGACGCGGAGGCGGCGCGAATCGCGGCGCGCGAAAACGCCGCCGACCGAGGAGCGAATAAAGAGAGTCAGACGCGGCAGGACCCAGGGGTGGCAGACATCTTGTTCGATCTGAAACGCCGCGAGACCCGGATCTACGCCCATATGTTTTCGCGCGGCCTCGTCGACAACTTGCGCCCGGCGACCAGACTTAACCACAATCCGGCGCGGTCGGCGGGTTTTGTGGTCCTCAAGGCCCCGGAATTTCCTTCGGTGCTGGTCGAACTCGGTTATCTGTCGAACGCCCAAGACGTCCAGGCGATGAACTCGCCGGAGTGGCGGGTCAAGACGGCCTCGGCAATGGTCAGGGCGATCGATGCGTTCTTCGGCGCCTCCGTGGGGTCCGGGACCGCGGCCGCTGGGGGTTCCGGCGTTGCGCTCGACCGGCCGGCGAGCGCAGCCGACCGTTAGCGCTCGCCAGCGGCGAGTTTTCATGGGACCGGCGAGGTTCGTGCGTCTGGCCGTCCGACCCGCCATCATAGAATCGCCCCAGTCGCGGAGAAAAGGACGGGCGGGGTCCACGATCTCACGGCCGACTCACGCTGTCGGGAACGCCTCGCGGGAGTCGTCAGGCCGCTGACCAGGCTTCGCTACGAATTTCCCGTCTCGGCGACGGGGGAACCCGCCGAAGGGCGCAACGGGAAGGTTTCGAGAGCAAGATGCGCGGCATTGCCCGACTGTTCGGCTTTATTTTTGCGACTGGCGCGATGGTCTTCGTCGTCGCCGCCGGCATCCTTGCGGCCGTGGTGTGGAAGTACGAGCAGGATCTGCCCGACTACAGCCAGCTCAAGAACTACGAGCCTCCCGTCATGACCCGCGTGCACGCCGCGGACGGCAGCCTGCTCGCCGAATACTCGCGCGAGCGGCGGCTTTATCTTCCCTCCTCGTCCATCCCCGATCTCGTCAAGAAGGCCTTCATTTCCGCCGAGGACAAGAACTTCTACAGCCACCACGGCGTCGACCCCGAGGGGATCGTGCGCGCGGGCATCGTCTTCCTTCAGGGATCGCGTCGGGTTCAGGGCGCTTCCACCATCACCCAGCAGGTGGCGAAGAACTTCCTTCTGAATTCGGACCGGACTTTCGACCGCAAGATTCGTGAGATCCTTCTCAGCCTGCGCATCGAGGCGGCCTATTCGAAGGAGAAGATTTTCGAGCTCTACCTCAACGAGATCTATCTCGGGCTCTCCAACTACGGCGTCGCCGCCGCCGCGCTGAATTATTTCGACAAATCGGTTCACGAGCTGACGATCGCCGAGGTCGCCTATCTGGCGGCGCTGCCGAAGGAGCCGAGCGCGCTCAATCCGTTCCGCGACCACGACCGCGCCGTGGAGCGGCGCAACTATGTGATCGGGCGCATGGCGGAGGACGGTTACATCACCGCCGAGCAGGCGCGCAAGGCGAGGGCGGAGCCGCTCGTCGTCAATCCCCGCGTCCTGACGCCGAACTCGATCGCCGCCGGCTTCTTCGCCGAGGAAGTGCGGCGCGAGCTGTCGGAGCGCTACGGCGAACAGAAGCTCTACGAGGGAGGCCTCTCCGTTCGCACGACGCTGGACCCGAAGATTTAGTTGATGGCGCGGAAGGCGCTCGTCGACGGCCTCGTGCGTTATGACGAAGCGCACGGCTGGCACGGGACGCTGAAGTCGATCGACCTCGGCCAGGACTGGGGCGTGCCGCTCGCCGACATTCCCTCCTACGGCGACGTCAAGCCCTGGCGACTCGCCGTGGCGCTCGACGTCTCGAACACTTCGATCCGCATCGGTTTGCAGCCCGACCGGGACAAGTCGGGCGCAATCGTTCAGGGCCGCGAGACGGGCGCCGTGACTGCCGAAGGGATGCGCTGGACGGGCCGCTCGGCGAAAAACCTCGTCAAGTCCGGCGACATCTTCTACGTCGAACCGATCGCCGGACGCTCCGGCGAATACCGGCTGCGCCAGATTCCGGAAGTCAGCGGCGCCTGCGTCGCCATGGACCCGTTCACCGGTCGGGTCCTGGCGATGGTCGGCGGTTTCTCGTTCGACGAATTGGAGTTCAATCGTGCGACCCAGGCGCAACGCCAACCCGGGTCGTCGTTCAAGCCGTTCGTCTACGCGGCGGCGCTCGACAACGGCTACACGCCCTCCTCGCTCATTCTCGACGCGCCAGTCACGATTGACCAGGGCAACGGCGAGATGTGGAGCCCGCAGAATTTCGAGGGCGAATCCGGCGGCGAGCATACGCTGCGGTTCGGCGTCGAGCACTCGATCAACCTGATGACCGTGCGCCTCGCGCGCGACATCGGCATGCCGCTCGTCGTCGAATACGCCAAGCGGTTCGGGATCTACGACAATCTGCCGCCTTTCCTGTCGATGTCGATCGGCGCCGGCGAAACGACCGTGCTGCGGATGGTGACCGGCTATTCCATGTTCGCCAACGGCGGCAAGCGGATCAAGGCGACCCTGATCGACCGCATTCAAGACCGCTGGGGCAACACCATCTACAAGCATGACGAGCGCATCTGCGAGGGGTGCGACGCGGCGAAATGGGACAACCAGCCGGAGCCCCGCCTCATCGACAAGCGGGAGCAGGTGCTCGACCCGCTCAGCGCCTATCAGGTCATCTCGATCATGGAAGGCGTGATCCAGCGCGGCACGGGCGTCGCGATCAAGGAGGTCGGCAAGACGCTCGCCGGAAAGACGGGCACCACCAACGACGCGAAGGACCTCTGGTTCGTCGGCTTCTCGCCGAATCTCGCCTTCGGCGTGTTCATGGGCTACGACAAGCCCAGGTCGCTCGGCGGCAGCGCCCAGGCGGCGCTCTACACCGCGCCGATTTTCCGCGACTTCATGAAGATGGCGCTGAAGGACACGCCGGATACGCCCTTCCGCGTCCCGCCGGGCATCAAGCTGATCTCGGTCGACGTCCACACCGGGATGCGCTCGACCGGGCCGGGCACGATCCTCGAGGCCTTCAAGCCGGGCACCGGCCCGCCCGACTCGTACGGCGGCGGCGGCGGCGGCGGCGGCGAGGCCGCGGCGGAGGCGGGCGGCGACCAGTCGGTCGGCTCCGGCACGGGCGGCCTCTACTGAAGCGTTTGCCGGCGGTTGACCGCCGCCGAGCGCTCGCCGAACTTGCGCTTGGCGCCGGGAAGGGCGTAGACGACCCATCCCGCCCCGACGGCCGGCCAATGAATAGGGTTCTAACTTTGTGGTCTTTAAGACATGCGCGCTGAAGCTGAACAGCTGGTCGAGACGATCAAGCAGTCCGTCGGACTGCTGAGGAGGCATCTTTGACGTCGACGCGGCGACGCGGCGTCTGGCCGAGCTGAACGCGAAATCCGAAGAGCCCGGTCTCTGGAACGACCCGGAATCCGCCCAGAAGCTGATGCGCGAGCGTACCGCGCTCGACGACAGGCTGGGCTCGCTCGCCAAGATCGAGCGCGAGCTCGACGACGCCTCGACGCTCGTCGAGCTCGGCGAGGCCGAGGGCGACTCAGCGACCGAGGCCGAGGGAATAGCGGCCCTGAAGGCGCTGAAGGCCGAGGGCGAGCGGCGCCAGCTCGAGGCGCTGCTTTCGGGCGAAGCCGACGCCAACGACACCTATCTCGAAGTCCACTCGGGGGCCGGCGGCACGGAGAGCTGCGACTGGGCCAGGATGCTCCTGCGCATGTACATACGCTGGGCCGAGCGCCGCAAGTTCGAGGTCGAGGTCATCGAAGAGACCCCCGGCGACGAAGCGGGCGTCAAGTCGGCGACCATCGTCGTCAAGGGCCACAACGCCCACGGCTGGCTGAAGACCGAGTCGGGCGTGCATCGCCTGGTGCGCATCTCGCCCTTCGACTCGAACGCCCGCCGCCACACCAGCTTCGCCTCGGTCTGGGTCTATCCGGTGGTCGACGACCGCATCCAGATCGACGTCGACGAAAGCGATTGCCGGATCGACACCTACCGCTCCTCGGGCGCCGGCGGGCAGCACGTCAACAAGACCGAATTGGCGGTCCGCATCACTCACCTCCCGACCGGCATCGTCGTCGCCTGCCAGTCGGAGCGTTCGCAGCACAAGAACCGCGCCACCGCCTGGAACATGCTGCGCGCCCGCCTCTACGAGCGGGAGCTCGAGGAGCGCGAGGCCAAGGTCACCGCCGACGCGGCCTCCAAGACCGACATCGGCTGGGGCCACCAGATCCGCTCCTACGTGCTGCAGCCCTACCAGATGGTCAAGGACCTGCGCACCGGCCACGTCTCGGGCACGCCGGCCGACGTGCTCGACGGCGAGCTCGACCCGTTCATGGAGGCTTCGCTCGCCCAGCGCCTGTCGGGCCGGACGGTCGTGGTCGAGGACGTGGATTAGTCGGTCGCCATCCGGGCGTTTCGAGCGATTCCAGAAGCTTGCCGCGGGTTTTCCGGGCGGCCCACGGCGCGTCGCGGCCCAACGCGCTCCTGTTTGCAATGAACTCGCACTGGAAATTAAAACCAAAGATTGCGGAATTGGATTCTCTCCGGATTTCCTTGGATTTTTCGTCCGATTCGGGGCTTTTCAATGGGTTAAAAGAATTTCGCGTAACTGGGTAACTGGGGCAAATTCCCGGGCAGGACAGAAAAACTTTGCCGCCGGCCCGCGTGTAAGTGCTTGATTTGGGTGAATCTCGCAACCGCAGCATTTCTTTTGTGCAGTTGCGCGCCCGGGAATTTGCCCAGTTACCGATCCGGGCGGAAGG
>CAWGKV010000050.1:0-19646 GCA_963823165.1 uncultured Alphaproteobacteria bacterium | reverse complement strand
ACACTAACGCAGTTTTCGAGCCGAGCCGCGCGAGCCCGATCGCGACGTTGTAGGGCGAACCGCCGAGCACAGCGTCGTAGCCGTTCTGCTTGACCGGGTCGGGAATTAGGTCGATCAGCGCCTCGCCGGAAATCAGGATCATGTCTTGCATCGCCCCCGATGCCGGTTCTTACGCCAGCGTGTAGGCCGTCTTCACGGTCGTATAGAACTCCACGGCGTAGCGGCCCTGCTCGCGCGCGCCGAGGCTCGAGCCTTTGCGCCCGCCGAACGGCACGTGGTAATCGACGCCGGCGGTCGGCAGGTTGACCATGACCATGCCCGCTTCGGAGTTGCGTTTGAAATGCGACGCGCGCTTGAGGCTGGTGGTGCAAATGCCGGCGCACAGGCCGAAGTCGGTGTCGTTGGCGATCGCGAGAGCATGCTCGTAATCGCGCGCCGGGATCATCGTCGCGACTGGGCCGAAGATCTCCTCGCGGGATATGCGCATAGAATTGTCGGCGTCGACGAAAAGAGCCGGCGCCATGTAGAAGCCGGGCGTGGCGCGGTTCAGCCGCTCCCCGCCGAGGGCGAGCCTCGCGCCCTCGTTCCGTCCGATCTCGATGTATGAGAGGTCCTGATCGAGCTGCCCTTGGTCGACCACCGGCCCGATGTTGGTCCCTGCCTTCAGCGCGTCGTCGACCACGAGCGCACGGATGCGCTCCGCAAGGAGGCCCGCGAAACGCGCGTAGACCGGCTCCTCGACAATCACGCGCGATGAGGCCGTGCAGCGCTGTCCGGTGGAGAAATAGGCGCCGTTCACCGCGCACTCGACCGCATTCGGCAGATCGGCGTCGGCCAGCACGACGATCGGGTTCTTGCCGCCCATTTCAAGCTGAAACTTCCGCATCGCGCCGGCGCAGGCGGCAGCGACCCGCCGACCCGTCGCGACCGAGCCCGTGAAGCTGACGGCGTCGACCTGTTTGTGGTCAAGAATCGCCTGGCCGACGATCGAACCGCGCCCCATCACGAGGTTGAAAACGCCTTTGGGGATGCCGGCGCGAACGAGGATCTCTGCAAGAGCGTGGGCCGACCCGGGCACGAGTTCGGCCGGCTTGAACACGACCGTGTTGCCGTAGGCGAGCGCTGGCGCGATCTTCCAAGCCGGGATCGCGATCGGAAAATTCCAAGGCGAGATGATCCCGACCACCCCGACAGGCTCGCGCGTCGCCTCGATGTCGACGTTAGGGCGCACCGAAGCGAATTTTTCGCCAGGGATTCTCAGCGCCTCGCCGGCGAAGAAATCGAAGATCTGGCCGGCTCGCGCAACCTCTCCCAACGCCTCGGGCAGCGTCTTGCCCTCTTCGCGGGCGAGGAGACGCCCAAGTTCGTCCCGCCTGGCGAGGACTTCCACAGAAGCGCGCAACAGAATATCGTGGCGCTCCTGCGGCGTCGTGCGCGCCCAAGCCGGGAAAGCGGCGTGGGCGGCCCTGATCGCAGCGGCCGTCTGATCGGCGTCGCCCTGCGCATATTCGCCGACGATGTCGTTCGTGTCCGAGGGATTGATGTTCCTGGAGACGCCGACGCCCTCCACCCATTCGCCGGCGATGAGGTTCTTGTGCAGGGCGCTCATGATTCATCCCGATTTCGACGCCGACATTGTCCGCCAGGCGTCATCAAATCAACCCCCGACGCGCAAGATTGCGCATCAGCGCGCCGGTCCCGAACGTCCACCGCTCGCAATCCTCGCAAGGTCTCATCCGATTGACGAGCCGACCGAGCTTTTCGGTTCCGATCGTGACGATATCGTTTGCCTTATGCGTGAAGCCCATTCCGGGTTCCCCGCGATCTGCAACGGGGGCGAACATCGTGCCCAGCAGGAGGACGAACCCATCGGGATAGGCGTGGCTCGGCCCGAGCGTCTGGGCGACGAGATCGACGGGGTCACGACTTATCTCCGCCATCGACGAGCGGCTCTCGAGGAGAAACCCGTCCTCGCCTTCGACTCTCAGGGAAATCGTCGCCGTGCGGACGTCGTCGAGCGTGAAGGTCGCATCGAAAAACCGAAGGAACGGGCCAATCGCGCAGCTCGCGTTCTGATCCTTCGCCTTGCCCAACAGAAGCGCCGAACGCCCCTCGAAATCGCGCAGGTTGACGTCGTTCGCGAGGGTTGCGCCGACAATGAGCCCGCTCGACGCGACGAGAAGCGCAACCTCCGGCTCTGGGTTATTCCAGTGTGAGGCGCTGTGAAAGCCGGCGTCATCGCCCGAGCCTACCGCAGACATCGGCTGGCCTTTGGTGAAGACTTCTGCATCCGGACCGATACCGACTTCGAGGTATTGCGACCAGGCGCCCGCCTTGATCAGCGCCTCCTTCAACCGCACCGCGGCTGGGGACCCCGGCTTGAAGCCACGGAGTTCCGCGCCAAGCGCGGCGGCGATTGCTTCGCGCGTGGCCCGAGCCTGCTCGGGGTTTCCGCGCGCGCGCTCTTCGATGACGCGCTCCAGCAGCGACCGAGCGAAAGTGACGCCCGCCGCCTTGATCGCCTGGAGGTCGATAGGAGCCAACAGGTATGCTTCCCCTTCGGCTCGCCTCTCCCTTGGGGTCCCGGCAAGGATCTCGGACATCGTCCCGAGGCGCGGGCCTCGAGCGAGCCGGAGGGCCTCCGCGGGAGAGGGCTGCTCGCAGAGGTCGCGCATAGTCGGGAAATCGGCGCTGACGTCGAAAACGCCGTTGGGTCTGACCGAGACGACCGAGGGTCCTTCGACGTCCGGCCGCCAGACCCGCCCGGCCAGGGCCCCGGCGAACCCGTCGTCTGGCAGAGTCAACGCTTCGGACAGCGCAAGCGGCGTCATCTTTCCTCCAAGCGGCGCGATGGGCATTGACGGAGCTCCGGCGCCTCTCTAGCCTCTAACATGTTAGCCGGGAAGGCCGTTGTCGACGCTTCCCAATAAGGCGGGCGGAGCTGTGGCCAAAGGCGCCCATTCAAAGGCGGACGCTGTTTACGGCGAATTGAAAGAGGCGATTTTGACCGGCGCGCTCGAGCCTGGCAGCCTAATCGATAAGTCGATGATCTGCGAGAGGCTCGGAGTGTCGCGCTTTCCCGTCTCGGCGGCGGTAAGTAGGCTCGCGTACGATCGGCTTGTCGACGTCGAGCCGCAGCATGGATCCTTCGTTTCCCGGATCTCGATCAAAGACGTTCGGGAACGCTTGTTTATTCGCAGCGCCTTGGAAGGCGAGATCGCGGCCGAGGCGGCGCGCCGGATGAGCCGCTCCGACAAGGTCGCGCTCGCGGCGAATTTGAAGGAGGCGAAAATCGCGGTGGCGGCGGATGACCGGGCGAGGTTCTACGCCACCGATGTCGCTTTCCATCAGATCTTGACCGCGCGGCTGGGAATGGCCAGGGCGAGCGAGATCCTCGACAATTTACGGGTTCATCTTGAGCGCGTGCGACGCCTGCTGATGTCGCCGCCGGGCCGAATCCGTGAAGTGCTGCGCGAGCATGAAGCGGTCGTCGAGGCGGTCGAACGCGCGGACGCCCAGGCGGCGAGCGAAGCAATGAAGCGTCACCTCGGCGTAACCGGCGAACTCCTGGAAAAGGTTGCGCGCCAGCGACCGGAAATGTTCTCGCCGTAACGGAAAGAAACCATGACAACCCCTCGCGCCTTGCGCCTCAATGCTTCCGATAATGTGATTATCGCTGTCGACGAATTCCCGGCTGGCGCGACGCCCTTGCCCGAACTCACTGCGCGGGAACGGATCCCGAGGGGTCACAAGATGGCCTCAACTCCGATATCGTCGGACGCGCCGGTCCGGAAGTTCGGCCAGATCATCGGCTTCGCCTCGCGGCCAATCGCGCCCGGCGAGTGGGTGCATGAGCACAATTGCGCCGTAAAGGAGTTCGCCCGCGACTACCATTTCGGCGAGGACGCGCGCCCCGAGCTTATCTTGGCGCTCGAAGATCAGCCTACGTTCCAGGGATTCCGTCGACCAAACGGCAAAATCGGCACGCGCAATTACCTGGCGATTCTGACATCGGTGAATTGCTCCGCCACCACCGCGCGGCTGATCGCGCGCGAGGTCGAGCGCTCCGGGATGCTCGCCGACTTCCCGAACGTCGACGGCGTCATTGCGCTGGTGCACGGCACCGGTTGCGGCATGGCGTCCAAAGGCGAGGGTTTCGAGGCGCTGATGCGCACCGAGTGGGGCTACGCCGCCAACCCCAACGTCGGGGCGACCCTGATGGTCGGGCTCGGCTGCGAGGTGTTTCAGATCGGCCGGATGAAAGAGGAATATGGTCTCGTCGAAGGCGACGATTTTCAGAGCCTGACGATCCAGGCGACAGGCGGCACGCGCAGGACGATCGAAGCCGGCATGGAGCGGCTCCGCGAGATGTTGCCGGTGCTCGACCGCGCGCGCCGGGAACCCGCGCCGGCCAGCGCCCTGACGCTGGCGCTGCAGTGCGGCGGGTCGGACGGCTACTCAGGCATAACCGCCAACCCCGCGCTGGGCGCGGCGGCGGACATTCTGGTGCGCAACGGCGGCACCGCGATCCTCTCCGAAACGCCCGAAATCTACGGCGCCGAGCATCTGCTGACCCGTCGCGCGGCGACCCCGGAAGTGGGGCGTCAGCTGATCGACAGAATTCGCTGGTGGGAGGACTACTGCGCCCGCAACGGAGGCGAGATGAACAACAATCCTTCGCCCGGGAACAAGGCGGGCGGCTTGACGACGATCCTGGAGAAATCGCTCGGAGCGGCTGCCAAAGGCGGCACGACGCCGCTGAATGCGGTCTACAAGTACGCCGAGCCGGTCGTCTCCAAGGGCTTCGTATTCATGGATACGCCCGGCTACGATCCGGTGTCCGTGACGGGGCAGGTCGCAGGCGGCGCCAACGTTTTGGCGTTCACGACGGGGCGCGGCTCCGCCTACGGGTGCAAGCCGACGCCGTCAGTCAAACTCGCGACCAACACCGAAATGTATCGCAGGATGGTCGACGATATGGATATCAATTGCGGCGACGTGCTCGACGGGGTTTCGATCGAGGACAAGGGCAAGGAGATCTTCGACATGGTTCTGGCGGTCGCGTCTGGCGCCCGCACCAAATCCGAACAGCTCGGATATGGCGAAGCCGAGTTCACGCCCTGGCAGATCGGCGCGACGATGTGAGTTTCAATTGAAACCGGTGGCCATCCAGACGATTGTCCGCCGGAGCCAATCGGAAAAACGCAATATCAGTGGGAGGAACGCATGAGGCTCACCAGACGGTCCATAAACCTGGGGCTCGCGGCGAGTTCTCGCCGCGCCGGCGATATCGCGCGTTGCTCGCGCCGAGGCGGCAACGATCAAGATCGGCATGGTCCTGCCCGTCACCGGCCCCGCCGCCGACAGCGGGAAATACGCGCTCATCGGCGCCAAGATCGCGCTCGATCGCGTCAACAAGTCGGGCGGCGTCTTGGGAAAACAGGTCGAGCTCATAACCGAGGACGACCAGACGACCAATCCGGGCGCGGTGCTCGCCTTCTCCAAGCTTGCCGCGCAGCCCGACATCGTCGCCTTCCTCGGCTCGATCCGCTCGACGCAAACTCACGCGATGGCGCCCGACATCCTGAAGACGGGCAAACCCGTCTGCTTCGGCGGCACCGACCCAGCGCTGACGAAGATGGGAAATCCTTGGCTGATCCGCTTCCGTCCGAACGATTCCTACTCGGGACGCGTGATCGCCGCCTACGGCGTGGAGACGCTGGGAAAGAAGAACTGGGCGATCGTCCATTCCACCGACGCGTTCGGCATGGGTGGCTCGAAGGCCTTGTCGGCGTCGCTCGACAAACTCGGCGCCAAGATCGCGATCGATCAGGGCTATCCCAACCAGAGCCAGGATTTCACGCCCGTCGTGCTCGCGATCAAATCGTCCGGCGCCGACATCATGGGCTCCTATTTCACCTACTCCAACGATCAGGCGATCTTCGCGCGACAGTTGCGGCAGCTCGGCGTGACAATCCCGTGGGTCGGATCGCCCACGACCGTCACCGCCGAGGCGGTGAAACTCGCCGGCCCTGCGCTCTGGGGCACCTACGGCATTACCGATTTCGCGATCGACGCAAGCCCGGAGGCGAAGGAATTCGCCAAGCTGTATGGCGCCGTCTCGAACGCGCCGCCCGACCTTTTCAGCTCGTGGACCTATGACGCGATCGGCGTGCTCTCGCGCCGCGATCAACAAGGCCGGCTCAACCGACCCGAACAAGATCCGAGACGCGATCTTGTCCACCAGGGGCTACAAGGGCGCGGAAGGCGAATACAACTTCGACCAGTTCGGCGACGGCCTGCACGGATACAACATCGTGCGCAATGAAAAAGGTGTGATCGTCTTCGACAAGCATATCGAATTCACGGACTGATTGACGCTGGCGAGCCAGCGGCTATCACGCGACGTCACACGGCGCGCTTGTTGGTTTGCCGTTGTTTGTCATTGGTTCACAGATGGATGGAAATGGCAAAGATTTCCCAGCTCGAGCTCATCCCGCTTGTGTATCGCTTGCCAGAGGGGCGGAGATATGGAATGGCGCGTGGACTTGCTGCGGCTCGCCAGACCAGCATCGTAAAACTCGTGACGGATGACGGTGTCACTGGCATTGGCGAGGCTTGGGGTCCGCCAAAGGTCACCCGCGCGTATTTCGACCTAATCCTTTCATATTTCGTCGGCAGAAGCATCCATGATTTTGAACATGTAGTCAGCGAAATCATGGCCACTCATTATCATTTTGGCGTCCAGAACCAGTTGACCGCGTGCTTCAGCGGTATCGATATGGCCTGTCTCGACGCAGTCGGGAAGATGCACAACCTGCCTGTCGCCGATTTGATCGGCGGCCGGGCGCGAAGTGAAGTTCCGGTGTATGTCTCTGGGGGCTATTTGACTGAGAACCCGGCCCGCGATTTCCCCCGCGAACTCGAGCGACTAGCTCAGACCGACGGGCGGCGAGTAAAAATCAAAATCGGCATCAGCCCGGCTTCAGACGCCGAGCGCGTATCGGCAGCTCGTGGGGCACTGGGCGAGGAGATCGATCTGATCGTTGACGCCAACGGCAACTATACCGTCGATGAAGCCCTAGACAGCATGCGTCGAATCGCAGCCCATCGCATTTTCTGGTACGAGGAACCTCTGACGCCGCTGGACTTCAACGGTTACGCTGCTCTTCGGCGCGAAGCGCCCATGCCGCTTGCCGCTGGCGAGGCTCTCTATAGTGCATGGGACTTCAAGCGACTAATTGACCTCCAGGGCATCGACGTGGCGCAGCCGGACTTGTCGCTCTGCGGTGGCTTGCGAGTGGGTCGTGAAGTCGCGTTCCTCGCTCGCCTCAACCATCTGCGCTTGTCGCCGCATGTCTGGGGTGGGGCAGTCGGACTCGCGGCGGCCTGTCATTTTGTTGCAAGCCTTCCGGACTATCCGCACAGCCGCAACGTTGTCGAGCCAACGCTGATCGAATACGATATTGGCGAGAACCCGCTCCGCGACGAAATCGTTCTTGAGCCGATTCGGCTCTCGCAAGGATTGCTCAAACTTCCCGATCGTCCTGGCCTTGGCGTGGAACTCGACCCCATTGCTATCAAGCGGTATCGACTAGATGCGTGACAGCCGCGCGATTTTCGTCTCGCGCCTCGACGAGGGAGTGCGTGTTTGGGCAAACCGCTCCGTGCTTCGGTCTTGAGGGCAAGCAACTTAGAGCGGAGTCCGATCAAGTTGGATCATAGCCGCAGACGGCGAAGGAATTTGTGGGTTCGGCATAGATGTCGGCGAAGGCTTCGAGTGCCCTGATCCAGGTCGACCACGGTCGCTTTGCGGGCTTGCGCAGATAGAAGCCTTCTCCAATGGGATTCATCTCCGGACTGTAACACATCCGAAGCCGCGTTTCGAGCGGGCGGGAAATGGTTCTTATGGCGTTAGCTGTTGATGTTTGGTAATGGGGAGTGGGGCTGGCTGTAGCGGAGGGATAAGCGATGGAGGCGGGTGAGTTCGCTGACTGGCTTTCCGGGATAGGGCGGTTGAGCGATGAGCAGATTGCGCTGGCGCTCACCGAGCTCGGGGCGATTGTGGGTCGGTCTGACGATGTCGGCTTGCGGCCGTCTCCCGAGGCTCGGCCCGAGGGGGAGTCGTCGACCGAAGAGGGCGAACGGCGCAAGGCGAGGATCGAGCGGGACGCATTGGCGACGATCGGCGAGCGCAAGGTCGAGCGCCTCGGCTGCGCACATTGCGGCGCCGATGAGATTGTCGGCTGGGGTCGGTCGCACGGCTTGCCGAGGTATCGCTGCAAGGCGTGCGGGCGCACCTTCAACGCCGCGACCGGGACGGGGATGGCCCGGCTGCGCAAGAAGGATCGCTGGCTCGACCAGGCGCAGGCGATGATCGACGGCGTCAGCCTCGCCAAGGCGGCCGAACGCTGCGGCGTCCATCCGACCACGGCCTATCGCTGGCGGCATCGGTTCCTGAGCGCTCCGGCGATCGACAAGCCGCAGACGTTGCAGGGAATTGTGGAAGCGGACGAAACCTTCATCCTCGAATCGTTCAAGGGCCGGCGCTCCGGTCTGGCGCGCAAGGCCCGCAAGCGCGGCGGCAAGGCGAGACATCCGGGCGCCTTTTCCGACAACATCCCCGTTCTTGTGGCCCGCGACCGTTCCGGCGCCACGACCGACGCCGTCCTGCCCGAGGACACGGCCGTATGCATCACCCAGGCGCTGGCCAGCGCCATGTCGCCGGCAAACCTGCTGGTCTGCGACGGCGGCCGGCCTTTGCGCGCTTTCGCCCGACGCGCCAAAATTCCCGTCCGCGTGGTTCCCGCCCCGGGAAAGCCGCTGCCCGGCGAGCCCGACATCCACATCAACAACGTCAATGCCTACCATTCGCGCCTCAAGGAGTGGATGCGCCGCTTCCACGGCGTCGCGACCCGCAACCTGCCCAACTATCTGGGCTGGCGCCGCGCTCTCGAAGCCTCCGCCGAACCAATCGATCCACAAGGCTGGATGCTCGCAGCCCTGGGCCAGGGAGCTCACCAACAGCTAACGCGATAATAGCGAAATTTTTCCCAGCCAAACAGCAATAGAACCAACAAAAGCGGCTTGGAATCCTTTGGATTTCCTTGGATTGCTTCGTCCGATTCTGGCTTTTTCAAAGGGTTACGAGCGACGCCGAGCGAAAATAATTTTGCCGACTGGACGAACGCGATTCGCTATTATCGCGTTAGCTGTTGGTTAGCTCCCTGGCCCAGGGCTGCGAGCATCCAGCCTTGTGGATCGATTGGTTCGGCGGAGGCTTCGAGAGCGCGGCGCCAGCCCAGATAGTTGGGGAGATTGCGGGTCGCGACGCCGTGGAAGCGGCGCATCCACTCCTTGAGGCGCGAATGGTAGGCATTGACGTTGTTGATGTGGATGTCGGGCTCGCCGGGCAGCGGCTTTCCCGGGGCGGGAACCACGCGGACGGGAATTTTGGCGCGTCGGGCGAAAGCGCGCAGAGGCCGGCCGCCGTCGCAGACCAGCACGTTTGCCGGCGACATGGCGCTCGCCAGCGCCTGGGTGATGCATACGGCCGTGTCCTCGGGCAGGACGGCGTCGGTCGTGGCGCCGGAACGGTCGCGGGCCACAAGAACGGGGATGTTGTCGGAAAAGGCGCCCGGATGTCTCGCCTTGCCGCCGCGCTTGCGGGCCTTGCGCGCCAGACCGGAGCGCCGGCCCTTGAACGATTCGAGGATGAAGGTTTCGTCCGCTTCCACAATTCCCTGCAACGTCTGCGGCTTGTCGATCGCCGGAGCGCTCAGGAATTGATGCCGCCAGCGATAGGCCGTGGTCGGATGGACGCCGCAGCGTTCGGCCGCCTTGGCGAGGCTGACGCCGTCGATCATCGCCTGCGCCTGGTCGAGCCAGCGATCCTTCTTGCGCAGCCGGGCCATCCCCGTCCCGGTCGCGGCGTTGAAGGTGCGCCCGCACGCCTTGCAGCGATACCTCGGCAAGCCGTGCGACCGACCCCAGCCGACAATCTCATCGGCGCCGCAATGTGCGCAGCCGAGGCGCTCGACCTTGCGCTCGCCGATCGTCGCCAAATGCGTCCCGCTCGATCCTCGCCTTGCGCCGTTCGCCCTCTTCGGTCGACGACTCCCCCTCGGGCCGAGCCTCGGGAGACGGCCGCAAGCCGACATCGTCAGACCGACCCATAATCGCCCCGAGCTCGGTGAGCGCCAGCGCAATCTGCTCATCGCTCAACCGCCCTATCCCGGAAAGCCAGTCAGCGAACTCACCCGCATCCATCGCTTATCCCTCCGCTACAGCCAGCCCCCTCCCCGTTACCAAATATCAACAGTTAACGCCATAAGAGCAGAATAATGTGTTCCTATTTTCCGAAGGATGACGCGCTAGGGGGTATTTAAAGGCCGCAAGACGGGACAGAGAGCGCGCAAGACGGAAGGGTAGCGATCGCCTGCCACAGGTAATGATCATGTGAGCATCCCGGCAACGCTTTTTCGCTGCTTTTCGCCTTGTCCACTGGACGATGCATAGCAGGCATCCCACGACTATGCGCAAGCGCGAAGACGGGTACGACAACGAACATAGCCAAACGCCGAACAACGCCGTCAGGAACGGAGGGAGGCCCGCCGAATTGCCGACTGGCGGCGCGAACAGGGGGCACAGACGGGCCCGCCACGGGCCGGCCACGGGCCGGCCCCGATCGGCTTGACATGGTCCGCGGAATGTTTGAGCCTCAACCGACGCGGTGGCTGCGGGGAATTCGGGTGAATTGAAAATCTGGGCGGGACGCCGTGGGGACGCATTTGCCGAGTTCGCCTGGAACGTTGCGGCCGGACCAGAAGCCTGAGCCGGCGAAGACCCCCGTATCCCTGATCGCGCCGATTGCGCAGGCGGCCGCAGTTGCGCCGGTTGCACCGCGCACGGACCCCGGATCCACCGAATGGGCCGCCTGCGCCGAAACCGCTTCCTGACTTTCGCGCTTTCGCGCTCGATGAGAAGATTAGGAGAGAATTGGTGAAACAGGCGGCCAGCGCTGAGACGCTCGACGCCGGGCTCGCTGGGCTCGCCCTGATCGCCAATTACTACCGCATCCCTGCAGATCCAGCGCAGCTTCGTCATCAGCTGGCGCTGACCGGCCGCGTGGCGACGGCGGAGGACCTCGTTCGGGCGTCCAATCTTCTTCAGATGAAGTCGCGCATCATCCGCCGCGCGGACGCAAAGCGCATCGGCGGCCTTCCGTATCCGGCGATGATCCAGCTCAAGGACGGCAGTTTCGCGGTCCTCGCGATCGCCGGCGACAAGGGAAGGGTCCGCGTGATCGATTCCCTCGTGCGCTCGGTGCGGGAGGTGTCGCTGAAGGAGGCCGAAGAGCTCTCTTCAGGCGTGGCGATCCTGGTCGGGCGGCGGCTCGGCGGCGCGGGCATCGATCCGGACACGTTCGGCTTCCGCTGGTTCTGGCCATCGATCGTCCGCTACCGAAAGCCCCTGACGCATGTGCTGATCGCCTCGCTGTTCGTACAGCTCTTCGGCTTGGCGACCCCGATCTTTTTCCAGCTGGTGGTCGACAAGGTGCTCGTGCACAAGGGCATGTCGACGCTGGTCGTCCTCGTCCTCGGCATGGTGACGCTCGGGCTGTTCGAGACGATCCTTCAGTTCCTGCGCACCTATACGCTGAGCCACACCACCAACCGGATCGACGTCGAACTCGGGCGGCGGCTGTTCCATCATCTCTTCCGCCTCCCGCTCGCCTACTTTGAAACCCGGGCGGCCGGGCAGACGGTCGCGCGCATGCGCGAACTCGAGACGATCCGCGGCTTTCTGACCGGCCAGGGCCTGACTTCGCTCCTGGATCTCGTCTTCACCCTGGTCTTCATCGCGGTGATGTTCGTCTATTCGGTGAAGCTCACGCTCATCGTGCTCGTTTCGATCCCGGTCTATGTCGTCATCGCCACGATGATCCGGCCGGTGCTGCGCGAGCAGATCAAGGAGCGCTTCAACCGCGGCGCGCGTTCGCAACAGTTTTTGGTCGAATTGATCGTCGGCGCGCAGACGCTGAAGGCCGCCAGCGTCGAGCCGATGATGCAGGCGCAGTGGGAGGAGCGGCTGGCGGCTTATGTGCGCACCTCGTTCGACGCGGGCGTGACCGGGGCGCTCGGGCAAAACATGATCCAATACGTCAGCAAGATCACCACGGCGCTGATCTTGTTCGTCGGCGCCCAGGCGGTGATCGAAGGCTCGATGTCGGTCGGCGAATTGATCGCCTTCAACATGATCGCGAGCCAGGTCGTCCAGCCGATCCTGCGCCTGTCGCAACTGTGGCAGGACTTTCAGCAGGTGCAGGTCTCGGTCGCGCGGCTCGGCGACATTCTCAATTCGCCGCCCGAGCCCGTGCCGCAGAATCTCCTGACGCTGCCGCCGCCCCGTGGTGCGATCGAATTCCGGCGCGTGACGATGCGCTACCGCCCGGACGCGCCGGACGTCCTGCGCAACGTGTCGCTGTCGATCGAGCCGGGCGAAGTGATCGGCATTGTCGGGCCTTCCGGGTCGGGCAAGTCGACGCTGACCAAGCTGATCCAGCGCCTATACGGTCCGCAGATCGGCCAGGTGATGATCGACGGCGTCGACGTCGCCCAGCTCGATCCCGGCTGGCTGCGCCGGCAGACCGGCGTCGTGCTGCAGGAGAACATCCTGTTCAACCGGACGATCCACGAGAACATCGCGCTCGGCGACCCGGCGATGGCGCGGGTGATGGTGATGCATGCGGCGAGGCTCGCCGGCGCGGACGAGTTCATCGCCCAGCTGCCGCAAGGCTACGACACGATGATCGAGGAGCGGGGGGCCAACCTTTCGGGCGGCCAGCGCCAGCGCGTGGCCATCGCGCGCGCCCTCGCCACCAACCCGCGCATCCTGATCCTCGACGAGGCGACTTCCGCCCTCGACTACGAGAGCGAGCGGATCATCCAGGAGAACATGCGCTCGATCGTGCAGGGTCGCACCGTCATCATCATCGCCCATCGGCTGGCCGCCGTCCGCCCCTGCACGCGGATCGTCGGCATGACGCAGGGCGAGGTGGTCGAGGTCGGCTCGCACGAGGAGCTGATGCGGAGCGGCGGGCTCTACGCCCGTCTGTGGGCCCTTCAGTCCGATCAGGCGAGGATGCCGGCATGAACGAGCGCGCCTCGCCTCCCGCCGCGACGCCGCCGCCTCCGCCGGCGCCGCGCGCCCCCGACGCGGTCACCGGACGCGACCGCGAGTTCCTGCCCGCCGCGCTCGAAATCCTCGAGACGCCGCCTCCGCCCCTGCCGATCGCCGTGATGGCGACGATCGCCGCTTTCGTCGTCGTCGCCTTGACATGGTCCTACTTCGGCCGGCTCGACGTTCACGCCGTCGCGCCCGGAAAGATCGAGACCGTCGGCTACGCCAAGGTGATCCAGCCGCTCGATCCCGGCAAGGTGTCGGCGATCCATGTCGAGGCGGGCCAGGCGGTCAAGGAAGGCGACCTTCTGTTCGAGCTCGATCCGGCCGAGGCCAGCGCCGACGCGCGCAGCGCCGAGGACGCGATGAACGCGAGCCTCGCCGAGGTCGGCCGCCGGCGCTACGCGATCCGCGCCGTGGAGGCCGCGCAAGCCGAGGAGATGCGCGCCGACCGCCTCGCCCCCGGCGGCCCGGAGAAGGCCGACGCCGCGCCCTCCGCCGACAGTCCGGTCGAATACCTCGCCGGCGAGCCCGACCCGAAGATCGCCTGGGATGACGGTTTGCCCGAGCCCTTCCGCCTGCGCGAGGAGGCGGTCTTGCGCGCCGACCTCCTCCAGCTCGCGGACTCCCTGAAGGCGCTCGACAAACAGATGGCGCAGAAACTGGCGACGCGAAAGCGTCTCGACATGAGCATCGCCTACCAGCACACGCTGATGGACACGCTGCACCAGCGCGTCTCCACCCGACAGCAGGCGATCGACCTCAACGTCGGCACCAAGATCAACCTCTACGACGCCAAGGAGGAGCTGGAGAAGTCGCAGTCGCAGCTCGCCTCCGACGAGGGCCAGCTGATCGAGACTGACGCGGCGATCAGGGAGTTGCAGAGCGAGAAGGCGAAGACGGTTTCGCAGTTCATCGCCGACAATCAGAACAAGCTCGCCGACGCGTCGCGCAAGGCGGACGAAGCGCGCGAGGCGCTCGCCAAGGCCGCAGCGCGTCTCGCCCGCACCCGGCTGACCGCGCCGATCGACGGAATCGTCCAGCAGACGGCGGTCACCACGGTCGGGCAGGTGGTCACGACCGGGCAGCAGCTCGCGGTCATCACTCCGGCCGGCGGCAAGCTTCAGGTCGAGGCGCTCGTCCCCAATCTCGACATCGGCTTCGTCAAGCTGGGGCAGGACGTGGTGGTCAAGGTCGACGCCTTCCCCTTCACCCGCTTCGGCGTGCTGCACGGCAAGGTCGTCAAGATCGCATCCGGCGCGATCGACGAACAGGACGCCAAGCGCGCCCTCGCCAACGCGGCCGCTTCGGCCAATGTCGCCCAAACCCAGGCGCCCGCGCCCGGCCAGCCGGAAAACTTCGTCTTCCTGGTCACGGTCGCGCTCGACGAGAGCGCGATGAGGATCAACAACTCGAACGTCCCGCTGACCCCGGGCATGACGGTCACGATCGAGATCAAGACCGACTCCCGCCGCGTGATCGAGTACCTCCTGTCGCCCCTCGCCAGGGTCGCCTCGGAGGCAGGACGGGAGCGATAGAGGGAGCCGCCCGCCGCCCGTGACGGTTTCAGGGTTCTCGGAGCCCCGTGCGGGTCCGCGCGCGGGCGATGCGGCGGTCGGGGGCAGGAAAGCGGACGCCGGGGAAGGAAGAGCAACTCCACGGGAAGGAAGTGGAACCCCAGGGGAAAGAAGAAGAACCCAGGGGGAAGGAAAAGGAACCCCAGGGGAAGCAACTTCCGTGCATGAATCCAGCCTTTTCAAGGAGTTGCGGGCAGTCGCCACGAAAAATGCAACTCGCGATCTCGGGTCGTTTGCGCCCGGCGGCCAGCATCCCTCGAGGCGACGCGATAGTGAGAAGTCTGTGGTTGATGCACGAGCTCCCGCCTGGGTCGCCTTGGGTGTTACCCAACTTCCGACGCGCGGCGACGACTTTGTTGGAATCGCCGGAGACGACGGGGTCCAAACAGGCCTCCCGGCGCTCCAGGCCGCGCCTTCCCCGCCGCCGGCGGCTCGGCGGCCGGCAGAGGGAAGAGGGTTGGCGGGTCATGCGTCGGTCCCCGGCGCGGCACAATCGCCTGATTGAAGGGACTATCGCACGGAAGCCGGCGTTCTCCAAGAAAATGTTCTCTTTTGTGTTCTTGCTCCTGCAAATATTCTTGATTTATCAGACGCTTGCGGCGGCAGACAGACGCCGTATCGGTCGCCCGTTGGCAACGGCCGCGCAAACCAAGCCAAAGGCTGCATGCCGGACGGAGACTCTCGGCGACCGGGAACCTGGATTGTCGATTTTGGGGGTGCCCTCCACGCCTTGCGCGGTCACGCTTCCCCTTTCGCTACAGAGGCGTGTGCGATGATTTCAACCTGGACATCGCCCGCCCCGTCGGCCTCAGCGAGGTCGGAGACCGCGTCTGCCACGTTGCGGCAGAACGACTCGAAGGTTTCTCCCTCGGCGTGCAGACCCTCCATGTCGGAGTGCTCCACGTACCAGACGCCGGCGTCATCATCGTGAGCGGCTTTAACGACTGCGACGCGCATCTTGCGGGCCTCCTGCGACGGTTGGCGCAAACATAGCACAGCGCTCTCCCCTTGCGCATTTCCGGAGCCGCAGGATTTCCCGGGAAGCTTCGCCGGCTCGCGCTTCGGACAAGGCGCGCCGGGGCGCGAGCCGCCTTCAACGAACGGCTGCGCGGGGCCGTCACTCGGCGAGCAGGTCGTCGATCGATCTGGCGTTTGCTGCAGCGAACGGGTTCATCAGACGGAGGCCGTCGAGGATCCGGCCGTCCTGCATATCTTCCGTCGGCAGGATCTTCGCGCCGGCTTGCGCAGACGCCGCTCAGACCACGCAGTCCCAGAACTGCGCACGCGCCAAGTCGGACGCCTTGTTGACCGTGGCGTCGGTCGTCGGCGGCGTGACGAACACGGACTGGTAGAGCAACGCCTGCCCGATCGCATCCTCGAAGGATGTCGGGAAGCGACGCTGGATGAAGCGAAGGAATTCCCCGAGAACCTGCGCGGGTATGACCCCGTCGCGCGCGGTTCGCAAGATCAGATCGGCGGATCGCCTGCCCTTTGCCGAATCGGGCTCGATTTCCGCGTAGATGAGAATGTTGCTGTCGATCGCGACGCGGGTCACGCCGGATCGTCGCCGTCGCCGTACGTGTCGTCCTCCGTGATGGCCCCGACACGGCGCCCCGCCACGCGCTTCGATCGCAGGCTTTTCTCCAGCGCCACGAAGCTCGCCCGCCATTCGGGATCGCTGGCGGGGTCTTCCCTTTGGGGCGTGATTTTCGCGACGGGCCTGCCGTTCTTGGCGACGACGATGGTCTCCCCGCGTTCGGCCGCGGCGATCACCTGCGAAAAATTCTGGTTCGCCTCCCGCACGCTGATTTCGCGCATGGCTGGCCTCTCTGTTCTACGTTACAACATAGGGGAAGGCCGCGGCGGATGCAACGCCGAAGCATTGAGCTGATGGTCGCCGAATTTCGCTGCCGCCTCAACTCCGCCATACGGCAAACCCCCTCGGCGCCACGCTCTTCGCCCCGATCAGCGGCTCCCCGCCGAACGGCGCCTGCCAGGGCGTTTCGCCGTAGTTGAAGGCGAACGCAAGGTCGCCGCGGCGGCGGAGGCGCACCTCTGCCGGCAGCTCGATGGTCGGGAGGCCCGCCTTGCGGCCTAAGAGCGCCATCAGCGAGCCGAGCGCGTCGGCGTCCGGCCAGCAGGCGAGATAGAGATAATTGCCGCTGGCGACGAGCGCGGGCGCACCGTCGGCGAAGGCCGCAAGCGTTTCGGCGCGCGTCTCCAGACCTTCGCACCAGCGCTCCGCATGGCCCGAGATCGCGCCGGTGATCGCGACCCTCACGCCGGGCCGCATCGAGGAGACTTCGATCACCCGCGAGTGCAACAGCCGCTGCAGCGGCCCCGGCGGCAATTCCTCAGGGATCGAAAAGTGGCGGGTCTTCGAGCCGGACCGCGGGCCGAAGGCGACGATGCCGGTCGCTGCGGCGAAAGCTCGCTCGGCGTCCTCCGAGACGATCGGCAGCGAGGGCGCCAGCACCAGGCGATAATCGTCGATCGGCGCGCCCGGCCTCACGAAATCCACGTCGAGGCCGAGTCGGCGGATCGCCTCGTACCAGCGGAAGACCAGTTCCGGATAGCGGAAATCTTCGCCCTGGGGCTCGATCGCGGTCACCCAGTGCGACCCGTAGTCATAGACGATCGCTACTTGGGCCCGCGCAGTCGCAGGCAGATCGCCGAGAAGCGCGAGGTCCGCGGCGGCCTCCGTCGCCTCCCGGCCACCCGGCGAAAGCTCGTGCGCATGCGGCAGGTTGAGCCCGGCGTGCATCTGCTCCTGCGCGAAGGGCGCCTGCCGCCAGCGGAAATAGCTCACGACATCGGCGCCATGGGCATGCGCTTCGAGTGTCCACAGACGCACCATGCCGGGCGCGGGCGCGGGATTCCACCGCGCCCAGTTCACCGGCCCCGGCTGCTGCTCCATCACCCAGAACCGGCCCCGGCCGACGCCGCGATAGAGGTCGTGATGGAAGGGCGCAACGTCCGGATGGGACGTGTCCTGCCAGCGCAAGCGCTCCTGTTCTTCGAACGGGAAGTGCTCGACGAGGCCGATCGGATAGGAATCCCACGAGGCGAAATCGAGATGCTCACCGAGCGACCAATGGTCGAATCCGTTGAAGAAACCCATGAAATTGTGGGTGATCCATCGGCCGGGCGAATGACGGCGGATGATCTCGCATTGCATGCGGTCGTAAGCCGCCACCTGCTCGGACGAAAACCGCCAGAAGTCGAGCCGCGCGGCCGGATTGGGCTCCGTCACCGTCAGATTGGGCAGCGAGACGTCGTCGAAGTTTTCGACCTCCATCGACCAGAACGCAGCGCCCCACGCCTCGTTGAGCTCTTGGGGCGATTGGTAGCGGCGCCGCAGCCAATCGCGGAAAGCCGTCAAGTCCTCTGCCCCCCACGACAGCACGGTATTGTGGCAGCCGTATTCGTTGTCGGTCTGCCAGCCGATGAGCGCCGGGTGGCGGCCATAGCGCCCCGCCAGCGCCTCGACGATGCGCGCGCTCTCGCGCCAGTAGACCTTTGATGAGAACGTATAGTGCCGGCGCGAGCCGAACCCGCGCCGCCGGCCCTGGTCGTCGACCGGCGCGATCTCCGGAAATTCGTCCATAAGCCACTTGGGCGGCGTCGCGGTCGGCGTGCCGAGCACGATTTTCAAGCCCGCGTCGTCGAGCGCCTTCATCGCACGATCGAGCCAGTCCCATTGGAATTCGCCGCGACGCGGTTCATAGCGCGACCAGGCGAACTCGCCGATGCGGACAGTGGCGATGCCCATTTCGCGCATCCGCCGGCCGTCCTCGGCCCAAAACGCTTCCGGCCAGTGTTCTGGGTAGTAGCAGACGCCGAGCATGGGCAATCCGATGCGCCCTTGCGGGCGACCCTCGCCGGACGTGTCCCGGCGCGTGGACCTTCAGCCTTTGCTCCAGGCCTGTCAAAGGCGCGGGCCGCGCCTCAGGCGGGCGCCCCGATCAGGGGCTTCGGCCGCGAGGACCAGCACAGCCGCCACTGCGGCATAAAGCCTTCAGGAAATGCAGCGACTAGGGGCCGCCTTGTGCTAGGGCAAATTTTTCCCTATATACGTCGCGCTCGCGGGACGGCGCATGCCGGAGATCAAGCGGTTTGGCGGCTTCAAACTCCTGATGTTCTTCCAGGACGAGAATCCGCCACACGTGCATATCAAGGGCGCCGACTTCGCGGCGAAGATTCGCATCGCGAACGGCGATTTGCTTGCGGGCGACGCGCCGAGCGGAGTCTTGAGGCGGGCGCGCCGCTGGGTGGAGGAGAATCGGACGGAGCTCAAGGCTATGTGGGACGAGTTTCAGAGGTGATCCGTATGAACGACGAGGTGACGAGAGTGACGAAGGCGCGTCCGATGGGCGGTCTTGTGCTCCATGTCCGTTTTGCCGGCGACCGCATGGACCGTAAGCTCGACCTGACCGGACTGATGGCCCGCAGCGCGCATTTCGCGCCTCTCATGGACGACGCCGAGTCGTTCGCAAGAGCGGCGATCGTGGAAGATGGTCTCGGCCTCGCTTGGCCGGTCCAGACCAAATGGGGCCGGCTGGATGTCTCCGCCTCGACGCTCAAGCGCATCGCGGAGGAGCAGGCGCCGATGACGGGGGCCGATTTTGCCGAATGGCGCGCGGCCCTGGGGCTCTCGCTGACCGAGGCGGCGAAGCTTCTTGGCGTGGGCCGTCGGACGATCATGGGCTATCTGAAGAAGGATGAATTGCCGCCCGTCGTCGCCATAGCATGCCGGGCGCTGGCCCGCGACAAGCATGTCTTGGCGGCCCACTACGTCCCGGCACGCAAGACCAGCCGGTCGGCCGCTTGAGCGCCTTGAACGCGCTGCATAAGTGGACCACCGGCTCGGATCGAACCCGATAAAGA
>CAWGKV010000049.1:0-33559 GCA_963823165.1 uncultured Alphaproteobacteria bacterium | reverse complement strand
GCTTCGTCATCAGCTGGCGCTGACCGGCCGCGTGGCGACGGCGGAGGACCTCGTTCGGGCGTCCAATCTTCTGCAGATGAAGTCGCGCATCATCCGCCGCGCGGACGCGAAGCGCATGGGCGGCCTTCCGTATCCGGCGATGATCCAGCTCAAGGACGGCAGTTTCGCGGTCCTCGCGATCGCCGGCGACAAGGGAAGGGTCCGCGTGATCGATTCCCTCGTGCGCTCGGTGCGGGAGGTGTCGCTGAAGGAGGCCGAAGAGCTCTCTTCAGGCGTGGCGATCCTGGTCGGGCGGCGGCTCGGCGGCGCGGGCATCGATCCGGACACGTTCGGCTTCCGCTGGTTCTGGCCATCGATCGTCCGCTACCGAAAGCCCCTGACGCATGTGCTGATCGCCTCGCTGTTCGTACAGCTCTTCGGCTTGGCGACCCCGATCTTTTTCCAGCTGGTGGTCGACAAGGTGCTCGTGCACAAGGGCATGTCGACGCTGGTCGTCCTCGTCCTCGGCATGGTGACGCTCGGGCTGTTCGAGACGATCCTTCAGTTCCTGCGCACCTATACGCTGAGCCACACCACCAACCGGATCGACGTCGAACTCGGGCGGCGGCTGTTCCATCATCTCTTCCGCCTCCCGCTCGCCTACTTTGAAACCCGGGCGGCCGGGCAGACGGTCGCGCGCATGCGCGAACTCGAGACGATCCGCGGCTTTCTGACCGGCCAGGGCCTGACTTCGCTCCTGGATCTCGTCTTCACCCTGGTCTTCATCGCGGTGATGTTCGTCTATTCGGTGAAGCTCACGCTCATCGTGCTCGTTTCGATCCCGGTCTATGTCGTCATCGCCACGATGATCCGGCCGGTGCTGCGCGAGCAGATCAAGGAGCGCTTCAACCGCGGCGCGCGTTCGCAACAGTTTTTGGTCGAATTGATCGTCGGCGCGCAGACGCTGAAGGCCGCCAGCGTCGAGCCGATGATGCAGGCGCAGTGGGAGGAGCGGCTGGCGGCTTATGTGCGCACCTCGTTCGACGCGGGCGTGACCGGGGCGCTCGGGCAAAATATGATCCAATACGTCAGCAAGATCACGACGGCGCTGATCTTGTTCGTCGGCGCCCAGGCGGTGATCGAAGGCTCGATGTCGGTCGGCGAATTGATCGCCTTCAACATGATCGCGAGCCAGGTCGTCCAGCCGATCCTGCGCCTGTCGCAACTGTGGCAGGACTTTCAGCAGGTGCAGGTCTCGGTCGCGCGGCTCGGCGACATTCTCAATTCGCCGCCCGAGCCCGTGCCGCAGAATCTCCTGACGCTGCCGCCGCCCCGTGGTGCGATCGAATTCCGGCGCGTGACGATGCGCTACCGCCCGGACGCGCCGGACGTCCTGCGCAACGTGTCGCTGTCGATCGAGCCGGGCGAAGTGATCGGCATTGTCGGGCCTTCCGGGTCGGGCAAGTCGACGCTGACCAAGCTGATCCAGCGCCTATACGGTCCGCAGATCGGCCAGGTGATGATCGACGGCGTCGACGTCGCCCAGCTCGATCCCGGCTGGCTGCGCCGGCAGACCGGCGTCGTGCTGCAGGAGAACATCCTGTTCAACCGGACGATCCACGAGAACATCGCGCTCGGCGACCCGGCGATGGCGCGGGTGATGGTGATGCATGCGGCGAGGCTCGCCGGCGCGGACGAGTTCATCGCCCAGCTGCCGCAAGGCTACGACACGATGATCGAGGAGCGGGGGGCCAACCTTTCGGGCGGCCAGCGCCAGCGCGTGGCCATCGCGCGCGCCCTCGCCACCAACCCGCGCATCCTGATCCTCGACGAGGCGACTTCCGCCCTCGACTACGAGAGCGAGCGGATCATCCAGGAGAACATGCGCTCGATCGTGCAGGGTCGCACCGTCATCATCATCGCCCATCGGCTGGCCGCCGTCCGCCCCTGCACGCGGATCGTCGGCATGACGCAGGGCGAGGTGGTCGAGGTCGGCTCGCACGAGGAGCTGATGCGGAGCGGCGGGCTCTACGCCCGTCTGTGGGCCCTTCAGTCCGATCAGGCGAGGATGCCGGCATGAACGAGCGCGCCTCGCCTCCCGCCGCGACGCCGCCGCCTCCGCCGGCGCCGCGCGCCCCCGACGCGGTCACCGGACGCGACCGCGAGTTCCTGCCCGCCGCGCTCGAAATCCTCGAGACGCCGCCTCCGCCCCTGCCGATCGCCGTGATGGCGACGATCGCCGCTTTCGTCGTCGTCGCCTTGACATGGTCCTACTTCGGCCGGCTCGACGTTCACGCCGTCGCGCCGGGAAAGATCGAGACCGTCGGCTACGCCAAGGTGATCCAGCCGCTCGATCCCGGCCAGGTGTCGGCGATCCATGTCGAAGCGGGCCAGGCGGTCAAGGAAGGCGACCTTCTGTTCGAGCTCGATCCGGCCGAGGCCAGCGCCGACGCGCGCAGCGCCGAGGACGCGATGAACGCGAGCCTCGCCGAGGTCGGCCGCCGGCGCTACGCGATCCGCGCCGTGGAGGCCGCGCAAGCCGAGGAGATGCGCGCCGACCGCCTCGCCCCCGGCGGCCCGGAGAAGGCCGACGCCGCGCCCTCGGCCGACAGTCCGGTCGAATACCTCGCCGGCGAGCCCGACCCGAAGATCGCCTGGGATGACGGTTTGCCCGAGCCCTTCCGCCTGCGCGAGGAGGCGGTCTTGCGCGCCGACCTCCTCCAGCTCGCGGACTCCCTGAAGGCGCTCGACAAACAGATGGCGCAGAAACTGGCGACGCGAAAGCGTCTCGACATGAGCATCGCCTACCAGCACACGCTGATGGACACGCTGCACCAGCGCGTCTCCACCCGACAGCAGGCGATCGACCTCAACGTCGGCACCAAGATCAACCTCTACGACGCCAAGGAGGAGCTGGAGAAGTCGCAGTCACAGCTCGCCTCCGACGAGGGCCAGCTGATCGAGACTGACGCGGCGATCAGGGAGTTGCAGAGCGAGAAGGCGAAGACGGTTTCGCAGTTCATCGCCGACAATCAGAACAAGCTCGCCGACGCGTCGCGCAAGGCGGACGAAGCGCGCGAGGCGCTCGCCAAGGCCGCGGCGCGTCTCGCCCGCACCCGGCTGACCGCGCCGATCGACGGAATCGTCCAGCAGACGGCGGTCACCACGGTCGGGCAGGTGGTCACGACCGGGCAGCAGCTCGCGGTCATCACTCCGGCCGGCGGCAAGCTTCAGGTCGAGGCGCTCGTCCCCAATCTCGACATCGGCTTCGTCAAGCTGGGGCAGGACGTGGTGGTCAAGGTCGACGCCTTCCCCTTCACCCGCTTCGGCGTGCTGCACGGCAAGGTCGTCAAGATCGCATCCGGCGCGATCGACGAACAGGACGCCAAGCGCGCCCTCGCCAACGCGGCCGCTTCGGCCAATGTCGCCCAAACCCAGGCGCCCGCGCCCGGCCAGCCGGAAAACTTCGTCTTCCTGGTCACGGTCGCGCTCGACGAGAGCGCGATGAGGATCAACAACTCGAATGTCCCGCTGACCCCGGGCATGACGGTCACGATCGAGATCAAGACCGACTCCCGCCGCGTGATCGAGTACCTCCTGTCGCCCCTCGCCAGGGTCGCCTCGGAGGCGGGACGGGAGCGATAGAGGGAGCCGCCCGTCGTCCGTGACGGTTTCAGGGTTCTCGGAGCCCCGTGCGGGTCCGCGCGCGGGCGATGCGGCGGTCGGGGGCAGGAAAGCGGACGTCGGGGAAGGAAGAGCAACTCCACGGGAAGGAAGTGGAACCCCAGGGGAAAGAAGAAGAACCCAGGGGGAAGGAAAAGGAACCCCAGGGGAAGCAACTTCCGTGCATGAATCCAGCCTTTTCAAGGAGTTGCGAGTCGCCACGAAAAATGCAACTCGCGATCTCGGGTCGTTTGCGCCCGGCGGCCAGCATCCCTCGAGGCGACGCGATAGTGAGAAGTCTGTGGTTGATGCACGAACTCCCGCCTGGGTCGCCTTGGGTGTTACCCAACTTCCGACGCGCGGCGACGACTTTGTTGGAATCGCCGGAGACGACGGGGTCCAAACAGGCCTCCCGGCGCTCCAGGCCGCGCCTTCCCCGCCGCCGGCGGCTCGGCGGCCGGCAGAGGGAAGAGGGTTGGCGGGTCATGCGTCGGTCCCCGGCGCGGCACAATCGCCTGATTGAAGGGACTATCGCACGGAAGCCGGCGTTCTCCAAGAAAATGTTCTCTTTTGTGTTCTTGCTCCTGCAAATATTCTTGATTTATCAGACGCTTGCGGCGGCAGACAGACGCCGTATCGGTCGCCCGTTGGCAACGGCCGCGCAAACCAAGCCAAAGGCTGCATGCCGGACGGAGACTCTCGGCGACCGGGAACCTGGATTGTCGATTTTGGGGGTGCCCTCCACGCCTTGCGCGGTCACGCTTCCCCTTTCGCTACAGAGGCGTGTGCGATGATTTCAACCTGGACATCGCCCGCCCCGTCGGCCTCAGCGAGGTCGGAGACCGCGTCTGCCACGTTGCGGCAGAACGACTCGAAGGTTTCTCCCTCGGCGTGCAGACCCTCCATGTCGGAGTGCTCCACGTACCAGACGCCGGCGTCATCATCGTGAGCGGCTTTAACGACTGCGACGCGCATCTTGCGGGCTCCTGCGACGGTTGGCGCAAACATAGCACAGCGCTCTCCCCTTGCGCATTTCCGGAGCCGCAGGATTTCCCGGGAAGCTTCGCCGGCTCGCGCTTCGGACAAGGCGCGCCGGGGCGCGAGCCGCCTTCAACGAACGGCTGCGCGGGGCCGTCACTCGGCGAGCAGGTCGTCGATCGATCTGGCGTTTGCTGCAGCGAACGGGTTCATCAGACGGAGGCCGTCGAGGATCCGGCCGTCCTGCATATCTTCCGTCGGCAGGATCTTCGCGCCGGCTTGCGCAGACGCCGCGCAGACCACGCAGTCCCAGAACTGCGCACGCGCCAAGTCGGACGCCTTGTTGACCGTGGCGTCGGTCGTCGGCGGCGTGACGAACACGGACTGGTAGAGCAACGCCTGCCCGATCGCATCCTCGAAGGATGTCGGGAAGCGACGCTGGATGAAGCGAAGGAATTCCCCGAGAACCTGCGCGGGTATGACCCCGTCGCGCGCGGTTCGCAAGATCAGATCGGCGGATCGCCTGCCCTTTGCCGAATCGGGCTCGATTTCCGCGTAGATGAGAATGTTGCTGTCGATCGCGACGCGGGTCATGCCGGGTCGTCGCCGTCGCCGTACGTGTCGTCCTCCGTGATGGCCCCGACACGGCGCCCCGCCACGCGCTTCGATCGCAGGCTTTTCTCCAGCGCCACGAAGCTCGCCCGCCATTCGGGATCGCTGGCGGGGTCTTCCCTTTGCGGCGTGATTTTCGCGACGGGCCTGCCGTTCTTGGTGACGACGATGGTCTCCCCGCGTTCGGCCGCGGCGATCACCTGCGAAAAATTCTGGTTCGCCTCCCGCACGCTGATTTCGCGCATGGCTGGCCTCTCTGTTCTACGTTACAACATAGGGGAAGGCCGCGGCGGATGCAACGCCGAAGCATTGAGCTGATGGTCGCCGAATTTCGCTGCCGCCTCAACTCCGCCATACGGCAAACCCCCTCGGCGCCACGCTCTTCGCCCCGATCAGCGGCTCGCCGCCGAACGGCGCCGGCCAGGGCGTTTCGCCGTAGTTGAAGGCGAACGCAAGGTCGCCGCGGCGGCGGAGGCGCACCTCTGCCGGCAGCTCGATGGTCGGGAGGCCCGTCTTGCGGCTTAAGAGCGCCATCAGCGAGCCGAGCGCGGCGGCGTCCGGCCAGCAGGCGAGATAGAGATAATTGCCGCTGGCGACGAGCGCGGGCGCGCCGTCGGCGAAGGCCGCAAGCGTTTCGGCGCGCGTCTCCAGACCTTCGCACCAGCGCTCCGCATGGCCCGAGATCGCGCCGGTGATCGCGACCCTCACGCCGGGCCGCATCGACGAGACTTCGATCACCCGCGACCGCACGAGCCGCTGCAGTGGCCCCGGCGGCAATTCCTCAGGGATCGAAAAGTGGCGGGTCTTCGAGCCGGACCGCGGGCCGAAGGCGACGATGCCGGTCGCTGCGGCGAAAGCTCGGTCGGCGTCCTCCGAGACGATCGGCAGCGAGGGCGCCAGCACCAGGCGATAATCGTCGAGCGGCGCGCCCGGCCTCACGAAATCCACGTCGAGGCCGAGTCGGCGGATCGCCTCGTACCAGCGGAAGACCAGTTCCGGATAGCGGAAATCTTCGCCCTGGGGCTCGATCGCGGTCACCCAGTGCGACCCGTAGTCATAGACGATCGCTACTTGGGCCCGCGCAGTCGCAGGCAGATCGCCGAGAAACGCGAGGTCCGCGGCGGCCTCCGTCGCCTCCCGGCCACCCGGCGAAAGCTCGTGCGCATGCGGCAGGTTGAGCCCGGCGTGCATCTGCTCCTGCGCGAAGGGCGCCTGCCGCCAGCGGAAATAGCTCACGACATCGGCGCCATGGGCATGCGCTTCGAGTGTCCACAGACGCACCATGCCGGGCGCGGGCGCGGGATTCCACCGCGCCCAGTTCACCGGCCCCGGCTGCTGCTCCATCACCCAGAACCGGCCCCGGCCGACGCCGCGATAGAGGTCGTGATGGAAGGGCGCAACGTCCGGATGGGACGTGTCCTGCCAGCGCAAGCGCTCCTGTTCTTCGAACGGGAAGTGCTCGACGAGGCCGATCGGATAGGAATCCCACGAGGGGAAATCGAGGTGCTCACCGAGCGACCAATGGTCGAATCCGTTGAAGAAACCCATGAAATTGTGGGTGATCCATCGGCCGGGCGAATGACGGCGGATGATCTCGCATTGCATGCGGTCGTAAGCCGCCACCTGCTCGGACGAAAACCGCCAGAAGTCGAGCCGCGCGGCCGGATTGGGCTCCGTCACCGTCAGATTGGGCAGCGAGACGTCGTCGAAGTTTTCGACCTCCATCGACCAGAACGCAGCGCCCCACGCCTCGTTGAGCTCTTGGGGCGATTGGTAGCGGCGCCGCAGCCAATCGCGGAAAGCCGTCAAGTCCTCTGCCCCCCACGACAGCACGGTATTGTGGCAGCCGTATTCGTTGTCGGTCTGCCAGCCGATGAGCGCCGGGTGGCGGCCATAGCGCCCCGCCAGCGCCTCGACGATGCGCGCGCTCTCGCGCCAGTAGACCTTTGATGAGAACGTATAGTGCCGGCGCGAGCCGAACCCGCGCCGCCGGCCCTGGTCGTCGACCGGCGCGATCTCCGGAAATTCGTCCATAAGCCACTTGGGCGGCGTCGCGGTCGGCGTGCCGAGCACGATTTTCAAGCCCGCGTCGTCGAGCGCCTTCATCGCACGATCGAGCCAGTCCCATTGGAATTCGCCGCGACGCGGTTCATAGCGGGACCAGGCGAACTCGCCGATGCGGACAGTGGCGATGCCCATTTCGCGCATCCGCCGGCCGTCCTCGGCCCAAAACGCTTCCGGCCAGTGTTCTGGGTAGTAGCAGACGCCGAGCATGGGCAATCCGATGCGCCCTTGCGGGCGACCCTCGCCGGACGTGTCCCGGCGCGTGGACCTTCAGCCTTTGCTCCAGGCCTGTCAAAGGCGCGGGCCGCGCCTCAGGCGGGCGCCCCGATCAGGGGCTTCGGCCGCGAGGACCAGCACAGCCGCCACTGCGGCATAAAGCCTTCAGGAAATGCAGCGACTAGGGGCCGCCTTGTGCTAGGGCAAATTTTTCCCTATATACGTCGCGCTCGCGGGACGGCGCATGCCGGAGATCAAGCGGTTTGGCGGCTTCAAACTCCTGATGTTCTTCCAGGACGAGAATCCGCCACACGTGCATATCAAGGGCGCCGACTTCGCGGCGAAGATTCGCATCGCGAACGGCGATTTGCTTGCGGGCGACGCGCCGAGCGGAGTCTTGAGGCGGGCGCGCCGCTGGGTGGAGGAGAATCGGACGGAGCTCAAGGCTATGTGGGACGAGTTTCAGAGGTGATCCGTATGAACGACGAGGTGACGAGAGTGACGAAGGCGCGTCCGATGGGCGGTCTTGTGCTCCATGTCCGTTTTGCCGGCGACCGCATGGACCGTAAGCTCGACCTGACCGGACTGATCGCCCGCAGCGCGCATTTCGCGCCTCTCATGGACGACGCCGAGTCGTTCGCAAGAGCGGCGATCGTGGAAGATGGTCTCGGCCTCGCTTGGCCGGTCCAGACCAAATGGGGCCGGCTGGATGTCTCCGCCTCGACGCTCAAGCGCATCGCGGAGGAGCAGGCGCCGATGACGGGGGCCGATTTTGCCGAATGGCGCGCGGCCCTGGGGCTCTCGCTGACCGAGGCGGCGAAGCTTCTTGGCGTGGGCCGTCGGACGATCATGGGCTATCTGAAGAAGGATGAATTGCCGCCCGTCGTCGCCATAGCATGCCGGGCGCTGGCCCGCGACAAGCATGTCTTGGCGGCCCACTACGTCCCGGCACGCAAGACCAGCCGGTCGGCCGCTTGAGCGCCTTGAACGCGCTGCATAAGTGGACCACCGGCTCGGATCGAACCCGATAAAGAAGCGTCGGAAAGCGCATTCCGGCGCTCCGGCGCACCCGTGAACCGCAACAGGGGATTGAAGCAGCCGTCGCCGGAATCCGGCCAGAGCCGGGTGGCGGCCTTAATTGACGCCGGGCCAGCGGCTCGACGATTCGCTTTCGCGCCAACAGGTTTTTGACGAGAACGTGCAGCGCCGGCGCGGGCCGAACCCGCGCGGGCGGCCTTGGCCTTCGACCGACGGGCACGGCACAGGGGAATCGACTGAACGGGTCATGCGGCGATGAAGGCGGCGATGTGGGCGGCGAGGGCGTTTTCGTCCCATGCCGCGACTTTGCGGCGCATGCGCAGCGAATCCTTGCTTTTGCCGGTTCTGAGCACGTTGAGGGTGATGTGCTTGATGATGGCGAGGTTGAAGGGCGCGTTGTCGGTTCGCACGCGGCATTCGTCGTCGCGGAAGATCATGTCGAGCACCCAGTGGAGGCCGTTTTCGATCATCCAGTGACTGCGGATCATCGGTCCCAGGGCGTTGGCGAGCAGGGCGAGCGAGGTGATGTAGAAACGCGTCTCGGTTTCGACCTTGCCATCGGTTTCACGTTCGCTCTCGACCATGACGACCGACTTCAGGCCCGGCCACTGGTGGTTGTCCTGCAGCCATCCGATGTCGTGGAAAACGGTGATCGTCCGGGTCTCGATGCGGCCGTGGTCGCCGTCGACGGTCGTGTCCTGGCTGACCGACGAATTCTTGAACGCGACCGCTTTTTGCTCGCCGGCGAACAGCTCGACATCGTCGCGCAGCGTGCCCTGGTTCCCCTTCAGCGCGAGGATATAATCGGCCTTCTTGTCGATGATATTCTGAGCGATTCCGCGCTGGCAGCCCATGGCGTCGATGGTCACCACCGCGCCCTCGATGGCCAGCATCTCGAGCAAGGCGGGAATGGCGACGATCTCGTTGGACTTGTCGCCGACCCTGGTCTGCCCGAGCACCATGCGCTGGCGCGCGGCGAAGGCCGAGACGACATGAATGGGCTCTTCGCCCCCCTTCTTCTGGTAGGAGCGCCGGACCGTTTTGCCATCGATGGCGATCACCTCGGCCGACGTCTTCGTCAGCCCCGCCGCCCACGCCACAAAACAGCGCTGGAACGCGACCGGGTCGAGCTTGGCGAGGATGATGCCCAACTGATCATGCGAGGGCGTGCCGTTGGCGAAGGGTCGAAAGCGCCGCAGGAACGCCAGCTTGGCCCGGCCGAAGCGCGCGATGTCGGCCACCGTCTCCGCCCCCGCCATCGCCGCCGCCAGCATCACCAGCAGCACCTCGTCGAGCGGATAGGCGACCTTCCCCTTCTGCCGGTAGTCCGGCAAGTCCCCGAAATGCGACAGGAAAACAGTCGTCTCCTTCACCGCCCCGGCAGCCGCGTCCCCTTCCGTCATCAACCCATCCTCCAAGCGAATCAGAGGATCCCGACAAATTCAGCTTTTCGACCGCTTGTCACGCGAAACTTCAGTCGATTGCCCTGGGGCACGGCATCGAAAGAATTGCGCGAACGCTTCGATATGTTAGGGTCGGGTTCAAACTGGGCTCGCCGCCTCGGCGGCGTCGACCCCATCGGGAGGCGACGTGGCGACCATTGCAGATTTGGCGCGCCAGGTGGGCGTTTCGATCTCGACCGTCGCCCTCCTGCTGGAGCGCATCGCGGCGCCTGAGGGCGAGCCGCGGTCGCTCAGGATCCCGGCGGCGCTGATTATCGATTCCTGCGCGAGGGCCCGATGAGCGCCGGCGCTGAAATCGCGCCGCCGCTGCTCGCCATGCAGGGCGTAGTCAAGCACTTCGGCGGGGTCCAGGCGCTCCGCGGGGTCAACTTCGATCTCGACCGCGGCGAGATCCATGCGCTGCTCGGCGAGAACGGGGCCGGCAAGTCGACCTTGATGAACATTCTCTCGGGCGTGATCGAGCCCGACGCCGGGGACATGCTGATCGACGGCGAGAGAGCGCGGTTCGTCGACCCGCGCGCCGCGCAGGCGGCCGGCGTCGCCACCATCTTCCAGGAGCTCGACCTCGTTCCGGGCCTCGACGTGACGGCCAATCTGTTCCTCGGCCGCGAGCTGACCCGCGCGGGCGTGCTCGATCGGCCGGCGATGCGCCGCGCAGCGCGCGAGCGCCTCGAAGCCGTCGGAGTCGACATCGACGTCGATCAGCCGGTCGGCGAATTGTCGGTCGGCCGGCGGCAGATCGTCGCCATCGCCAAGGCGCTCACCTACGCCTCGCGCATCCTCGTGATGGACGAGCCGACTGCGGCTCTGACCGCGGCCGAAGTCGACCGGCTGTTCAAGGTGATCCGCGAGATCGCGGGGCGGGGCGTCGGCGTCGTCTACATCTCGCACCGGCTGGAGGAAGTTCCACGCGTCGCCGACCGGGTGACGGTGCTGCGCGACGGCCAGGTCGCGGGGATCGCGCCCGCCAGCGCGCCGCAGTCGGAGCTGGTGCGTCTGCTGGTTGGCCGTCCGCTGGCCGAACTCTACCCCCGCCGCGGCGAAAAATTCGGCGAGCGGGTGCTGCGTCTGGAGAACGCCGCCTTTCGGCCGAGAACCGCGCGCGCCGGCTGGCAGGCGCCGGCCGACATTTCGCTCGAGGTGCGGGCCGGGGAGATCGTCGGACTCGCGGGCATCATGGGCGCCGGGCGCACCGAGCTCCTGACGGCGCTCTACGGCGCGGCCGGGCCTGGCGCCTGGTCGGGCGTGGTCGAAATCGACGGCGCGCCGGCGCGCCTCACATCGATCCGCGCCTCACGGGCGGAAGGCCTCGGCCTCGTCACCGACGACCGGCGCGGCAGCGGCCTCATGCTGCGCGACAGTGTCGGCCGCAATCTGGTGCTGACCGTGCTGCGCAGAGTGTCGCCCTTCTTCCTGATGTCGTCGGCCCGCGAGGCCGGGCTCGCGGGCGAGGCAATCCGCTCCTTCGACGTGCGTCCCCCGTTGCCGGAAGTGTTGGTCGGCGCGCTGTCCGGTGGCAACCAGCAGAAGGTCGTGCTGGCCAAGGAAGTGCTCGGCGGCCCGCGGCTTCTGCTCCTCGACGAGCCGACCCGCGGCGTCGACGTCGGCGCCAAGGGCGAGATCTACGCCCGCATCCGCGCGCTCGCCGGACAGGGCCTCGGCGTGCTGATCGCCTCGAGCGAGATGCCCGAGCTCATCGGCCTCTGCGACCGCATCGTCGTGCTGCGGCAGGGCCGGACGGTCGCCGAATTTCCAGGCGGGGCAGACGAACGCGAGGTGCTGGCGGCGGCCGAAGCCAGTTTGGACGAAGCGCATGCAGGATGAAGCCCATGAATGAGGCAGCGCCCATTCGCGCGCCCGCGCCCGCGCCGGCCGGCGCGTGGCGCCGCATCGATCTCTTCGCCATCGCGGTCAGGTTCCAGAGCGTGATCGGCCTCGTGGTCGTGGCGATCGGCGGAATCATCTTCTCTCCCCGCCGCCACGGGCTGATTCTGTTCCTCGCGCCCGACAATATGGCCAACATCGTGCGCGCCGTCTCCGAGACCGGCATCATCGCCGTCGGCATGACTTTCGTCATCATCACAGCGGGCATCGATCTTTCGGTCGGGGCTCTCCTGAGCCTTTCCAGCGTTCTGACCGCCACCATCATGACGACCGAGGGCTGGGGCCTGATCGCGACCGTGCTCATCGTCGTCGCCTGCGGCGCGGCGTTCGGCGCGATGCAGGGGGTCATTTCGACCCGCTTCCGGCTCGAGCCCTTCATCGTGACTTTGGCCGGCCTGCAGGTCGCACGCGGGCTGGCGCTCGTCATCTCCAACAACCAGTACATCAACATCTCCTACGGCAATGGCCCGGGCCTCGCCCCGCCCGTCTTCGCCATCCTCGGCGACCGGCTGTTCAACAACATCGTGCCCGTCGCGACGCTGGTGTTCGTCGTCGTCGCGGCGATCGCAACTTTCGTTCTCAATTTCACCCGTTTCGGCCGCTACGTCTTTGCGGTCGGCGGCAACGAGCGCGCCGCGCGCCTGTCCGGCGTCCCGGTGACGCTGGTCAAAATCTCGGTCTACGCCATCACCGGCCTCGTCTCGGCGATCGCGGGGATCGTTCACGCCGGACAGTTCAACTTTGGCAGCGCCAACGACGGCACGGGTTACGAGCTGGTGGCGATCGCCGCCGTGGTGATCGGGGGCACGAGCCTGTTCGGCGGCTCGGGCTCGATGGTCGGCACGGTAGCCGGCGCGGTCATGCTCGGCGCGCTCGCCAACGTGCTTCAGCTCAACAACATCAATGCGGCGCTGCAGCTGCTCGCGACCGGCGCGATCATCGTCGCCGCCGCGGTGCTTCAATCTCTCGTCCGTCGCCGCGAGGGATTGGGCCGTTGAATGAAGGCGACGCTACACAATGGTCGCGGCCTGCATCCGGCGACAGCCGGCAGCTCGTGAAGGCGGCCGACACAACCTAGGGAGAGACTTCATGGTTCGATCATTCTCGAAGGCAGCCGCGGCGCTCGCGCTCGGCGCGGGCGCGGCGGCGCTTCTGGCGGGCGTGGCCTCTGCCGCGCCCCTCGTCAAGGAATGCGGCAAGGACGGCAAGTTCGTCATCGGCTTCTCGCAGGCCAACAACGCGGAGCCCTATCGGGCGCACGTCAACGAGCAGCTGACCGCGGCGGCAGCGAAGGTGCCGCAGTTCACGCTTCAGATCGCCGACGGCGCCGGCAACGTGAACACCCAGACCTCGCAGATGGACAATTTCATCACCCAGAAGGTCGATCTCATCCTCATCTCGCCGTTCGAGGCCGCGCCGCTGACCCCCGTCGTCGCCCGGGCGATGAAGGCCGGCATTCCGGTCATCGAGCTCGACCGCAAGACGATCGGCGACCCGGGCAAGGACTACACGGCCTTCATCGGCGGCGACAATTTCAAGATCGCCGAGGAGGCCGGCAAATACGTCGCCGACAAGCTCCTTCCGCAAGGCGGCGAGGTCGCGGTGCTCGAGGGGCTGCCGAGCTCGACTCCGGCGGTCGAGCGGCTCAACGGCTTCAAGGCCGGCGTCAAGGCCAATCCGAAGATCGAGGTCGTCGCCGAGCAGGCCGCCGACTGGCTGCCGGACAAGGCCCAGACCGCCTTCGCCGCGATGCTGCAGGCCCATCCGAACATCCAGGCGGTCTACGCCAGCAACGACATGATGGCCGCCGGGGCGCGCCTCGCCGCCAAGGGCGCCGGAAAGAAGGACGGCGACATCAAGATCCTCGGCACCGACGGCCTGCCCGGCCCGGCCGGCGGCATCCGCGCGGTGGCGCAGGGCGAGTGGGCGGCGACCTTCACCTACCCGACCGGCGCTCCGGAGGCGATCGAGATGGCGAAAAAGATCCTGCTCGACTGCGCTGAAAGCGTGCCGACGACGGTCACCGTGGCGACGACCGCGATCACGCCCGCCAACGCCAAGTCGATGATGGGCCAATAAGCGCGGCTTAAGAGCGGGGACGCGGCCCCACGCCGGGCCGCGTTCTTCTTGGAGAGGTGAGCGGTTCAAGGCCGCCTGCGGCAAGAGAAGCACGCCCTCCTTTACCCTTTTCTGTGCGCCATGTGATGTTGTCCTATCGCCCGCCTCACCTGCGTCGTCACCCCGCAAGCAGGGACGCAAGCCCAGGGGCCATGTCGCAGATGTCGAGGCAAAATGGTAAAGACGGGCGTGTCGCCGTGATCTCCAAAACTCTTCCGGTCAGTGCTCAGGGTAGTAGCAGACGCAAGTATGGCTACAACCCTGTCTCAGTGTTCCAAAAGCGGCTGCGAACCGGTGAATTCAACTCAGCCGCCTGCCGGCTCGAGATTCCGTTGTCCCTGACAAATGATAATGTCCTAATCATACAGCCAAGATTGCCTGAATACCAACGGATTGCGTAAACTGCGGATATTGCATTCTTCGCGTAAAACGCATATAGCTCATCTCATGAATGAGAGGGTTCGTGGATATGGCTGAAACCATTCCGGCCGCCGAGTTCGCCCGCAATTTCGGTCGCTATAAGATGCAGGCGCAGCGCGAGGCGGTTCCCGTTTCGAGCAACGGCACGCTCGCCGGATATTTCGTCTCGCCGCACGAGTACGAAGAGTTGCAGAAAATGAGGAGCCTGCGCCGCCGCTTCCTGACGGCGGATCTATCCGACGAAGAAGCCGAACGCATCGCGTCCTCGCGGATGGATTCGCGCCACGATCATCTCAACAAGCTTCTTGATCAGAAATAGCCGGCGGCATGCCAATTCCAACGCCCGAAGCGGGCCTTGTAATTTCCTATGCCTATGTATGGGATCAGGAAGCGCAAGGTGGACAGGAAGAAGGGCGCAAAGATCGCCCCACCGTCATCGCGCTCACCGTCGACGCCAACATGATGGTGAAACGCTCGTGACTGTGTTGCCGGTGACGCATCGCCAGCCTGACGATCCAGCGGCTGCGGTAGAGATCCCGCGCGCCATCAAAAAACACCTTAGCCTCGATGACGAGCGGTCATGGGTGATCGTCAGCGAGGGAGACCAATTCGTCTGGCCCGGTCATGACTTGCGCAAGGTCCGCAACACGGATCAATATGACTATGGCTATCTGCCGCCACGCTTCTTCAAGGTTGTGCTGGCGGCGTTTTGGGCGTGGCACAAGGCGCACAAAGTGACGGTGACGCCGAGGTGAACTAAGTCGCCGCCAACGCCTCACGCCTCCCCGCTCTCGTACCGCATCCGTATCCTCCTTCGTGTCATGAACCGGCGCTCGGTAATACGGGGAGCGCTAATCGGAGACCCGGCGAAGGTCTACGAAGAGCGAATACACGGTCCTCGAAGGGTGCGGCTGCTCCGCGGCCTCGCAGGACGCCGCAGCGCAATGGCTCGCAGAGCGCGTTACTGGGGCTTTGCGCTGCAAAGCCTCGGCCAGGGCGGCGACGGGGATGCTCTCGGCCGCCTCCATGTCCGTCAGGCCGCTCACGGGGATGCTCTCGGCCCTCTCCACCCCGCTTGAACCGACTTTTGTAAGGGCGGCGACGACGGGCGCCAGGTCGTCCGTGCTCTCAGCGAGCCGGACAAGCCGCAAATTCTCGCACCCCAACGCCTCGCCCGATAGCGGCGCCGCTCGGTCGCCGACCGAGTTGGTTCGCAGATGCTCCACGCTATCGGCGCCGTAACTGCAGATCGCATAGGATGAGGTCGCGTCGGACGCAGGCGCCGCCGGCCGCGAAGGCCCGGCGCTGGCCTCCAGGGTTTCGGCGGAAATGCGCTCGATCCTCACGTGGGCGAGCCCCGCGTCCCGGAAGCCGAGCGTCACGGCGGCCGCAGTCGAAACGTCGATGATTCTTCCATGGATGAACGGCCCCCGATCGACGATCCTGACGATCACGGACCGGCCGTTGTCGAGATTGAGGACCCTGACCCGCGATCCCATCGGCAGGCTGCGATGCGCCGCAGTCAGCCCTTGAGCGCCATAAAACGACGCCAGGCCCAGCTCCGCCGCCGAGGCGTCGCAACCCATACCGAGAGCGACCGCGCAGAAAACAAAAAGTGTTCGCATCCGCAGCTTGCCTCCTGCGTCTCGCGCCCGCTCGGAGTCCGCCGCAATGGAAACACAAAATCAACCAACTTGCCAGCGGCCAGAGTCTCGAGGCTTGGACGCCTGAAAAGCCCACGCGAAACGCTCGGGCGCGGCCAGACCGACCTAATCGGTCTTAAGCGCCTTTCCTGTCGGCTCGGACCGCAAGGATTGCGCTGCGTTAGCGCTGCGCCATCAGCCAGCCGAGCAGGCGTTCGTTCACCAGGCGTGGACTTTCGACATGCGGCAGGTGGGCGGCGTCCTCGAGGATGAGGCTTTCCCCGCCGAAGCGACGGAGCCGGGGCGGATCGAGCGGGATGATGGCGTCCGCCGCCCCCCAGACCGCGATCCGGGGGAGGGACGACCGGGCGACGGCCTCGAAGGACGGCGCGATGGCCGAATCGATGCGGCGAAGTTCGCCTGCGATCGCAATCAGCCCTTCGCGGACTCCGGGCGCCGCGAGGTGGTCCAGGGCGCTCGCCGCCAGGGGCCGGCTGATGAGGCGGGGACGGACCACCAGACGCCGCAGCAAAGCCTCCATCTCCTCGACGGACGATGCTTTCGGGTAAGCGGCGAGAAAGCTCTGGTCCACGCCCCGTCCGAGACCCGCCCCCGCAACGACGGCGAGTGAACGCACGAGATCCGGTCGGGCGGCGGCGAGCGCGATCGCCACGGCGCCGCCGAGCGAATGGGCGACGATGTGAACCGGCCCGACGCCCGCGCCTTCGATCGCCTTCTCCACGGCGCCGGCAAGGTCCTCCAGGCGACCGCCGCCAGCCATGGGCGATCCACCGTGCCCGGGAAGGTCCAGGGCGAAGACACGTCCTGCGCCTGAAAGCGCCTGCTGGTTGACGATCCAGCTGAGGCGGTCGGCGCCGAAGCCGTGAATGAGAAGAATGGCGGGGCCGTCCTGCCCGGCCGCGTGGTGGACGGCAGGTATCGTCGGCGCCGTAATGCTCACTAGGCCTCTATGATTCCGAGAACGGCGCCGACAGTCGCGATCTCGTCCGCCCCCACCAGGATCGCCTTCAGGATTCCCGCCGCCGGCGCCTCGAGCTCGAAGGTGACCTTCGGCGTCGTGATCACCACGATCTGCTCATTTTTCTCGATCGCGTCGCCGGGCTTTTTCAGCCAGGCGTCGATCTGCGCTTCCTCGATCTCGTTGCCGAGTTGCGGCATCAGAATGTTGACGTCCATGTCGACCGCCCTTCCTGGCGCTTCGGTCACAGACCGCGTCGGGCGAGGTCGAGGTCGTTCCAGGTCCTCACGCCGCGCCTGTTCCTGTTGCGGTCCGGAAACAGCTCCGCGACAACAATATCGACGATGTCGTGCGCCTGTGGAAAGTACGTCGATTCCATCTCCGCGCCCGGAACGATCCAGTTCGGCGAACCGATGACCCTCGGCGGCGCCTTCAGGTCGCCGAAGCCGAAGCGCGCGACGTTGGCCGATAGCGTCATCGCAAAGCTTCCCCGCTCGCAAGCCTCCGTCACGATGACCAGCCGCCCGGTCTTGCGCACCGACGCGAGGACCGGATCGTAGTTGAACGGCACGAGGCAACGGGCGTCGATGATCTCGGCCGAAACGCCATAAGCCTGCTCGAGCTCGCTCGCCGCGTCTAGCGCCGGGTAGAGCGCGGGGCCGATCGTGAGGATCGTGACATGTTCGCCGGGGCGCTTCACATCCGGCTCGCCGGCCGGGATCCGATAGTAATCCGCCGGGACGCCGCCGGCATGGAAGAGTTCCGGCGTGTCGTAGAGGCGCTGGCTTTCGAAGAACACCACCGGGTCTTCGCTCGAGAGAGCCGTCGCCATGAGCCCCTTGGCGTCGAAAGGCGTCGCCGGATAAAAGACCTTCAGTCCGGGAATGTGAGTGATCAGAGACGTCCAGTCCTGCGAGTGCTGGGCGCCGTATTTGCTTCCGATGGAGCAGCGCAGGACCACGGGAAGCTTGAGCGCGCCGGCGGACATGGCCTGCCACTTCGACATCTGGTTGAAGATCTCGTCGCCGGCGCGGCCGATGAAGTCCGCGTACATGAGCTCGATCAGGGAGCGGCCGCCTTCGAGCGCATAGCCGACGGCCGTGGCGACGATCGCGGCCTCGGAGATCGGCGCGTTGAACAGCCGGTGATAAGGCAATATGTCCGCAAGGCCGCGGTAGACGCCGAAAGCTCCTCCCCAGTCCCGGCAGTCCTCGCCGTAAGCGACCAGGCGCTCGTCGTTGAGCATGTGATGGAGGATCGCCTCGAAAAGACCGTCGCGGACCGTAATGGCGCGCATTGGAGAGAGCCGCGCGCCCGACTTGGATAGGCCGAAGCGGCTTTTCTTCGCGTTCTGGACGATTCTCGAATTCGTGGCGGGATCGGCGAGGGTCGGAACGGGCCGGCAGGGAACCGCGATCTCGGCGTTCGAAAACATCAGCCGCCCGATGAGGTCAGGCTCCGCCTGCACGTCGACGGTGGGGGCGATGGTCGGGTCCGCCGCGGCCCGGATGACGCGCCGCATCGTCTCGCCGACCTCGGCCTGCAGCGCCTCGACGGCTGCGCTCGTGACGACGCCCGCCGCGATGAGCGTCCTGCCGAACGAGGCGATCGGATCGTAGGCCGACCAGCGCTCGATCTCGTCCTTCGTCCGGTAGGCGTTGGCGTCCGTGGTCGAGTGCCCCGCGCTTCGGTAGCATTCCACGTCGAGCAACGCCGGGCCCTCGCCGGCGAGCAGCAGCGCGCGCTTCCGCCGGACGGCGTCGGCGACGGCGAGCGGATTGGTTCCGTCGACCGTCTCCGCGTGCATCGCCACCCCGTTCGCCGCGGCGGCGATGCGGGACAGGCGGTCCCAGCCCATGGTCTCGCCGATCGTCTGGCCGCCCATGGCGTAGAAGTTGTTGTTGAAGAAGAAGAGCACTGGGAGGCCCCCCTTCCGCGCGTCCCAGAGCGTGCGGAACTGCGCCATCGCCGCAAAATTCATCGCCTCCCAGACGGGGCCGCAGCCGGCCGACTCCGTCGCCCACGCTGGCGACCGCGACGCCGTCGCCGAGAAGGATCTTCTTGGCGAGCGCCGCGCCGGTTGCGATGCCGGCCGAGGCGCCGACGATGGCGTTGTTGGGGAATGCGCCGAAGGGGGTGAAAAAGGCGTGCATCGAGCCGCCCATGCCCCCGTTGAATCCGTTCGCTCGCATGAAGATTTCCGCCAGCAGGCCGAACAGCAGAAAAGCCTCCGCCCGAGCCCTCTCGGTCTCGCCGCCGATGTGACGGTCGACAGTCTTCAGAAGCGAGCCGCCGCGAAAATTCTCCATCACGCCCATGAGGTCGGCCCTGGCCAGCTTGTCGATCGCCGAGAGCCCCTTGGCGATGAATTCGCCATGGCTGCGATGGTTGCCGAAGACGTGGTCGCAAGGTTCGAGCGCGAGCGCCGCCCCGACCGCCGCTCCTTCCTGGCCGATCGAAAGATGCGCCGGCCCCTTGTAGTTGTGGACGACCCCCGCATAGGCGCCGGTCGCCTTGAGGGAGCCGAGCATGCTCTCGAACTCTCGGATGACCATCATGTGGCGCAGCGCCGCGAGAAGGGCGGCGTCGCCTAGGGCCGATCTCTCCTGCGAGATCGGCGTCCGATACGCGTGAAGTGGAATATCCGGAAATGTAAGCTTCGATGGGCTGTGCAGAGCATCGGGGTCGACAAGAAGGGCTTTGGGCATGCGTGGGGCCTGGACCTCGGAGCCTGGCGGCCCAGCGCCGCCTGTTCAGAGCCGATCCGAGTCAGCAACATTTGTATTATATGAAAGACAAAAGTCCAAGAGAGTTGCGACGACAAAATTTTGAGATCGCCGCCAGCCAGATATCACTGCCTTCGTGGCTATGGGCGAACGCCTGCGGACGGGGGACAGAGCCAAGGTCCGGAACGAATTCCTGTCTCATTGTCGCCAAGAACGGAACTGGCGTCATCAGGGGAGAAGGTGCACCAGCGATTGATCGCCGGCGAGTCCGACTGAGAGCAGGCGAGCGGCGACGCTTTCTCCTTCTTTCTCCTTGCAACGATGCGCGCATTGCACTATATCGCGCTCATCAACGTCTCATAGCCCTTCGTCTTCCTGATGAGGGGATGGTTTGAGAGTGGGCCCGACCGGGACCCGCTCTTTTTGTTTACGCAAGGTCGATGGCCGAAGCGCTGGCGCCCCAACACCTTTTGCCTCCCGCCGAGGGACTTCTCGAGCCGCGCCTGATCGAGGACGCGGGGCTCGCGTTGCGGGTCGGGCGCGTCGCCGAACGGGTCCTTCGCGGCCTGGGCTTGAGACTTGTGCGGGTGAGGATATCGGCGGCCGCGAGCGCGACGGTGCAGATCATGGCCGAGCGGCCAGATGGCGTCATGACGATTGACGATTGCGAGCGCGCCAGCATCGAGCTGTCGCCGGTGTTGGACGTCGAAGACATCATGTCGCACGCATGGCGTCTCGAGGTTTCGTCACCGGGTATCGATCGCCCGCTGGTGCGGCAGTCGGATTTCGAGCGCGCGATCGGTCACGAGGCGCGCGTCGAGATGGCGGCGCCGCTCAACGGCCGCAAGCGCTTCCGTGGCCGGATCGATGCGGTGGCGGCGGGTCCCGACGGGCCGACGGCGCGTCTGGTCATTGTCGCCGACGACAAGAGCGAGAGCCCGGTCGAGCTGCCGATCCGTGGCATGGTTGAAGCGCGGTTGGTGCTGACCGACGACCTGATCCGCGCCGCGTTGAGGCGGGAAAAGGCGGCGCTCAAGGAAGCAAGGCGGCCCGCGGCGCTCCGCCCTTACGTCGGTCCTCGCGGGAAACCCGACGCAAATTTGAAACGCAAAGCCGCGAGCCGCGGTTCGGCCCCTGAACCCCCCGGGCCTGACGAAGGAGACCACAATGGCGGTTAGCGCCAACAGACTGGAGCTTTTGCAGATCGTCGACGCCGTCGCGCGGGAGAAATCGATCGACCGGGCGATCGTCCTCGCCTCGATGGAGGACGCGATGCAAAAGGCCGCGCGCTCGCGTTACGGTCAGGAGACTGAGGTTCGGGCAGAAATCAACCCGAAGACCGGCGAAATCCGCTTCTCGCGGCTGTTGCTGGTGGTCGATCAGGTCGAGAACGACGCTACCCAGATCACCTTGACCGACGCGCAGAAGAAGAACCCGTCTGCTCAGCTTGGCGACTGGATCAGCGAATCGCTGCCGCCGTTCGATTACGGCCGCATTCCCGCGCAGGCGTCGAAGCAGGTGCTGGTGCAGAAGATCCGGGAAGCCGAGCGCGACAAACAGTATGAAGTGTTCAAGGACCGGATCGGCGAGATCATCAACGGTCAGGTGAAGCGGGTCGAGTACGGCAACGTCGTCGTCGACCTCGGGGGCGCGGGAGGAGAAGCTGTCGTGCGGCGCGACGAGATGATCCCGCGCGAGATGTTTCGGCCGGGCGACCGCATTCGCGCCTACGTCTATGACGTACGGCGCGAAGCTCGCGGACCGCAGATCTTCCTTTCGCGCACCCACCCGCAATTCACCGCCAAGCTCTTCGCCCAGGAAGTGCCGGAGATTTACGACGGCATTGTCGAGGTGAAATCCGTCGCTCGCGACCCCGGCTCGCGCGCCAAGATCGCCGTGACGTCGAACGACTCCTCGATCGATCCCGTCGGCGCCTGCGTCGGCATGCGCGGTTCGCGCGTTCAGGCCGTCGTCAACGAACTCCAGGGCGAAAAGATCGACATCATCCCATGGTCGCCGGACGCGGCCACTTTCATCGTCAACGCGCTGCAGCCGGCCGAGGTGATGAAAGTGGTGCTGGACGAAGACTCGACCCGGATCGAGGTCGTGGTGCCTGACGACCAGCTGTCGCTCGCCATCGGACGCCGCGGACAAAACGTGCGCCTTGCTTCGCAGCTGACGGGTTGGGATATCGACATTCTGACGGAGGCCGAGGAATTGGAGCGCCGCCAGAAGGAGTTCGCCGAGCGGACGGGCGCCTTTATGGATGCGCTCGACGTCGACGAGACCGTAGCGCAGCTCCTCGCTTCGGAAGGCTTCCGCAACGTCGAGGAGATCGCCTATGTCGAGCCGCGCGAGCTCGCCTCGATCGAAGGTTTCGACGAGGAGACCGCGGCCGAGATTCAATCGCGCGCACTGGCGCGTCTCGCTCAGATCGATGCCGAATTCGACGAGCAGCGTAGGGCGCTTGGCGTCGCCGACGAGCTCAAGGAAATCGAAGGCCTTACCACGCCGATGCTGGTCAAGCTCGGCGAGAGCGGCGTCAAGTCGCTGGAGGATCTGGCCGACTGCGCCACCGACGATCTGATCGGCTGGACCGAGCGAGGCGATGGAGGCGAGACGACGAAGGCTGGCATCCTCAGCAGCTTCGGTGTGACGAGGGCGCAGGCCGACGCGATGATTCTGGACGCACGCGTGCGCGCCGGTTGGATCGATGCTCCGGCGCCTGCAGCCGAACCCGCTGATGGCGAGCCTCACCCGGCGGAGTAGGGACGAACGATTGCGGACGAAGACTGAACGTGATGACAGCGGGCCGGAGCGGACCTGCATCGTGTCGGGCGCCAAGGGCGCTCCGGAGACGATGCTGCGTTTTGCAATCTCGGCCGACGGCGCGGTCGTACCTGACATCCGCTGCAGATTGCCTGGCCGTGGCGTCTGGACGCGACTAAGTTTTGAAGCGGTGCGGCGGGCGGCGGACAAGCGCGCGTTTTCGCGCGCCTTTCGCACCCAGGCGGATGCGCCCGCGACGTTGGCGGCGACCGTAGACGCGTTGCTCGAGCGGGACGCGCTGCAGTCGCTTTCGATGGCCAACAAGGCCGGGCTCGTCGTCGCGGGCGCGTTCAAGGTCGATTCGGCGATCGGGAACGGAGACGTGGCCGCGCTCATTCAAGCCAGCGACGGGGCTTCCGACGGCGCGCAGAAGCGGGCCCAGGCTTTGCGGGCCCGATTTGGCGACACCGCCGGAGCGCTCCCGTGGATTTATATCTTCTCGTCGAGCCAATTGGGTTTGGCATTGGGGAAGGCAAATGTGATACATGCTGCGCTCAAATCCGGCGCGGCGACCTCTGCCTTTCTCGCAAGGGCGGATCGTTTGCGCCGTTATCGCGCGAGCGAAGCGGACGCAACTCTTGCATCAGACGGCGTCGACGCGCCGGCCCACGGCGTCGACAGGCTTGGCCGGCCGGGCAGATTGACTGAAGGGCCAAGCGATTAGGAACAGGCATGAACGAAACGAGCAACAGTGACAAGCCGACCGGCGTCCAGACGACGAAACCGACCTTGCACCTCAAGCGACCGGTTGAGCAGGGCACCGTTCGACAAAGCTTCTCGCACGGGCGCAGCAAGGCGGTCGTCGTCGAGAAGGTGAAGCGTCGGGTTCTGGGACCCGGCGACGCCACGCCTTCCGCATCCGGACCGACCGCTCCCGCCGCCAAGGCGACCATCTCCATTGCCCCGAGGGGGCCCACGCCGGCCGGTCTGGCGAGGCCTGCCGCGCCGCCTCCTCCCAAAACGGGCGTCGTCCTGCCGACCCTCACCGCCGAGCAGCGTGAAGCCCGCGCCCGGGCGCTGCTGGACGCGCGGGCGCGCGAGGAGGAGGATCGCAGGCGTCAAGAGGCCGAGGCCGAGGCGCGTCGGGAGCGCGAAGCGCGTGAGCGGGCTGAACGCGAGGCGGCCGAGGCGCGAAAGCGCGAGGAGGAGCTGCGCCGGGCGCAGGAAGCGAATTTCAAGCGCCAATCCGAGGAGGAGGCGCGCCGTCGTCTGGCCGGCGGGGAGCCTGCGCCGTCGCCTTCGATCCCGCGCAAACCGGCGGGAGTTGCGACCGCTCCGGCAATGGCGAAGGCGGGCCAGGAGGAATCGCGTGTCGTACGACGGTCCACGCTCGGACCCGTGACGCCGCAGAAGGTCCTCGTGCCAACTCCGCGTCCCACGCGGGGCGCCGAACAACGCAACCGCGGCCGTCTGACAGTGGCCAACGCGACGGCGATAGAGGAGGAGCGCACCCGTTCCGTCGCCTCGTTCCGTCGCCGCACGCAGCGCCTGAAGGGCTTAGGCGCGCATGACCAAAAAGAGAAGATAGCGCGCGAAATCGTGCTGCCGGAGGCGATCACCATCCAGGAGCTCGCCAGCCGCATGTCCGAGCGCGCCGTAGACGTGATCAAGCTCCTCATGCGCCAGGGCCGCATGGTGACGCTGACCGACGTGCTCGACGCCGACACGGCGGAGCTCGTCGCCGAGGAAATGGGCCATACGGTCAAGCGCGTCGCGGAATCCGACGTCGAGGAGGGATTGTTCGACCGTCCCGACGAGGAGGGGGCGACGGTCCTGCGCCCGCCGATCGTCACCATCATGGGCCACGTTGACCACGGCAAGACGTCTCTGCTGGACGCCATCCGGCATGCCAACGTCGTGGCGGGCGAGGCCGGCGGCATCACGCAGCACATCGGCGCCTATCAGGTCGCCGCACCTGGCGGCCAGACGATCACCTTCATCGACACGCCGGGTCACGCCGCCTTCACCGCGATGCGCGCGCGAGGCGCCAAGGTGACCGACATCGTCGTCCTGGTCGTAGCAGCGGACGACGGGGTCATGCCGCAGACGATCGAGGCGATCCGACACGCCAAGGCGGCCAAGGCTCCGATCATCGTCGCGATCAACAAGATCGACAAGCCGGACGCCAATCCGCAGCGAGTCATGCAGGAGCTCCTGCAGCATGACGTGCAGGTCGAGGCCTTCGGCGGCGACGCGCTGGCGGTCGAAGTCTCGGCCACCAAGCAGATCAACCTGGATAAGCTGCTTGAGGCGATCGCCTTGCAGGCGGAGCTTCTGGATCTGGTCGCCGACCCGGAGCGGAGCGCGGAGGGGACCGTCATCGAGGCCCGCCTGGACCGCGGCCGTGGTCCAGTCGCGACCGTTCTCGTTCAGCGCGGCACCCTGCGCGTCGGCCAGCTGGTCGTCGCGGGGTCCCATTGGGGCCGCGTGCGGGCGCTCCTCAACGACAGGGGTCAGGCCGTTCAGGCGGCGGGCCCGTCGATGCCCGTCGAGGTTCTGGGCTTCGACGGCGCGCCAGAAGCGGGCGACCGGGTCGCCGTCGTCGAAACGGAGGCGCGGGCACGCGAAATCACCGAGTACCGCGAGCGCCAGAAGCGAGAGAAGGCGGCCGCGCGGGGACCCGCAGTGCGCACTTCGCTCTCCGACATGATGACCAACCTGAAGGCCGCCGGCCGCAAGGAGCTGCCGATCGTCGTCAAGGCGGACGTGCAGGGCTCGCTCGAGGCCATCACCGCCTCGGTCGAGAAGCTCGGCAACGACGAGGTGGTGGCGCGTGTCCTTTATGGCGGCGTCGGAGGGGTCACCGAATCGGACGTGACGCTGGCGGAGGCCTCGCACGCCGTCATCATCGGCTTCAACGTCCGCGCCCACAAGGAGGCCCGCGATCTCGCCGAACAGGCCGGCATCGAGATCCGCTACTACAACATCATCTACAACCTGGTGGACGATGTGAAGGCGGCGCTGTCCGGAATGCTGTCGCCGACCCTTCGGGAGACGATGCTCGGCAACGCGCAGATTCTGGAGATCTTCCACATCTCCAAGGTCGGCAACGTCGCGGGGTGCCGTGTCATTGACGGCGTCGTCCAGCGCGGCGCCCACGTGCGGCTGATCCGCGACAACGTCGTCGTGCACGAGGGCAAGCTCTCGACGCTCAAACGCTTCAAGGACGAAGTCGGGCAGGTACAGGCCGGACAGGAATGCGGCATGGCCTTCGAGAATTACCAGGACATGCGCGTCGGCGACGTCATCGAGTGCTACAGCGTCGAGGAGATTCGCCGCACCCTCTGATGCGGCGAGCGGGACGACAGACATGAGGGCCAACGCGACGCGGGCCGCCGAAGGTTTCGACCGCCGTTCCTTCACGGTGGCCGAGGTCCTGCGCATGCAGGACGCCGGAATCATTTCGGAGGACGAGAATTTCGAGCTGATCGAAGGCGAGGTCGTGCCGATGCGGGCGAAAACGCACGTCCATGAACTGATCAAGTCGGCGCTGAATATAGCGATCGCTCGCGCGCTCCCCGTCCGGCTGGCGTCGATCTGAACCACGCCCAGTTCCGATGTCCCGTCCATCCTCCCGGTCCCATACCTCCTCCCACCGCGTCGAGCGGGTGGGGGAGTTGATCCGGCATGCGCTGGCCGAGATTTTGGCGCGCGGCGAGGTGCTCGACCCCGCGCTCGATCGACATCCGGTCACCGTTCCGGCGGTCCGCATGTCGCCCGACCTGAAGCTCGCAGTGGTCTCGGTCATGCCCCTCGGCGGCGAGGCGGCGGCGGCGGCTGTCGAGGCCCTGAACCGCCACAAGAAGGAGCTGCGGACCCTGGTCGCGCATCGTATCAAGCTCAAATTCGCGCCTGAGCTGCGTTTCGCGCTCGATCCCAGCTTCGACGCCCAGGCGCGCATCGAGGCGATCCTGAAATCGCCCGAGGTGGCCCGCGATCTCCGTCCACACGACCTCGAAGGGGACGAGTAATGATGGGCGAACAGGGCGACCGCAAGTCGGCCGCCAATGCGGGCCGCAGCGGAAGGCCGCCGCAGAGGAGGTCGAACCGGACCGAGGTCAACGGCTGGGTCAATTTGGACAAGCCGGTCGGCGTCACGTCGACCCAGGCGGTCGGACGGCTCAAGTTTCTGTTCAACGCCAGGAAGGCCGGCCATGCGGGAACGCTCGACCCGCTAGCGTCGGGCGTCTTGCCCGTCGCGTTCGGGGAGGCGACGAAAACCGTGCCGATCGTCCAAGAGGGAACCAAGGCCTACCGCTTTCGCGTGCGGTGGGGTGAGGAGAGCGCAACCGACGACTCCGAGGGCGAAATCGTCGCCCGCTCTGACTTCCGGCCGAGCGGAGGCGAGATCGCGGCCATTCTCCCACGCTTTGTCGGCCGAATCGAGCAGACCCCGCCCACCTATTCCGCCATCAAGATCGACGGCGCGCGCGCCTATGACCGCGCCCGCGACGGCGAAAGCTTTTCGATCGCCGCGCGAGCGATCCGTGTCTACCGGCTCGACCTCGTTTGTGCCGACCCGGACTCGGCGTTGCTGGAGGCCGAATGCGGGAAAGGCGCCTATGTCAGGGCGCTGGCGCGCGATCTCGGCCGCGCGCTGGGGTGCTACGGCCACGTGGTCGAACTCAGGCGGACGCGTGTCGGCCCGTTCTCGGCCGATGCGGCGGTTCCCCTCGACCGATTGCCGGATGATGACGATCTGATGGCGCGCGCCATGTTGCCTCTGCAGGCGGGTCTGGCGGAACTCGCATCCCTGCCCGTCGACCGCAATGGCGCGGCGGTCCTACGGCGCGGGCAGCCGCTTCTGCTGCGCGGGCCAGCTCCGCCGGCGGGGCTGGTCTGGGCCGCTTGCTTCGGAACTCCAGTCGCCTTCGGCGTGGTCGAGGACGGTTATTTCGTCTCGACCCGGGTGTTCAACATCAAGGGATAGGGCTACTTCCAGGCGTCCAGCGCCTTTTCCAGCATCGCTTGGCCGTCCTCCGACTTCTGGAACACGAGCTTGGCGATCCTGTCGTCGTTCATCAGCAACGGGAAGTCGAACCACGCGCGCGTCTCCATGAGGTCGACGTTGCGGGCGAGGTCCTGGTCGCTCTTGGCGAGAGCGATGAGAAAGTAAACGTCGCTGATCTTGACCTTCACGCTGTTCAGCTGTTCCGACGCGGTGGCGTCGAGCTTGCGCATCTGCGGCAGGCCGACATCCTTGAAGCCGGCGATCGGCGCGCCGTCGGCGAACGTGAACTTGAGGTCGATCGTATGGGTCGCCTCGAGCGTTGGGTCGGTGTTCTTCCGCAGGATCATCGTGGCGTGCATTTTGAGATCGGGGATATCGGCGTCCGCTTTCACTGCAACGGAGGCGGGCTGGCCGGGCGAAGCCGGAATCGTCGACCACACGGTCGAACCGAGGTTGACCACTGGCTTCTGCGGATTATCGGCCGAAGCGATCAACATCGCCGCTCTCCCCGCGGCAGGCAGCTGGGCGGGGGAATTCTGCGCTTCCGCCGGCGGCGCGGCCTGCCCCGCGTCTGGGGCGCCCTGGCCGGCCTGCTGGTCCCCCGCGGCGGGCGCGGGTGACACGGACGCTGACGTTCCGCTCTCCGCCGGAGAGGGCTCCGCGCGCTGGGCGATCTTGGCGGGCGACTGCGGCGCCTCCTGCTGGGCCTCAGTCGGTGGGGGAATGGCGAGGTCCTGCGGCTTCTGACGCATGAGAATCGCCGCCCCGGCGATGGACAGGACGACGCCGAGCACCGCCGCGAGCGCGAGCCACGGCCACGACCGGCCCTTCTCCGGGGTCGCCATCGGCGCGAAGGGCCGCTGCCCCTCTGTTTCAGGCCGGGGCGCCGAGCCGACCCGCTCGACGTCGACCGGCTCCACGGCCGCAATGCTCGCCGGCTCGGCGTCGTCGGCGAGGCTGGCGATGACCGGCGGAGCGCCGGCGCTGGCGGATTGGTCGGCCTCCGCGTTCGGGACGACCCTGGCGAGATTGGCTGGAGCCGAATCCCCGCCGTCGGCCCTGCTCACGACAATAGGCGGAGCGGCGTTGGCGCCCGCTCGATCGTCTCGTGCGACCTGCACCGGGGGCGGCTTGGCTCCGCTCGCCGGCGCGGCGCGACGCGCGGCAGCCGCGGACGCGACAGGCGAGGCATGCAGCGTGGCAGCATATGGTCCGCCAGATTCGGGGCCAGGAGCGGGCAGAGTTTGCCTAGGAGCAGGAGCCGTGGCCGACGCAGGCGGATGTTGCCGAGGAGCAGGAGCCGCGGCCGGCGCGGGCGGCCGGGTCGGCCCGGGACGCGGCTGAAGAGGGCGGGCGACTGCCGCGGGCTGAAATTTGGCGGTCCCCATCTGGGGCCGCGCGCCCCCGTAGCCAGGCGAGGCGCGCTGGGCCGCGGCGGCGGGAGTCGCAGCTGGCAATTCCGTGGCCTTCGACCCCGCTGGCGGCCCAGGCGACGGGGATGCCGGGCTCGCTCCAGGCGGCTGCGGAGGGGCGGACTCGGCCGCAAAAAGCGCCTCGTGCGGCGCGGTCGTCGACCCAAACTGCTCCTCGACCTGTGCGATCGCGTTGTCGAGCGCCCGCTCCTCGCGCTCGATGTCGCTGTCGGGAAGCGGGGGACGCAGAGACCTGAGCTGCGTCACCAGCGCCGAGCGCGCCCGGTCATAGATCGTCTGACGAGTCGCGGCGACGCTCGCATTCGGAAGATTGGCGATGGCGCGGGTGAGCAGCGATTGATAGTCAGCCATGCGGAATGCGCTCGCTCTCCGGCATCTCAATCCTGAAATGGGTCATGCACGAGGATCGTATCGTCGCGCTCCGGACTCGTCGACAATAGGGCGACCGGAACGCCAACCAGCTCTTCGATCCGGCGCACATATTTTATCGCTTGCGCCGGCAGATCGGCCCACGAACGGGCTTTGCCGGTGACGCCCTTCCAGCCTTCGATGGTTTCATAAACCGGTTCGATCCGCGCCTGCGCGGACTGGGAGGCCGGCAAATAATCGATCTCCCTGCCGTCCAGGCGGTAGCTGGTGGCGACCTTGATCTCGTCGAAACCGTCGAGGATGTCAAGCTTCGTCAGCGCGAGGCCGTCGATTCCGCAGGTGCGCGCCGTCTGTCTGGCGAGCACCGCGTCGAACCAGCCGCACCGGCGGCGACGGCCGGTGTTGGTGCCGAATTCCTTGCCTCGGTCGCCGATCCGCCGCCCGACCTCGTCGTCCAGTTCGGTGGGGAACGGACCCGCGCCGACCCGAGTCACATAGGCCTTGGCGATGCCCAGCACGTAGCCGATCGCGCTCGGCCCGAGGCCGGAGCCGGTCGCCGCATTGGCCGCCACGGTGTTCGAGGAGGTGACGAAGGGATAGGTCCCGTGATCGACGTCGAGAAGCGCCCCCTGGGCGCCCTCGAACAGGATGCGCTTGCCCGCCCGCCGCTCGCGATCGAGCAGTTCGAAGGTCGGCGCCATGTAGGGCAAGACCTTCGGCGCAATGGCAAGAAGTTCCTTTCGAATGGCCTTCCCGCTCGGCGGCGGAAGGCCGAGCCCGCGGCACAGCGGATCGTGATGTGAGAGCAGACGCTCGATCTTGTCGTCGAGCGCCTCCGGCTCGGCCAGGTCCATGAGGCGGATCGCCCGGCGGGCGACCTTGTCCTCGTAGGCAGGCCCAATGCCGCGCTTGGTCGTCCCGATCTTCGTGCCGCGCGCAACCGCAGACTCGCGATGGGCGTCCAGTTCGCGGTGAAGCGAGAGAATGAGCGGAACGTTCTCGGCGATCTTCAGATTGGCGGGCGTGATCTCGACGCCCTGGCCGATGATGGTCTCGATCTCGGCGACGAGGTGGTAGGGGTCGAGCACCACGCCATTGCCGATCACCGCAAGCTTGCCCGGGCGGACGATGCCGGAGGGAAGCAGCGCGAGCTTGAACACCTTTCCGTCGATCACCAGGGTGTGGCCGGCGTTGTGCCCGCCCTGAAAACGAACGACGACGTCGGCGCCCACGGATAGCCAGTCGACGACTTTGCCCTTCCCTTCGTCGCCCCATTGGGCGCCGACAACAACCACGTTGGCCATCGAGGTGCGCTCTCCCTCGTTTCCCGAAATACGCGAAACCCCGACCCCAGCGACAACAAGCTGGAGCCGGGGCTTATTGCGAAAATTGCCTAAACGATCGGGTCGGCGGAGTAAAGGCGGGGCGGCGTCGCAGGGCCTAGCGAAGGTCGGCCGAAAAACGGGCGGAGGCCGTCTTGGAACGGCCGCTTCCCATCTCCATATGCGCCGCGCGGCTCCTAAAGGGCCGAATTGGAGAGCGGACATGACCCCCGAAGAACGCCAGATGCTTGGCGACCTTTTCCAGCGCATCAACGCGAACGGCTCTGCGCCGCGCGACGCGGAAGCCGAGTCCTTCATCAACGACGCCGTTCGCGCGGCGCCCCATGCGCCCTATGTTCTTTCCCAGACCGTGCTCGTCCAGCAGCACGCCCTGGAGGCGGCGGCCCACAGGATCGCCGAGCTCGAAGCGGCGGCGCACGAAGCCGCCGAGCGGCAGGGCCAGGGCGGCGGCTTTCTCGGCAACCTCGGCAAGTCGATATTCGGCGGCGGCGCCCCCTCCGCTCCGCCTCGACCGGCTTACGAGCCTGACGCCTATCAGCGAGGCCCGGCGGGGCCGCAACAGGGCTATGCCCCTCCGCCTCCGCCTCCACCACAATACGCGACTCCTCGCCCCGGACCCTGGGGCGGCGGCGCTCCTCAGCCGAGCGGCGGAGGAGGCTTCCTACAGAACGCAGCCTCGACCGCCGCGGGCGTCGCTGGCGGCGTCGCGCTCGGCAACCTTCTCGGCGGCCTGTTCGGCGGCCACTCGGGCGGCGGCCTGTTCGGCGGCTCGGGCTTTGGCGGCTCGGGCTTCGGCGGGGGCGCCCCGACCGAGACGATCAACAATTTCTACGATGTCGCGCCGGACAACTCGGACGCCGGCATGGAGCCGAACGCGCCCGACGACGCCGGCTACATCGACGACTCGTCCTTCGACGACGGGTCGGGCGGGGGCGGCTTCGACGACGTCTGAGCCGCGCCGGTGAGCGGATTCGTCTCGTCCCAGCCGTAGCGCAGGGTTTCGAAGCGCATCGCGCGCAGGTCGATCATCAGAAGCCGGCCGACCAGGCCGGCGTCGCCGTCGCCGAAACCGCCGACGATCTCGCGGATCGCTTCGATCGCCATCAGCGAGCCGAGGACGCCGCCGATCGCGCCGAGCACCCCGGCTTCGGCGCAGGTCGGGATCGTTCCGGGCTCCGGCGGGTCGGGAAACAGGCATCGGTAGGTCGGGTTCGGCCGCCCGTCCGCCCCGGCCTCGTAGGGCTTCAAGGTCGTGAGCGTGCCGTCGAACTCGCCGAGCGCGGCGCTGACCAGCGGCCGGCGCTCGAAACAGCAGGCGTCGGACAGCGCATAGCGGGTGGCGAAATTGTCCGAGCCGTCGAGGACGACGTCGAAACGCCTGACGATCGCCCGCGCGTTGGAGGCGTCTAGCCGTTGGTCGATCGGCTCGACCGCGACATGCGGATTGAGGCGCGAAATCGCCTCCGCGGCGCTCGCCGTCTTCGGCCGGCCGACGTCGCCCGTGCCGTGGATGATCTGGCGGTGCAGGTTCGAGAGCGCGACCGCGTCGTCGTCGGCTATCCCGAGCGTTCCGACTCCGGCGCCGGCGAGATAGATGAGCGCGGGCGAGCCGAGCCCGCCGGCCCCGACCACGAGAACGCGGGCGGCCTTCAGCTTGTTCTGTCCGGGCCCGCCGACCCCGTGCAGCACGATCTGCCGCGCGTAGCGCTCGACCTCTTCGCTCGAAAAGCTCATTTCGGCGCCGCCCTCAGGCGGCCGGCGTCGCCCGGCGCCATGCGATTCTCGGGCGCGAATCGAGCATTTTCAGGCGCTTGCGGCGGGTTTTCCCGGCGAGCGCCGGTTGCTCCCGAAGCTCTCCGCGCGGCGCGTCCCGCGGCCGGGAAGCCGAGCTTCGGGCGAAGCGCCATCGGCGCCATATCTTGTGGGCGGTCTTCGGCCGAAGCCATAGGATGCTCGGGCGCGAATTGAGCCTTTTCAAGCGCTTGCGACGGAATTTTCGGCCGATCGCAAGGCTTGCCGCCTCGCAAGCTCGGTTCGACTGTACTGGAACGCAGCGGGAAGGCCGCCGGACGCCCGCGGAAGGAAACTGCGCTCCCGGGGAAGCAAAAGGAACGCCAGGGGAAGCCGGATCCGTTCACGATTCCTGCCTTTTCAATGGCTTACACCGGTAACCGGGCAAATTCCAAGGATGGGAACGTCATGGCCGGGCTTGTCCCGGCCATCCACGCGGCTCCGCGCTTCCATCCGTAGCACGTTCCCAAACGGCCGGAGGAAAACACCCATAATTTGCAGTCCGTCGCAACGAAAGCGTACAACGAGATGCAGTTTCTGCCGAACGACCGCGTGGATGGCCGGGACAAGCCCGGCCATGACGGTGAAAGAGGCGTCCGGGAATTTGCCCCGGTTACGGATGTGGAGGGTTTGCAGCTTTCCACCCGACCTGCCCCCGCGCTGCGTCTCCATCACGCTTCGCCGATTGGCTGCTGGGCTCGCTCCTGTAGGCCGGTCGAGACCGTTCCTTATCCGCAAGCGCACCCTCCTTCCAATCCGATTTCTCCGACCCGGTCGAACGGGAGCGGCTGGCGCCAGGGCTTGTCGTCGAGAATTGTTTTCATGCCGGCTTTCCGGATCGAGACCAAAAGCAAGTATGGCGCAGACTCCGGCTTTTGTCCATTATTTGTTCTCAGCCTACACGCAAGCCGCTGAAAACAGGCCGGATTCGGCGAAATAGACGAGCGCCGGCGAACCGAGGCCGCCGACCACCAGCGCCTTGCCGGACTTCAGCCTGTTCGGCCCGGGGCCGCCGACCCCAAGCAGCACGATCTGCCGCGCATTAGCGCTCGACTTCTTC
>CAWGKV010000048.1:0-58565 GCA_963823165.1 uncultured Alphaproteobacteria bacterium | reverse complement strand
ACCAGCGCCGGACGCACGGCCTCGAATCATTCGACCTCGATCTCCCTGACCCGCAGCTCGTCGCCGGCCGTCATCTGGACGCGGTAGCCGCCGCATTGCGGGCATGCGCCGAACCGCTCGGCGAGCGCGACCGTCTTGGCGCAATCGAGGCACCAGCCGGCGCCGGGAATTCGATCGATCTCGAGCTCTGCTCCCTCTGCGATCGTGCCGGAGGAAACGGCAGCGAAGCAGAAGAGGAGCGCCTCGGGCTCGACGTGGCTCAGGGCCCCGACCTCGACGAACACCCGCTTCACTTTCGCTGCGCCCTGCTTTTTCGCCGCCTCCGTCGCGATTTCGACGATGCTCTCCGTCAACGCCATTTCATGCATGATTAATTGACACCGAACTTCGAAACCGCGCCGCCGACCGGCGAAAAGCTCCGATCGCACACTCAATCGCCGCTTGGCCAGTAATCGCCCAGAGCCGTGGCGCGCCCATAAGTAAAAGTCATTTTACTCTATCGGGGCGGAACAAGTGCGCGCGCCGGGCAGTTGGTTCACGGCGTTATCTGCAATCTGCTTCGAACGCATCGAATTCTCGCAGCCAGGAGGAAACCATGAGGTTCGCGTTGTTTCACTTGCACGCGGGCTTGAAAATTCTCACCGTGTCCGCGACGGCAATCGGCGCTCTCGGCTGCGCCGCCGCCTTCGCCCAGAGCGTGGCGCCGACGCTTCCGGCCACCGCTTTCACCAGCGACTTTTCCGAGATGGCCAAGCTGAAGGCTCTTGCCGAGAAAGGCAAAGGCAAGATCGGCGTGCTCCTGCCGGAGACGACCACGTCGGCGCGCTACACCTCGTTCGACGAGCCCTATCTCAAGGAGGCTTTCGCCAAGGCCGGCGTGCCGGCCGGGGACATCATCATCTCCAACGCCCAGGGGAGCGAATTGACCGAGATGACGCAGGCGCAATCGGCGATCACCCAGGGCGCGTCGGTGCTGGTGATGGACCCGATTTCATCCGGCGTCGGCGCCTCGATCGAATCCTATGCCAAGTCCCACGGCGTACAGGTCATCGACTACGACCGCCTGACGCTCGGCGGCGACCGCGACTACTACGTGAGCTTCAACAACGTCGAGGTCGGCAAGCTGATCGGCCAGGGCATGGTCGAGTGCATCTCGGACTGGAAGGTGAAGAACCCCGACATTCTGGTCATGCGAGGCGCCCCGACCGACAACAACGCGACCCTGTTCGCCGAAGGCTACATGAGCGTCCTGAAGCCGGATTTCCAATCGAACAAGTACAAGCTCGCCGGCGAACCGGCCGGAACCTGGGATCCCGCGGCGGCGCGCACCACCTTCGAGGGCCAGTACAGGGCGCATCCGAACATCGACGCCGTCGTGATGCCGAACGACGACACCGCCAACGCCGTCATCTCCTATCTGAAATCGATCAAGATCCCGCCGGACGCCTTCCCGACGACCGGACAGGACGCGACCCTCACCGGGCTGCAGAACGTGCTTTCCGGCTATCAATGCGGCACCGTCTACAAGCCGATCTATCTCGAGGCGCAGGCCGCCGCCGCTCTCGCCCTCTACTTGCGGGCGGGCGAGAAGCCTCCGACGGATCTCGTCAACGGATCGACGGAGGATTCCAAGCAGAAGAAAGAGGTTGCGTCCGTGCTTCTGAAGCCGATCTGGGTGACGCCGAAGAACATGGCCTCCACCGTGGTGAAGGACAATTTCGTCAAGGCTTCCGAACTCTGCTCCGGCGAAATGTCCAAAGAGTGCAAGGCGGACGGCATCTCCTGAGGGCGGGCCGCCATGAACCCGCCTGTGTCGACCGTTGCTGACAGCCAGGCGCCGGCCGTCGCCGGCGGCCAGGCCGCCGGCCCACCGCTGCTCGAGGTCAAGGGCCTGCAAAAGCGTTTCGGCGCCGTGCAGGCCCTCGCGGACGTCAATCTTGTCGCTCCCGCCGGTCAGGTGACCGCGCTCGTCGGCGACAACGGGGCGGGCAAGTCCGTGCTGATCAAATGCATCGCCGGCATTCATGAGCCGGACGGCGGCGAAATCCTATGGGAAGGGCGTCCCGTCCACATCCGCACCCCGCGTGATTCCGCGGCGCTCGGCATCGAGGTCGTCTATCAGGACCTGGCGCTCTGCGACAATCTGGACGTGGTGCAGAACATGTTCCTCGGGCGGGAGCGCCTTCAAGGCGGGCTTCTGAACGAGGACGACATGGAGCGGGCGGCGGCGGAGACGCTCGGCAGCCTTCACGTGGCGACGTTGCGCTCGGTCCGCCAGCCGGTCGCCTCGCTCTCCGGCGGTCAGCGGCAGTCGATCGCGGTCGCAAAAGCCGTCATGTGGAATTCGAAGCTGGTGATCCTCGACGAGCCGACCGCCGCGCTCGGCGTCGCCCAGACGCGGCAGGTCCTGCAGCTGGTCCGACGGCTGGCCGACCGCGGGCTCGCCGTCATCATGGTCACGCACAACCTCAACGATGTGTTCGCGGTGGCGGACCGCATCGTCGTGCTGCGGCTGGGGCGGACGGTGGCCTCCGGCGAGGCCGCGGCGTTTGACTCCCAAAGCGTCGTCGAGCTGATGACGACTGGGCGCTCCTCGCGCGAGGGCGTCGGGTCGGCCGCAGGCGGGACGCGCGAGAGCGCCAGGGCGGCCAGCGTGCTGGGGCTGCGCGGGGACGACGCAGCCGTCGGCAGCCGATCGGCGCTCGTCTCGGAGGGAGCTGTCCAGACCCTCGGCGGCTACGGCCGCAGTCTGTGGTCGAAGATCGTCGCCGGCGAGAGCGGGGTGCTGCCGGTCGTGCTCGGCGCGGCGCTGATCGCCGTCATCTTCCAGGTTCAGAACGCCGACTTTCTTTCGCCCGGCAACCTCGTCAACCTGCTCGTGCAGGGCTCGGTGTTCATGCTGATCGGCATGGGCGAGGTGTTTGTTCTGATCCTCGGCGAGATCGATCTTTCGCTGGGCTTCGTCGCCGGCATCGGGGCGACGGTCACGACGATTCTGGTGCAGCCGAATGTCGCCTGGCCATGGTGGGCCGCGATGGCCGCCGCCCTGGCGGCGACGGCGGCGATCGGCGCCTTTCAAGGCACGCTGATCACCCGGCTCAGGCTGCCCTCTTTCGTCGTCACCCTGGCGGGACTCCTCGGCTTCGAGGGCGTGATGATCGAGCTCCTGGGGACCGGCGGCACGATCCCGATCCCCAACCAGACGATCAATAACCTCGCCAACGGAACGCTGAGCCCGATCGCCGGATGGATTCTCGTGGCGGTCGCGGTCATCGCCTATGGCGTCGTGATCGTTCTGCGCGACGGGCGGCGTCGCCGCAGCGGTCTGGTCGCGCCTCCGCCCGGACTGACCGCTCTGAAGATCCTGGCGGCCGCGGTCGCGGGCGTGGTGCTGGTCGCGCTCTGCAACGTCAACCGAGGCGCCGCCCGGTTCCCGTTTAGCGGCATGCCCTGGGTGTTCCCCATCGTCTTCGGCGTGCTGATCATATGGTCGTTCGTGCTGAGCCGCACGCGCTTCGGGCGCTACGTGTACGCAATCGGCGGCAGCGCCGAAGCCGCGCGCAGGGCCGGCATCGACCTCGCGATGATCCGGACGCTGGCGTTCGTGCTGGCCGGCCTCACCGCCGGCCTCGGCGGGGTGATTTACGCTTCCCGCCTGAACTCTATCTCCACCAGCTTCGACGGCGGCACGATCGTGCTTTACGTCGTCGCCACCGCCGTGATCGGCGGGGCGAGCCTCTTCGGCGGACGCGGCAATCCCTTGCACGCGGTCCTCGGCGGCGTCGTGATCGCCGGGATCGTCAACGGCATGGCGCTGCTCGGACTGCCGGCGGCGGTGCAGTTGATGGCGACGGCCTTGGTGCTGCTCGCCGCGATCACCGTCGACGTCGTCGTGCGCCGCAGGGGTGAAACCGCTCGCTAACAAAAAAGCGCCGACCGGCTCGGGGGCGAACGCCAGACTGAACAGGAGATGCCCATGTCCGAGTCCAAGTTCTCCACGACATTCGGCCCGAAGATCGGCCGCCGAACGCTGCTCAAAGCAGGTCTCGCCGCCGGAGCGATGCAGGTCGCGAGTCCCTTCATCGTCAGGGCGCTCGGCGAAGAGCCGATCAAGATCGGCCTCGACGATCCGTTCACCGGCACCTACGCCGAACTCGGCAAGAACGAGCAGATCGGCTGCCAGTTCGCTGTCGACGAGATCAACAAGAAGGGCGGCATCCTCGGTCGTCAGGTGACGCTGATTTCCGAGGACTCGACGAGCACCGACACCGGGACCGCGGTGCAGAAGGCGCATAAGCTGATCGACCGCGACAAGGTCAATTTCCTCCTCGGCAACGTCAACTCGGCGATGGCGCTGGCGATCGGCGACGTCTCGAACCATGCCGGCGTTTTGCATATCGTGACCGGCGGCCACACCGACGCTGTCACCGGCACGGACTGCCACTGGAACGTCTTTCGCGTCTGCAACACGACCCGCATGGAGACGGACGCCGTTTCGAAGCTCTTGTTCGAGAAATTCGGCAAGAGATGGTATTTCATCACGCCGGACTACGCCTTCGGCCACACGCTCCAGTCCGGGTTCGAAGCGAACCTGAAGAAGTTCGGCGGCACGGTGGCCGGCGCGTCGCTCGCGCCGCTCGGCACGACGGATTTCTCTTCATACCTGATCCAGGCGGAACAGGCGAAGCCGGACGTCATCCTGTTCCTGACGGCCGGTCAGGACGCGGTGAACTCGCTCAAGCAGGCGGTGCAGTTCGGCCTCGAGAAGAAGTTTCATATCGCGGGAGCGCAGCAGGAGCTCGAGGTGCTCGAAGGCCTGCCGCCGGACGCCCGCATCGGCACCTGGGTGTTCGAATGGTACTGGCTCCAGCCGAACGTCCCCCATGTCGCCGACTTCGTCGCCGAGATCCGCAAGGTCAATAACGGCAAGGTCCCGACCGCGCGCCACTGGTTCGGCTACGCCTCGGTCTGGACCTACGCGCTGATCGCCAATCAGCTCAAGACCCTCGACGCGATGAAGCTCGCCAAGGGCCTCGAGAATTTCACGCTGCCGCCCGAGGTGGCGCTGATGCCGGACAGAGTCTTCTACCGCAAGGGCGACAATCAGTTGATGCCCGACCTCTATGTCGGCCACGCGGTCTCGCAGGGACCGAAGCCGGAAGACCTGTTCGTCGTCGACAAGGTGGTCCAGGGCGCGGACGTGGCGCTGCCGGTCGACGAGACCGGGTGCCATCTCACCTTCCCGGCCTGACAGTTACGCATGCGGACGCCGGCCTCGCGTCGGCGCCCGCGCGACGCCCGATGACAGAACTCATCCTCTTCGACGTGTTCAACGGTCTCATCATCGGCGCGTTCTACGCGCTGATGGCGCTCGGCCTGTCGCTCATCCTCAACCTGTCGGGGGTGATCAACTTCGCGCACGGCGGCTTTCTCGCGATCGGCGCCTATCTCGCCTATACGCTGATGCCCTATCTCGGATTCTGGGGCGCGCTGGTCGTCGCGCCGCTGCTCACCGCCGTCATCGGCCTCATCGTCGAACGTTTTCTGATCCGCCGGGTTTATGCGCGCGATCCGCTCTACAGCCTTTTGTTGACCTTCGGCCTCGCCTTCATCCTCCAGGACGGCGCGCGCATCCTCTGGGGACCGGAAACCCTGCCCTTCTCCGTTCCCAACTGGATGTCGAACGCGCTGAGCAGCGAATATTTCTTCCTCACCGGCTATCGCCTGTTCATGGTCGGGCTCGCCGCGTTCACGGTGCTGGCGCTGTTCGCCGCGCTCCGCTGGACGCGGCTCGGCATGCGCATCCGCGCCGGCGTCTTCGATCTCGAGACGGTCTCCGCGCTCGGCGTCAACATCGGGCGGCTGCGAAGCTTCAATTTCGCCCTCGGCATATACCTCGCCGGTCTCGCGGGAGTGCTGGCGGCGGGAATGCTCGGCCTGCAGCCGACCATTGGCAACGACCTCATCATGCCGAGCTTCGTCGCCATCATCATCGGCGGACTCGGCAGCCTTCCCGGCACCCTCGTCGGCGGTCTCCTGATCGGCGTCGCTTCCGGCCTGACGGCCGCCTTCTTCCCTTCCGCCAGCGAAGCGGTGATCTACGTGCTCATGGCGCTCGTGCTGCTCGTTCGGCCTCGCGGACTGTTCGGCGAGGAGGGCCGGCTGCAATGAGGGCGCAGCCGAACTGGAAAATCACGGCGGACGCGCTCGTCTGGCTCCTGCTGCTGACGATGCCGTTCTGGCTCAACGCGGCGGGCGGCTACACGCAGCTCGGCACCCTCGTCCTCGTCATGGCGCTGGCCGCCACCGCCCTCAACTTCCTGCTCGGCTTCACCGGAGTGCTGTCGTTCGGCCACGCCGCGTTTTTCGGCCTCGGGGCCTATGGCGCGGGGCTGACGATCAAATACCTGGTCCCGAGCACGCTGCTCGGCATGTTGGTCGGCGTCGCGGCCGCGCTCGCCGCGGCGGCGATCATCGGAAAGCTGATCGTTCACCTGCGCGGCATCTATTTCGCGATGGTGACGATCGCCTTCGGCCAGGTCTTCTATTTCATCGCCTTCCGCTGGAACAATGTCACGGGCGGCGACGACGGACTGTCGAACTGGAGCCGCCAGCCGATCGGCTTCGGCTTCGCCAGGCTCGACATCGCCGGCGACGCCACCGCCTTCTATTATTTCGTACTGTTCTTCTTCGCCCTCTCTTTCGCCGCCATGGCGTGGATGCTGCGGTCGCCGTTCGGCCGTACGCTTCTGGCGATCCGGGAGAACGAGCGCCGGGCGCGCTTCCTCGGCATTCCCGTGGACAACCACATCTGGCTGTCGTGGATGATCTCGTGCGCGTTCGCCGGCCTCGCAGGCTCGCTCTTCGCACTCCTCAACAATTTCGCCGATCCCCACGATCTGCGTTGGGACCAGTCGGGCGAGTTCGTCATCATGGCGGTGCTCGGCGGCATGCGCTCGTTCTGGGGGCCGCTGGTCGGGGCGGCGATCTTCGTCGTCCTGCAGGACTACGTTTCGACGATGACGGAGAACTGGATGTCGTTCATCGGCCTGTTCTTCGTGCTGATCGTGCTGTTTTTCCCCGACGGCGTGCTCGGAATGCTGCGGAAGGCGTGATCGATGAGCTTCTTGCGGGTCGATCACGTAACCAAGCGCTTTGGCAGCCTTCTCGCCGTCGACGACGTCTCGATGACGGTGGAGCCGGGGGAGCTGCGCGCCGTGATCGGCCCGAACGGCGCGGGCAAGACAACCTTTTTCAATCTCATCACCGGCTTCGTCAGGCCGGATTCCGGCCATATCGTCCTTGACGGCCACAACGTGACCGGTCTTCTTCCGGCGCAACGCGTCTGGCGCGGCCTCGCCCGCACCTTTCAGATCACCGAGGTCTTCCCGAGGCTGACCGTCCGGGAGAACCTCCAGATTTCCGTCGAGGTCGCCTCGGGCTTCCGCCTGCGCATCGGCCTGTCGCGCCCGGAGAGGCTCAAGGTGCGAGCGCGGGCCGACGAGCTGCTCGATTGGTCGGGCCTCGCCAGCAACGCCGGAAGGGCGGTTGGCGAACTCAGCCATGGCGACCAGAGGACCGTCGAAATCATGATGGCCCTCGCGCTGAACCCGCGCCTGCTGCTGCTCGATGAGCCGACTGCGGGGATGGGCGAACGGGAAACCTACGAGATCGCGCAGCTCATCGGTCGGCTGCACCACGACAGGGGGCTCGCAATCATACTGATCGAGCACGACATGCGCCTCGTTCTGCGTATGGCCGACCGCGTCACCGTCCTCGATCGCGGGGCCGTGCTCGCCGATGGCGCGCCGGCGGAAATCGTCGCCAACGAGGCGGTCCAGGCCGCCTATCTGGGAAAGGCCGTCGCGTGACGGGGCTGGCGCTCGAAGCCGAAAACATCGACGCCTTCTACGGCAAGAGCCATATTCTCCACGGCGTCAGCCTCGACGTCGGCGAAGGGGAAATCGTCGCGCTCCTCGGGCGCAATGGCGCGGGCAAGACGACGACGCTGCGCGCCCTGATGGGACTGACCCCGGCACGGCGCGGCGCCGTGCGCCTCTTCGGCCAGACCACGACCCGCTGGCCTCCTTATCGGATCGCCGCCCTCGGCGTCGGCTACGTGCCGGAAGGCCGTCGCATCTTCTCGCCCCTCAGCGTCGAGGAGAATCTGAAGATCCCGCTCGAGCGTCCGGGCCCTTGGACAATCGAGCGCGTGTTTCGCCTTTTTCCGCGTCTCGAAGAGCGCAGAAACTCCAAGGGCCGCCAGCTTTCGGGCGGCGAACAGGAGATGCTGGCGATCGCCCGCGCGCTGATCCTCAATCCGAAGCTTATGCTGCTCGACGAACCGTCGCAGGGACTTGCGCCTCTCATCGTGCGCGAGGTGTTCGACGTCGTCGCGGCCGCCCGCAGCGAAGGCCTGTCCGTCCTCCTGGTCGAGCAGAATGTGCGCGCCGCGGTCGCGATCGCCGACCGCGCCTACGTGCTCGATGACGGCGCCGTCGTCTACTCGGGCGGAGCGAGCGACTTGGCCAACGACGAGGCCCGCATGCGGAGCCTGGCGGGCGTCAGTGACGCGGAGTGGGCTGACCCGCCGGGCGCAACGCCGTCGGCCGGCGGGAACGGGAAAGCCAGCCGCTGAAGCGGTCGAGATAGAGATAGACGACCGGCGTCGTGTAGAGCGTCAGCCATTGCGACACGAGCAGCCCGCCGACGATCGCGATGCCGAGCGGGCGCCGCAACTCGGCTCCGGCGCCCTGCTCGACCGCCAGCGGCAACGCCCCGACCAGGGCGCAGAGCGTCGTCATCATGATCGGGCGGAAGCGCTGCAGACAGGCCTGATGGATCGCCTCCGTCGCGCTCATGTGACCCTCCCGCTCCGCGACCAGGGCGAAGTCGATCATCATGATCGCGTTCTTCTTGACGATGCCGATCAAGAGGATGAGGCCGATCAGCGCGATCAGCGTCAGGTCGAAGCCGGTCGCCATCAGAATGAGCAGCGCGCCCACCCCCGCCGGCGGCAAAGCCGACAGAATGGTGATCGGATGGACGAAGCTCTCGTAGAGCATGCCCATGATGATGTAGATTGTCAGGATCGCCGCGGCGACGAGGAGCGGCATGGTGACCAGCGACGCCTGGAACGCCTGCGCCGTTCCCTCGAACTGGCCGATCAGTGTGCCGGGCGCGCCCAGTTCCGTCTTCGCTGCCGTGATAGCGTCGACCGCCTGGCTGAGGGAAGCGCCGCGCGCCAGGTTGAACGACAGCGTCACCGACGGAAAGACCCCCTGGTGGTTGATCGTCAAGGGCTCGACCTTGCGCGTTACATGCGCGATGGCCGAGAGAGGCACCTGGGCGCCGGTGGCGTTGGCGACATAGATGCTCGGGAGCGCCGCGGGGCCGTAGCCGTAATTGTACGTCTGCTCGACCTCGAGGATCACCTTCGCCTGCTGACTGGAATTATAGATTGTCGCGATCTGCGCCTGGCCGAATGCGTCGTTGAGCGCGTTGTCGACATCGGCGACGCTGACGCCGAGCCGCGAGGCTGCGTTGCGGTCGACATCGACCACGATGTGGGGCGAGGCGATCTGCTGATCCGAGGCGACGTCGGTGAGGACCTTCATGCCCTCGAGTTTTTCCAGCAGGATCGGCGCCCAGTGGTTGAGCTCGTCGGAATTGGTGTCGGTGAGGGTGTACTGATACTGCGCCTGCTCGAGCCGCCCGCCGATATTGATGTCCTGCCCGGCCTGCATGAAGAATTTCGCGCCGACGACCTTCGCGACCTGCGGCCGCAGCCTCGCCATGACCTCCTGCACCGGCGGCCGCTCATTGAACGGCTTCAGCTGGATGAACATCCGAGCGGTGTTTTCGCTCGCGTTGCCGCCCGTCGCCCCGGCGAAGCCCACGACGCCCGAGACCGCAGGATCGCGCATGATGATCGCGGCGAACTGGTTTTCGATCTTCGCCATCGCGTGGAATGAGATGTCCTGGCGGGCCTGGGCCGAGCCGAAGATGAAGCCGGTGTCCTGTTCGGGGAAGAAACCCTTCGGGATCACGACGTAAAGGTAGCCGGTCGCGACCATCAGGCCGAGGGTCAGGAGCAGCATCAAGAAGCGGTGCTTGATGACCCAGACGAGACCGCGGTCGTACGCCCTGAGCATGCGGTCGAAGCCGCTCTCCAGCCAGCGGCTCATCCTGCCGGGGTTTCCTGTGGCGTGGGTCAGGTAGCGTCCGCACATCATCGGCGTCAGGGTCAGCGACACGAAGGCGGACAGAAAGATCGCCATCGTCACCACCATCGCGAATTCGTGGAAGAGGCGGCCGACCACGCCCGACATGAAGAGGATCGGGATGAACACGGCCGCGAGCGACAGCGTGATCGAGAGAATGGTGAAGCCGATCTCGCCCGCGCCGTGGATGGCCGCCTCGAACGGCTTCTCGCCGGCCTCGATGTGACGGACGATGTTCTCGATCATCACGATGGCGTCGTCGACGAGGAAGCCGATGGCGATGGTGAGGCCCATCAGCGACAGATTGTCGATGCTGTAGCCGAAGAGATACATGGCGGCGAAAGTCGTGACCAGCACGACCGGCAGCACGATGCTCGGGATCATCGTGGCCCAGAAGCTGCGCAGGAAGAGGAAGATAACCAGGACCACGAGCGCGAGCGTGAGCACGAGCGTAAACTCAACGTCCGAGACCGAGTCGCGGATCGCCTGCGAGCGATCGGCCACAAGGTCCACGTGCACCGAGCGCGGAATCGACTTCTCGAGCTGCGGCATAGCCGCCTTGACGCTGTCGACGACATCGATCGTGTTGGCGCCCGGCGCCCGCTCGATCAGCAGCACCTCTGACAGCTTGTCGCCGTACCAGGAGCCGGTGCGCTCGCCGACCGAGCCATCGCTCACGATCGCAATGTCTCCCAGCTGGACCGGCGCTCCGTTCTTGTAGGTCACGATCACCCGCCGGAACTGCGCGGCGTTGGTGAGCTGGTCGTTGGTGTCGATGGGCAGTTCCTGGCGCTGGCCCTCGATATTGCCCTTCGGCTGATCGACGCTCGCGCTTTGGATGGCGCTCGCAACCTGTGCGAAGCCGAGGCCAATCGCCGATAGCGTATTAGGGTTGAGGCGCACCACGACGGCCGGTTGCTGCTGCCCGGCGATGATCACCTGCCCAACTCCGTTGATGCGTGACAGCGACTGGGCAAGAAGCGTGTTGGCGTATTGGTCGAGGTCCTGGATCGGATAGGCGTCGGAATGAATCGCGTAGATCAGCACCGGCGCATTCGCGGGGTTGGTCTTGCGGTAGGTCGGCGGGTTCGGCAGGTTCTTCGGCAACAGCCCGCTTGCTGCGTTGATGGCGGTTTGCACATCCGATGCGGCGCCGTCGATGCTGCGGCTGAGGTCGAACTGCAGCGTGATCGACGTCGAGCCCAGGCCGCTCGTCGACGTCATGGACGCGAGGCCGGGAATGGTGGCGAACTGCTCCTCGAGCGGCGTCGCCACCGTCGCGGCCATCACGTCCGGACTGGCGCCGGGGAGTTGCGCCGAAACCGAGATCGTCGGGAAATCGACGCTCGGCAGCGCCGATACGGGCAGGAGATTGAAGCAGACGGCGCCAAAGGCGAAGAGACCGGCCATCAGCAGCGCCGTCGCGATCGGGCGGCGGATGAAGATTTCCGATATGTTCATGGCGAGCCGCGGACCGGCTGTGCCGGCCCCGAGGCGACCGGCGTTGCCGAGCCGGTCGACTTCGCCGGGCTCGAGGCGACCGGCGTTGCCGAAGCGGCCGGTTTTTCGATCGCAACCTTCACGTTATCGGCGAGATTGTACTGCCCGTCGACCACAACTCTTTCGCCCGCCGCAACCCCCTTCGAGAACACGACCAGTCCATTCTGGCGGTCGACGACCAGGACGGGGACGCGATGAGCCACGTTGTCGGACGACAGCGCATAGACGTAGTTGCCGTTTGGCCCCGACATGACGCTGTTGAGCGGCGCAGTAAGAGCGTTCCGTCGCACCCCGAGGATGAGATTGACGGTCACGAACGAACCCGGCCAAAGCGCGTCGTCGGAGTTGGGAAAGGTCGCGTAGAGCGTGTCGGTGTCGGTCGTCGCTTGCACCTGGTTGTTGATGAAGCTGAGCTTCCCTTCGCCGAGGGTCTCGCCCGCCCGGGAAACAGCCTGCACTTCGAGCGGCGCCTTGGATTGCGCTGAGCGCACCTCGCCGAGCTGCGTCTGCGGGATGGGGAATGTCACATAGATCGGCGAAAGCTGGGTGATCGTCACCAGCGTCGTGCCCGCTCCTGCTTGCACATAGTTGCCCGGGTCGATCATTCTCGCGCCGGCGAGGCCAGCGGCGGGCGCGTCGATGTGGCAATAGGCAAGGTTGAGCTTGGCGTTTTCGACATTGGCCTGATCGAGCTTCACCGTGCCTTCGTCCTGCTGGACGACATATTGCTGGTCCTCCGCCTGCTGGCTGGCGATCGAATTTTCCTTGAGCAGCTTCTGGTAGCGCGCAAGATCCGTCCTGGCTTCGGCGAGCAGCGCCTCGTCGTGCTCGAGCTGCGCCTGGGTCTGGTCGAGCGCCGCCTGGTAAGGACGCGTATCGATGAGAAACAGCGGATCGCCCTTCTTCACCTTCTGTCCCTGGGTGAAGAAGGCCTGCATGACCTGCCCGTTCACGCGGGATTGGACGTTGACGGTCTCAATGGACTGAACGGTTCCAAGCGCATGAATGACGATGGGGACGTCGCGTGCGGTCACCACGGCGGCCGTAACGGGAACCGCCTTTTCCGTCTGGTGAGCCGGCGCGGCGCCGGTGGGCGCGCGGCTCGTGTAATAATATGCCGCCGCCGAGGCCAGAACGATGGCCGCGATCGCAAGCGCCCATCGGGGGCGAATGCGCATGTCCTCCTCGCCTTCTTGGGTGTGGTCGCCCAGCAGCGGATAACGCGGCGGGGCCCGCGCATGTTTCGCGCGGGCCCCGCAAGCCATTATGACGTCGGCGTGAGGTCCTAGATCACGCCTTCGGGAACGAGAAGGCGACGAACCGGTCCTCGCCATTGGCGGTCTGGACCCGCATCATCACCGCCTTCTTGCCCTGTTCTTTCGCGTTCGCGATCTGCGACTTCACGTCGCTCGGCGTGGAGACCGGCTTGCCGCCGACATCGAGGATGACGTCGCCGGCAGCCAACCCTTTTTGCGCCGCTTCGCCTGACGGATCGACGCCGACGATCGCGACTCCATTGTGATTGGGCCCTTCGACCTCTTGCGCGGGGGCGAGCTTGAGGCCGAAACCGCTGTTCGACTCCTGGGGCTCAGCGGCGTTCGGCTGGGCGTTTGCGACATTCTCGTTCTTCAGCGACCCAAGCGTCACGTCCGCGGTCTTCTCGGCGCCGTCGCGAGTGTAAGTAAGCTGAACCTTGTCGCCTGGCTTCATCATTCCGATTTCCCGGGTGAGGTCGCCGGCGTCCTTGACCTCCTTCCCGTTCACCATGGTGATGACGTCGCCCGGCTTGAGGCCCGCGTCGGCGGCGGGCGTCCCCGGCATCGTCTTGTCGACGATCGCGCCCTCCGCTTTCTTCAGACCGAGGGCCTCCGCCATGTCCGGGCCGACCGGCTGGATCTGCACCCCGAGATAGCCGTGCTCGACGACTCCCCCGTGCTCGAGCTCGCTGACCACGCGATCGACCGTGGTCGCGGGGATGGCGAAGCCGATGCCGACGCTGCCGCCGGAGGGGGAATAGATCGCCGTATTCACGCCGACGACCTGGCCTTCCTCATCGAACGCAGGCCCGCCGGAATTGCCCTTGTTGATCGGGGCGTCGATCTGCAGGAAGCGGTCATAAGGACCGTCGCCGATGTTGCGGCCCTTGGCCGAAATGATTCCAGCCGTCACCGTGCCGCCGAGCCCGTAGGGGTTGCCGATGCAGACGACCCAATCGCCGATTTTCGGCGTCTGCTTCGCGAGCGTCACATACGGGTAGTCACCCGGCTGATCGACCTTCAACAGCGCGAGATCCGTCTTCGGGTCGGTTCCGACCACCTTGGCGTCGAGAACCTTGCCGTTGTCCATGGTGATGGTGACGGACTTCGAGTTCTGCACGACGTGATAGTTGGTGACGATGTAGCCGTCAGGGGAAATGAAGAAGCCCGAGCCCTCGCCCAAAATGATCGACTTGGGGTTCGCTGGAGCGCCGTTTTGCTCGCCGAACCGCCTGAGGAACTGCTGGATCTCCGGCGGCAGGTCGCCGAGCGCACTGTCGGAATCGCTCGGCTCCATGATCTTGACCTTGACCGAGACCACCGCCGGTTTGACGCGCGCGATCAGCGGCGCAAACGACGGCGCGAACGACGGCGCGTTCTGCTCCTGGTTGGCCGGCGTCGAAACGTCGGCGGTCTTCACCAGGTGAGGCGCGCTCAATGCGCTTTCGCCCATCGCCCCCGCCGTCGCCAGCGCAAGGACGGCGGCGGAGGCCAGAATGCGGTTCCGGCTGCGCGAGAGGGAATTAGAACGGAATAGGGGCATGTCAAACTCCAATAGTGTTGCAATTCGGGTAGCGTCCCCGGGCGCCGCCGCGCGGCGGCCAGTCCCCGAAAGGATGCGCCTGTCCGGATGTCCGCGATTTGGCCAAAGCATTAAGGTTTCTCAACGATTTACACTGTTAGCCAACCGCGCCGGAACACCGCTCCTGAACCTGACAGAGCCTTCACATGTTCCGGCCGTTCCGCGGATTGGTCATGCAATCGACGTCATTTTTTGCGCGCTGATGGTCGATTCTTTGCGCGCCGATGCTGAACGATGCTGAATAAGTGCGGCCGGTCGCAAAGCGTAGGTGCGGTCAGGCTGCCGGTGAAACCCTTCTCGGTCCTGTTCTAAAGCCTCGTGCTCGTAACGGTCTTGGCCGGCTGCGGCCAGCACGAACGTCCTCGCTCGCTTCGTTCGATCTCCTGAGTTGGCCACCGGCGGCGGCGGCCCAATGCGGACGAAAGTCGCAGCCCTTGTGACCTTCGTGTATTCTTCGCGTTCTTGGTGGTGAAAAGAATAAACACGAAGAACGAAATGATCGCGCTAAGGGCACGGAGAGCACGACTCGAACTTTTCGCGCAGGCCTGGTTGGCGGGCCCGTAGATACGGTGTTTACTGAACCCTGATGCGGAGATCGTCTCCAGCCTTACGCTGGTACTGCAAAACATCATCCCGTGCAGAGATGGAGCGCATGGATGCTTGACCGGGTGGCGGACGCAATGAAGACGCGCGACCGCGCAGAGTTGATGGCCGACCTCGACGCCGCGAGTGCGGAGGAGCCGCCGGCGCCTTCGGAGATGTTCGCCCGTCTCGGCGCGCTAATGGTCGTTTCGCTCTGCTTCGGGCTGGCGGCGCAACTCCTGGTCGGCGTCCCGCATTGACCGCGGGCGACCGCCGGCCTGGGGGTCGGGCTGTTTCGTCGGGCAGGATGATTGACGGGCGCAGCTTCCCGACTCTGTCCAGCTTGCGCGCTGTCAGCGCTTTTCGACCGCACCGCCGCCGCGCCAGACGGCCTCCGGGCGCTATTGCGGGGCAGTATACAATCCGTAATTCGCGATCCGCTTGGCGACGTTCGCGACCTCTTCCGGCGTGAGCAGCGGCGGTTCGCCGCCGAGCTGCAGGCAATTGACATACTGGTGGGCGAGGTTTTCGACTTCGACCGCAAGCCACATCGCGCTGCGAAGGTCGTCGCCGACCGCGATCATGCCGTGATGGGCGAGAAGACAGGCTTTCCTGTCCTTGAGGGCCGCCACCGCGTTGTCGGATAGTTCCTGGGTGCCGAAAGTCGCGTAGGGCGCGCAGCGGATCGTGTCGCCGCCGGCCGCGCAGACCATGTAATGGATCGGCGGAATGCTGCGCTCCATGATGGCGAGCGTCGTGCAGTAGATCGGGTGCGCGTGGACGACGGCGTTCACCTCGGGCCGCGCCCGCAGAATGTCCAGGTGGAACCGCCACTCGGTCGAAGGCCGCCCGTTGCCGACGACGGTGTGGTCGAAGCGCATCTCGATGATGTCCTCCGGCTGCATCAGGTCGTAGGGCATGCTGGTCGGCGTGATCAGGAACCCCTCGCCGTCGCGCAGGCTGATGTTGCCCGAAGTTCCCTGATTGATCCCGAGCCCGTTCATCGAGCGGCAGGCGTCGATGATGCTCTGGCGCTTTTCCCTCGCGGCTTCGTTCAGCATGATGCATTCCATTCTGTTCGTGGCGGCGGCGCCCCGCTTGGCCCGGATCAGGCCCTTCATTAGGCGGCGGGTCAGCAGGGGACAAGCCTGGTCTCGGCGAGCCGCGCATGCGGGGTCGACGCTCGGCGGCTCGATTGACCGGCGCTTGCCCGTTTGCTAGCAAGCGTCCGACGATTAAGCGTCAAGCACCTGCAGGCGTTCGCTTCTGGACCGCAGTCGTGCAAATCAGGGTCAGGGGGCGTCCGTGAAAATCGCATTTCGCAGCGGCGCGATTGCGCTCGGGGCAATGTCGACGGCTTTTCTCGCGGGTTGCGTCAGCGAGCCCGCGCCCGCCCCGGTCGTGGCGGCGCCGGCTATCGGCGCTGACCAACTTGTCGGCAAATGGGGCCTCGCCTCCTATCACAGGGACAGCGACCGCGACCGCACCATCAAGGAAGCGAAGTCTCAGTGCAACAAGCCTTACGTCATCGCCAAGGGGCCGAACGGCGGCGTGATGATGTATCTCGCCGATCAGCCGCAGTTGTCGGAGGTCGTCCTCAAGGCGGGCAAGGACGGAATGACCTATCTCGGGCCGCCAGGCGACGCAGGCACCGCCGACGACCGTCAGGTCCTCGACGTCGACCCCAACTCCTTCACCACCGTCTGGGTAGACCCGGACAACGTCGCACGCTATGGCACCATGGTCTACGAGCGGTGCGGCAAGAAGGCGTGAAGCGCCTGATATTTTCTCTTCGAACGGAGTCGGCATGAAGGTTCGAGCGGGTTACGTTGGGCGGACGTTTGCAGCCGCGGCTCTGGCGGCGGCGGCATATTTGCTTCCAGGCGTTTTCGCGACGGCGCAGCAGGTCGACATGAACGTCGTCGACCAGCCGGGCTACCAGCCTACGCCGGAAGAGGAGCAGCTTAGCGGAGCCTACGAGCGGCAGGAGGTGTTCTTCCGCAGTTCTGAAGCGCCTGGCACGGTCATCATCGACACCAAAGGGCGCTTCCTTTACCTCGTGCAGCCGAACAATCGCGCCCTGCGCTACGGCATCGGGGTCGGCCGCGACGGCTTTCAGTGGTCGGGCCTGCAGAAGATCTCGCGCAAGCAGGAATGGCCGGACTGGCGCCCGCCGGCGGAGATGATCGAGCGCCAACCCTATCTGCCGCGGTTCATGGCGGGCGGACCGGGCAACCCGCTCGGCGCGCGGGCGATGTATCTCGGGCAGACAGTCTACCGCATTCACGGCACCAATCAGCCGCAGACGATCGGCCACGCCGTCTCGTCCGGCTGCTTCCGTTTGGTCAACGAGGACGTGATCGATCTCTACGATCGCGTGCCGGTCGGGACCAAGGTCATCATCAAACAGGCTGTCGCGCTCTGATTGCGGCGGCGCCCCAACTCCTTTCGAGGCCTGTCATGCGCATAATGAAACCGCTTCTCGCCGCTGCGGCGGCCCTCTCGTTCTGCGCGGCGAGCGCCGGAGCCGAAGCTCAGACGCTGAAAACCGTCCAGGACCGGGGGTCGCTCATCTGCGGCGTCAGTCAGGGCCTCGCCGGCTTTTCGTTCAAGGACGACAAGGGCGGGTGGTCGGGCTTCGACGTCGACTTCTGCCGCGCGCTCGCCGCCGCGATCTTCAACGATCCGTCGAAAGTGCAGTTCGTCCCGCTGACGGCCTCGGAGCGGTTCGACGCGCTCAAGAACAAGAAGATCGACGTCCTGTCGCGGAACTCGACCTGGACGCTCGGCCGCGAGAACGACTCGGACATCGTCTTCGCCGGGGTCACCTATTACGACGGCCAAGCCTTCCTCGTCCCCAAGAGCCGCAATCTCACTTCCGCGCTGGAGCTGGAAGGCAGCAAGGTCTGCATACAGAAGGGCACGACCTCCGAGCCGAACGCCAAAGACTTCTTCGAGACCAACCATATCAATTATAATCTCGTCGAAGCCGACACGGTCGCAGACATCGTTTCGGACTATCTCGCCGGGAAGTGCGACACGCTGTCGACCGACGAATCGCAGCTCTTCGCCCTGCGCTCGCAGTTTCCGAAACCCGGCGACCACATGATCCTGCCCGACGTCATCTCGAAGGAGCCGCTCGGCCCGGTCGTGCGCCAGGACGACATGCAGTGGTTCAATATCGTCAAATGGGTCAATTTCGCGCTTCTCGACGCCGAGGAGTTGGGGGTCGGCTCGAAGACGATCGACGACGCGCTGAAGTCGGAGAAGCCGGCGGTGAAGCGCCTCGTCGGGGTCGATGGCGACTTCGGCAAGCCGCTTGGCCTCTCCAACGCGTGGGCGGCCAACGCGATCCGCGCCGTCGGCAACTACGGCGAAGTGTTCGACCGCAACGTCGGCGCCCACACGAAGCTCGGCATCCCCCGCGGGCTCAACGAGCTCTGGGACAACGGCGGCATCCAATACGCCCCGCCGATCCGCTGAGGCCGAAAACCGGGGTCGCGCCGTACCGATCAGCAGACCCTCGCCCTGCCCTGGTAGCACTTGCTGAGATCCGGAGCGGGCGCGTCAGGCGGCGGGGCGGGCCTGGCCGGTTGAGCCGGCTTTGAAGGGTACTTCGGCATGATGAGATTTTGCGCCGGCGGCGGGGGCACGATGATCACCGGGTAGGGGCTCGACATGAACTGAGCCTCCGCCGGGGCGTTCCCTGCGACGGCGAGCGCGAGGCCGGCGGCCACACCCAATAACTTTGACTTCATTGTCTCGGCCCCCACCGCCGACGCCATCGGCTTGGCGTCTGAGCTATTCAACCGCCCGGGCGCCGAATTGTCGAGAGCGGACGCCAACTGGCCCCCCGACGCCTGGACATGCGGTTCGATTGGTCTCTGAAAACCGGCGGCTCAGCTCTTGGCTCGCCTCTCGCGGATCATGAAGTTGTCGAAGGAATATTCCGCCACCTGCCACCAGAGATATTCGTCCGCGCGGAACGCCATGTAGGATTCGGCGATCGTCTTGAAATTCGCATTCTGCGCCGCAAGCTCGGCGTAGAGATCGGTCGCGGTTCGATAGAAGGTGTCCAGGATGTCCTGGGAGAACAGCCGCAGTTGCGCCCCTCCGACCACAAGACGCTTCACCGCGCCCGGGTTCTCGGCGTCGTATTTCGGCCGCACCGAGCCGTTGCCCACAGCCGCGGCCGCGCGAAAGCACGCCTGATATGGCTTCGGCAGGTCCATGAACTTGTCCTTGGCGACGACGAGGTGCAGCTGCATGTCCCCCTTCCACCAGCCGGGGTAATAGTAATAGGGCGCGACCCTCGAGATCGGCTCGCGGACGCCATTCTTCAGCTCGCTGAACTTCTCGTCGTCATAGGGGCCGACCCACTCGAAGCCATCGAGCGTTCCCTTCGAGAGCGCCTCGAGGATTTCGTCTTTCGGCACGGCGACCGGGACTGCGCCCAGCGTCTGGAACACTTTTCCCGCAAAGCCGCCGATCCTCACCTTCAGACCCTTGAGATCGGCGGGACTGCGGATCTCCTTGCGAAACCAGCCCGCCATCTGGGCGCCTGTGTCGCCGAGCGGCAAGGCCATGAGATTGCGCTCGGCGAGCAGCTTGTCGATCGATTCGCCGCCGCCTCCGTCCTGGAGCCAGGCCGTTTGCTGGCGGGCGTTCAGTCCGAACGGCGCGCCCGACCCGAAAATGTAGGCCGGCTCCTTGTTCCAGGAATAGGAGAGCGCCGTGTGTGCGCATTCGACCTTGCCTTCGGCGACCGCGTCGAGCGTTTCCAACGCCGGCGCCAGCTCGCCGGCGGCTGAAACGGCGATCGAAAACTTGCCGTCGGTCATGTCCGACAGCGCCTGGGCGAAAGTCTGGGCGGCGCCGAACAGGAAGTTGAAGCTCGGCTGAAAGGCGGACGCGATCCGCCAGCGCACCTCCGAGCTGGCATTGGCGACGGCGGGCCGCGCGACGGCGAGGCCGCCGGCAGCCGCCCCGAGCCCCAGGACGAGTTGCCGGCGCGCAACGCGCATCTCAGGCCGCCGATTGGAGCGAAGAAAAACGGCCAGCCTTCCGTTGCCGATCGTTCTCGCGGGTCATTTCCGATCCATCTCCGGTCCGGCGCCAGCGCCTCGTTGGGCGAAATGCCTGAGCCGCCAAGATAAGGCGGAACGCCGCGAAGATATTCGCCGATGCCGGCCAGGAAGACAAGCGCCGACCGGCGCCGCGCTCGGTCAGCAAGCCGAGCGCCGCCACGACCATCGCCCATGTGCGGCCGTGCGCGAAGGCCGCCCGCGCTTGTGTCATTTCCGTCACGCCCCTAGAGAGTTTGGCGCGCTCGACCAGCGTTCGGCAGTGGCCACGCTTGCCGGGGGCGGCGCCTTTCCTCTAGAACTCGCAGGGGCGCATGGGCTCGGGAATGCGGCGGCGGGGCGAAGTATGCAGGGCATCTCCAGGGCGATATGGATCGCGCTCGGCGCACTGGCGGCTGCGCCGGCGCTTGCGGCCGACCTTCCGACGAAGAAGCCGGCGCCGGAGCCCATTCCCCTACCCGCCCTTACCTCGACGTGGCATTTCGAGGCGACGATCGACGGCTGGGCGCCGAGCCTGAGCGCCAGCTTGGGCGTACGCAACCTTCCCGCCGTCCCCGTCTACGCCAACATCTTCCAGCTTCTCCCGCATCTCGAGGGCTATATCCCAGTCAGCTTGGTCGCCTACAATGACACTTTCATCGTCGGCGCAGACCTCCTCTGGGTCCGCCTGGGCCTCCTCAAAGAGGGTCCGGGACCTTTCGGCGTGAACGCCGGCATCACTCTCAACGAGACGATCGCCACGGCGTACGGCGGGGTGAGAATCCCGACTGCAAATCCCGATTGGAGCGTCTACGGAATCGTCGGCGCCCGCTATTTCAACCTGAACGGCTCGATCGAGTTGCAGGCGCCCTTTGCCGGATATTCCCGTTTGGCGTCGCAAGGCAAGGAGTGGGTTGACGAGGTCGTCGGAGTGAAAGCGCGCCATCGTATCGACGACAAATGGTTCATCGATTTTGAGGGGGATGTCGGCGGCTACCACGGGAGCGCGACGGCGCAGGGCTATGGTGGGATCGGATACAAGTGGAGCCAGTCCATTATGACGAGCGTGGGCTATCGCGTAATCTATGTCTACTATCAGACCCCCGCCAACAGCGGCGGCGGCAGCTTCCGTTTTAACGAGAATCTGCACGGGCCGGAATTCGACGTCACGTACGCCTTCTGAGCCCTGAGACGCGCGCTTTCGAACCGGCAGAGGACGTCGCGTTCAACCGGAGCGGTCAGCCGCACATCTACGAAAAGCGGAACAACGCGGCGGGCGGCAGCTTCCGCCTGCAACAGATGCCATATGCCGCGATCAAGTTCGGCTTCTGACTCCTCACGAAACCAAAACGAAAGGCGCCGGCGGAGAAGCCTCCGCCGGCGATCTTTTTCGCCGTCAAATCCTGCCGTCAGCGGCAGACGCGCACGCCCGCGCGATAATAGCAGTGCGCGCCATACCCCGGCCGCGCCACGACGGCAGCGCCGCCATGGTAGCCGTACCCACGGTGGGTCACGACCGCGCCGTTCGGGCCGGCGCATCCGGCGCGGTAAACGCCGCGGGCGCAAACGGCGGCGTCGGCCTCTGCGACAGTCCCGGCGATGAGGCCGAGCGCAAGCAGCGCGGAAACGAGAGTCTTCATGATGGTCTCCTTCGGTTGATCGCGGTCGCCTTCAGGGGCTGCCGCATTCGCGCGCGCCGTCGACGACGGCGGCGTCTCCGAGCTCCGGGACGGAGCGCGAATTCTATTTGCCGCCTGGTCCCGCCTTCGCCATGGCGTTCTTGCATCCCTCGCTGAGGTCTGCCGCATGAGACCTGAGGCACGCCGCCTTGGCGGTCTGGAGCTTCGCGTCGGCGCAGTACTTCGTAATGTCCGCCTTGCAGTCCCGCCCGACCGCCGCTGCCTTGATGTACGCGATCTGGCAGTCGGTCGACAGGTCGGAGAAGTGCTCCTTCATGCAGGCCGCGAGCTTGCCGCCGCTGGGCTTGACGTCGCCGCAGACCGACTTCACGTCCTTGGCGCAGGCCCTCGCCAGCGCCGAGGGCGCGGCGTATGCGCTGGGCGTGGCGAGCAGCAGGGCGGCGCCGAGAGCGGCGCCAAATGTCGATGCTTTCATTTGAAGACCCCTGTCTGGACAAGCGCCCGCGCGCCCAACGTCGTCCTTCTACGCCGCTCTCAATGAACTGCGTCTGAATGGCCGGGCGCAAGGATGTGGCCGGCGACGCTCGCACTCACACACCGCGGGGCTACGCCGCGAACCCGGTCGCCGATTGCGCCTGGGCCTGCGTGCGGAAACCGACGGCGCCGAGCGCCGCCGCCAACGCGCCCTTGGCCGATGAAAGAAACAATTGCCGTCGATTCATGCTCGTCCTCCTCGAAACCTGTCGCAAAGTGTCTCGTTTTCACGCGTTCGTCATTGCGAGCGAGCGAGGCAATCCATGGAGCCGTCAGAAGGCGGCGATGCTGGATTGAACTCGTGACGGTGTGGGCGTCGCGCCCATTGTGTAGGGCATCGAGCTAAAACTCGACGCGAACGCCGACGGTCGGCGCGAGATTGATGGTGGTGAGATATCCACTCGCCAGTCCCCCGGTCACCTGCGACCACATGAGGCCGGCATAGGCGTCGACCCGCTTGACCGGACGATAGTCGATCATGACCGAGACCGCGTTGAGCGTGCCGTGGCAGCTCGAGGCCGACAGGCCGCCTTCCGTGCACGCGCTCGTGTCGTAGTCGTTCTGGTAATAGTGATAGTAGCCGCCGGCGATGTCGAGATCGTCGCGGATCGACAGGCGCAGCCCGGTCCAGACGACCCGCAGGATCTTGTTGTTGGTGTAAGCCGTCGATTTGACGTCGCCCGGCAACACTGTGTAGCCGCCGAGCGTGGTGAAGCCGTTCGGATAGGCGTCGCTCGGGTTCTGGAACAGGATGTATTCGAAGCCTCCGAACACCGTCGCGATACCATAATTGTACTTGGCCATCAGCGCGCCGGCCGTGTTGTTGGAGAGCGTCGCTTTCAAGTCGGTGACGCTGACTCCGGACGGCAGCGGGTATTCGCCGAAGTTCGACAGCGCCACCGCGTCTTTCGTCCTGCCGCCGACGGCGTCGAAGGAGAAGCTGCCGAACTCCCCGCCGATGTCGCCCGAGAAGGCGCCGTTGGAGCCGTTGCCCTGATCGTAGCCGCCGAACTGATAGAGCGCCGCCACCCGAAACGGACCGACGTCGACCCGGTACTGGACGGAGGTGTTGTCGCGGGCGGCCTCGGTGTCGCCGGCGCCGGCGGCCGTGTTCGAGGCGCCGATCACCGAAAAGGCGGGCGCAGCGCCGAGCGCGTCGTAGAGGCCGAGATTATCCAGAATGAGCGAGTCCTGACGGCCGACGGTCACGGTCCCGAAGGTCCGATTGCTGAACCCGGCATAGGCCACGGTGTTGAAAAGCTGTCCCGCCCGGCTCGAATCGCCGTTCGCGCTCTGATAGTCGAGCGCCGTCGCGTTGTTCTCCACCAGCGACTTGGGGCCGTTCGCGCGCTCGAGCGAATACGGGTCGAAGCCCGTCTGGGCATTGAAGATCAGCGACCAGTCGGAGGCGCCGATCGCCTCGACGCCCTTCAACCCGAGAAACGACTGGCCGAGCCCGTTCGGCGCGATCGACGTGAGCGAGCGGTTGCTGTTCTTGGAGATGAGGGTTTCGACCCCGTTCTGATAATCGCCGTTGAACGGAACGCCATGCGTGTCGTGGGTCACGCCGACGTCGATCCGGCCGTAGAATGTGAAGCCGTTCCAGCTGAGCGGGCATTCCTCGGCGCTCGCCGTCAGATAGGCGGCGACGCTGCTGAAGCATGACGTCTGCAAGGGTGGCGCCAACGTCAGCGGCAGGGTCGGCAGGTCCGTCGCATCGGCGACGGTCGACCGGAGGAGGAGGAGAGCCGAGGCAAACTGCGCGGAACGAACGCCGCCGCGGCGCGCCGGTCGACGCCGGGCGGAGGCGGCTGTCCCCATGGCTAATCGAATTGTCAGTTAGCTAACCTTCTTCACCGCTGGAATCGTCCACGTCCCGTCGAGGATGGCTTCGTGCCGGCCTTCGCAGGAATCCGCTACGCGTCGGCTGAGACGAGGGCGGCTGCTTCTATTGCGGAGCGGGCACGACCTTGTAGTAGAGCCCGTTGTTGCCGGCGTAGGGCCGGAACCACGTCGTGCCGCAGACATAGTAGTGGGCCCCCACGACCGTCTCGTGCTGGCACGCCGCGCCCGACGGCGGCGTCACCACTGTCGATCCGATCGCGTAGCCCGTCGCCAGGGCGGTGGCCGAGGCCCAGCCGGCGCCTCCGGCGCAGTTGTAGCAGCCATTGGCATAGTAGTGGTTGACGGCGGCGGCGCCGCCATAGCCGCTCCAGTAGGCGTCGGCATGGTATCCGTCATTGTGCCAGGTTCCGCCGACGGCGTCGGCGCCGCCGCCATGCCACGCGTCTCCGCCGCCTGAATAGCCGCGATCTCCGCCGAAATCCCCTCCGAAGCCGCCGTGTCCGCCTCCGCCCCCGCCTCCTCCGCGAGAGATCGCTTGCTCCGGCGCCGCCGCCAGAAGCGCGGCGAGCATGGCCAACCCCAGAATTGTCGAGCTTTTCATCTCATTGCCCTCGATCGTATGGTTTACTTCGCCTCGCCTGCGTCGGCGCGGCCAAAGTCGATCGTCGCCGCGCTTTGCGTATTGGGCGGCGTCATCTCGATCGGCTGATCGAGCTTCCAATCCGAAAATTCGGTCATCCGGAGCGGCTTCTGCGGCGCGTGGGTGAATGTCAGCCACAATTGTCTCGGCAGCTTATCGTCGGACCCGATCCACACTTGAACCTGGACATGGTCGTTGGCGAGCGCGACCATATCGGTCGTCGTGCCGCCGACGAGCTTCGACTGGCCGATGACAAAAGCCGACGTGAGCCCGTCGATCAGCTTCTCGTGCGATTGATCGACAAGGTAGTGAATGAACGGGAAGTAGATCCCGTATTTTTCGTAAACCTCATCGAGCATCGCCCCAAGCGCGGGCGGCGCCTCGGCCTGGGCGACCATATTTTGGGTCGGCAGGTACTCCATGATCGTCTTGCCGTCATAGAGAAACTCGGACGGCGGCCCATCGCCGGAGGTGACGATCTTCATTTTGTCCGGGCGCTCCAAAGAGACGGAGGCCTGAACCATGTAGAACAGCGGCTGGCCGTTTCGCGCCGGCTCCTCGAAGGCGGTCTTGACCGAAAAGGACATGCTCTTCGCCGCGTCCAATCTCGCGCCCATCGCATTGAGGAGTTCGACGGCCTTGGGTTCGACGGCCGGCCCCGACGCGGCGGCGGGCGGCTTCGCAGGCGGCTGAGCGTTCTGCTGCGCCCATGCCGGCGGCGCGCAGGCCGAGGCGGCGCATAAAAGAATTGTCAAAGTGGCAGTCTTGAACACGCTCATGTCGATACTCCATCCTTATTCGGCTCAGAAGCTGTAGTTGAGCGCGGCGAAAGGCCCGTACATCACCCCTGATAGCGGAAGTTGCGGTTCGGCCCCCGGCTCTGCTCGTCGTAAGTGTAAAGCACGTGATAGCCGAGCATCGTCGCGCTCGACGGGGTCCAGTTGTATCCAACCGAGCCGAGGCCCTGTGCAGTCGCGCTCTTGTCGAGGCCGCCGTCCGCCTCGGGAAGGCGGAAAACGTGGTCGGGGCGACTCCGAAGGGCACGGACGGCGTCGGCGATATGTCGGGCGTCCAGACGAGCGGGATGATGGTGCGGGTGATGACGTTCCAGTCCGGAGTTATGTGGAGCGGGATCACCGGCCGAGCGCGGCGCCGCATTTGCGGCGTCGAGGGATTGCTGTCGCGCATTGAACTAGACCTTGTTCACTGCGGGAATCGTCCACGTTCCGTCGAGGATCGACGGCTTGCTCTCGTCCGGCCAGTAGAGGCGCATCATCAAGACGAACTTGTCCGCCGGAGCAGGCAGCCAGTTCGATTCCTTGTCGGCGCCGGGCGACTCGTGCTGCACGTAAAGGTCGACCGACCCGTCGGCGTTGCGCTTGAGGTCCTGCCGCGCGCTGATCGAATAGCGGTTGATCGGGTTCGCGACGAAGAAGAGTTTGGCGTTATACATGGTGATCGACCAGAAGCCTTGCGTGGGCGGCAACTGGCCCGGGGGAAAGTGGACCACATATTTGTCGGCGCCGTCGTAGGCGTGTCCCTCGGCGTCCTTCGGCGAGGTCGGATAGATGGCGTCGCGCGGGCGGTTAGCGCCCAGCCCGGCGGCGGTGATGAACGCCCGCATAAGATAGTCGGTCCCATAAACGCCGGTCTTCAGCGTATAGTACCAGCCGTTGACGTCCTTGATCTCGCGGTTGATCTTGAACTGGAGCTTGATGCGGTCGAAGGCGAACTCAGGGATGCGCTTGACAAAATCCGCCTTGAGCTTGCTCGCGTCGAAGTCCTGGCCGGGCACAAGGCCGATCGCGGCGAATTTCGCCACTTCCGGCGCGTCGGCCGGCGCGGGCGGGTTGGCCTTCATCAGCTCGGCGAGCAGGGTGAAAAACTCGATCGCGTCCATGCGGTTCACCTGCTCCCGCACCGGCGTCTTCATGTCGATCTCGGGATCGACGACGCCGGGCGGCGGCGAGTAGGGCTTGCCGTAGGAACTGAGTGGAACGAGCTTGATCTCGTCCTGCAGCGCGTGGACGGCGGCGTAATCCTCGGGCGTGCCGGTGCAGTAGATGCGGCCGAGCAGCCACGCGAGGCTGGTCGGCGACTTGAATTCCTTGACGCCCGCGGGAAGCGAGCCCGACCACCCCGGCCCGGTGATGGCGTAGGTCTGCGCGGCCGTGCCGGTCGTGCGCTTGCCCGGAACCTGAAACACGTCCGTCCAGCCGTCGAGCATCGGAAAGAGAGCGTATCGGTCCTTCAGGTCGGGCAGGCTCAGAACCCACGGCTCCTTGCCGACGTCGAAAAAGGCAATCGAGTAAAGCGTGTCGGCGTTCGGCGCGGTCACGTCGGTGAACGTTGCGTCGGGATACTGGCGCAGGTTGATCACCTGGCCCATCGGGCCGCGCGTGCCTTCGACCGCGGGCACGTTGGTGACGACCCTTCGGGTCATTTCCATCGTAACGAGCGGATAGCCGTAGATGTAGGCGTCGGTCGCGACGGCGAACTCGTCGATCCCCTCAAAGGGCACGAAGCCTTCCTCTGCCGCTGACAGTGAACTGAGAGCGGTTCCCGCCGCCAGGCTCAAGGCGCCGGTGGTCAGGTCACGTCGGGTCAAGCGCATCGTTTTTCTTCCACCTTCAATCCATTCTCAAGGAACAGGCGTATCGTCGGGGCTTCTTTTCTCGCTGGGCTGCTCAATGGAGCCCTGCGCGCCGCCGATGGCGCCGGCGCGCAGGGCTCGCCCCTGCTCTCGCGTGGGCGCTAGTCCCCCATGCCGATGGACTTCACGAGCTTATGGATGTCCATTAGCGGCAGCGGGTTTGCCGGATCCTGAAGGTTCGGATTCATGTCGTTCGACGCCCCGCCCGGGAAGCGCTTGACGTTCGGAAAATCGACGATGGATTTGTCGAACTCCGTGATCACCGGCGTGAGCAGCGAAATAGCCCAACCGTTGTCATAGCCGACATAACGACCTGGCGAGGTCGTCGGCAGACGCGTGCTCACGGCGCCATTGAACGTCATGTCGTATTTCTCGAATGGATCCATCGTGAGATTGTAATACGAGCCGATGGCGCCGAGGTTGGCCTGCGGTCCAAGCCAAGTATCCTTGGCGGTATAGAGGACTTTCCAGGCGATGTGCGTGTCGGGGTTTTCGGGATCGTCGCCGACGTCGGCGCGAGCGCCGGCGAAAGTCTCGCCGTCGACATAGATCCAGGAGTTGCGCGCCGAATGCCGCGCCTTGCCCATGATGTAGGCGCTGTTGTCGATCGAGTCGAAATAGATCGGCTTGCCGTCGTTGTCTTTCCACGCGCCATGCGGCGGAGGGGTGAGGCCGACCATCGAAGCCAGCGTCGACCAGAGGTCGATGTGCGACATCATTTCGCCGTACCGAGCACCGGCCGGAATCTTGCCCGGCGCCCACATGATGGCGGGCACACGGAAGCCGCCTTCGAACGGCGAACCTTTCTCGCCGCGGAACGGGACCGTGCCGGCGTCCGGCCAGGCGTCCTGCCAGGCGCCATTATCGGCAGTTATGATGACGATGGTGTCGGGAGCCTCGGCGCGGATTTCGTCCATGACCTTGCCGATGTTGGAATCCAGTTCCAGCATGGCGTCAGAGTAGTTGCCCAGGTGCGATTTCCCGATGAACGCCTTGGCCGGAATGTTGGGATTGTGCATCTTCATGAAATTCACGTCCATGAAGAACGGCTTGGCGTCCTTGGCGTGCTTCTTGATGTATTCGACGGCCGAATTGGCCTGCCGAACGTCGAACTCGTGCAGGTAATCGTAGTCGATGCGAGCGACTTTGGTCGCGGGTTGGGCTGCAACGCCTTCCCACTCGTACAAATTGACGATCTTCTGATATTCGTCCCAATAGGCCGCGTTGAACTTCGGGAACCAGGGGTGGGCGAAATTATCCGTGTCGTCATACGTGTAGACGCCCGGATAATAGGCCGCGAACTCCTTCATTTCATCGAACCCGTGTTCGATCGGGTAGAATTTCGGCTGATCGCCCAGATGCCACTTGCCCGAGAAATAGGTGCCGTAGCCGTTTTTCTGGAAGAACTCGGCGATCGTCGGCGTGGACTTCGTCAGGCCGTTTTCATCGCCTGGCACAACCACCACGGATAGGGCCGAACGGATGGGGATGCGTCCGGTGATGAACGAGGCGCGGCCGGCGGTGCAGCTCGCCTGGCCGTACCAGCTCGTGAACACGGCGCCTTCTTCGGCGACCTTATCGACGTTCGGCGTCGGATGGCCGAGGTTGGCGCCCCCGCCGTAACACCCGAAATCGTTCCAGCCGGTGTCGTCCGTCATCAGCATGACGACGTTGGGCCGCTTCTGCTCTTGCGCCATCGCGCTCGACGCCGTCAGCGCCGTCGCCAGCGCGGCGAGCGCCGTTCCAGTCGCAAGGAATGTTCGCCACAAACTCATTTGCAATCTCCGGTATGCTTTGTCCGCAGTTGAACGGCATCTTGATCTTTCCTTGCGCACTTGCGGCCGACGCCCTGCCCCGCGAGTTGCTCCTTTCGCTCCGCTCATGGCGAAGCCGTGCTTTCACTTGTCGCACGTCGTGGCACGTGGCGCCTGAATAAGGAAAGCCGCCCGGGTTCTTTGCCGAACCCGGGCGGGCGCAACACGGGAGTGCTGAATTCGCCTACTCCATCTTTCCCTTCATCGCCCTTATGCGTTCCTCGATCTCCGCCTTGACCGCTTCGAGATTGAAGCTCGCGCCACGCTGCATCGGCGGATATTCGACGAAGGTCTGGGCGTATTCGCCGACCTTCTGCTGCAGGAACACGAAGCGCCAGAACTCGTGGGCGTAGAAGTCCATCGGGTAACCGAACGCGCCGTTGTTGCCCTTGGCGAACTGCATTCGCTCAAACGGGTCAAGCCGGAGATTGGACAGGATCGGCCAGTCGACCTTGACCGTCCCGCCGAGCCAGCCGTCCGGCTGGTCGATCATGCGATACTTCCAGTCGTTGATACGGACGGCGCCGAGCGTCCCCTCCGCGAAATAGAAGATTTCGTGGCGATTCGACGGGCCTTTGCCGGTCAGCACGTTGGTCTGGTCGTATCCGTCGAGATGGACCTTGTAGGTCCTGTCGCCGAGCTGTTTGCCTTTGAGAAGGTCCTCCTTGATGCCCGGCTCGCCGGCGATCGCGCAGAAGGTCGGGAAAAAGTCCAGACCCGAGAAGATGCCGTTCTCGACCTTGCCGGCCGGGATGTGATCCGGCCAGCGGGCGATCATCGGCACGCGCATGCCGCCTTCCATGATGGTGCCCTTGCCGGCGGCGAAGGGCGTATTGCCGCCGTCGGGCCAGGTGAAGTTCTCCGTGCCGTTGTCGGTGGTGAAGACGACGATCGTGTTCTTGTCGAGCCCGTCGGCCTTGAGCTTGTCCATCACGCCGCCGACGACGTCGTCGAGCTGCTTCATCACGCCTTCTTCGAGATACCACTGATTTTCCGGCGTCAGCTGCGCGGCGTATTTCGGCGACAGGTGCGAGATGACATGGACGCGCGTCGGGTTCAGCCAGACGAAAAACGGCTTGCCGTCCTTCTCGGCCTTGTCAATGAACTTCACGGTGTGATCGAGGATGTCCTCGTCGACGGTCTCCATATTGTACTTGATGCCGGGCATCGGATGCGGCGGCAGCGGCCCCTCGTCGACGATCTTCTGCTTGCCGACCTTGCCCCAGCGCGGCTCGACGGTCGGGTCGTCGACGTCGGTCGCGTACGCATGCAGCATGTTGCGTGGGCCGACCTTATCCTTCAGATCCGGCGGATAGGAGTGCCAGAACGGGTCCTCCATTGCGTCGAGATGATAGAGATAGCCGAAGAATTCGTCGAAGCCGTGCACGGTCGGCAGATATTGGTTGAGATCGCCGAGGTGGTTCTTGCCGAACTGGCCGGTCTCGTACCCCAGCGTCTTCAGCGCCGTGGCGATCGTCGGCGCCTCGTCGGGCATGCCGACCTTTGCGCCGGCCTGGCCGACCGTGGTGAGGCCGGTGCGGATCGGCAATTCTCCGGTGATGAAGTTAGCGCGGCCCGCGGTGCAGCTCGGCTCGGCATAATAGTCGGTGAAGCGCATCCCCTCGCTGGCGAGCTTGTCGAGGTTCGGGGTGGTGTCATACATCAGCCCCTGATGATAGGCGCCGATGTTCTCCCAGCCGACGTCGTCGCCCATGATGACGATGATGTTCGGCTTCGTGTCCTGCGCGAGTGCGCTCGACGCCGGCAGCGCCGACGCCGTCGCCAGCGCGGCGAGCGCCGTTCCAGTCGTCAGGAAGGTTCTCCACAAACTCATTGCCAGTCTCCAGTATGTTTGCTGCCTGCAGTCGAGGGAATCTTGATCATTCCTGGCGCACGCGCGGCCGGAGCCTGACAGGAAAGGATCACGGCGAATGCGGCGCCGGTGACAAACTCAAGCACCGAAGGGGCGGCAACCGGGCCTGTCTCGGCGTCCACTGCGCTCAAACCCACCGCCCTCGAACCGCCAGCGGGACCGGCCTCGAAGCCGACGTTCCGCCACAAATCTCAACCCGAGACGCGACTCCGGAAGCACTCGCTTCAGCGCTGCGTCACGATGCCGCACTTCGTCCTAAACTACTGACCCAGATGATGTTCTGCTGATCGAGGGGCCGCCCGAAGCGCGCGGACCATAGCCGCGATTCACCCATCCGTCATTGACTTGGCGGGCGAAAACTTGACAGATTGAGACAAAGGTCTGTCACGTTTCTGTCATGATGGAGGCGGCTTTTCGCCCAGGCGGTCGCGGACATCGGGTGAAGTTTGGATACCGCCTCGCGAAGGACGCAGCGCAGCGCGATCACCAAGATTTGCAACGTCGCCGCAGTTCAGGAGACGCTGGTTGAGCTCGGCGTCGATCCCGCGACTGTTCTGCGCCGAGCCGGCGTCGATCCGAACCTTTTTTCCAACCCCGAAAATGTCATGCCCTACGCGGCCCTGGGGCGTCTCATGATGGAAAGCGTCAAGGCGACAGGCTGCGAAAGCTTCGGACTGCGCGTCGGCGCGAACACCAAGGCGAGTTCGCTCGGCCTGACCAGCCTGGTCTCGATCAACTCCGCGACCGTGCGCGACGCGCTGCAGGTCATTGTCGACACGCTGAAGACGAGCGAGACCGGCGGAACGACGTTTCTCGACATTCGCGCCGGACTCGCATCGTTCGGCTATGCCGTCACAGCAAAAGGCGTCGAAAGCGTCGATCAGATCGTCGACGCCTCGGTCGCGATCGCGCACAATATCTTGCGCCGGCTTTGCGGGCCGACATGGCGGCCGGACCGTGTGCGGCTGATCCGGGATCCGCCCCGCGACAAAGGCGCCTTCGCGAAGGTCTTCGAGGCGCCGATCGACTATTCCCAGCCGACCGGTTGTCTCGTCTTCGACGCCGCGACGCTCGACTCAGCCGTACGCGGCCGGAACCCAGACTATGCAGAAATCCTGGCGCCTTTTCTCGAAGAGGCCGCCGCCAACGCGCCGCGCGACTTCTTGGCGGCGGTGAAGCTCATGATCCGCACCCAGATCGGGTTCGGCGCGATGAGCCGCGACAGCGTCTGCCGCGCCTTGGGCTTGAACGCGCGCACGTTTGCGCACCGGCTCGAAAGCTACGGCGTCAGCTACTCGCGCCTCGCCGACGAAGCGCGCTACGACGCCGCTCAAGGGCTGCTGAGGAATGGCAGGCCCATCGCCGAGATCGCCGCCCGCCCTCGGCTTCGCCGAGCCGAGCGCCTTCACCCGCGCCTTCAAGGCCTGGTCGGGGACGACGCCGGCGCGATGGCGGGCGGAGCGCGGCGGCAACCTTCATCGCACTCGCTATGAACCGCCGACTTGCTGAAGGGGCTGAGCTCTCCGCGCTCTGGTGTCGGTCGCAACCGACACGTCTTGCCACCCGTCCGCGTTTTTTAGGAGGCGCTACGCCTGCAAGTCGATGATGAAGGAAGCCATTCGCGCCGATCCACTCGCGCCTCTTTGGTCCACACTACTTCGTTTGCGTCGGCGCAGTATAGGCCGTGGATGCTTTAACCTCCTTTGCCTTCTGCATTGCCGCCTTGAACTCCTCCGCATTCAGAAGGGGGATAGATTGGTTGTTTTGGAAATTTCCCGACGAACGGGCAAGCGCGGCCGACGCTTCCGCAGTCACGTCATCCGGAAATTCGAACACGGCAAATCCGTCGTAGGGGCCTGACGTCATCCAATAGATCATGTCCAATTTACCGCCGAAGCCCTCAGCCAATTTTCGGGCTGCAGCTTCGCGGTCTTGTGGATTTTCGGCCATCGCCTTTACCGCTGCGTCCGTATATTTGAAGTAGGCGAGATAGTGGCGCAAAGGCTGTTGCGCCGTCGCTGGCGCCATGAAGCCGATCACCAATCCAGCGGCGATAACAGCGCTTGAACGAGAAAGCATTGAAGTCTCCTCCATCAGGCGAAACTTTTTGTCGAATTTAGTCGGCCCGGGGTCTCGCCCTCCGCCGGGTCTCGACAGGGCGATCGGCACAGTCTCGAGTGCAACGTCAAACCTACCGTTTTCGGCGTTGCGCCTGTCCGTGTCGCCGCACCCGCCCGATGAGGCGGCGCCTTTCAAATGTTGTCAAGGCAGGCCGCCGGCCTCGCTCGTGCCCAGAGATGGACGGGCGCCTACCCTCTGCGGGAACTGGGCCTGAAGGCGCGGCTACACATTTCTATCTTGCTCTGACACTTCACAGCAAAACCATCGCGTCCGAAAGCAGGCTGCGCTAGAGTGCTCCCGACCGTTTCGCGGCGACGGGAGTTTGATGTCACGATTGGTCTTCAACCCGAGCAGGAGACGCCGATGACAGTCGCAGAGAGAGCCACTGAATTTTCCGAACGTCTTAAGGGCAAGCTGGAGCCGACGAAGGGCGGTTCAGTTTACGTTGATCCCACCGTGATGGAGTGGCAGAAGTCGCAATTCGATAAAGTCTGGATGAAGGTTCTTTATCGTAATGACGCCGAAGGGGAGATGACCGTTCTGCTCAAGTGGGAGCCGGGCGCCGCGCTGCCGTTTCATAAGCATCCGGAGATCGAGCAGAGCTTCGTGCTCGAAGGATCGTTTTACGACCATGACGGCATCTGCCGTGCAGGCCAGTACGTCTACCGCCATCCCGGCTCGATGCACGCGCCGAAGTCCGACGAGGGATGCGTTATGCTGGCCGTCTATCGCAAGCCGAACGTGTTTTTCAACGCTGCTGGGTTCGAGGCCGCGGAGTAGCCTCACTAATCGCAGCGGAGGACAGTGCCCGACTCGAGGCCTTCGGCGTCATCTGTTCGGGCCTTGCCGACCAAGGGAATACGAGGCCGCGCAGAGCCTGCTGAGAAAAGGCTGGCCGATCGCCAAGATCGCCGCGATCCTCGGTTTTGCCGAGCTGAGCGCCTTCACGGGCTGACCAAACTCCCGGGCACTTCGCCCCGGGCGCGGCTGAGAAATTTCGCGCGAGTGAGCGCTTTCGTCTTGACCTGACGCGATCCGCCTGACTTTCGTCACAAAATGTGGCTTGAGGCCGTTCTGACGAGAGAATGGGTCCGGCGGCTTCTCCTTCGGCCCATTCGTTTGTGGCGGGGACAAGCCATCGCGGTCCTCTGCGTTCTCGCCGCTATGCTGCCCCGGCTCGCGCTCGCCGGGCCGCTCGGAGACCAGGTTCCGTTCCTGACGTTTTTTGCAGCGGTCGTTTTCGCGAGCGCGCTTGGCGGCCCGCTCGCGGGCTTCTCGACGCTCGCGCTCTCGACCGTGGTCGTCGCGGCATTCGTCGTCCGGCCCGTCAACGATCTCGTGCCGGGCGAGGCGCCGAGGACGATCGCGTTCTGGGTCCTGTGCTCGCTTCTCATATTCCTGGTCTCGCTCATGCGGGCGCTGGCGCAAACGATCGCGGTTTCCGAAGAGAGGGCTCACCTCGTCGCCCGCGAGACGGCGCATCGCGCCCGCAACGTCCTCGGCCTCGTTCAGGCGATCGCGCGGCAGACGTCGCAGCGCGCGGACAGCGTGTCGGAGTTCCTCACGCTGTTTGATGGACGCCTCGCCGCTCTCGCGCGCGCCCAGGACGTTCTCGGCGTCCCTCAAGCCGACCTCAGGGCCTTCCTCCAGCGCGTGATCGAGCCGTTCGCGCAGGACCGCTTCGACCTCGCCGGGAGCCCGACCGCGGTTCCCGGGGAGCATGGCGTCGCGCTCGCGCTCGTCATCCATGAACTGGCGACCAATGCTCTGAAATATGGGGCTTTGTCGACCCCCGCCGGCAGGGTCGCGATCTCCTGGCAGGGCGAGCGCGACGTCCTGCAACTGCTGTGGAGAGAGACGTCCGGTCCGCCCGTAGCCGCGCCCGCGAAGCAAGGCTCCGGCTCTCGGCTGTTCGCCACCGCCTTCCCGCCCGACCAGGGCGAGATCACGCTCGATTATGAGCCGCAAGGGCTCGTCTGCCGCATCGTCCTTCGGCCCGGTCCGAAGAAGACCTGAGAAAGCGTCATTTTACAATATTGTTTGGTTCAATAGGCCGCAACGGCGACGTAACTGCCAAGCCTCCGCCGCCCTCGCCCTGAGGAGCCCGCGGAGCGGGCGTCTCGAAGGGCGCTCGTGGCCGGCGAGCATCCTTCGAGGCCCTTTGCCTTCGACAAAGGGCGCCTCAGGATGAGGTCGGTGGAACTGAATCCCGCGCTCTTCGCCGCCTGCTTGGGAGCCGACCAGCGCCTGTTACACGGCGACAGATTTTCGCACCTACGGCCTTGAAAAGATGGCGCCGGCGCCAAACGGCGCACGTCGCCGAGGCTACCCCCTGCCCCGCCAAAAATCCGCCTGCAGCGCGGCCGCCTCCTCCTCGAGCAGCGGCCCGACGACCTCGGTCGGCCGCTGGCCCGCCTTGAACACGACCTCGCACGGCAGGTCGAGGGTCGGGTTCTCCTCGTGCGCCCCGGTCTCATCCTTCAAGCCCCTCTCGGTCTGCCCGTAGACGACGCGTCCAATGCCGGCCCAGTAGATCGCGCCGGCGCACATCGCGCAGGGCTCGGCCGAGGTGTAGAGCGTGCAGCCGGCGAGGAACTCCAGGTCGTAGGCGCGGGCGGCGCGCGAGGCGAGCAGGCGCTCGGCGTGGGCGGTGCGGTCGCGGCCCTCGCTGGTGAAGCCGTTGCCCTGCTCCATCAACAGCGTTCCGTCGGCGTCGGCCAGCACCGAGCCGAACGGGTGGTCGCCGCCCTCGCGGGCGCGGCGCGCGACGTCGAAGGCCCGGCGCAGGAGCGCCTCGTCATACGGACGCAGCTCTTGGGGGCGAACAGAAGCTTTCATCGGCGACTCCCGCAGGGCCGAGACCGATAGCACGAACTCCGGAAGTTGACGGCGCGATTTCCCGGTCTGTCCATGCGCCGCAAAAGCGTTGCCGCCAAATCATTTGACAGTCTGTCCTGCCGCGTTAGGGTCGTGGGATAAAAGCGCAACCGACGGGCGCGCAAGGCGGCTCCGCGGCCGGGACGCGGCGCGGTTCTTGCGTGACGCAAGTCGGGCGGGCGCCGGCGGAGGCGGGGAGCGAGGTCATGTCGAAGTGAAGGCAGAGGCTCCTGCGCGACTGAAGCTCATCGGCGTCTCGAAGTCGTTCCCCGGCGTGCGCGCCAACGACAATGTCCACCTCAGCGTCAGGCCCGGCGAAATCCACGCGCTGCTCGGCGAGAACGGCGCCGGCAAATCGACCCTGGTCAAGATGATCTACGGCGTCCTCGCGCCAGACGAGGGGCAAATCCTCTTTGACGGCGCGCCGGTGCGCATCTCCAACCCCCGCGCGGCCCGCCGGCTCGGCATCGGCATGGTGTTCCAGCACTTCTCGCTGTTCGAGGCGATGACGGTGCTCGAGAACATCTCGCTCGGCCTGGACTCGCGCCTCTCCTCGCGCGAGCTGCTCGCCGAGTTCACCCGGGTGCTCGAGACCTACCACCTCAAGCTCGATCCGCGCCGGATCGTCTCGAACCTCAGCGTCGGCGAGCGCCAGCGCATCGAGATCGTGCGCGCGCTCCTGCTCAATCCGCGCCTGCTCATCATGGACGAGCCGACCTCGGTGCTGACGCCGCAGGAGGTCGAGCAATTGTTCGAGACGCTGAAGCACCTGGCGTCGAGCGGCTGCTCGATCCTCTACATCTCCCACAAGCTGCACGAGATCGTCGCGCTCTGCGACACCGCGACCATCCTGCGCGGCGGAAAGGTGGTGGGAAGCTGCGATCCGAGGCGCGAGACCTCGCGCTCGATGGCCGAAATGATGATCGGCGCGAACCTGAAGGAGATCGCCAAGCCGGCCAGCCGCGCCTTCGGCCCGCCCAAGCTCGAGACCCGTGGGCTCACCCTGCCGAAGCCGACCGAATTCGGCGTCGCGCTGCGCGACGTCTCGCTGACCGTGCGGGCCGGCGAGATATTCGGCGTCGCCGGGGTCGCGGGCAACGGCCAGAACGAGCTCCTTTCCGCGATGAGCGGCGAGACGCTCGCCCCGAGCCCGGAGGCCGTCCTGTTGGCCGGCGAAGCTGTCGGCAGCATGGGCGTGACCGAGCGCCGCAATCTCGGGCTTTGCGCCGTGCCGGAAGAGCGCCACGGCCATGCCGCGGTCAGCGAATTCTCGCTCACCGACAACGCCTCGCTCACCGGGCGTGACCGGATGGAGCTCGTGCGGTTCGGGCTCATCGATCCGGACAAGGCGACCAACTACGCCGCCGAGGTCATCGGCGCCTTCACCGTCAAGGCGACGGGCCCCGGCGCGCTGGCGAGCTCGCTCTCGGGCGGCAATCTGCAGAAGTTCATCATGGGGCGCGAAATCCTTCAGCGCCCGGAGGCGCTGGTCGTGTGCCAGCCGACCTGGGGGGTCGACGCGGGCGCGGCGGCGGCGATCCATCAGGCGATCGTCGATCTCGCCGCGCGCGGTTCGGCGGTGCTCGTCATCTCCCAGGACCTGGACGAACTTTTGACGCTTTGCGATTCCATGGCCGTCATCAACCTCGGCAGGATGTCGAAGACGCTCAAGGTCGGAGAGGTCTCGATCGAGGAGATCGGGCTTCTGATGGGCGGCGTGCACGGAGACCCGTCGGCGACGATCGAAATGACAGAGCACCTGCATGCGCATCCGATTTGAAAAACGGCTGACCCCGAGTCGCTTCATGCAGGTGGCGACGCCGGTCGCCTCCGTGCTGCTGACCATGCTGCTCGGCGCGATCATCTTCGAGCTCATCGGCTTCGACGGCCCGCACGCGATCTACGAGACTTTCATCACGCCGATCGTGGCCTCCTACAAATGGCAGGACGTGCTGACCAAGGCCGCGCCGCTCATCCTCATCGCCCTCGGGCTCTCGCTCGGCAACCAGGCGAAGATCTGGAACATCGGCGCCGAAGGGCAATACATCATCGGCGCGCTGGCCGGCGCCGGCGTCGCCTTTTTCCTGCCGGCCGCGCCCGCATTCCTGATCGTCCCGCTGATGATCGCGGGCGGCGTTCTGGGCGGCGCCGCCTGGGCGGCGATCCCGGCCTGGCTGAAGACGCGCTACAACGTCTCGGAAGTGCTCTCGAGCCTGATGCTCGTCTATGTCGCGCTGCAGGTGCTCAACTATCTGATCGGCGGCCCGTGGAAGGACCCGAACGGCCACAACTTCCCGCAGACGGCGCCGTTCACCCCGGCCGAGTCGCTGCCGAACGCCCTGCCGGGAACGGTCATCCCGCCGGGTTTCGTGGTCGCCGTGGCGCTGACGCTCGTCTTCTGGCTGCTGACCTCGCGCTCGGTCTACGGCTTCTCCATTCGCACCGTCGGCGCCGCCCCGAGCGCGGCCCGCTACGGCGGCTTCGACGCCTCGCGCACCGTCTGGTCGACCCTCCTGATCAGCGGCGGCATGGCCGGACTCGCCGGAATCCTCGAGGCGATGAGCCAGCTCGGCCAGATCAATCTCGGCTTCCCCTCGGGCTACGGCTTCACCGCGATCATCGTCTCGTTCCTCGGAAGGCTGCATCCGGTCGGGGTCTTCCTGGCCGGCCTCATCCTCGCCGTCACCTATGTCGGCGGCCAGGTGGCGCAGACGGTGGTGCACGTGCCGAATGCGACGGCCGGCATCTTCCAGGCGACCATGCTGTTCTTCATCCTGGCGAGCGACATTCTCGTCCGCTATCGCGTGCGGGTCATCCGCGAGGCGCCGCGCCCGAAGCCGGCGACGGCGGAGGCCTCGGCATGAGCCTCGCGTTCGTCATCGACGCGCTCGTCACCGTGGTCGGCGTCACGACGCCGATCCTGCTTGCCGCGACCGGCGAACTCGTCGTCGAAAAGAGCGGCGTGCTCAATCTCGGCATCGAGGGCATGATGCTGATCGGCGCTGTCACCGGCTTCGCCGTCGCCTTCAATTACGGGCCCGATCTCGGCGACCTGGCGCCGTGGGTCGCCGTCCTCGGGGCCGCCATCGCGGGCGCCGCCTCGTCGATGCTGTTCGCGGTGCTCGCGCTGTCGCTCGGCTCCAATCAGGTGGCGACCGGTCTCGCGCTGACGATCTTCGGGATCGGCCTCTCCTCGCTGATCGGCGCAGGCTACGTCGGCATGACCGTGCCGTCCTTCGATTCCGTGTTTCCCGACTCGCTCGCCGCCGATCCTTTCTGGCGGGTGCTGTTCGGCTACAGCCCGCTCGTCTATTTCGCGCTGTTCATGGTCTTCGCCGTCGGATGGTTTCTCAACCGCACCCGGGCCGGCCTCGTCTTGCGCGCGGTCGGCGAGAACGACAACTCAGCCCATTCGATCGGCTATCCGGTGCTTCCGATCCGCTATGCGGCGATCGCCTTCGGCGGGGCGCTCGCAGGGATCGCAGGGTCCTACTTCTCGATGGTGATCACGCCGATGTGGGCCGAGCAGATGACCGCCGGAAGGGGCTGGATCGCGCTGGCTCTGGTCGTCTTCTCCGGCTGGCGAGCCGGGCGACTGCTGCTCGGCGCGTATTTCTTCGGCGTCCTGATGACGCTCGAACTCTACGCCAAAGCCTCGGGCTTCTCGTTCCTGCCTTCGCAATTCTGGGCCGCGATGCCCTATATCATGGCGGTCGTCGTGCTCGCCGTCATATCGGCGCGCGGCGTCACCGGGAGCGAGGCGCCGGCCTGCCTCGGCCGACCGTTCATGCCGAACGCTTAAATAAAGCATCTCGCCGACAAGGAGAAAACGACATGGCTCTGTTGACCCGCCGCAATTTCGTCAAGACCACGGCCGCGGGCCTCGTCCTGCCTGCGCTCGGCCGAAGCGCCTTCGCCGCCGAGCCGCTCAAGGTCGGCTTCGTCTATCTCGGCGCGATCGGCGACTACGGCTGGACCTGGTCGCACGAACAGGGCCGCAAGGAGATGGTGAAAGCGCTCAATGGCCAGGTCGTCGCCAACTATGTCGAGAACGTCAAGGAAGACGCGAGCGCGGTGCCGATCATGAAGGACCTCGCCCAGCAAGGAAACAAACTGATCTTCACCACCTCCTACGGCTACATGGACCAGACGCTCGAGGCCGCGAAGCAATTCCCGGACGTCAAGTGGGAGCACTGTACCGGCTACAAGCGCGCCGACAACGTCGGCACCTACAACTCGCGCTTCTACCAGGGCCGAGCGGTCTGCGGCACGATCGCCGGCATGATGACCAAGAGCAACACGATCGGGTTTGTAGGCTCGTTCAAGATCCCCGAAGTGGTGATGGGCGTGAACGCCTTCACCCTCGCCGCGCAAGCGGTCAACCCAAAGATCACCACCAAGCTGGTGATGATCGACACCTGGTTCGACCCGGCCAAGGAGGCCGCGGCGGCCGACACGCTCGCCAATCTCGGCTGCGACGTCATCGCCCAGCATGTGGACAGCCCGGCGGTGTTGCAGGTTTGCGAGAAGCGCAAGATCTATGGCTTCGGCTACGGCGCCGACATGTCGCGGTTCGCCCCGCACGCCCATTTGACGGCGAGCCTCGATCTCTGGGGCCCCTATTACATCTCGCGCGCCAAGGCGGTGCTCGACGGCAGCTGGAAGCCGGACGACACGTGGTGGGGCATGAAGGAGGGGATTCTCGGCATGGCGCCCTATAGCAAGGCGGTGCCGGAGAACGTGCGCGCCGCCGCCGACAAGATCATCGCCGGCACGAAGGACGGAACTTATGACGTCTTCACCGGCCCGATCGCCGACCAGTCCGGAAAGGAGCGCGTTGCTGCGGGAGAGCGGATGAAGGACGCCGACATGCTGGTGATGGACTGGTACGTGAAAGGCGTGCAGAGCTGATCGTCGCCTGAGCCGGGGGGCTCGTCGACAGGATCGACGCGTGTTCGAGCAGCCGCTCGGGAGGCATCCTCCCGGGCCGGCGGCTCATGCGCGGCTCAAGGCACGTTTTTTGCGAAGAAAAACACACGAAGGCGCTCGCAATCGATGCGTCGCGTCTGACGGGAAAGAGGAGAGAAAATTGGGTCTGATCACGCGCCGCAACTTCATGAAGACCGCCGCCGTCGGGGGCATGGCGATGCCCGCGCTCGGCCGCTCCGCCTTCGCCGCCGAGCCGCTGAAGGTCGGCTACATCTATCTCGGGCCGATCGGCGACTACGGCTGGACCTGGGCGCACGAGAAGGGCCGCAAGGCGATGGTCGACGCGCTCAAAGGCCAGGTGGTCGCCGACTACGTGGAAAACGTGAAGGAAGACGCGAGCGCGGTTCCGATCCTCAAGGACCTCGCGCAGCAAGGCCACAAGCTGATCTTCACCACCTCTTACGGCTACATGGACCAGACGGTCGAGGTCGCCAAGCAGTTCCCGAATGTGATGTTCGAGCATTGCACCGGCTACAAGCACGCCGACAATCTCGGGACCTACAATTCGCGCTTCCACCAGGGTCGCGCGGTCGAGGGCACGATCGCCGGACTGATGTCGAAGACCGGCACGATCGGCTATCTCGGCTCGTACAAGGTGCCGGAAGTCGTGCTCGGGGTGAACGCCTTCACCCTCGCCGCCCAGGCGCAGAACCCGGAGATCACGACCAAGCTCGTGATGATCAACTCCTGGTTCGACCCCGCCAAGGAGGCTGCCGCCGTCCAGACCTTGGCCAACCTCGGCTGCGACGTCATTGCGCAGCACACCGACAGCCCCGCCGGCCTCCAGGTCTGCGAGCAGCGCAAGGTCTGGTGCTTCGGCCAGGGCGCCGACATGAAGCGTTTTGCCCCCAAGACGCAACTCACCGCGATCGAGGACATCTGGGGCCCCTATTACACCTCGCGCGCCAAAGCGATGCTCGACGGAACGTGGAAGCCGGATGACGCGTGGTGGGGCATGAAGGAAGGCACGGTCGTCATTTCGCCCTACAGCTCCGCGATGCCCGCCAATGTCAAAGCCGCCGCCGACAAGGTCATCGCCGGCTGGAAGGACGGCTCCTATGACGTATTCACCGGACCGCTCGAGGATCAGTCCGGCAAGGAGCGCCTCGCCAAGGGCGAGCGAATGAAGGACGCCGACCTCGCGGTGCTCGACTGGTACGTCAAGGGCGTGCAGAGCTCCTGAGGCTCGTCCCCCTCTCCCCGCCGTGGCGGGGAGAGGGCCGGGGTGAGGGGCGCGGGAGAATGGCCGAGGCAGGGAATTTCATGCGCGGACTGCGCCTCCAGGAAATGCGCCGGTCGCGAGACCTGCGACAAAACCAGACTGAGGCTGAACGGCTGCTCTGACGGCGACTTCGAAATCGTGTTCTCGGCGGGTTCAAGTTCGTTCGGCAGGAGCCGATCGGTCCCTATTTCGCCGACTTCATTTGCCGCGAGGAAAAACTTGTCGTCGAGGTCGACGGCGAGACTCATTCGACAGACGATGAGCGTCGTCGCGATGCCACGCGAGAGCAGTTCTTGCACGATCGAGGCTATCGGGTGGTTCGCTTCCAGAACGGCGACGTTTACCGCAATATCAAGGGAGTCATGGACACGATCCTGGCGGCGCTGGAGCGGCGGAAGACGCTGTAGCGCGCCTGTGGCCAGTCGCCCACGCCCCTCACCCCGGCCCTCTCCCCGCTCGAGGCGCGGAGAGGGAGGGCGTGGACGGACGTTTTGCGGTTCAGCTTCTCAGTTGGTGCACCCGCGCCTCCGGACACACCTTCTTGGCGATCTCGGCCAGATGCAGGTGGTGGGTCAGGTAGACGACCTGGCCCACGCGTCCCATGTCGGCGAAGAGCCGCAGCGCCTCCTCGGCGCGGAAATGGTCGAACGTCTCCATGATGTCGTCGGCGACGAAGGGCGCCGGCGGGCGCGATTTGGCGAGCTCGTGATAGCCCGCCACCCGCAGCGCAAGGTAGAGCTGGAAGCGCGCGCCCTTCGACAATTGCTCGGCCGCCTTCGAGCCGCCGTCGGCGCCGAGCGCGATCAGCGTCTCGCTCGGCCCGTTCGGCAAGGCGGTCAGCCCACGATAGGCGCCTCGGCTGATCTCCGAAAAGGCCTTTGACGCGCGCTCCATCATCGCGCCGCGATGCCGGTCGCGGTACAGCCTCAGCGCTTCGTCGGCAGCCGCGATGCCGGCTTGCAGTGTGAGATACCGGCGCGCGCCATCCTTGATCACTTCGAGGATCGTCCGCCGGTTCTCCTCGATCCGCGCGACAGCGTCGTCGCCGCCGACCGCCTCGAGCCGTCTCTCCGCCTCGCGGTAGACGGCGAAGCGCTCGGCGTGCTCCGCGTCGTCCGACGCCGCGCGCGTTTCCAGGTCTCCGAGTTCCTGCTCGAGCCCAGGGCGATCGGCGGCTTCGAGCGCGGAGAGCGCAGCCTCGAACGAGCTCGCGAGGTTCGCGGCGAGGATGGCGCGCGCCTCCTTGGCCATCTCATCGCGCAACGCGTCGCGCCGGCTGCAGTCGGCGAGTTTGCCGGCGACGTCGGCAAGGCTCGCGACGGCGAAGAAGTCGGTCATCGCCGAGCCGACCCTCGCATTGACCGCAAGCGCTTCGACGATCTGGGTAAGCTTGTTCCGCGCGGTCGACAGCGCCCGGCTCTTCTCTTCGCGACGGCGCCTGTTTTCCTGCGCCTCGGCCACGCGCGCGGTGATCGTGTCGGCCAGCCGTCCCGCGTCGTCATCCTGCCCCACGCCGAGCGCCGCTCCGGCCTTCGCGACCTCCTCGGCGAAGAGCCGCCTGTCACGCTCCATGGCGTCGATGCGGTGCTCGAGCTCGGCGCATTCCTTCAGCATCGCGCGCAGCTCGTCGAGCGCCTTCAGCGTCTGCCGCATCTCGCCGACCGCCGGCGGCCCCTCGCCTTCGCCGAGCCATGAGCCGGCGCAGGCGGCCCTCCAGGCGTCCTCCCAGCGCGTCTCGTCGTTCTGCGCCTTCTGCAGCATGGCCTCGGCCCGCCTGACCTCGGCGCGGCGCTCCTTAACCTTCTGCCGCAGGGCGTCCGCTTTCGCCGCTCCGCCAACGGCCGCTTCCGCCGCCTCGATCAGCAAGGCCAGACTCCCGTCCGCGTCGTGGGCGACGCCTGCCGCCCGCAGGCCGTCGCCAAGCGCCCGCCGCGCGCGCTCGGCGCCCTCGCCGAAGCGACGAACATCGTCCTCCGTCTCGCGCAGACCCTCGACCACGGCAAGCGTCTCGTCGCGCCGCGCGCGCCATGCGTCGATGAACGCCAACGGGTCGCGCGCCGGCGGCGGCGTTGCGGGCGCCAGCGCGATGATCTCGTGCGCGAGCCCGTTCAGCGCTCTTTCCGCCTCGTCAAGGTCCGACTTGACGCGGGCGCATTCCGCCTCGACGCCCGCGAGCGTCATCGCCCGCTCCCGCGCGGCTGCAAGTTCACGCGCATTGGCGAGCCGAGCAGCCCCAGCCGCGTCGTCGCGCCGCATCGCGACCTCGAACAGGTCAGCGCTCACCGGGCTGAGCTCGCCGCGATGGCTCGACCATGCGGCGTCCCGCGCGGCGCGAAGATCGGCCGCGATATCGTCGCCGACGAAATCGATCGCGGGCGCGGCGGCGGCCTCCGCCTTCAGCCGCTCGGCTTCGGCGGTCTTCGCCGCGAGACGGTCGACGTGGTGCTGTCGGCGCTCCCTGGCTTGCGACAGCCGCTCGCGCAGCGCCGCGGTCTCGGCCTCGCCGGCGACGGACACCCGCGCCAGGGCCTCTGGCCCGCCTGTCCACGGCTGCAGCGCCGCCAGCGCATCCGCCAGCTTCCGGGTCCGTTTTACTGCCTCGTCGCGCGCGGCGCGAAGTCGCGGCGCCGACTCGTCGCGGCGGGCGGCCTGGAGGCGGCTTTTCAAGGCCTCGACGGCGGCGCCGTCGTCTTCCGCCCGCGGCGCTTCTTCGAGCGCGAGCGCGAGCGCGTTCCTGGCGACTTCGAGCGCGTCGCGGGCGCCGAAGAGCTTCATCTCGACGCCTGAACGCTGCGCAATGAGGTCATCGAGCGCGGCCACCGCGCGCAAGGGCAGGAGCAGATTTTGCGGCTCGGCCTCGGTCTCACGGCAAAGGCGTCGCAGGATGTCGGCGATGACGGCGCGCTTGGCGGCGAGCTCAGACCGGCGTGCGGGGATGTCTATGGCGGCGTCGTAGCGGCTGCGCAGTTCGCGCCAGGCTTCGGCCCGCGCCGCGACGGACAGCGCAGCCGGATCGTCGCCGATCGCCTCGAGTTCGGCCTCGAGACCCTTGATCGCGGCCTCGGCGGTCTCCTTCTGTACGGTCAGCTTTATCGCCTCGGCCTGCAGCTTCGCGACATCGTCGACCCATCCTACAGGCGGCTTCGGCAGGTCGGCGAGGGGCGAGAGCTTCGCTTCCACCTCGCGCAGCGCCGCCAGATGCGGCAGGGCGGCGAGCTGCCGCCGGATAATTTCGGCGCGCGCGCGCCGCTCCGTCAGGCCTTTGCCAGCGGCCTCGTAGGCCGCCTTCGCCTCGTCACGCTGGCGGACGAGCTCGGCGTAGGTCGATGCGAGCGTATCGGCCTTGTCGCGCTCGTCCTTCAACGCCTCGAGCGCGCGCTTCCTTTCGGCCAGTTCCGTCTTCGAAGCGCGCGGCCGATAGAACTTCTCCGCCCTCTCCCTCAAAGCGTCGAGTCGGGGGCTGAACTCGGCGAGGCCGGCGCTCGCCGAAAAGAGAAGCTGGCCGAGATCGCCGCGGCTGGCCAGAATTGCTTCGCCGCCCTTCTCCAGGCTCTCGTCGTCGAGCGAGAACATCATGCGGAAAGAAGCGCGATCGACGCCGGCGAGCTCCGCCTTCAGGAAGGTCTCGTCGAGCGGTCGGTTGTCCGCGTCGACCAGGCTGTTCCTGTCGCGCTTGAGGCGGGCGATTTCATGCGCCCTTCCGCCGATCTCGATCCGCGCGCCGACCCGCATGGCGCTGTAGGCGTGCCAGTTCGCCTTCGTCTCCGCCGCGCCGTAGGGCGACTGCTTCTCGATGCCGAACAGGAGGTCGAGGATCGCCGCCGCCGCCGTCGACTTGCCCGCCTCGTTGAGCCCGTAGACCACATGAAAGTCCGGCGCGCCCGCCTGCGCCGCGCCGAAATCGATCGTGTGGTCGCTGAACCGTCCGTAGCGGGCGAGGTCGAGGCGGGCCAACCTCATGCGGCGTGGTCCTTATCGGCGGCGCGCAAATGCGCCAGCACGTCTTCGGCTCCTTCGCGGGCAATCGCGCGCAAGATGTCAACGAAGGCCTGCGAATCGGCGCCGAACAGGTCCTCGCGAGAGCCCGACGGCAAATGGCCGCGCAGATCCTCGGCGATCGACTGCAATTCGTCGCGGAACGCTTTCGACCCCACGACTTCGTTTTCCATCAGCGCGCGCAATTCCGCGATCGGATCGCTCGCGGCCGCCTCCGAGGCGCGCGGCTCCTCGCAGACGAGCTCGACTTTGTCGAGGGATGTCCCGCCGAGCCCGGCGCCGATCGCGGCCGCCTCCTCCGCCAGCCTGTCGGCGTCGCAGCGCAAGCGCCAGGCGAGCTTCGTCGCACCCTCGAGTCTCAGGCGGGCGACGAGACGCTCGCTTCGGGCGCCGCCACGGGCCTTTTCGAGCGCCGCCTCGATCCGCTTCAGCGCTTCCCTCCAATCCTCGGCATGGGAAAGATCGACGGACACGCGGCGAAACTCGGCGACGCTCGTCAGCCGCTCTTCGATCGAAATCGTGCGGTCGTCGGCGATCGTCGCCAACGTGGCAGACTTCGGCCCCGCCTCGTTGATGTCGCGACCTTGCGGATTGCCGGGCATGACGATTGTCGCCCTGCCCTTGTCGACCAAGCGCTGATGAATGTGGCCGAGCGCCCAGTAATCGAAGCCGTGCCCGTGCAGCTCCCCGGGGGCGCAGGGCGCGTATCGGTCGTGCGCAGGCGATCCGCCCAGGCTCGTGTGCAACATGCCGATATTGACCGCGCCCTCCTGCGGGGCGCGGAACTTCGGCAGCAGGCTCTCCGGCGCGTGCTTCTGGGCGAAGCTCACGCCGTGCACGACGACGTCGAGGCCGCCCTGCGCGAGAGCGACCGACTCGGCGCGGCCGCCGAACACTTTCACCGACTCCGGCAGGGTGAGCTCCCGAGTGATGCGGGATTCCGCGTCGTGGTTGCCGCGAATGATGAAGGTCCGGATCCCCGCCTCGTGCAGGCGCCTGAGCTCCTCGGCGAGAAAGCGCGCGGTCTTCATCGAGGTCTGCTCGCCGTCGTAGAGGTCGCCGGCGATCAGGAGGGCATCGACCTGTTCGGCAAGGCAGAGGTCGATGACCGCGGCGAATGCCTTACGCGTCGCGCCGCCGATCAGCTCGGCGAGCGCCGGCTCGCGCAGCGCGAGGGTGCGTAGCGGCGAATCGAGGTGGATGTCGGCGGTATGAACGAATCGGAACGTCATGGGCGAATCCACGGGTAGTCGTCGACCCGGTCGAAGTCACCGTGCGGGCGGAGATAGGCGGTGGATAACGCGGGCTTGCCGCGCGCCCCGTGGCCGGGCTAGGACGCCAATAGCCGGGCCATGGCGCCGGCTCCCGGCACGGGGACCTTTTCTTGCGCTACGGCCAGCCCACTTCAGCGACCCCCGACAGCGTCCGGAACGCGGCGGGCATGCGCATCAGCCGCGTGCTGCACGGGTTCTGGCGCAGGGCGGTGCGCATGCCGTTGAAAGAGCTTCGGCGCAAGGTGCGGGGCGCGGCGGCCCTCCGCTGGGGCGAGGGACTTCCGGTCGCGGTCGACCGGACGACGGAGCTCGCGGCCGTTCCGTTCGAAAACCGCTTTCCGCCGCCGCTCGCACAATGCACGGTCGTCGAGCGTTGCCGATATTTCACGAGGCTGCATCCGCTCAGCGTCAATTCGACCACGAGCGAACGCGTGCATTACCTCGACCATGTCGTCGACGCGCCGGCTCTGACGCTCGAGCATCTCGTCGACCAGTTCTGGTTTCCCAAGCTCGGACTCCTGATTTCGGAGCGGGGTTTAGTTTGGCGCCATTCGTTCCTTGGGCCGTTCCAGGAGGGTTTTCTCTCCTCGGTCAAGGAGATCGCCGACCGGCGGGCGCCGGACGGGACACGCGAACATCTCTTCTTCCCGGAGCGACTCGCGCGGGCGAAAAAGATTCCCGGCGAGAATCTCCTGATCGCCAATTCCGAGCAGCCAAATTTTGGGCACTATCTCCTGGACATCGTCCCCCTCATCCACCTCGGGGCGAAGATGGGCGTCCCGATGCTGACCTGGACGCTGAAACCGTGGCAGAGGGCGCTGATTGCGCGGCTCGAAGTCCCCGCCGGGCTCGTTCGCGAAATTTTGCCACGGCCGGTCTTTCTGGAGCACGCCATCGTCAGCAACCGCCATAGCGGCGTGAGCAGCCAGAACGCCCATCCGCAGCACAGGCAAGCTTTCGCGAAAATCCTCGCCGGCGTGCGCAAGGCGGCGCCGTCCTCGGCGACGCCGAAGCGCATCGCGGTCTGCCGCGGCCTCGCCAACAGCCGCAACATCGAGAACCGCGCGGAGATGATCGAGGCCTTGAAGCCGCTCGGCTTCGTCGCCATCCAGCCGGAAAAACTCAAGTTCGACGAGCAGGTTCTGATCTTCGCCGAGGCCCAGGTCATCGTCTGCGAGTTCGGGGCGGCGATGGCCAACGTGATGTTCTGCCGGCCGGGGGCGAAGGTGGTGGAAGTCATCGCCGAAGGCCAGCATGACCCCTGGTCCGCGCACCTTTGCGCGATGCTCGAGCTCGATCACGTGGTGCTTTTCCAGCGCCAGTCGGAGGAGGCGCTCGAGAGCATGCCGCGGCACATGAAGGACTCGCCCTTCTCCTATGCTGTCGACGTGCCGAAGCTGGTCGAGACGGTCAAGGCGCTTCTGTAAAGACGCTCTTGCGCCGACGACGCGGCGAGCCCCGTCACGAACTTTTCATAGCCGCGTCACTCAACGAAGCTATGGCTGCGGCCCTCCCCATTCTTGTCCACGGAGAGGCGGCCATCGCTCGCCGCGGCGCGAAGCTGCGTGCGGCTGCATGAAAAGGCCGCCTGCGGGACGGTCTTCTGTTTCCAAATCTTGAAGCGCGGGTTATTCCCGCGCCGCGAAGGTGGAGATCTGCCCGGCGGCCCGCGGCGGCTGCTCGAGGAAGCGCTGCTTGTAGACGCCCAGGTTCTCGCTGACCCGCTGCACATAGTCGCGCGTCTCGTCGAACGGGATGCGCTCGACCCAGTCGACCGGATCAGCGCCTTTGCGCGGGTCGCCATATTCGGCGATCCATTGCGCCACCCGTCCGGGGCCGGCGTTGTAGGCGGCGAAGGCCATTTCGCGCGAGCCGCCCACGTCCTCCATTACCTGGCCGAGGAAGGCGGCGCCGAGCTGGGTGTTGAAGGCGGGATCGACGATGAGCCTGGCGTAGTCGTAGGCGACGCCGGCGCGCTTGGCGGTGGAGGCCGCCGTCGAGGGGAGGATCTGCATCAGGCCCTTCGCCCCGGCCCCGGACGCCGCATGCCAGATGAACTCGCTCTCCTGCCGCGCGACCGCATAGACGCTGGCGATGTCGGCCGAGTGGGCGAGCGGCAGGAAGGGCGGCACGCCGGCGGATGGGAACGCCATGGCGTCGAAGGCGTAACCGCGCAGCGTCGCGATCTTGCCGAACTGGAGTTGTGTCGGGGCGTCGGCGTGCCGCTTGACCACCTCGGCCATCGCCGCCATCTGCGCTTCGTCGCGCCATCCGCGCGCCGCCTCGAAGGCGAGCGCGGTCGCGAGGTCGTCGAGCCCGTCCGCATAAAGCGCTTCCGCCGCGCGCACCGATTCGTCTCGCTCCGCGCCCTCGGCCACCGCGCTCGGCGCGCGAAGCTCGAGGCGCTTCGCGCCGAGACGCTGGGCGGCGAGCTGTCCGTAATAGGCGATCGGCTCGCTCGCCGCGCTCTCGTAATGGAGCTTCGCCTCGTCCTCGTCGCCCATGGCCTCCGCGGCCCGGCCGCGCCAATAGGCGGCGCGGGCGATCGACAGCGGGGTCTCGGCCGCCTCGGCGGCGAGGGCGAAGCGCTTGGCCGCCTCGCGGGCGTCGCCGAGGAAGCGCAGCGCGATCCACCCGGCGTGGAAGTCGAGGTCGACCTTGTCGGCGGCCTCGTCGGGCTGCGCGGCCTTGTCGCAGAGCTCGAAGGCGAGCTTGGGCTCGTTCAGATCGAGCAGTTCCCGCGCCACCATCCGCCGCTCGGACCACCACTTGTCGGGATTGATGAGGGAATCCCGGTCCCTCGGCGCGAGATTGAGCAGCATCGCCGCCTCGTAGGCGCGGTTCGACCGCCGCGCCTCCTGGACCCGGGCGAACAGGAGGCCGGGATCGTTCTTGAGCGCCGGAGGCACGGCCTTGATCAGCGTCGGGCTCAGCGGCCCGTGCGCGGCGGCGTAGCGCGCCTGGGCGAGCGCCGTCTCGTCGGGCCCGGCGAGCGCCGCCGTGCGGAAGGCCGCGGCCCAGTTCTCGGCGTAAAGCAGACGGTCGGCGCGATACTTGTGGTCGGACTTCAAAAGTACGACCCCGAAGTCCCTCAGGATCGCGCTCTCCGTCCAGCCGTCGAAATTGCCGTCGCGCCATAGCTCGCGGACGGTCCGGACGGCCTCGTCCACATGTCCCTTCGCTGCGGACGCGCGCGCAGCCGCGAGCTTACCGGCGCTCGACTGCGGAGGCTCCTCGGCGAAGAAATCCGCCACCGCCGAAGGGGACGGCGGATGAACGAGGAGGTCGGCCTCCTGCCGGTAGCGCACATAGCTCAGCCCGGGCCAGGTCGGATGCGCCTTGGCGAAGGACTCGAGCGCGGCGAAAGTCGGATGCGGATCGGCGCGAAGCGCAGCCCACTCGAGCGCCAGGCGCTCGTCCGGATCGGCGGCCGCGGCGGCGAGCGCCGCGAGCGCTGCGACATCCCCCTTCCGGTAGGCCTGCGCCGCCGGAGAGAGAGGTGCGGGCTGCGGCTGAGACGCGCTCTGCGAGGCTGCGTCCGGCGGCAGGATTTCCGTAGAGCCGATTTCGGACGGGATTTGCGGAGTGAAGGCAGCCGGATCGGCCGTGACCTCGAACGTGGGCGCTGCCGCTTGTCCTCCCGCGGCGCCGCGGCGAACAAGCGCCGCCATGTCCTGCGCCAGGGTTTCGACGGGCCTCTCCGCCGCCGGCCGGTGAACGATGCGGGAGACAGCCGCCGGCGCGCCGGCCAAGCGGCTCAAGACTTCGCGTTCGGAAAACCGGACCCCGGAGAACGGAACGAGGGCGATCAGGACGGCGGCCGTCGAGGCCCCGAGAAGCGCGCGGGTGCGCCAATTCGTCATGGGTGCACTCCTTACGCGCAACAATGGAACGAGTTTTCTAACGAAGTGTTAACTGAAGTTCCGGGGCGGGTTTTCCCTTTCGCGCGCGCCCCGCCGGGGTTATGTGTCCGGAGGCCGACGGGATACGAACGCCGGGCGGCCGCAGAACCGACGGAATGCGCGAGATGACAGAGCGAGCGAAGTTTCATGGCTCGATGCCGGCCCTCGTCACGCCGTTCAAAGACGGCGAGATCGATGAGCAGGCCTTCCGCGCGCTGATCGACTGGCAGATTACTTCCGGCTCGCACGGGCTGGTGCCGGTCGGCACAACCGGCGAGAGCCCGACCCTGACCCACGACGAACACCGTCGCGTCGTCGACATCTGCATCGACGAGGCGCGCAGCCGCGTCCCCGTCATCGCCGGGGCGGGCTCGAACAACACGGCCGAAGCCGTGGCGCTCGCGATCCACGCCGAACAGGCCGGCGCAGACGCCGTCCTGGTCGTGACCCCCTACTACAACAAACCGACCCAGGAAGGACTTTACCAGCACTTCAAGGCCATCAACGACGCGATCGGAATTCCAATCATCATTTACAACATCCCTCCCCGCAGCGTCGTCGACATGTCGGTCGACACGATGAAACGGCTGAGCGAGCTTCCCAACATCGTCGGCGTTAAGGACGCGACCGGCGACGTCGGCCGCGTCTCGCGCCAGCGACACGCTATGGGGTCGGACTTTATCCAACTTTCTGGCGAAGACATGACGGCGCTCGCCGCAATGGCCGCGGGGGGACACGGTTGCATCTCCGTCACCGCCAACATCGCGCCGGAGGTATGCGCTGAATTGATGGAATCGGTGTTCAAGGACGACTGGGCGCACGCGCTGAAGATCCAGGACCGGCTGACGCCGCTGCATGCGGCGATCTTCGCCGAACCCGGCGTAAATGGCGCAAAGTACGCGCTTAGTCTGCTCGGACGGGTGCGCAACGAGACGCGCCTGCCCCTCCTCCCGGTCAGCCAGACGACGGAGGCGCTGATCCGCCGGGCCATGGTCCACGCCGGTCTGTTGAACGCCTGAGATGGTCATGCGCTCGCGTCCTTTCGCCGCACTTTTGCGCGCGCAGAGGCAGGATATTTGGGGCTCGTCCAAATGCAATTGCGGCTCGATTGTGTCGATCGCCGCTCCTTACGTCAAGGGCGCCAGCGAGGAGGCTGAGGCGCATGCCTGACAAGGACAAGCCCAAGTTCAAAGTCGTGGCCGACAACCGCCGGGCCCGCTTCGACTACGAGATCGGCGAAACCTACGAGGCGGGCCTCGTGCTGACCGGCCCCGAGGTGAAGTCGCTGCGCACCGGCAAGGCGACGGTCGCCGAGAGCTACGCCGCCGTTGACCGGAACGGCGAAGTGATCCTCTTCAACGCCAACATCCCGGAATATCTGCAGGCGAACCGCTTCAACCACGAGCCGAAGCGACCGCGCAAACTCCTTCTGCACGCAAAGGAAATCGCCAAGCTCGCCAAGGGCGTCGAGCGCGAGGGGATGACGATCGTGCCGCTCAAAATCTACTTCAACGAGAAGGGCCGCGCCAAGATCGCCATCGCGCTCGGGCGCGGCAAGAAGCTGCACGACAAGCGCGAGACCGAGAAGGCGCGCGACTGGAGCCGCGACAAGTCGCGGCTGATGCGGGAGCGGCGGTGAAGGCGCCGGCGTATGAGGACGCCGCCGCCATTGTCGAGTTGGGACTGCCCGACCGAGTGTTGCTTCGTCGCTTCCCCCCGCATTGACGTCCAAAGTCTAATCCTGCAACTGGAAGATGCGATTGGTGCTCTGATCGATGATGGCGTGATGGCCATTGACCAGGGCGGCGCCATAGCCGGGCCGCCCCGGGATCGGAGCCGCCGTGACCCCTTGCGGCAGCGCCTGACCCTGCTGTGGGTCGCCTGGGACGGACACGTCTGGGACTCCGCCTACATTGCCGTTGTCCGACGGGGAGACGGTCGACGGGAGGGACGGGAGCGGCGCGGACGAAAGCGGCTGGGGAGAACCGTAGACTCCGCCGAGCTTGCCCACGCCCGACGCCGGGGGAGCGTACACGCCGCGGAGCTGATTCTGGGCGCGGGCGGCAGACGCCGCTGCGAGCAAAACGACGAGCGAAAGGACAAGCGAGCGCATGACAGTCTCCCCGCGGGGGTGATCCTTCGAGTCCGCGCGCGTCGCAGCGGTATGGGACCTTATCAGTCGGCTCCGGCGAACGCCATCTGCGCGGTCCCGGCCGCCGGGCGCTTCGCGACGGCGTGAAGCGCCCAGGGCAAACCGGTCAGGCTAAGCCTGGTACAACTCGCCGAACTGCTCCCAGCTCGCGCCGTTGAATGTGGCGAGCCCCTCCTGGTTGATGGGTCGGTAGTCGTCGGGCGAGGTGTTGATCTTGATGCCCGGCAGCAGCATCGGCAATTCGAGGTTCTTCAGGTTCGCTGCCTGCTTCATGACGTTCTCGCGCGAAAGATCGGCGCCGCATTGCTTGAGCACCTGCATCATCGTCTGCGCCGCCCCGAAACCATAGACGGCGTTGGCGTCGATCAGGTCCTTCGGCGTCATGTATTTATCGATGAATGCACTGTATTCCTTGAACCCCGGATCGTCCTTCCAGCGGGCGTCGGTCGGATCCTTGCCGTAAACCGCGGTGATCACGCCCTTCGCTTTGTCCAGGCCCGCGGGTTTCATGACGGTCGCGACCGATTGCGAGACGTCGGTCAGGTAGCGCACCGGCTTCCAGCCGATGTCATAGGCCTTGCGGATCGCCTGGGCGGCGAATTTGGGCGTCGCGGCGATGAGGAACACATCGGCCCCCGAGCCCTGCAGCGTGACGACCTGCGAATTGACCGTCGGCTCGGAAACCTCGTAGGAGGCTTGCTTGATCAGCATGCCGGCATGGTCAGCGCCGAGACCCGCCTTGAGCCCGATGAGATAGTCCTTGCCGAAGTCGTCGTTCTGGTAGAGGGCGGCGATCTTGGCGTCGGGCTTGGTCTTCAGGATGTGCTGGGCGAAGATCTTGGCTTCGGTCTGGTAGTTCGGCTGGTAGCCCATGGTCCAGAAATATTGCTTCGGGTCGTCGAACGTGGCGGCGCCGGTGGCCACGAACACCTGGGGAATCTTGTGCTCGTTGCAATAGGGGCGGATCGCCAGGTTCGGCGGGGTGCCGAGGGTATTGAACAGGAAGGCGACCTTTTCCTCTTCGACGAGCCGGCGGACCTGCTCGACCGTCCTCGGCGGACTGTAGCCGTCGTCGAGGCTGATCAGGTTGATCTTGCGGCCGTTGATCCCCCCCTGCTCGTTGATCATCTTGAAATAGGCGGTTTCCGCGCGGCCGATCACGCCGTAGGCGGAAGCCGGCCCGCTGTAGGGCATCGTCTGCCCGATCTTGATCTCGGTGTCGGTGACGCCGGGCGCATTTTCCGCCCGCGCGGAGCTTGCGCTGGCGGCGAAGGCCGCGGCGGCGCTAGACTGCAGGAACGAACGTCGTGTCAGCATGGCGATCCTCCTTCATTTGTTCGCGACGGCTCGGCCCGTCGCCGCCTTCGTCTGAGCGGAATGAATTATGCAGCAAGTTTCCGTCTGACGAAACCCAAGGCGCCGCGCAGAGCGCCTGCGACTCCGGTCGGCATGGCGGCCATGACCAGAATCAACAGCACGCCATAGATCGCGCCCGGCAGCGCCATGGCGCTCTCGCCGAAATCGACCGAAAGCTGGTCGGCGACGTTCGGCACGAAGACGATGAAAAGCGCGCCGAAAACCGCGCCGGCGAGGGAGGCGAGCCCGCCTATGACGATGCCGACCAGAAACGACAGCGACAGCATCAGCCCGAAACTCTCCGGCGAGACGAAGCCGACCACGATCGCGCTCAAGCCGCCGGCGACGCCGGCATAGAGGGCGCTGACGCCGAAACAGGTCGTCTTGTAGAGGGCCGCGTTGACGCCCATCGACTCGGCGGCGATCGGCTGGTCGCGGATGGCGATCAGCGCGCGGCCGACGCGGCCGCGGACGAGATTCGCCGCCGCCCAGTACAGCAGCGCCGTCCAAAGGAGGCAGAAGAGATAGAGCCACTGGTCCCCGCTTAGGAAGGGACTGAACGGGGCGACCGGCCTCGACAGCGTCAGGCCCTGCGAGCCGCCGGTGAAGGCATTGAAGCCGTTGTAGGAGAGCAGCTGCGGCATCGCGACCGCCAGCGCAAAGGTCGCGAGCGCGAGGTAGAGGCCGCCGAACCGCAACGCCGGAAATCCGAACAGGAATCCCGCGCCAAAACAGATGAGGCTCGCGATCGGGATCGCCAGCCAATAGGGCAGCCCGAGCTTGACGACGAGGATCGCCGCCCCGTAGGCGCCGATCGCGAAGAAGGCGCCGTGTCCGATGGAAATCTGGCCGTTGAACCCGGTCAAGAGATTGAGGCCGATGAGCGCGATGACGTCGATCAGCACCTGCGCCCCCTGATAGAGGCGGTAGCCCGACGCGAGAAACGGGAAGGCGAGCGCCCCGGCGAAGACCGCCAGCGTCACGACGCGGCCGAGTGCGTGCGACCTCGCCACGGGACTTTAGACCCGGACCACCAGCCGGCGCCCGAAGAGGCCGGAGGGCCGCCAGACGAGCACGCCGACAATGATCGCGAGCGCGACGGAGAGCTTCACCTCGTCGCCCACGATGTAGGCGCCGACGAGGTTCTCGAGGACGCCGACGGCAAAGCCGCCGAAGGCGGCGCCGAACGGGTTGTCGATGCCGCCCAGCACCGCGCCGGCGAAGGCGTAGAGCAGGATGCCGAACATCATGTTGGGGTCCAGGTAGACGATCGGCGCCGCCATCATTCCGGCGATCGCGCCGATCGCCGCCGCGAGCCCCCAGCCGATCGCCAGCATCCACCCGACCCGGATGCCGACCAGCCGGCTAGAGGTCGGGTTCTGCGCCGCCGCGCGCATGGCGAGGCCGAGGGAAGTAAAGCGGAAGAAGGCGTAGACCAGCGCCAGCACGCACAGGCTCACCAGAACCGCGCCCGTTCCGTGAGGAGAGATATAGTCGTTGCCAAGCCACGGCAGGCCCGAGAACGGCGAATCGAACGTCTGGATCGTATAGCCGTAGAGCCAGCCGGCGAGCGCGTTGAAGATGAGCGCCAGGCCAATGAACACGATCACCGAGGCGAGCACCGGCGCCTTGGCGAACGGCCGCACCACGACGCGCTCGATCGCCACGCCGCCGACGAACGAGACGACGACGGTCGCGGCGAAGGCGCTCCAGTAGGCCCAGCCGGACTGCATCAGGCTCCAGGCGAAATAGGTCGAGAACATCGCCATTTCCCCCTGCGCGAAATTCACCAGCTGCGTCGCCTGGTAGATCATCACCAGAGAGAGCGCCAGGATCGCGTAGATGCCGCCAAGCGCCAGCCCGGACGCGCATTGCTCGAGGAACTCCTTCAAGAGCGCATCCTTTCAATAGCCGAGGTAGGCTCGCCGCACCGCCTCGTCGGCGCGCAACGCCTGCGAAGGGCCGGTCATCGCCGCCCGCCCCGTCTCGATCAAGACCGCACGGTCGGCGAGGTTGAGGGCGAGCGACGCGTTCTGCTCGACGATCAGCATGCTGACGCCCTCGTCGCGGTTGATCGCCGCAAGGATGCGAAAAATCTCTTCCACCACGAGCGGCGCCAGGCCGAACGACGGTTCGTCGAGCATGAGCAGACTCGGGCGCATGAGCAGCGCGCGGCTGATCGCGAGCATCTGCTGTTCGCCTCCCGAAAGCGTGCCTGCTTGCTGGCGCCGCCGCTCGGCGAGGCGCGGGAAATAGCCGAACACCCGGTCGAAGTCGCGTCTGACCGCCGCCCGGTCGGAGCGGACATAAGACCCGAGCCTGAGGTTCTCCTCCACGGTCAGATCGGTGAAGGTGCCGCGTCCGTCAGGCACATGCGCGACGCCGTGGCGCGCGATCGCCTCTGTCGACAGCGAGCTGATCGGCCTGCCCCGCAGCCTGATCTCGCCCTCGCGGCGGATGAGGCCGGAGAGGGCCCGCAGCACGGTCGTCTTGCCGGCGCCGTTCGCGCCGAGGAGGGCGGTCGCGCCGCCGTCCTCGACCTCGAAGCCGAGGCCGAACAGCGCCCGGATCGGCCCGTAGAAGGCCGAAAGGTTCTTCACCTCGAGGATCGGTCCGTTCACGCCGCGGCGCCCAGATAGGCGCGCACGACGTTGGGGTTCGCCCTCACCTCTTCCGGCCTTCCCTCGGCGATGACCCGGCCGAAATCGAGCGCCACCACCTGGTCGGAAACCCGCATGACGAGGTTCATGTGATGTTCGACGAGCAGGATGGCGACTCCACGCCGATCGCGGATGGCGCGGATTTCCTCGCCCAGCGAGTCGACCTCCTCGTGATTGAGGCCGGCGGCGGGTTCGTCGAGCAGCAGGAGCTTCGGGGAGACGGCGAGGGCGCGCGCGAGCTCGACCCGCTTGCGTACGCCGAACGGCAGTTCGCCGACCTGTCTGTCCGCGACGCTTTGCAGCCCGAATTCCTCGATCAGCGCCTCGGCCCGCTCGGCGACCCGGCGCTCCTCCCGCGCCGCCAGGGGCAGCGCGAGCGCGTTCGAGAGGAAGCCGCCCCTGGCCAGGGCATGAGCCCCGACGCAAACGTTGTCGCGCGTGGTCATGGTGGCGAACAGCGCGACGTTCTGGAAGGTGCGCGCGATGCCGAGCGCGGCGATCGTATGCCGGGGCGCGCCGGAAAGCGGCCGGCCGTCGAACCGTATCGAGCCGGCGTTGGGATCGTACAGGCGCGAAATGCAGTTGAACAACGTCGTCTTGCCGGCGCCGTTCGGGCCGATCAGGCCGCAGATCACGCCGGGGGAGACTTTGAACGTGACGTCGTCGAGCGCGGTCACTCCGCCAAAGCGGATCGATACGCCCTCGATCGACAGGAGCGCCGTTCCGCGGTCGACAGCTTCAGCTTTGTTGGCCTGCGCCTCGGCCGGCTCCATGGACTTTCCGTTCCCGTCGAACCGCCGGTCTCGAGCCG
>CAWGKV010000047.1:0-61819 GCA_963823165.1 uncultured Alphaproteobacteria bacterium | reverse complement strand
TCTAGGGGTAGGGTACATTCGGGTCCGGGTCTTTGAACACCCTCGGCAGCTGGCTCGCGGGGAGCTCGGCCGCGGCCTGCTCCGAAATCAGCGGAATGCTTCGGCTTTCGGTCTGGCAGCCGCTGACGGCAGCCGCAAGCGCTAGCCAGCGAACATTCGGCGCTCTCATTCCTGTCTCTTCGGCTCTCCGGCAGCACGGCAAGCGTTGCGCCTCCAAGAGTTGATCGTCGAACGATCGTACTCTCTCGAACCCCGCCGAGGCAGTGAACGACAATTTATGGTCGGCGAGAGGACTGCCCACGGCGCTTTGCGCGCGGCCTGGCCGGTGGAACGCAAACGCCGACGGCTACGATTGTCGGTCCAGAAAAAACACGGCGGCGGCGACTCGCCAGTCGCCGCCGCCCATCTCGCCTAATGTTGCGCCGCGCCCGCCGTTCAGTGATGCCAGAACAATGCGAGAAGGATGATGACTGGGATCGGAATTCCCAGCAACCACAGCAATGCTCCTCTGCCGAATCCCATGGCCGTCTCCTCTTACCGATGGTCCGCAACAACGCACCAAGAGAAGATTGGGTTCCAACGGCCGAAAAGCTTAGCGCGACGACCGAGAAAGCTTGCACAAAAACTGCCGATGACGGGAAAACAATTCACGCCTACTCGACGAAATAGTCCTCGTCGATCTTCTTCACCTCGTAGGTATCCTTCACCCGCACCCCAACGCGATGGCGGATCATCAGGCTTGCGAGCTCCGACCCGTCGATCAGCACGACGCGCTTGGAGACGCGTGTGATGAAGTCGTAGGCGCTCGTGGGGAAATAGGAGGTGGTGACGAACACCCCCTTGGTCGCCCTGTGGCCTTCGAGGCCGCCGACGAAGTCGCGCACTTCGCGCACCGGCACCCCCTTGTCCGGGTCGAGCCGTTTCGCCTGGACGTAGACGACGTCGAGGCCGAGCGCGTCCTCCTTGATAACGCCGTCGACGCCCCCGTCGCCCACCCGCCCGAGCGCCCTGCCCATCTCCTGCCTGCCGCCTCCGTAGCCCATGCGCACCAGCAGATCGATGATGAGACGCTCGAAGAAGGCAGGCGAAAAGGAATGCACCCGTTCGACGATCTCCCGTGCGAGCTCGGCATTGAGCAGCTCGAAACTCGAAGCGATCGTTTCCTCGGGGCTCTCTCGCGGCTGTGTCTGCCCGGCTGGCTCCTCCGCCTTCTGCTGGGTACGCCAGGCGACGAACTCGGGGTAGCGCTCGAGCACCCCGATGTGGATTTCGTCCAGGCCCTCGCCGAGCAACTGCCGACCGCGAGCAGTAATGCGGCAATGGCCACGCCTCGGCAATTCGATCAGGCCCGCTCTCGACAGGTAGGCTCGCGCCCAGTTCAGGCGGTTGGCCAACACCGTCTGGTTGCCGCTCGGCAGCATCCGCGCACGCTCCTCGGACGAGATCCGCTGCGTCCTGACGAGCTCGTCCTCGAGCGCGCCGACACTGATCTCCTCGTAGCGCTGCCCCAAGAGATGCAGGACGGGCAGCATGAGTTGCTGAAAGCTCGGCAGCCCCGACTTCGGCCTCGACTCCGGCTCGTCGCCTACATCCGGAAGACGCCGAAACGGGTCCGCCGCAGCGGCGCGTTGAGCGTCGAGGAGAAAGCCAGCGAGAGGACTCGCCGCGTCTCCTCCGGCGTAATAATCCCGTCGTCCCAGAGGCGGGCCGTCGCATAATACGGCGACCCCTCCGTCTCGTATTTGGCGCGAATCGGCGCTTTGAAAGCCTCCTCGTCCTCCCTCGACCATCCCTGCCCTCCTGCTTCGATTGCATCCCGCCGGAGCGTCGCCAGGACGCTCGCCGCCTGCTCGCCGCCCATTACGCTGATGCGGGCGTTCGGCCAGGTGAAGAGAAAGCGCGGCCCATAGGCGCGCCCGCTCATGCCGTAATTGCCCGCGCCGAACGACCCGCCGATGATCAGCGTGATCTTGGGGACTTCGGCGCAGGCGACTGCCGTGACGAGCTTCGCGCCGTCCTTGGCGATGCCGCCGGCCTCGTAGCGCTGGCCGACCATGAAGCCAGAGATGTTTTGCAGAAAGAGGAGCGGTATCCCGCGCTGGGCGCAGAGCTCGATGAAATGCGCGCCCTTCAGCGCGCTGTCGGAGAAGAGCACGCCGTTGTTGGCGAGAATCCCGATCAGCATGCCCGAAAGCCGCGCAAATCCCGTGACTAGCGTCGTCCCGTAGCGCGGTTTGAAGGCGTCGAACTCCGACCCGTCGACCAGGCGGGCGATTATCTCGTGGACGTCGATCTGTCTGCGCAGATCGAGCGGCGCGATGCGCATGAGTTCCCCGGCCGGATAATGCGGTTCGACCGGCGTCGTCCATTCGACCGTGCGTTTCGGCGCGCGATTGAGATTGCCGGCCGCCCGCCGGGCGAGCGCGAGCGCATGGGCGTCGTCGCGCGCGAGCGTATCGGCGACGCCCGAGACGCGGGTGTGCAGATCGCCGCCGCCAAGGTCCTCTGCGCTGACGGTCTCCCCGGTCGCTGCCTTGACCAGCGGCGGCCCGGCGAGAAAGATCGTTCCCTGTTTCTCGACGATGATCGTCTCGTCGGACATCGCCGGAACATAGGCGCCGCCGGCAGTGCAGGAGCCCATGACGACGGCGATCTGCGCGACGCCGGCGGACGACATCCGCGCTTGATTGTAGAAGATGCGGCCGAAATGCTCGCGATCGGGGAAGACCTCGGCCTGATGGGGCAGGTTGGCGCCGCCCGAATCGACCAGATAGACGCAGGGCAGTCGATTCTCCGCCGCAATCTCCTGCGCCCGCAGGTGCTTCTTCACGGTCATCGGATAATAGGCGCCGCCCTTGATGGTCGGGTCGTTAGCGATGATCATCGCCTCCCGGCCGTGAATAAGGCCGATCCCAGCCACCAATCCCGCCCCGTGCACGTCGCCCTCGTACATGCCGAACGCGGCGAGCGAGCCGATTTCGAGAAAGGGAGAGCCGGGGTCGATGAGTTGGGCCACGCGCTCGCGGGTCAGCAATTTTCCCCGCCCGACGTGGCGCTCGCGCGCCTTCGCCGACCCGCCCTCGGCCGCGGCGCCGCGGCGCGCCTCGAGTTCGTCGAGAAGCGAACGCCATCCGGCGGCGTTCGCCTCGTCTTCTTCCGTCGGGGCGCCGAGCGCGGTCTTCAGCTTCGTCATCTCGTCCGCTTTCCAGGGGCGCCTTTACGAAACCTTCCGTAGCGACGCCGTTGTTTTTCCTGTCAACATATTTGATATTGAGCGTAAACATATTGCCAGATGAATAACATCACCACGCGGAATTTACCCAGCGGAAGCGCCCTTTTCGACCGGCGGGGGCGCGGGCCGCGTCGAGTTGATCTTCGAGTAATCGATGTGGCGCAGCCCGTCGTCGTCAATCCAGATGATGTCCTCGTATTCCTGACCGAAGCGGATGTCCTGCGCGGCGAACACGTCGCGCGCATGGACGGTCTGGCCGGACGTCTCGTCGAAACCGACGACGCTGACGACGAAATTGACCTCGCTTGCCGCGAGCGTCTCTTCGTTCATGCTGAAGAGCGGACTGTCGGCGTCGATCGGATGGAACAGGATCCAGCTGAGCGCCAGGGTCGGGTTCTCCGACTTGATGAGTTTCATCTGCTGGAAGCCGACGAGCCGCCTGCCCTCCCGCGACACGCTCGGGCCGATCATCCAGGCCTTCGCCGTCGCTTCGCTGATGAAATTGCTGCGGGCGTTCGCCATGCGGAACATCAAGGTCGGCGCGCCATGATGCGGCGCGACGACGGCGCAGCGGGCGAAGATGATCCTCGCGCGGGGACGCGCGATGCGGGCGAAGACGAGGCCGGTCATCATCGCAAGGAGTAGGAGGCCGGCGAAGCTTTCCGTCGCCGAGACGAAGTGTCCGTAGATCGTCTGCGGATAGAATTCGCCGTAACCGAGGGTTGTGATCGTCTCGACGCTGAAAAAGAAGAGATCGGCGAGGCCGTCATGCGCGTTGGCGACCGGCGCTGCGCCGAGGTCGTAGAGCGCCGCGAAGAAGAAGTTGATGGCGACGAAGGCCGCCGCGAGCGCCGCGATGAAAACCGGCCACGAGGCGGTCATCGCGTTGTGGTAGACGTCGGTCCAGACGTTTCCCTCGAGGCCCTCGGCGATGATGCGCCGGCCTCCAATCCTCCGCAGCCGGCCGCGCCGTGCTGGCCGTTCGCGCGAGCCCCCGTTTTCGCCCCCGCTCAACGCGGCGCTCTCTAGAGAGACTCGTATCTTTCGATCCGCCAGGGCTCGGCCTCGGCGTCGGCGATCCACGCCTTCCAGGCTGGCAGCGCGATGACCGCCTCCATGTAGGCCCGGGTCGTCTCCTTGACCGGGAAGGCGTAGGCGTGGAAGCGGTTGACGACCGGCGCGAACATCGCGTCGGCGGCGGAGAAGCGCCCGAACAGGAACGGCCCGGCCTTTCCGAACGTCTCGCGCGCATGCGCCCAGGCCGCCTCGATCCGCGCGGCGTCGGCGCGAACTTCGTCGCTGATCGCGATGGGCTTCGGCTTGCGGCGGAAGTTGGTCGGGCAGGCCTGACGCAGCGCGACGAAGCCAGCGTGCATCTCGGCGGAGAGCGCGCGCGCGTGCGCCCGCGCCGCCTTGCCCCTCGGCCAGATCGCCTTCTCCGGAAATGTCTCGGCGACATATTCCATGATCGCGATCGACTCCCAGACCGCAATTCTGCCGTCGTGCAGCGAGGGACACTTCCCGGTCGGCGCGTATTCGAGCATCGCCGCACGCGTCTCCGGCTGGTCCATCGGGATAACGACGTCCTCGAATGGGATCTTGAACTGGGCGAGCAGAATCCATGGCCGCAGCGACCACGACGAATAGGCCTTGTTGGCGACCACCAGCTTGAGCGTCATGATCCGCAATTCCGTCCACGTCGCCCGCGATATCGACGCGCCGCCGGGGCGAGTCAAGTCGGCCCGCCGCCCGCATTGACGCCGCGGCCGCCCCGCTCCAAACATCGGCGCACCGCCCCGTCAGGAGCATGAAGAGCCTGTGGAATCCCGGAGCCTCAAAAAGTCTGCCGCATCTCGTCCTGAAGCGCCCGAAGGGGCGTCGAAGGACGTATCCGGGCGACGCGGCCGACGAAGCGGAGACCCTGTGGAGCGTTCTGCGGGGCCCTCCGTTTCGCAAAAAGCGCCGCGGGATCAGATCCGTGGCGTTTGAAGCTGACGCTCGCCCCGTCGCCCTCGTCGTCGTCGCCGCCGGCCGGGGCACCCGGCTCGGGGGCGACCGGCCGAAGCAATACCTTTCCTGCGCCGGCCGGCCGCTCATCGCCCATACGCTGGAAGCGCTCGCGGCCGCATGGCCGTTCACTTCCGTGACGGTCGCGATTCACGCCGATGACCGGGGGCTCTACGACGAGGCGCTCGGGCATCTTTCCCCGGCCGCGCGCGCGGCGTTGGGGCCGCCCGCGGTCGGCGGCGCCAGCCGGCAGCAGAGCGTGCTCGCCGGGCTCGAGGCGCTCGCCCCAGGCGCGCCCGACCTCGTGCTCATCCACGACGCGGCGCGCCCGTTTCCCTCTCCCGGCCTTGTCGCGCGCGCAGTCGAAGCTGCCGCCGCGCATGGCGCCGCGGCGCCAGGAACTCTGCTGAGCGACACGGTCAAGCAGGTCGACGCCGCGGGCAAGGTCTTGGCGACGCCGCCGCGGGCGAACCTCCGCGCGGTGCAGACGCCGCAGGCGTTCCGCTTTCCCCTCATCTTCGAGGCGCATGAGCGGGCGGCGGCGCAAGGCGTCGCCGATCTCACCGACGACGTCGCCGTCGCCGAATGGGCCGGCGCGCCCGCCTTCGTCTTCGAGGGCGATCCCGCCAATCTAAAGGTGACGACGATGCAGGACTTGCGCGCCGCGGAAGCGCGGCTCACGGGCGCGGCCGCCGAGACCCGGGTCGGCCAGGGTTTCGACGTGCACGCCTTCGCGCCGGGCGACCACGTCTGGCTTTGCGGAATCCGTATCCCGCACACGCAGGCGCTCAGCGGCCACTCCGACGCGGACGTCGCGCTGCACGCGCTCGCCGACGCGATCTACGGCGCGCTCGCCGACGGCGACATCGGCGCGCATTTCCCGCCGTCCGATCCGCAATGGAAGGGCGCGCCGTCGCATCTGTTTCTCGCGCACGCGGCGGAGCGCGTCCGGGCGCGGGGCGGCTTCATCATCCATCTCGACGCGACCCTGATCTGCGAAACGCCGAAGATCGGTCCGCATCGCGAGGCCATGCGCGCGCGCGTCGCCGAGATCGCCGGCCTCGACCTCGGCCGCGTCGCGGTGAAGGCGACGACGACCGAGCGGCTCGGCTTCACCGGGCGGAGCGAGGGGATCGCCTGTCTGGCGACCGCGACTTTGCGATTGACGGCCGGTTGAAGTTTGTGCTTCCCGGCGAGCAAGCGCCGGCTCGCAGCAACCGTTTTGGAGTTTCAGCGCAAGTCTGGCGCGAGACGACGAGGCAGCAGGAAGGGGACGACGGCGGCGTCGTCCCTTCCAACCATTACAGTTCGTGGGCGGTCGTCGAGTGCTGGCGCCCCTGCGGTGGGCAAGTCTGCGGCCGGCTCACTTGCTTATGACCGACGAATCACCAGAACTGGGCGCACCCAAACAGAAGACGACAATGAAACTGACGCCCATCGACGACCCGCCGGCGCGGCCCAACCCTCACCCGATCTGCCTTCTCATTCCGTCGGCGGACGAATACGAATTGCAGGACCTGACCGACGATATCCGCGCGCACGGCCTGATCGATCCCATCGTGCTGTTCGAGGGAATGATCCTGGACGGGCGGAACCGGGCCGCCGCTTGCGAGCGCGCCGGCGTCAGGCCGCGTTACGCGCAGTTCGGAGGCGGCCGCGAGGACGCCTTGATCCTGGTGGTTTCGCACAACCTCAAGCGACGTCACCTGACCAAGCAGGCGATCGCCGACGCGCTGGTCGCAGCCGAAGATTTCAATTTGCACTATAGGTTGGCTGAGCCGGCCGGTATCGAGGAAGCAGCCGAAGCGCCAGAGGCCAGATCCGTAATTAAAATTACAGAACCAAAAACAGCGTCGAGCCGTAAACTGGCCGAGGCGGTGCGCGGCATAGTCAGCCATGTCATGATCGCCGCGACACGCAAGGTCAAGCAGAAGGGCGAACCGGAATTGCAGGAGGCAGTGAAGAGGGGGCGAATTGGCGTGCAGGACGCCGCCAAGGTTGCCGATCTCTCGCCCGAGCAACAAAAGGCCGTCGCCACGTCGCCAAAACCGAGGAGAGCGGCGACGGAGTTCGTGGCGGCGAAGACCGCCGCCTCGCGCGCCGGCGGAGTCGAGGCAGAGAAGCGAGGATGACCGGTCCGCCGCGCTGCGCAAGGCCTGGGAGGGGGCGAAGGCGCTGCGCGGCCTATGGGAGACGGCGGACGAAAAAACCAGGGAATGGTTCGTGGGCGCGGTTTTGTTCGAATTCGGCGAGGCCGCCGACGCTGAGCGGGGAAGTGAGCGACCTTGACGCGGGCGACAGACAAACTCACGCGGCGACTAATCAACGCCCAGCACTCGGTGTTCTCGGCCCTCACCTGGCGCTTCGCGCCTTGTCCTCTCCCGCTTCGCGGGCGAGGGATCCGGGCCGGCTCGGCGTTGGCAAAGGCGTTGGCGCGGTCTCTCAAGTATTGCATTCAGGGAAGAAACGTTTCGTCATCCGCTCCGCGTATGCGACGAGATTGGGCCTCGATTCGGCCGCGTCACGCAAGGGCGCGACTGTCGCCTTGGCGAGCGCGGCGATGACGAAAGCCGCGACGCTCGCATCCGCGCCGCGCGGTTCGTCGCCGTACAAAAAGGGCTTGTCGCCGAGGAAATCGGAAATGGCGAAGAAATCGCGCTTGGCCAGTTCGAGCTTGGACGCAGGATCGTGCCGGCCGAGACCCTGAAGATGGAGGGTGCGGCGCATCGTGCGGCGCGCGTAGCCGCCGATCAGAGGCCGCACCGGGGCCGGGAACGATTTGAACATCTCGGCCGGTCCCGCCCGGAAATTGGCGTCGTCCAGCCAGCGGACGTCGAGGATGAGCCAGTATAGGTGCTCTTCGCACATCCGCTCCAGCGCCCAGGCCGTGGCCTTTTCGGCGGCGCTCAAGCCGCGATCGAAATCGAAGCCGTAGGTCTTCTCGATATGGAAGCGGATGAAGGTCGAGTCCGAAACGACGGCTTCGCCCTCGCGGATGTAGGGCGCCTTGCCCTTCGGGGCCTTGAGGAAGCCGCCGATTTTCGTGTCCGTCACGTAGGGCAATCCCGCCATCTGCAGAAGGATATGCGCCTTGGTGACGAAGGGACTGATTTCCGGCAGGCCCATCGCCGGGCCGAAGCCATAAAGGGTGATCATCGCCGCGCGCCTTTCCCTGTTTCGCTGCCCGAGCCCTTCGCCCGCCTACGGGAAAAGGTGGCGCGACCCCCGACTTGATCCGGGGGCCGGACGAGGGTCGCGCCGTCAAGGCGCCTCAGCAAGGCGCCTGGCGGCCCCCCTGCCCTCACCCCGGCCCTCTCACGCAAGCGCGGGGAGAGGGAGATTGAAACTATTGATTGGCGATGATCCGGATCGGCGCGCCGAGGAGCGTGATCGGCGCCGCGACCACCGCGCCGAGGCCGCTCGCCGCCGTCTCGCCGAGGTCGGCGGCGTGCGGATGGGAGGCGATCCCTTTCGCGAGAACGGCGCGCAGCTCCGGCGCAACGGCGGCGAGCTGGTCGAACTTGTCGTGGTTGGCGGGATCGTTGGACTGGACGTCCGTCAGGTCAATCACGGTCGCGCCGAGCTGCGCGAGTTCAGCCACCCGAGGATCGTCGCCAACCCGGTTCACCCCGCCGGCGAGCGTTCCGGACAGCCAAAGCGCCTTGTCGTCCTTGGAAAGCACCACATAAAACGGCCGCTGAAGCTTGCCGAACGTGCGCAGCTGCGATTTGAACACGTCGATGTCGATGTCCGGCGCCGCCAGAAAGATGTAGCCGAGCTTGTTCCTGTGATCGAGCCTGCCGGATATCTTGATCTGCCGAAACGCCTCGACCGTCACCCAGTTGCCCATCGAGTGGGCGAGCACGTTGACCTGCTCGGCGTTGCTGTCGAGCAGCAGGCGGAGGGTGTGCTCCAGTTCGTCGCGCGCCGCCGTGGCGCTGTTGGTGTCGTAGAGATAGGCGGTGGTTTTTCCGAGCGACGCCCAGGTGAAGAGCACCGGGACGCCCGGCGCGTTCGAATCATGGGCGAGCTGCGCCTCGCGGTAGAGCCCCTCGGCGAACATCGTATTGAAGCCGTGAATGAAAAGGAAAACCCTGCGCTTGCCCGGCGGCCGCAGGGCGAGCTCGGCATTGACCGCGCGCAGGAACGCCTTGTCGCCGTCCAGATATTTTTCGTCGCGCGCGACGAAATCGACGTTCGGGTCGCCGGGCGGCGTTTTCGCCCATTCGATCTCGCCCGGCTTATGGGTCGGCGGGACCGACACCGTGATCTCGGCGTAGTCGGACGCGCTCGCCCGGTCGCCGTTGAACAGCGTGCCCGGCCGCGGGTCGCGCTCGCGCGTCGTCGCGACGATGATCGTGTGGTCTTCGGCCCCCGGAGCGACGAGGGCCACCGGGCTCAGGTAGCCGCTTTCCGGCCGGGAGGCGCAGGCGGCGAGAGAGGCGGCCATGAGCGATAGCGCCAAAATGGAAAGAAGCCGCCCCCTCGAGCCCGAGAGGGCGGACCGCAAAGCGGTCGCTCCCGCCCCAGCTTCACTCATTCGACTTCCCGCGCCGCTGGCTCGTCGCGAGCCCGAACCTTGCCGACCGGCTTTCCTAGGGCGAGGCGCTGCCGAGGGAAAGCGGAATGACGGCGTCGGCAGGGTTTTCCTTTGGCTGTGCTTTCCGGGCAACGATTATCTGATCGCGGCGCGCGATCTGTGCTGAACCCGCTCCGGGCAAAACAGGTCGCCTTGCGGCGGTCTCTAGCCGCCGAGGGGCCCGACGACATTGGATATGGGGCGCTGGAGCCGACTTGCCGCGTTTGGCCGACGCCCTACATTCGGCTCCCACGACAGGGCGAGAAGCCGATGCAGGATTGGTATGTCTTTTACCAGCGGGGCGGCGGAAGCGACGAGTTCCGGTCCCGAGCCTTGCCGAGTGAGCGGGCCGCCCTCCTTCAGGCGCGTTCGCTGGAACGCCAGAACTACGTCTTGCGCATCGTCAAGCCCGACGGCGGCATGATCGACCGCTCGACGATCCTCGATTGGATCAAGAGCAACCCGGGGTCCGCCGAAGCGGCCGGCTAGAGCGGTATCCGAACGCACTGAATTGGGGGGCTTCCCGAGGGCCTGGAGGCCTTTGCCGCCATCTTGCTTGATCGGATTCCGCTCTAAGCATAGTTTCCTCACCCACGCCACGGACATCGGGGGTGCGTTGGAGGGGCGGCGTCTCGCCGTCCACGTGCGCGGGACGCGCGTCCTCCGACGCGAATGCGCCGGTCAAAAGTCGGCGCAACCGATTTCACCGTAATCCGGAGGGCGACCCCGCCGCCGACCTCGCCTTGGCGGTCGGGCGGCGCCCCGTGACCAGGACGCCGCGGCTGCAATGAGGCACACCAGCGCGGCGAAAATGAAGGCCTCAGTCAGACCGGCGTGGAACGGCGCGGAAATCAGATTGGGGAAATAGGAATGGCTGGTCAGTTCCATCCGGTCGGCGCTCGGCAGCCGGTCCAGCACGGCCGGGCCCAGGAGCGTGGCGATCGGATTGTAGCCGAGGAACTCCGCAAACAGGACCGAGACGGGCGGCAGCGCGCCGACATGGGCTGCGACCGACGCCGGGACGCCGTGCTGCATCAGGCCATGCGTCAGGGTCGTCGAGAGGGGGCCGACAGGCCGTCGATCATCAAGGTGAAGAAGATGCCGATCGAAAGAACCTGGGCGGAATTCTGGAAGGTGGAATTCATCCCTCCCCCTGCGCCACGGTCCCGCGCGGGAAGGCTGTTCATGATGGCCGCCCGATTGGGCGCGGCGAACGCTCCCATGGAGAGCCCGTTGAGAAAAAGGATCGCGGCGAAGCTCGGATAGTCGAAGTCGATCGGAAGCGCCATCAGAAGGACGAAGCTGATGGCGGAACCGATCATCCCGCCAGTTGCGAAGTAGCGCGAGCCCAGCCGATCGGAGAGATAACCCGAGAGCGGGCCGGCGAGCAGGAAGCCGAAGGTTAGGGGAAGCATGAAAATGCCCGCCCAGCCGTGCAGGGGCAGCCAGATCCCCTGCAGCCAGATGATCAGCATGAACATCAGGCCGCCGCGGGCGACCGCCGACAGAAGGGTCGAAGGCGTCCCGAAGGTGAACGCCTTGATCTTGAACAGCCGAAGCCGGAACATCGCGTCGGGCTGGCGGCTCTCGATCACGAGGAACGCGATCAGCGACGCGACGCCCGAAGCGAGCAGAGCGAGGACGCGCAGGCTCGTCCAACCAGTCGGATGGCCATCGGCGGGCTGGATTCCCGCGGTGATCCCGACCATCAGCAGCACGAGCCCGGCCGCGAACGTGAGGTTGCCGGCCCAATCGATGCTCGAACGGTGAGGCTCCCCGAGCTCCTTCAATTTCAGGTACGACCAGATCGTTCCGAAGAGCCCGAACGGCACCGAGACCAGGAAGACGAGCCACCAATCGATCGGTCCCAGTACGCCGCCGAGCACCAGGCCGATGAACGATCCGCTGATGCCCGCGATGTTGTTGACGCCAAGAGCCAGACCCCGCTGGTCCGGAGGGAACGCATCCGTCAGGATGGCGGCCGAATTGGCGATCAGGAACGCGGCCCCGACGCCCTGGACGATCCGGCCGACGATCAGCCAATCCGCTCCGACCCGCCCGGTGAACGGATCGACGGTCAGCACGAACGAAGACGCGGTGTAGACGACAAACCCGAGGTTATACATCTTCACCCGGGAGGCGGCCGAGACTGACCACCAGCACCCTGCTCACGATCAGAAAGCCGAGGATCATCCAGAGAGGGTAGACCGTGTTGCCCGGCTCGAGTGGATTCAAAGCGATTCCGCGAAAGATGTCGAGCATTGCGATCAGCATGATCGACGAGTTGATCGTCGCCAGCACCACGGCGACCGTAGTGTTCGACAGCGCGAGCCACTTGTAGCCTGGCGAGACGTCGCGGCGCCGAGGCGGCGGTGCGCAGGGGGAGCTCGGGCGCGTCGCGGCGGGGGCCGCGACGTCGGCCGGCCGCCGATGCGGATGGTCGTTCATAAGTTGACCCGTGGCGATGCCTGACGAGTGCCCGACGGGCCGCTTTGCAGCCCGGGCGACGGCGGAGACGGCGCTTCCCGGGACTCGGGCCATGTAACTCCCGACGCAGGGGTAGGTTTCGCGGGACCGGCCTGATTTGCAGGAACCACGCTGCGGCCGGCTATCGAGCGGGCGTCGGACTCGGTTGTGCCGAGCTTGGCTTCACATAGGCCCCGGCGGGGTGCAAGCCTTGGTCCGGCAAAAGCTCCATTCGCCAAATCCAAATTTCCGCATTCCACACCGCCGCGTCGTTAGCCCTTATTCCTCTTCAAACAACGGAACTGTATCGTCAGGTAACAAGTTCTAGCCATTGGGCCGCAGGGGTGACCTCCGTCGCCTTGGGCTAGCAACCCAGTGGAGGAAACGGTGAAACACACCGCGTTGGTAATGGCGGCCACGGCAAGCGTCGCGTTCGCCGCATGGGGCGGCAGCACGTCGAGCGCAACGTCGGCCTCGTCGAGCGCCGGCGCGTCGGGCTCAGGCAAGTTCCTCGCCTGCATGGTCACCGACACCGGGGGCATCAACGACAAGTCGTTCAACCAGTCGGCTTGGGAGGGCATGCGGGAAGCGGCCAAGACCAACCCGGACGTCACGGCGAAGTACCTGCAGTCCACCACGCAGAGCGACTACGTGCCCAACATCAACACGTTCATGTCCGAGAAGTGCGGGATCATCGTGACGGTCGGCTTTTTGATGGCGCAGGCCACCAAGGAGGCGGCCGAGAAGAACCCGAGCCAGAAGTTCGCCATCGTCGACAACGCCTACGACCCGCCGATCAAGAACGCCGACGCCCTCGTGTTCAACACGGTGCAGGACGGCTTCCTCGGCGGTTACCTGGCGGCGGGCATGACCAAGACCGGCAAGGTCGCGACATTCGGCGGGCTGGAGATCCCGACAGTCACGATCTACATGGACGGCTTCTGGGACGGCGTCGAGTACTACAACAAGGAGCACCACACGAACGTCCAGGTGCTCGGCTGGAACGAAGAGACCCAGAGGGGCTCCTTCACCGGTGACTTCACCGACCAGACGAAGGGCCAGACGATCACGCGGACCTTTATCAGCGAGGGCGCGGACATCATCTTCCCGGTCGCCGGCAACGTCGGCCTCGGCGCGGCGAAGGCGGTGCAGGACGCAGACGCACAGGGCGGGAAGGTCGCGATGGAGTGGGTGGACACCGACGGCTGCATCAGCGCCGCGAACTACTGCAAGTTCTTCATCACCAGCGTCACCAAGGGCATCCAGGCCGCGGTGAAGCACGCGGTGACGACCGCGCAGCAGGGAACATTCACCGGCGGCAATTACGTTGGCGACCTCGCCAACGGCGGCGTGCTGCTGGCCCCGTTCCACGACTTCGACGGCAAAGTCCCGGCATCGCTGAAGGCCGAACTGAAGACCGTCGAGACCGGGATCGAGAAGGGCGCGATCGCGACCCCGACCAAGAGCCCGGTCTCGGACAAGAGCCCGGCCTGAAGCCGCCGGCACGGAAACAATCGGGACGTGGAGCTTGAACTCAGGGGCATCACCAAGAGGTTCGGCCCCCTCGTAGCCAACGACGGCGTCAGCCTCACGGTGGCGCCCGGGGAGGTCCATGCCCTGCTCGGCGAGAACGGCGCGGGCAAGACGACGCTGATGAACGTTCTCTACGGGCTGACGCAGCCCGACGAGGGCGAGATTCTCATCGACCGGAAACCGGTGAGGTTCGGCTCGCCGAAAGACGCCATCATGGCCGGCATCGGCATGGTGCACCAGCACTTCATGCTCGTGCCGACCTTCACGGTCGCGGAGAACGTGACGCTGGGCATCGAGCGCTCCGGCCGGGCCGGGCTGCTCGACCGGCGCCGCGCCCGGCGCGAGGTGCGGGACTTCTCGCGCGCCTATGGCCTCGACGTGGACCCGGACGCGATCGTGGAGCACCTCCCGGTCGGCGTGCAGCAGCGGGTGGAGATCGTCAAAGCGCTCGTGCGCAAGGCGAACGTGCTGGTCCTCGACGAGCCGACGGCGGTGCTCACCCCGACGGAGACCGAGGAACTGTTCCGGATCATCCGGCAGCTGCGCGACGGCGGCACGTCGGTCGTCTTCATCTCGCACAAGCTCAGGGAAGTCCAGACGATCGCCGACACGATCACCGTGCTGCGCCGCGGCAAGATCGTCGGCGAGCGCACCGCGGACGCCGCTGAGGAAGTGCTCGCGGCGCTGATGGTCGGCCGCGAGGTCCAGCTCCGGGTCACCAAGGACGCCGCGGCCCCGGGCGATGTCGTGCTCGCCGTGACGGACCTCGCCGTGACCGGCGACGACGGGGGCCTGCCGGTGAACGGCCTGTCGTTCGAGGTCCGGGCCGGGGAGATCCTGGGTATCGCCGGCGTCCAGGGCAACGGGCAGACCGAACTGTGCGAGGCGCTGCTGGGACTGCGGCCCACGGCGGCCGGAATGGTCAGGATGGGCGGCCGCGATCTGACGCACGCCAGCCCGGGTGTCCGGCTCGCCGCCGGCATCGCCTACGTGCCGGAGGACCGCAAGAAAGACGGCCTCGTCGGGAGCTTCTCGGTCGCCGAGAACCTCATCCTCGACATGGTCGAAAGGCCGGAGTTCTCTTCCGGCTTGAACCTCAGGCTCGGCGCGATCGCGGCGAACGCCGCCGAGCGGATGGCGGAGTTCGACATTCGCGCCGGGTCTGCCGCTACCCCGGCCGGCACGCTGTCCGGGGGCAACCAGCAGAAGGTGATCCTGGCCAGGGAACTCGGCCGCGAGCACAAACTGCTTATCGCCAGCCAACCCACCCGCGGCCTCGATGTCGGGTCGATCGAGTTCGTCCACCGCCGGATCGTCCAGCAGCGCGACCACGGCGTCGCCGTCGTCATCGTCTCGTCCGAACTCGACGAGATCTACGCCTTGGCGGACCGGATCGCGGTCATCTACGAGGGCAAGATCACCGGCTTCCGCGGGCCGGATGTCCCGGCCGCCGAACTTGGCCGCCTCATGGCCGGCGGTGTCGGCGCGGCGCCCCAGCCGGCGGCTTCGCAGGAAAAATCTCCGTGAGCGAACCACATGCCGCGGCGGCGAGGGAAGACCCAGCGAAACCGCCGAAGAAAGACCGTCGCCGGCGGTCGGTCGGGGAAAATCTCAAAAACACTCTCCTCAAGGCGAATGCGTTTACGGTCACGGCGCTGGCGCTCGTGACGGCGACCGTGCTGGGCGGGCTGTTGTGCGGGTTCACGAACCCCGCCGTGCTGAACGCGCCGTCGGCCGGGTCGATGATCGCGCGGGCGTGGGACGTGGCGTCCGGCGCCTACGTGGCGCTGTTCGAGGATTCGGTCATTAACCCGCACACGGTGGCGGCGCTGTTCCAGCAGCCCTCGCTGCCGGCCGCGATCCACGAGGGGTATTTGTCGGCGGTGTTCAGCCCGCTGTCGGAGACGGCGGTGCAGGCGACGCCGCTGATCCTCACCGGCCTCGCGGTCGCGCTGCCGTACCAGGCGGGGCTGTTCAACATCGGAGGGCAGAGCCAGTTTATCGGCGGCGCGATCATGGCCGCGTGGCTCGGCTACGCCTACAGCATGCCGGTCTTCGTGCACGCTCTCATCTGCGTGGCCGGCGGATTCGTCGGCGGCGCGGCGATCGGCTGGCTGGCCGGCGAGATCAAGGCGCGTACCGGGGCGCATGAGGTGATCGTCACGATCATGCTCAACTACGTCATGCAATACCTGCTGGCGTACCTTTTGTCCTCGCAGTCGTTGCTGCAGGCGCCCGGATCGCCGAACCCGATCACTCCGCCGATCCAGTCCAACGCGCGCCTGCCGCTGCTGGCCGGCTCGAACCTCAGGATCAATGCCGGCTTCCTGATCGCGCTCGCTTGCGCGTTCGGGGCATGGTGGCTGCTTCGGAGAACCACAATTGGGTTCGAGTTCCGTTCGGTGGGAGCGAACGCCTCGGCGGCGCGCGTCGCGGGCATGAGCGTCGAGCGGTCGTGGTCGCTCGTGATGCTCATCGCCAGCGGGCTCGCCGGTCTCGCTGGCTCCGCGGTCATCCAGGGCACCGACTTCACCCTGAATCCCCAGAGCTACGGAACCTACGGCATCGACGCCATCACGGTCGCGCTGCTTGGCCGGGGTTCGCCGGGCGGCGTGGTGGCGGCCGCGCTCCTGTTCGGCGCGCTGCACGCGGGGTCGCCGGGCATGCAGGCGGCCACGTCCACGCCTGTCCAGATCGTCCAGGTGCTGCAGGCGCTGATCGTCCTGTTCGTCGCAGCGCCGCCGCTGATCCGCAGCATGTTCCGGCTGCGGGCCGTCCGGGCAGGCGGAATTGGCGCGAGCATGTCGAAGGGGTGGAACGCTTGACCGCGACCTCTCCGGCGAAGCCGCAGACGCTTCCGCAGTTGGACGCGCGTGCCGGCGCGGGCTGGGGCGGGCGGTTCGCCCCCGCGATCACGTTCGCGGCGTTCGGGCTCATGGACATCCTGCTGTTCGGAGTCCCCTCCCGCGGGGATGCGACGTTCGCCTTCACTCCCGAGTTCGCGAAGGTCGCCGTGCCAAACCTGGCGCTGCCCGGCGCCGTGACCTGTTTCGTCTGCGGGGCCCTGACGCTGCTCTTGGCGATTGTTCGGCTTTTGACGGCTCAAGGTTACATCACGCTCGGCCGCACATGGAGGCGGGTCGCCGTTGGGCTCGTGCTGTTCCTGTTCGTGGCGGCGCTGGTGACCTGGTCCGACGCCGGGCAGTCGATCCCGTTCAACGTGGTGAACCTCTTGTCCGGCACGCTGGACGACTCGATCCCGATCATGCTCGGCGCGCTGACCGGCGTCATCTGCTCCACCTCCGGCGTGATCAACATCGCAATCGAGGGGCAACTGCTCTTGGGAGCGTTCTCCGCGGCGATTGCGACCTCGGCGAGCGGGTCGCTGTGGCTCGGGCTCGTGTGCGGCGCTCTGGCTGGGTCGCTCGTCGGCGCCCTGCTGGCCTTGTTCGCGATCGCCTACATCGTCGACCAGGTCGTCCTCGGCGTCGTCATCAACACCCTGGTCCTCGGCCTGACAGGTTACCTGTACAACGCGGTCATGGTCCCGTACGGCGATACGCTGAACAGCCCGGCCACCTTCTATCCCTTGAAGATCCCGTTGCTCGGCGACATTCCGATCATCGGGCCGGTGTTCTTCAACTCGACGATCTTCCTGTACCTGACGTATTTCTTCCTTTTGGTCGTGCAAGTCGGGCTGATCCGGACGCGCTGGGGCTTGAGGACGCGGGCGGTCGGCGAGCACCCGGCGGCGGCCGACACCGTCGGGATCCCGGTGCTCGCGACGCGCTACCGGAACGTCATCCTGTCCGGCCTTATCGCGGGCGTCGGCGGCGCTTACTTCACGATCGGGTCGGTGGGGTCCTTCGGCGTGGATATGTCCTCGGGCGAGGGGTACATCGCGCTGGCGGCGATGATTTTTGGACGATACACGCCGTTCGGCGCGATCCTGGCTGCTCTTCTGTTCGGGTTCACGACGCAGTTGCAGTCGATCCTGTCGAGCATCAACGTGCCGATACCGTCGAACCTGCTGCTGATGACGCCGTACGTTGTCACCATCGTCGTGGTGGCCGGCCTGGTCGGCAAGGTCCGAGGCCCGAAGGCGGAAGGCGTCCCGTACGTCAAGTCCTGATAGGCGCCGGCCTCGTCGTCGAGGCGGCCTTGCCTCCCATGTCCCTCCGGGAGAAGGTGGCGCGAAGAACCGGATGAGGGGCTTCCGCATGAAGACCGACGAAGGGGCTCCTGCGATCCAGCGCGCCCGCGCTCAGCCAGGGGGCGCGCGCTCATAACCATTTCGTAGGAGGAAATCCCATGAGGGAACCGATCAAAAATGGATCGCCCAAGACTGCGCTGACGCTGGCTTTTCTGGCCTCCATCTCCATCGGCTCTTTCGGCGCCATTCCCGCGTCCGCGGAGACTCCGGCGACGTCTCAGCCGATTCAGCTTACCGCATCGGCCGTCGCGGTCGCGGATAAGTTCAGCGCCGACGCGGCGGAGCAAATCTTCAAGGAGGGCGGCAACGCCGTCGACGCCGCCGCGGCGATCGCGTTCACGCTCGCCGTGACCTATCCGGAGGCGGGCAATATCGGCGGCGGCGGCTTCATGACGATCTATGTCAACGGCAAGCCCTATTTCCTCGACTACCGCGAACGGGCGCCGCTCGCGGCGACGAAATCCATGTATCTCGACGCCCAGGGCAAAGTGATCAAGGACATGAGCCTGTTCGGCGATCGCGCCGTGGGCGTGCCCGGCACGGTCGAAGGCATGTGGGAGGCGCAACGCCGCTTCGGCAATCTTCGGTGGGCGCAAGTATTGGCCCCGGCGATCCAATATGCCCGCGAGGGCTTCGAGGTCGACGCGCAATTGCAGCAACGGCGCGACGCCGCCGCCAAGGATTTTGCCGGCAAGACCAATTTCGACGCGTATTTCGGCGCCCTCAAGCAGGGCGTCAACTTCACCCAGCCTGATTTGGCCGCCGTGCTGACGCGCATCGCCGACGAGGGCGCGGAAGATTTCTACAACGGCGAGACGGCGGAGCTGATCGCCGCGTCAATGCGCGGTGGCGGGTTGATCACGAAGCGCGATTTGCAGGAATATCGTGCGGTCTGGAGATATCCCGTTCTCGCCGACTGGAACGGCTATCGCGTCATCACTGCGCCGCCGCCGAGTTCGGGTGGCGTCGGCCTCGTGCAATTGCTGAAGATGAAGGCGGATTTGCGCGCCGACTTCCAGGGCGTGCTGCTGAATTCGGCGCAATACGTTCATCTCGACGCGGAAATCGAAAAGCGGGTGTTCGCCGATCGCGCCGAATATCTCGGCGATCCCGATTTTTACAAGGTCCCGGTCGCGCAACTGACCGACGACGCCTATCTCGCCAAGCGCGCCGCAGAGGTTAACCGGAACGCGCCATCGGATACGCAGAGTGTTCAGCCTGGGCTCGGCGCCTCGATGCCCGAAAGAGCCGAGACGACGCATTTCTCGGTTGTCGACAAATGGGGCAACGCCGTGTCGAACACCTATACGATCAACGGCTATTTCGGGTCGGGCGTCGTCGTGGAGGGAACGGGCATCGTGCTGAACGACGAGATGGACGATTTTTCGGCGAAGCCGGGCGTCGCCAACATGTTCGGCGTCGTCGGCAGCGACGCCAATGCGATCGAGCCTGCGAAGCGGCCGCTGTCCTCGATGACCCCGACGATCCTGACAAAGGACGGCAAAGTGGCGCTGGTGATCGGCACCCCTGGCGGCTCGCGCATCTTCACTTCAATCTTCCAGGTCATCAGCGACATCTATGACTTCAACATGCCCTTGGCCGACGCCGTGGGCGCGATGCGCTTCCACCATCAGTTGCTTCCGCCGAACACCATCTTCTGGGAGCCCTACGCGCCGATCGAAGGCGAGCTCGCGAAACAGATCGAAGCCAAGGGCTATGTGTTGAAAGGGCAGAGTTTCAGCGGCGACATCCAGGCCATCGAGATCAATGGCGATACGCCGGAAGCGGCGGCCGACCCGCGCGGCCGCGGGGTGACGCGGATGATTCCGCGCTGACAGCGCATGAGGCGGCCTTGCCTCCCGTTCCGCCGTGGGGAAGGTGGCGCGAAGACCGAGCGGGTGTGGTCCGCTGATTCCTGCTTGACAACACCATCCGTCGCCCTCGGCGAGCCGCCAGTTTCGTGCGTTCGAACCAAGGGAACAGCCCGCGTCCGCCCGACCAAACGAAAACCGGCTAGGGACACCGGAAGAAGAAAGGGGCGGCCGCTGGCCGCCCCAGAGGCTCGTTACGGGCGATGCGGGCCGCCGCCCGGGCCGCCCATATGCGGGGCGCCGCCGAAGTGCATGCCTCCGCCGGCGAAGTGCGGTCCGCCTCCGCCGAAATGCGGAGCGCCGCCTCCGAAGTGCGGGGCGCCGCCCGCGAAGTGCGGTGCGCCCGCGAAATTCGGAGCGCCGCCGAAGTGCGGTGCGCCCAGCGAAGTGCGGTGCGCCCGCGAAGTGCGGTGCGCCGCCTCCGAAGTGCATAGCTCCACCCGCCATATGCGGTGCGCCCGCGAAGTGCGGGGCGCCGCCGAAGTGCGGAGCGCCGGCTAAATGCGGAGCGCCGCCGGCGAAGCCTCGCGCTCCGCCGAAGTGCATGCCTTGTGCCGGGCCGCGGGCGGCGAAGTTAGGATGCGCTCCCAGCCCGCGCATCGCCGGCGCGTTGCGCGCGAAGTTCGGATGCGCGGCCGGACCGTGTTGGGCAAAGTTCGGATGTGCCGCCGGTCCATGCGGAATCCTACCGGCTTGGCGGGCAAAACCCGCCCCTTCGTGAGCCCGGGCCTCGGCGGCCTGATGGCCGGCCGGACCGGGGCCTGCGGCTCCGGGCGGGCCGTGGCGAGCGCCGGCGTGGGCTGCGAGCGCGCCCGCTGCCGCGCCCGCCCCCGCGGCCGCTGCGACATGGGCGCCATGGAACTGGCTCGCCCGTTCGGTCGCCGCGATTGGCGGCCGGCCGTGGTTCTCGCCATATCTCAGGGAAGCGATTCGGCTCGCGGTCCTCTCATGCCCGAGCTGCTCCGCCGTCGGGCCCATGTGATGTTCGTGCGCCGCCGCGAGTTCGGCTGGAGTGGGCCGAATGGTCGTTCCCCCGTGCCCGCCGTGGTAGCTGACGCGGATGGCGGCCGCAGGGCCGCCGACCGGCGCGTTGAAGACCGTGGCGATATGGGCGTTCCCGAGGTTGTTGACGGCTCGGTTGTAGTAGAAGTTGTGGTCGCGCCAATAACCCCCGTGATAGCCTACGCCGGTATAACCGAAGCCGTAGTCGATGCCGCCGTAATAGCCGACCGTCGGGGCCCAGTAGCCGGCGTAATAGACGTAATCGTTGTCCGCGTCGTTCCAGTCCCAGTAACCCGGCGTCCACAACAAATCGGCAGCGGGCGGCAGCGCCCAGTAACCGGGCACCCAATAATATTCTCCGTCATCCCACGACCAATAGCCGGGGATCCAGAGGAATCCCGGGCCGGGAATCGGCGGCTGCGAATAGACTGGAATCGGCGGCGGGGCCGCCGAAGCGGTCACCAGGATGTCGGCCTGCGCATGCGCCGGCGCGACGAAGGCGAAGCGGCCGCCAGGCGCTGCGCCCAGAACGAGCGCGGCGGCGGAGGCGCCGACGAGAAGATGCAATGGGCGAAGCATGGAGACATTCCTCGTTCGGGTTGTTGACCCTTATCCGCATAGGGAACAGCCCGGAGGCCAAAGCGTTCCTGTGGCGCGCGTTAACCTTGCGCCTCGCCGGAGGAGGAGCGAGATCGCGCCCTACGGCGTGCGCGGAGTTCCCGCGGACAACCCGCCGGGCGCCGGGGCGCCCACATTGGGGGCCGGCGCTGGTTTTCCGGCAGTGCTTCCGGCTGCGCCGGTGGCGGCCGGGCCGGGCGTAGAATTGCCCGCAGTTGTCGGGCTGCGGATGGTCACCGGATGCTGAGCGAAGTTGGGCGCGACGCCGGTGGGCGCGACGGGCCCGGACTGCCCGTTTTCCTTGCCCGTCTGGGCGTGGTCGACCAACGGTCCGTTGGCTCCCGACCCCGACACGGTATGCGCGATCGGCAAGGACGTGTTGGCGCCGCGGAAGTCGTTCTCCCGCGCCACCGCCCCGACCGGCGGAGCCCCTTTGTTTTCGCTATACCTCTGTGTCGGGATGCGGCTCGCGGTCTGCTGGTTCTGGATCTGCTCGGGCGTCGGGCCGATGTGGCGTTCGCCCGCCGCGAGTTGGGCAGGCGTCGGCCTCGCGGTCGTTCCGCCGGCGCCGCCGTTGTAGCTTATGTGGTTCTCAGGCGCGAAGACCTGGTTCGCGTAGGTCGCGATTTTCACGTTGCCGAGATCGTTGACGGCCCGGTTGTAGACGAACTGATGGTTGCGCCAGAAGCCGCCATGATAGCCGGCCCCGGTGTAGCCGAAGCCATAGTCGATGCCGCCATAATAGCCGACGGTCGGCGCCCAGTAGCCGGAATGAAAGACGTAGTCGCGGTCCCTGTCGTTCCAGGCCCAGTATCCCGGGGTCCACAACATGTCGGCGGCCGGCGGATGCGCCCAGGCGCCCGGCGTCCAATAGTAACCCTCGCGGTCCCAGGCCCAGTAGCCGGGAACCCAGATGTATCCCGGGCCGGGAAGGGTCGCCTGGGAATAGGCCGGCAAGGGAGGCGGCGCGACCGAAGTGGCGAACGCGACGGACGCCTGCGCGCGCGCCGGCGTCACAAACGCAAGGTCGCCCGACGCCGCGCCCACGACGGCAGCGGCGACGGAGCAGACGAGAAGGCGCATGGCGCGAAGCATGGCGGACACGTCCCTATCCCGGTCGTTCGACCTCGATCCGGGCGTCCGTCAACAACGGATGACGGCGGCGCTGGTTCCGTTGTTGCGCTTCGCCGCCCGCTTCCCTAAAGCACGGCCCGACCGTTTTCTCCGAGGACGTCAGGCGTGACCGACGCGTTCCAGCCCCGATCCGACTTCCTGCGCGTGATGCAGGAGCGCGGCTATATCCATCAATGCTCCGACCTGCAGGGGCTCGACGACAAAGCCCGGTCGGGGGCGCTCGTCGGCTATATCGGCTTCGACGCCACGGCGCCGTCGCTGCATGTCGGCTCGCTCGTGCAGGTCATGATGCTGCACTGGCTGCAGAAGACCGGCGGCAAGCCGGTCGCGCTGATGGGCGGCGGCACGACCATGGTCGGCGATCCTTCGGGCAAGGACGAGAGCCGGAAACTGCTGACCGTCGAAGCGATCGAGGCCAACAAGGCGGGCATCCGCAAGGCCTTCGCCCATTTCATCCGCTTCGGCGACGGAAGGACCGACGCGATCATGCCCGACAACGGCGACTGGCTCGCCAGGCTCAACTACATCGACTTTTTGCGCGAGGTCGGCAGGCACTTCTCGGTCAACCGCATGCTGGCGATGGATTCGGTCAAACTCCGGCTCGACCGCGAGCACGAGCTGACCTTCCTCGAATTCAACTACATGTGCCTGCAGGCTTACGACTTCACCGAACTCTACAAGCGCTACGGCGTGACCCTGCAGATGGGCGGCTCGGACCAGTGGGGAAACATCGTCACGGGGCTCGATCTCGGCCGCAGGATGGGGCTCGAGCAGTTCTACGCGCTGACGTCCCCGCTCATCACCACCGCCTCGGGGGCGAAGATGGGCAAGACCGCCGCCGGGGCGGTCTGGCTCGACGAGACGATGCTCAGCCCCTACGACTACTGGCAGTTCTGGCGCAACGTGGACGACGCCGACGTCGGACGCTTCCTGAAGCTCTTCACCCTCATGCCGCTCGAAGAAATCCGGCGGCTCGAGAGCCTTCCGGGGGCCGAACTCAACGAGGCGAAGAAGGCGCTCGCCAACGAGGCGACGGCCCTCCTGCATGGACGCGAGGCGGCGGAATCCGCCGCCGACACGGCGCGCAAGACTTTTGAGGAAGGCGCGCTGGCCGAAAGCCTGCCGACGGTCGACGTGCCGGGGACTGAGTTTGACGCCGGGCTCGGCGCGCTGACCGCCTTCGTTCGCGCAGGGCTGGTCGCCTCGACCGGAGAGGCGCGCCGGCAGATCCGCGGCGGAGGCCTGCGGATCAATGACGCCGCGCTCGGCGACGAGAAGGCGCTCATCACCCGCGAATCTCTGCAGGCGGGCGGCGTGGTCAAGCTGTCGCTGGGGCGCAAGAAGCATGTGCTGCTCAGGGCGGTGTAGGGCGCCCCATAGGCTTTGAAGAGCGTTCCCGTCATCCGAGCGCTTCCGCCGCCTCGGCCTCTCGATAACCCGAAAACTGGCGCGACGAATCCAAGCCGCGGGACGTTCCGCCAAAGCTCGGGAGCACCGGAGCAAAGCCGGGGATAGCAGAATCCAAGCAAAAGTCTTCCAGGAAACGGCTGTTCTCAAGGGGTTACGCCGGAATCCAAATTGTTTTCTCCTCCGCTTCGCGCTGACGCCTCCGCTTGGTCCGCAGCCTGTCCGCCGATGCGCTCCGCCGGCGCCAACTCGCCTCCCTGCCTGCCGACCGAAGACAACGCCGTCGAACCCGTTCGGCGGCTGGTTCGACGGCCCAAGCGAGGCGAAGTCAATCCTCCTCAGCGCAAGCGGGCTCAGGCGGAAAGCCGCTGCCACCAGGTCCCGCCCTACGGCGGTCGAACTGCAGGTTGCTGCGAGATTCGAAGGCGCCTCCATGCCAACCTCGCTTCCCATCCCGCCGCCGTTGCGATCCTCAACTTCCCTTATAGCCATGGGATTACGAAACATGTCAAGAACAAACAAGGGTCTTTTTAGGAACCGCCGGTCCGCCAGCGGCAAGCGCGGTCGCAAGACGGGGGCAGCGGCGGCGCAAGAGAGAGGGTGGGCCCAACCGGACGTCATTTTCGTCCAGCCTCCAGAAACAAGCACGTAGGCCGCGTCGGAGCGCCTAGCGCATGTCCTGTCGGCTCTGCTGCTGCGGCTTGGAGACGTAATAGGACGAGAGATAAAAGGCGTTTCCGAACCAAGTGACGATGTCGGCGCCCGGGCTGCTGAGCTTGGAGCGAAGCGCGCGAACGAGCTCGCCGCGACGATGGTCCAGCCGCTGATGCTCCAGACGGAGTTCAAAGGCGACGAAACAGCGTCCCAGCCTGCCGCCCGCCCTGCCCGACGAGGGCGCAGTCCAATAGGCGCCGGCGGGGCGCGTTCCCCTTCTCCCCGCGGGAAAAAGTGGCGCGCCCGCTGGAGCGATGTGGGAATATCGTAGAGCGCCGCGGGACGGGCGCCCCTTCGGGAACCAAACGACCTGCCTCGCATTCAGCCCACGGAATCGGAGGCTGACACATGGCGAACCGCACCGCGGCGACTGTTGAGACCGTGCATTACGACGGACCGGCGGGCGGATGGGGGTCGTTGAAAGGCATCACGCGGATCTTCGGCGCCGAATGGCCGACGCCGGCGGCGATCGAGACGCTGGCGCGCCAGAACAAGCCGCACGGCTTCATGTGCGTGTCGTGCTCCTGGGCGAAGCCCGCCGATTATCACCCGTTCGAGTTCTGCGAGAACGGCGCCAAGGCGACGCTCTGGGAGCTGACCACCCGGCGCTGCACGCCCGAATTCTTCGCTCGGCACACGGTGACCGAGCTCAAGGGATTCAAGGACTACGACCTCGAACAGGAAGGCCGGCTGACCCACCCGATGCGGTACGACCCGAGGACGGACCATTACGTCCCGTGCGGCTGGGACGAGGCGTTCGCAGCGATCGGGGCCGAGCTCAAGGCGCTCGATCCGAAGTCCGTGATCTTCTATGCGTCGGGCCGCGCGAGCCTGGAGACCGCGTATCTCTACGCCCTGTTCGCGCGCCTTTACGGCCACAACAATCTGCCCGACAGCTCCAACATGTGCCACGAGACCACCTCGGTCGCGCTGAAAAAGACGATCGGCGCGGGCGTCGGGACCATCGTCTACGACGACCTCGCCAAGTGCGACGCGATGTTCTTCTTCGGCCAGAACACCGGATCGAACAGCCCGCGCTTCCTCCATCCGCTGCAGGACATCGCGAAGCGCGGCGTGCCGATCGTCACCTTCAATCCGGTGCGCGAGAAGGGGCTCGAGGTCTTCGTCAACCCGCAGAACCCGCTGGAGATGCTGACCGGGCGGGAGACGAAGATAAGCTGCCAGTACCATCAGGTCCGCCCCGGCGGCGACATCGCCGTCCTCCTCGGCATGTGCAAGCACGTGTTCGCCGCCGACGACGCCACGCGCGGCAACGGCAAGCGGGTTCTGGACGTCGAGTTCATCGAGCAGCACACGAGCGGCTTCGAAGCGTTCGAGGCCAAGGTGCGGGCGACTTCGTGGGAGGAGATCGAGGCCCAGTCCGGCCTGTCGCGTGAGGCGATTGAAGAAGCTGCGCAAGTCTATGTCGAAGCCGAGCGCGTCATCGGCATCTACGGCATGGGCCTCACCCAGCACATGCACGGCTTCGAGAACGTCGCGATGTTCGTCAACCTTCTGCTGCTCAAGGGCAACATCGGCCGCGAAGGCGCCGGCATCTCCCCCGTTCGCGGCCACTCGAACGTCCAGGGCCAGCGCACCGTCGGCATCACCGAGAAACCCGAGCTCGCCCCGCTCGACAAGATCGCGGAGCAGTTCGGTTTCGATCCGCCGCGCGAAAAGGGCATGAACACGGTCGAGGCCTGCGAGGGAATTCTATCCGGCAAGGTGAACGCATTCGTCGGGCTCGGCGGCAATTTCGTCCACGCGATCCCCGAGCGGGAGAAGATGGAGGAGGCCTGGACCAACATGCGCCTCACGGTCCAGGTCGCGACCAAGCTCAACCGCAGCCACCTCATCAACGGCAAGATCGCTTACCTGCTGCCGTGCCGCGGCCGCACCGAAGAGGACATCCAGGCGACGGGGCCGCAGGCGGTGTCGATGGAGGACACGTTCAGCTGCATCTACGGCTCGATCGGCCGCCGCAAGCCGGCGAGCGAACACCTCATGTCCGAGGCGGGGATCGTGGCCGGAATGGCCAAGGCGACCCTGCCGCCAAACCCGAAGGTCAATTGGGACGAATGGATCGGCGACTACGCGCTGATCCGCGACCTGATCGCCGAGACCTATCCCGACAAGTTCCACGATTTCAATGCGCGCATGTGGACCCCGGGCGGCTTCTACCGCGGCAACTCGGCGCGCGACCGCGTCTGGAAAACCGAGAGCGGCAAGGCCGAGTTCACCACGCCCGAACACATGTCGGCGTGCGGCTTCGACGACGCCCCCGGCCGATTCCGGCTCATCACCATGCGCAGCAACGACCAGTTCAACACCACGATCTACGGATACAGCGACCGCTTGCGCGGCATCGAAGGCACGCGCGATGTGCTTCTGATCAATCCGGACGACATGCAGCGGGAAGGACTGCGCGAAGGACAGATCGTGTCGCTCGTCAGCGACGCCGGTGACGGGGTCGAGCGGCAGGTCGGCGGGCTGAAAGTCACGCCCTTCTCGCTGCCGGACGGATGCATCGGCGCCTATTACCCGGAGATGAACCCGCTGGTCCCGCTCTGGAGCCACGACGTGCAATCAAAGACGCCGGCCGCCAAATCGGTCCCCGTGAGGATCCGGGCGGAGGGCGCCTAGCGTTGGAGGGGCGGCGCCCCCGCCGCCCAAGGGTGCGCGAGGCGGGCGCCCTCCCTCCAGTCGTCGCCGTCGAGGTTGGAGGGGCGGCGTCCCCGACGCCCAAGCGTGCGCGAGGCGGGCGGCCCTTCACCTCGCCGGCCGCTCTTGCTTTGCATGCGCTTCGCTATTCGGATGCCGATGGGGAGCAACGCCCTGATAAGGGCACGTACCCGCGGATGCGCCAAACTCCCGCGCCCTGAGCTGTTTTTTACGATTGTAAAGGACTCCAACATATCGGCTGAAGCAATCGTACGACGACGATGCCAATGCCGCCCACGTTGCAAGGTCGCCCGTAATCTGCGAACTTGAATAGGTCTCGTAGAAACCGCCTTTTGTCCAAGGAGTTTCTGCGCTGGGACAGGGGCGCCTGTCAGCCCACCCAAGATCAAAATATGTCGACAGTGCATATAAGGGAAGGAGACGCACATGCCGCTGAACAGGTGGACCGAACTCACGCTCGCCGCTCTTGCCTGCGCGCCTTTGGTGGCCTTGCCGGCCGCGGCGTTGGCCGGGGACTCGCCGCTCGCTCCCCGGGACGTGCCGGCGAAGTCGATACCGGTTCCGACGGATGTCAGCCCCGGCATGCAGAAATTCATCGCCGCGCCCCTCAATCCGGATTGGAACAAACTTTGGAAAACCGGCGAGGAGTGGCGCAAAGCGGCGGATAAAATGGACGAAGGGATCGTGCCTACGATTCCCGCGATGGCCGAGCGACTCCATGTGAAAATCGAGCCGGCGACGATGGACGGCGTGAAGGTCTTCGTCGTCACCCCCGACGAGATTCCCCCCGAAAACCGCAACCGTTTGCTCATTCATATCCACGGCGGGTGCTACGTTCTATTCCCCGGCGAGGCGGGAGCGACGGAAGCCATCACCATGGCTGGGCTGGAGCATTTCAAGGTGGTCTCGATCGACTACCGCATGCCGCCCGAGGCCTACTTCCCGGCCGCGGTCGATGACGCGCTGACGGTGCTCAAGGCGGCGGAAAAGACGACCGACCCGAAGAACATCGCCATTTTCGGCACCTCGGCCGGCGGCGCACTGACTCTGGAAGTGATTCTCCGTGCGAAAGAGAAGGGCGTGCCCATTCCCGGGGCCATTTCAGCCGGCACGCCGATGTCCGACGTGACCAAGACCGGCGACAGCTTCTACACCAACGAATTGGTCGATAACGTGCTGGTCTCCCGCGACGGGTTCTGTGACGCGGCGACCGTCGTCTATGCCAATGGCCACGATCTGAAGGATCCGCTGCTGTCGCCTGTCTATGGCGACATGCACGGCTTCCCGCCCACCATTCTCACCACGGGCACGCGCGATCTTCTGTTGAGCAACACTGTGCGGTCGCACCGCGCGCTGCGCGCGGCCGGTGTCGAGGCGCAGCTCGAAGTGTACGAGGGCCAGTCGCACGCGCAATATTTATTCGACGACCGCCTGCCGGAAACTGCGGTTGCTTTTGGTGAGATCGCTGAATTCTTCGACAAGCATCTCGGCAAGTGAACGTCCACGCCAAACCGCACCTGTATCTCGACCATGGCGTGCGGGCCATCGGCTTCCTGGGCCAATGAAAGGCTAACAGAGACCGAGAGCCGGTCGCGCGAGCGCCCCGTCGTCGCCAATGTGGAATAGACCGAAGGCAAAGCCGATCACGGCTTCGCGGATGAGGAATGCCGGCTCGGTCGGCGTCCCGACTGCGCGGGATGGGCGACCTCTGTCGAGGACGTCATTCCCCAAAATCGCCGCGCTGCGGACCCAGCGACACGGCCTTCACCTGCGCGTAAACCGCTACGCCCTCCGCCAGCGCGAGCAGTTCCCATGATTTCCTCGTCAGGCGCGACAGAAGGCGTGCGCCCTGCCCCTCCGGCCCGAGCGCCACCAAGGCGAGCATTTCGTTGGATTCTCCCGGCTTGGCGGACACGACGCGGGCCGGCAGGACATTGAGGATGGAGCTCGCGCCGGGCCGTTCTCGCGCCAAACTGACGTCGCGCGCGACGATGCGGATGCGGCGGCGCTCGCCGACCGCCGCGGGCGGGGCCGGCGCAATGAATCGCCCGCCCGGCACGCGGAGGGTGAGCAGGCCGTAGCGCACGTCGTGCGCCTCGACCATCCCGTCGAGCGTAACCGCCGCGTCGCGCGCCGTCGCCAGCGGCAGCGATGGATCCGTTTCGAGGTCGGCGAGCAACCCGGCCGCTAGCACGCGCCCCTTCTCCATCAGCACGATATGGTCGGCCAAGCGCTCCACCTCTGCGATGTCGTGCGTCACGTAGACAACCGGCAGGGAAAGGCGGTCGCGTAGCCGCTCGAGGAACGGCATGATCTCGTTCTTCGTCGCGCGGTCGAGCGCCGACAGAGGCTCGTCCATCAGCAACAGCTTCGGCTGCGAAAGAAGCGCGCGGCCGATCGCCACGCGCTGGCGCTCGCCGCCGGAAAGATTGCGCGGCGACCGGTCGAGCAGCGGCGCGACGCCGAGAAGATCGACGACCTCGTCGAAGCCAATTGGAGGGCGCCCGTCTCGCGCACCGCCAGGGCGGCGAGACGCCGCCCCTCCAAAGGGCTTCGGCGCGCCGAACATCAGATTGCGGCGCACCGACAGGTGCGGGAACAGGCTCGCTTCCTGGAAGACGTAACCGAGCGGCCGCTTGTGGGTCGGCAAAAACGTTCCGTTCCGGCCTTGCCACGCCTCGCCGTCGATCTCGAAGACGCCGTCGCTCATTCGCAACAGCCCGGCGATGCAGCGCAGCACCGTCGTCTTGCCGCAGCCCGACGGACCGAAGAGCGCGGTCACGCCTTTCGACGGCGCGGTGAAGCCGGCGTCGAGCGAGAACTTGCCGACCATCCCCTTGAATTCCGCGCGGACTGCTCCGGCGATCATGCCCGAGCCCGGGCGAAGCGCTTTTCGATCAGGATCATCGAGAGGATCACGGCGAAGGCGAACGCGACCATGCCGCCGGCGAGGATGTTGGCCTCGCCCCATTGCATCGTCTCGACATAGTCGTAGATGGCGGTCGACATGACCTTGGTGCGGCCGGGAATATTGCCGCCGATCATCAGAACGACGCCGAACTCGCCGATCGTGTGGGCGAAGCCGAGCACCGCGCCGGTGAGCAGTCCCGGGCTCGCGAGCGGGAGCGCCACCGTCCAGAAGGCGCGCGTGGGCGAAGCGCGCAAGGTCGCTGCGACCTCGAGCGGGCGGTCGCCCATGGCGGCGAAAGAATTGCGGATCGGCTGCACGACGAAGGGCATCGAGGCGATGATCGAGCCGATGACGAGGCCCCAGAAAGTGAAGGCGAGCGTGCGCACGCCCCACAGGCTCGCAACCACGCCGCCGGGGCCGCCCGGCCCGAGCGCGATGAGGAGATAAAAACCAAGCACGGTCGGCGGCAACACCATCGGCAGCGAGACGATCGTCGCGACGATTTCCTTCCAGCGCGCGTGCGACCGGGCGAGCCACCAGGCGAGCGGCGTCGCCGCCACAATCAGCGCCAACGTTGTGACGGCCGCGAGTTCGAGCGTCAGCCGAACCGGCTCCCAGATGTGGGCGAAGGCTTCCAAGGGAAGGCTCACTCGAGGCCGTAGCCGAATTTCTCAATGATGGCGTGCGCTTCCGGGCCCTTGAGGAATTCGAGGAAGGCTTTCGACGCCTCATTGTTCGCGCCCTGGTTCAGGAGCACGGCGTCCTGCCGGATCGGCGCATAGAGATTTTGCGGCACGAGCCAGCGCGTGCCGTCCGTGACCCCGTAGAGTTCCGACAGAGCGACGAAGCCGAGCTCCGCGTTCCTGGTGTCGACGAATTGGAAAGCCTGGGCGATGCTGTTCCCCTGCACAAGCTTCGGCTTGATCGCGTCATAGACCCCGAGCGCCTTCAACGTCTCGATCGCCGCGGTCCCGTATGGCGCGGCGGCCGGGTTGGCGATCGACAGCTTGGAGAATTGGCCGGCCTTCAGCGCCTGCTCGCCGCTGGTCACGTCGATGACCTTGCTCCACAGGACGAGCTTGCCGATCGCGTAGGTGAACTCAGTCCCCGAAGCAGCGTAGCCGCCGGCGACCGCGGCCCTTGGCCGCTCGGCGTCTGCCGACAGGAAGACCTGGAACGGCGCGTCGTGGGTGATCTGGCTGAAGAAATTGCCCGAGGCGCCGAAGCTCAAAATCGCCTCGTCGCCCGTCTTCTGCTTGAAAAGCGCGGCGATTTCCTTCCCCGGCTCGGTGAAATTGGCCGCGACGGCGACATTGGTTTGGGCGGCTTCGGCGGGCGCCGCGACCGACCCGAACGCCGCGATCGCGACGACGAGCGTTTTGAGCTTCAACATGGACACCGCCTGTGCTCGACCCCGGCGTCGGTGGCTGTCGTAACGTACTTCGCCTGTCCGGCCGTTATATCCTGTGATACTAGTCGGCAGCGACACCTTCGCAATCGTCAAATGGCGCCATCCATGAAAATCAGCGCACGCAATCAACTTCACGGAACAATCGATGAGGTGCACAAAGGCGCGACCACGGCGCATGTCGTCATCGACGTCGGCGGCGTGAAGCTGATGGCCTCGATCACCAACGAGGCCGTCGATCAGTTGAAGCTCGTCAAGGGCCAGAAAGCCTATGCGGTCATCAAGGCGTCCGACGTGATGGTCGGCGTCGACTGACCCGAGCGGCCCAAATGGAGGGGCGACGTTTTGCGGCCCCGAAGATGCGCGCCCTCGAAATGGCGAGGATCTTTGCGTTGCAGGGCGCCCACCCGCCCCGGAACAAACGGTCGTTCGCATTTTGTCTTGGCGACGCCGAGGCTCTTGGACCGCAATTGTTCTCGGACTGGACCTCCAACACTCCCGGCTCGTGGGCTTCCGGTCCGGCAACCGTTAACTCTTGAACGGATTCTCCTGCAAGACCTGCAAGAATAGTTTGGAGGCCGGTGTCTCTCCCTGTTGCCGGGGACTGTCAGATAACCGCCCGTGTGGATGCAGCAGGGTTTTGCGCACGACCGACGGGCGCCGAGGCCTCCGCTCCATTCGAGCTGGCAAGTGACTCGCCCTCAGGACGCTAAGCCTTCAGGTGGAGGGAGAGAGTCCCTTGCGGACACATCGGCTCCAGATGCCGAGAACGGCCTCGGCGTTCTGCGAAATGTCCCGGTAGGACGCGTTGACGAACGCCGCCATGGTTCGGCTGGCGTCCTTCGCGTCCTTGTGGGTCGCGGCGTCAAGGCAGAGTTTCTGCGTATTGTCGAACAGCTTCCTGGCGAGCGACGCGGATTCGACGCCGATGCTGAACAAGGCTTCGACCGCCGCCGCTGCGGGGGATTTGCCGATCACTCGCCTGCCCGACGCGATCGCTTTCAGTTCCTCGGGGTTATGGAACATTATCTGGCCTTTCCCGCGGCGTTCCCGCCGCGTTAACCTCTGTCAAATCCATCCTTGCCGCTCAATGAGGGATACTACGTAGCCGAACCCCCACTGTCGCGTTCTGCGTCTAACGGCCGATGAAGGGGGCGCTCGGAGCAGCGACGGCTTCGCCCCCCGTTTCGAAGCCGCGCCCCGCTCCGTCCATGCCGCCCACGATCTTGCGCAAAATGCCGGGCGCGATCGCCGAAAGCGGATTGACCGTCACGTCGGGACGGGTCAAGGAACCCTGCACGCGATAAGTGATGCCGAACACGCCCTCGTTCTGTGCGCCTCCAAGCAGCAGGCCGACGACCGGTATCTTCGTCAGGATGGTGTTGACCGAATAGGCCGGCACGAAGGTGCCGCTGACGTCGATCTTGTCGGCGGCGAAGTCGATGTTTCCCGACGTTGTCAGCCCCATGCTGGGATTGTAGATGATCGCGTCCTTGATCGCGAGGGCGCCGGGCGAGCGCGAAAAGACAAGTGTCATCTTCTCGAAGCGCATAAGGGTCGGGTTGACCGCCTCGCCGGAATCGCCGGCAGGCGCCGCCGCCACCAGGCGACGAAAGGCGGGTTCGTCGCGCAGGGCGAAGTTCGTCACCGTGGCCACGCCGGCGCTTGTTTCGCCGCCGGCCTGCAACCTGAGATCGAGAGCGCCGCCCTCCATCCTTGCGTAGAGGTCGGCGAATTTGGCGAGTGCGCCGGCGTCGGTCGAAATCAGGCGCAGGTCCCCCTCGCCGCCCCGGGCCGCGGTGACGAGCCCCTGCCCCAAGCGCCCGCGCAACTGGTTCAGGCGATCGTTCCCGCCGCGACGAACGAAGCTGAGCTCGAGGCCGGCGATCGACTGCCTGTTCGCCCCGATCACGGACGCAACCTTCATGTCGACGTCGAAATCTTTCCCGGCCGCTTGCGCAGGCGAGGCCTGCTCGGCGAGCGACTTGATGAAGGGCCGCGCGTCGAGCGAGGCGCCGCGGACGGTCGCCTTGACGACATTGGCGCTGTTGACGACATCGACGTGGAAGTCGTCCCCCGCCGAAATGCGCGCCTGCGTGATCTTCGCGGCCAGAACGGAGCCGTCCGCACCGACATCGGCCGAACCGCGCATCATGAAGGTCCCGAAGTCCACCGCGAGATTGCCCAGCGCGGCGCCTTCGGGGGCGGGTTTGACCTGAAAGCTGGCCTTGCCCGGCTTGCCCGCCGCCTTGGAGACCCCGGGCAACGGGTTGTCGATCGCGGCCTGGGTGAGATCGATTTCGACGTCGGCGCTGGTCCGGCTCAAGGGCGCCTTGAGCTTGATTGGAAGAGGCCCGTTCAGCCAAGCGAAATTGAAGCCGCGCTTCGCGCGCGCCGCCTGGTCGAGCGTCCAGGTCACGATCGCGGAGCCTTCCTCGCCCGGTGCCCTGGCGACTTCCAAATGGGCCGGCACGCCGAACGCTTCGCCGTCGCCGACCATATTCAGCGTGTTCCGATCCGCCTCGAAGGTGAAGGCGCCCTGATCGAGCTTCTCCTCGCCGATGAATTTGTCGAGCGTGAGGTCGGTCAGCGCACCGCTGGCGCGAAACTGCGTGTCGTCGGGCTTGGCGGTTTTCCCGAGCTTGAGGTCGAGAACGAGATCCCCTTCGGCCTGCCCCTTGATCGTGGCGGGATCGATCTGCAGGCCCGCCTGCTTGCGCAGAGGCTCACGGCCGAGCAGATCGGCGAGGGCGTCGGCCCTGCCGGTCAAATGGGCTCGCGCCTGCGCGTCGACGATGGGCCGCGGCGCCGTATCGGGCACGGTGAAGGCGATGTTGTCGCCCTGGATGAGTTGCGTCGGCGACAGCGTCATCGTCGCATGGTCGCCGGAAACGGTGAAGTTTCGGCCGGTGAATGATCCACTCGCCGATTCCGACACCATCATCGGCAGGCCCGGAAGCAGATTGACGCCGACGCCGCGGCTCGAAAACTCCCCGTGGACGCTGTCGCGCGGAACGGCGCGCTTGTGATCCATCGCGTCGAGGTCGGCCGCCGACCAGTTCGCCGCCATCGTTCCCTCGATCCGGCCGCCATGCAGATTGTGCGAGGCCCAGTCGCGCACGTCGGGATTGATGAACTGCGGCCACAGGCGGACGAGGTCCTGCGATACGCTCGGGTTGATCTTGATGTCGAGCTTGAGGGACACGCCGGGACCGTCCGGAGCAATCTCGGCCTTGAGGCCGCCGTCGAAGGTCGGGCCCTTGGCGGAGAACTCATCGACGACGAAGCGCGACTCCAGCGGCAGGAAACGGAGATCGGCGACGATGGAGTTGAGGGCGACCGGCTTCTCGCCCGGTCGTTCAGGCCCGAACCGCGCGTCCTTCGATTCGAGACGCATCGCCCATGCGCCGGCGGGATCGGCGGGCGGCTTCAGCCAGCCGGCCGCGGTAAGTCGCGTTTCGCCAGCGAGAATGGCGAGATTGCTGATGTTTAGACGTTTGGCGGCGTCGTCCCAGTCCATACCCCCTGACGCCTCGTCGACCAGGAAGGGGAGCGCATCGGGATTGTTGAGCCGCACCTGGCCGGCTCCGAGGGCGAAGCGCCCGGTCAGGCTTCGAATGGTTTCGTCTGGCCCGAGGCGGGCGTCGAATTTGAAGCCGATCGGCCCCTCAGCGAACAAAGGCGGCGGCTTCTTGTCGAAGGTCTCGATGTCGGCCAAGCTCAGATCATGCGCCTCGACGGCGAGGGTGGGCGCTTCGCCGTCGCTCGCCTGAGCCTCGATCGCCCATGGCCCGGACGGCCCCGTGGCCGAAAGCCTGGCGGTGGCCTCGTCGCCGGACCGGTCGAAGACCAGGCTGAAGTCCTTGTAGGTCACCGAACGATGCGTCGCCTCGTTGTCGATCTCGAATTGGCCCTTGGCCAGCGTTAACTGGTCTATCGCCTGACTGGCGCCCGCCATCGCCTCGGCGCCGGCGCGAATGAGCGCGGCGAGGTTGGGGATTCCGGGGCCCGAAGCAACGCCAGGGACCGCGATTGGCGTCGCGCTGTCGTCGCCCGAGACGGCGATCGACAAGGCGCCGTCGGCTGCGACCCTCACTCGCAGCGCAAGGCCGTCGAGTTGCAGGCGCCGGACCTTCACTTGGGTGAGAAGCAGGGCGAAGGTATCGAGGCCAATCTTGCCGGCTGGCGCGGCGAGCACGGTGCGTCCGGCGGCGTCGCGCACCTTCAGATGGTGGAAGCCGAGGCCGAAGCCCCATGCGTCGTGCGTGAAGTAGGTCGGGCCGAGATCGATCGCGTAGCGGTCGCCGGCGCGCTCCTGCAGGCTCGAGGCGATTTTGTCATGCAGCGTCCGGAGATAGATCGGACCATGGGCCAGGCGCGCCGAAAGCGCCAGAAAGCCGAGCAGCGCTATGACCGCCGCGGCTTCCGCCACGTGTGCGGCGACATGCGCCGCTTGCCTTGCGCGGGAGCGCCGCGCCGGCGACGAAAGGCGCGGTCCGGCGGCGCTGTCGCACATGCGGCGCATGGCGGACCGGGCGCGCCCGCGGGCTCCCACGTCAAACCAACCAACCAATCCGGGATCGTCCTCCGTGATTTAAGGCGGCATTAGACGCCTTGTTCGCCTTATACGAAAGCGCCAGGCGCGCTGCTTTCCCCCGGCCCCCGGTCTCGGCCTTGAAATGCTCGACGCGACGGTTCACTTTCCGCGCGCGAGGCGAAGGTTCCCTGCGCCCGCATTGAAACCATAATGAGACAAAACGAGGGCGGCATGGCAAAGCAACTCGACGTCGGCGATCCCGCGCCGGACTTCGCGCTGCCGAGCGACGGCGGCGGCCGGGCGCGCCTCGCCGATTTCAAAGGCAAAGCGGTCGTCCTCTTTTTCTATCCGAAGGACGACACCTCGGGCTGCACCGCCGAGGCGATCGCCTTCAGCGGTCTGAAATCCCAGTTCGAAGGCGCCGGGGCCGCGGTGGTCGGCGTGTCGCCCGACAGCGCGGCGAGCCACGACAAGTTCAAGAAGAAGCACGGCCTCGCCGTCGCGCTGGCCGCCGACCCCGAAAGGCAGGCGATCGAGGCCTATGGGGTATGGAAGGAAAAGAGCATGTACGGCCGGAAATATTTCGGCGTCGAGCGCTCGACCTTCCTCATCGATCGCCAAGGGCGGCTCGCCAAAATCTGGCGCAAGGTCAAAGTGCCGGGGCACGCGGAGGAGGTCCTCGCGGCCGCGAAGGCGCTCTGACGCTCGGCGGCGCGGATTTTACTCAAATTCGAGAGGAACGACCAACGAAAACCAAGAAAAACCAAGAAAACCAAGGAAGTAGCCTTGGATTCCCTTGGAACCTCCTTGGATTTCTTCGTTCGATTCGTGGCTTTTCCATGGGTTACGGGCGATTCGGCGATTCGGAAGGAAAAAAGAATTTGGATTCCGGCTTAACTCCTTGGAATCGCCCGATTCGTGGAACACTTTTGCTTGGATTCGGCTTTCCCGGGCTTTGCTCCGATGCTCCTGAGCTTTGGCGGAACGTCCCGCGGCTTTGTCTTTAGGGACCGCCAGTGCTCGAGGCGTGAGGGAAAGCCGCGCGGCCAGTTCCGTCCAATCCGGGGCCAGCTGGTGGACTTCGGGGGACGGAAGCGGGTTAAACTGACAGTTTCTGGATATTTCACCGCGGCCGTTTTTCGGGTTATCGCTTAACCGAAGTATACCAGCGGATCCGACCGCCAGAGCGCCGAGCCTGGCTCACTTGGCGAAGGTGAAGAACTCCGCCCCGACCGAGGCGTCGCCGTTTCGCGCCTCCTCGAGAAGGGCGGGCTCGATCGCTTTCAGGGGGCCGGAGCGGAACGCCTCGAGCGCCGGGATCGGCTTCGTCGACACGATCGCCAGCAGCACCTGCAATTGCCTGGCCGAGCCGGCGTCGGGGGTGAGGGGCACGCTGAAGGTCGCGGCGTCGCCGCCGGACTCAGGCTTCGCCTCGAGGCGATAGGCGACGCCGTCGTTGTCGACCAGGATGAGAAACGCCCCCCTCCCGCCGAGATTGGCGATCCTTCCGGCGAGCGGCTTGTTGCGGCCGACCGTGTAGTCCGTGAGCTCGATGCGCGGGCCGGAGGCGTCGCCGACGCCTGGTCGGAGGAGGTCGAGGATCGGGCATTCGGGAGTGGTGATCGGCCGCAGGCTCAACTGCGGGTCGGCGCGGACCTCGCGCTTGAACGCCTCCTCGAACCGCTCGAACGGCCCGAGCTTATCGCCGACGCCGAGGTAAGCTGGGGCGCCGCCGCCGGGGAGAGGCTTGACGAGGAAGCAATCGCCGCCGTTGTAGCCCTCGACGAAGAGCCGCTCCCGCTCTTCGGGCGTCGTCGGCTGCGGCGTCTCCAGGCGCGCCTCATGAACGGGCGGCGAAACGGAAACCGGCGGGGCCGCGTGATCGGGTTGCGCCGGCGGGGCCGCCTTGACGGGCTCGACCGCAGTCGGGGGAGCGGGCGCCGGCGCCTTGTCGGCGACGACGAGCGTCGCCGTCATCTGCGCGGTCCTGCCGGCGTGATTGGTGGCGACGACGCGCACTGTGGCGCTGCCTGTCTCGGTCGGCGCTCCTTCGATGACGCCTTTGCCGTCGCCGAGGTCGTCGAACGTGAGGCCCTGGGGCAAAGACTCCGCCGCGAGCTGCAACCCTTTGCCGCCGGGATCGACAAATTTCGGCAGCTCGTTCCGATAGGGCGCGCCGGCCGTGGCCGGGGGCAGATCGATGAACGGCTGCGGCGCGCGCGGCGGCATGTCATCGAGAAACGCCTCGGTTGTGGGAACCTTCTGCTTCGGCGCGCTTCCGGAAGCCGGGGCCTCGGCCTTTGGCGGCGACTCGGGCGCGCTCGCCGGGGGCTGCGGCGCCTCCGGAGGCCGCGCGATCGCAGGCTGCGTCTCCGGCGCCCCCTGCGCTGCGTTCCCGTTTGCCGGCGTCTGCGTCGGCGGAACCTGGGTCGTAGTCGGGCCGAGCGGCGGCAGGCCCGCCTTCTCTGGCCCTTGCTGCGCTGGCTGCGGCGTCGCCGCGGGCGACGGCTGAGGGCGTCCTTGCTGCAGAACGGCATGCTGGGTCGGCGCCGTAGGGCGCCCAATCCAAAGGGCGAGATCGTCGCGGAACACGTAGGCGACCCCGCCGACGCTGACGATTGCGATGAGCGCGCCGAGGATCGTGGCGACATGTCCGCCGGAAGATTGCCGCTCGGGCGGCTCCGCCGTGCTGAGGGCTCGGCGGGCGGCGGCCGCTTGGGGACCTTCGCCCCATTCCGCCACGGCGGCCATGCTCGGCGGACGCTTCTCCGGCAGCGGTTGAAGCATCGCCTGGATCAGCGGCCGGATCGACCGGTCGACATCGGAAAGATCGGGGACGGCCCGGCGCTTCTCGATGACTTCCAGTTGGGAGCCGTCCATATCGAGTGGGCGGCCGCGCGCCGCCTCGGCGAGCACGAGGCCGAAGCTGTAAATGTCCGACTTGAAGGTGACGTCGCCGTCCGCCATGCCGAGCTGTTCAGGCGAGACATAGTTGTACTTGCCCGCGAATCCGCTGCCGATGATCGTCCGCTCGCCCATGCGCAGCGAGCGGGCGATGCCGAAGTCGATGATCTTGGCCTTGCGCACGTCGCCGTCCGGCAGGATGATGTTGTCCGGAGACACATCCCGATGGACGACCCCCAGCCGGTGCGCCGCGTCGAGAGCGTAGGCGATCCGTCTTTGCAGGATCCTGACTTCGGTGAGCGGCAGCGGCCCGGAAGACAGGCGTTTGGTCAGCGACGGACCGTCGACGAATTCCATCGCAAGGTACGCCCGCAGGATGTCGGGATCGACCGAAATAACGAAATAACGGACAATCGCTTCGTGCATCAGATTGTGCAGTATGGAGGCCTCGCGCCGGAACAGCTCGAACACCTCCGGATTGTTCGTGAACTCGGGGAGGATCATCTTGATCGCCACGAGGTCGTGGGTCTGAATATTGAATCCGCGATAAACTTCGCCCATGCCTCCCTGGGCGATCAGCTGCTCGATTTCATAAACGCCGTTGAGCCGCGTTCCCGGCCTGACGCTTCCGGCCGCCGAAGGCTGGAATATGGTCCTCTCCTCCACCGCGCCCTCGCAAGTTCCATCCAAAAGCCGAACGCTCGTGACTGGCGCAATCCTCGGCCAATTCAACATCAAGCCTAATGCGGAAACATGCGGGGGGAAACAGACTTTGCGGTTCTTGCCGAAACCTCATCGGTCTGCGGCTGAAAGCTGGTCGGGCGTTCGAACGCGTTTAACGACGCCCCACTTTCGTGTTTGACGGACGAAAGTCGGGCCTCCATATTTCATGCAATGTCAAGGAGCCTGCCCGAGCAGGCGGAATTATTTCGGAGAGAGGTATGCGCCCGTCAGTCAAATTAATTCTCGGCGCTACGGTTTGTCTCGCTGCAGCGTCGTCGAGGGGGGTAATCTCGCCCGCTCTTGCCGACCCGTCTTACACGGCGGACAAGGTGGTCGATCTGTTCATCAAAGAGAAGGCCGCCGTTGACGCCTACAAGACCGAGACGAAGACGCGCGGGATCTGCATCGGCACGGCCGCCCAGTGCCCGACGCCGAAAGCGCCGGCGCCGGCGACTTTTGACCTCCTCGTCAATTTCGATTTCAATTCCGACAAGCTGACCCAGACGGCGAAGGAGAACCTCGACCAGTTCGCCAGGGCTCTTCAGGATCCTCGGCTCAAGGGGGAGAAGTTCGAGATCGACGGCCATACCGATGCGACCGGCACCGAGGACTACAATCAGGGGCTATCCGAGCGCCGCGCCAACGCGGTTGTCTCCTACCTGACGTCGCAGGGACTTGACCCGTCGGAGCTGATTCCAAAAGGCTTTGGTAAAACGAAGCCGCGGGTCCCCGATCCGTTCAGCCCGGAGAACCGTCGGGTCGAGACCCATTTGATGGAGTGAAAGGCTCTTCGCGCGGCGCTTCCTCCGGCGACGCTCGATCCGCCTGCCCGTCGCCGTGTGGTCGTCTGAGGGGAATCCCGGGGTCCGGCTGAGGTTCAATGACGCCGGGCGCCCCGGGCGAAGCCTGTTGTCGTTGTTGGTCCCACGCCGAAAGCTCCGCGAGGGTGGTGCGTGACAAGAAGGAGCGGCTACGCGGCCCTTGCGATCTCGATCATGATCGCCGGTCTCTGCGCGGGCCTGATCGCATGGCGTCTGAAAGTCGTCGGTCCCGGCCCGCCGCGGCTGCAGGCCGGAACGGCGCCGGAGGCTGCGGCCAAGCCGAAGTCCGCGACCAAGGTTTCAACGATTATCGATCTACCGGGGGACCCGGTTCTCGTGCGTCGCGGCCAAGTGACGACGCCGCCGAAGGATGTTCTGATCGCCGTGCCGGCCAAACTCGGGCAGGATGCGCCGAAAATCGTGGCGAAGGCTTTCTTCGTCAATTCGACGCTCGTTTCGACTACTGGCGGCTACATGGGCAGATACCAGGAATCCGGCCAGGAAGCTGACGATCTCGCCCTTCAGCTGGCCGTGAATTCTCAGATCCCGGGCGAGCTGACCCAGGCGCAGATCGACGCCGGCTCTGACGACGACGGAGGGGCCGACACGCCGGCCGACGCCCAGAGTCAAATTCTGACAAGCGCCAACAGCAACCAGATCGAGGTCAACGCGGCGGGATCGCAGGGCCTGCCGCAGCTCAAGGAGACGGTTCTCCGGACGCTCGTGGCGGAAAAAATCAGCGATCTTCTGATCGCAAACGGGTATTCCGAGGAAAGCGCGCGAATGATCGAAGCCGCCGCGAAGGAATTGTCCGGCCGGATCGAGACCCTACCGCCGGGGAGCGTCGCCCTGGCGGTCGGGTCGATCGACGTGACCGGCGATTACCGCGTGAAGCAGCTCGCCATCTTCGAAGACAAAGAGTACGTCGTCACGATCAGCGCGAAAGACGACGGCGGCTACGACGAGGCTGCGGAGCCGCTCATTCCACCCGGGCTTCTCGACGATTCAGGAGGGACGGAGGTCGCGGCGACGCGCTTCACCCTGGCCGACGGCGTCTACAGCGCGGGCTTGCGCAACGGGGCGCCGGAGCCGATTGTTCGTGAAGCCATCCAGCTGGTCAGTCGTCTCGCCGACCTGAAATCGCCGCTCCAGGCCGATGAAGCCGTCCGCTTTCTTTACCAGAGCGACTTCCGCAACAAGGCCAAATCGACCGGAAAGGTCGTCTATGTCGGGCTGCGCGGCGGGCCTCTCATGGTCGACTGCTACGCCTTCGAGGGCAATGACGGCTACTTTCGCTGTTTCGATCCGAAGACCGCCAGCGAGCCGAAGGGTTCCGGGAAGGCAGCCGGCGCGCCCGCAAGCCTGGGCAACAGCGGCGCCGCAAGCGTCGGCGGCGTCCTCCGCCCCATCAAAGGCGCGCCGATAACGTCGCTATTCGGCATGCGCTTTCACCCGATTCTTCACATCCTTCGACTGCACGCCGGCCTCGACTTCGGCGCGCCCGTCGGTTCGCAGGTTCGGGCCGCCGCGGACGGCACGGTGGAATTCGCCGGACCGGCGAGGGGCTTCGGCAATCACGTGAAGATCATGCATGCCGGATTCGAAACGTCGTATTCCCACCTCTCGGAGATTCCCGACTCCATCAGACCCGGCGTCAGGGTCAGGGAAGGCGACATCATCGCGCTTTCCGGCAACACCGGCCTGTCGACCGGACCTCACCTGCACTTCGAGTATTACCTCAATGGAGAAGCAGTCGATCCCTTGCCGCATCTAGGCTCGGAGATCCAAGCCGAGGCAGCGAGGCTTGGCGCCCCTGCCGTCGTTTCCGTTCTCGGAGGCTCGTCGGTCGGCGCGACCCCCGCCGAGATCGAGTTGTTTCAGGCGATCAAGGCCTATCTCGACGCCAAGCTCGCGGAGCTGATGAAGGCTTCGTGAAGCGCCGTCGCCGGCTCAGTCGCTGCGATCCCGTGCGTCGCCGGCCGCACGCGCGGCCTCCGCCGTCTTGCAGTCGATGACAATGATCGAGACGTTATCGCTCGCACCGCGTTCGAGCGTCAGGCGAAGAAGCTCGTCGACGGCCTCCTGCGGATCGACCGATCCGAGCACAGCGGCGATTTCGTCGTCTGCGACATGGACGGTCAATCCGTCGCTGCACAACAGAAAACGATCGCCGGAGCAGGCCGGTCCATCCACGATTTCCAATTCTGCTTCATCGGTTGCGCCCAAGGCCCGGGTCACGACGTTTCGTCCTGGCCAGGCCTTCGCCTCCTCCTTGCGCAGCAGGCCGCGGTCAATGAGCTCTTGGACCTCGGAGTGATCGCGCGAGACCTGCGAAAGCTTGCCGTCGCGCAGCAAGTAGCCCCGGCTGTCTCCGCACCAGACGCAGGCGAAGTGGGCGCCGTGAACCATCAGCGCGACGAGCGTCGTGCCCAGAATGGCTCCGGCGCGGGCGTGCGCCATGGCGCGCAGGTCGGTGTTGACCCGAACGATCCGGTACTCGAATTCGGCGAGAAGCTGCGCGGCGGAGGCGGTCGGCGACAGCGTTTTCAGCGCGGCCACGACGGCTGCGCTCGCGACGTCGCCGCCGCCGTGGCCGCCCATGCCGTCGGCCACCGCCCAGATCCCGGCGTCGGGGTGCACGAGAACGTCGTCCTCGTTGTGCTCGCGCGACAAGCCGACGTTGGTGACGCAGGCCGTCTGAAAAGCGAGGGCGCCGGTCACGATGCCCCGCTCGGGATTCTCGGCTGCGCCTCGAAGGCGCCCGTGAGCATCTCGGAAAATCGAGCGGCCGGAGGCAGACCGACGTAGGACAGGGCGACGGGCTGGAAATCTTCTCCGCCGATGGTCCACCAGAAGGACTGGGAAGCAAAGGTCCGCCGGTGGCCGAACCGTCTCGCAGCCAGGAAAGCGAGCGAAATCTCGCGGTCGACGTCCCGGATGACGATCCCGCCGTCCGACAATTCCTGGAAGCCGCCGACCTCGCCCTGCCGTGTCTGCAGAGGGGCGGGCATCGACGCGATTCGGTCGGCGATCGCCTCCAGCGTCGCGCCGGGGTCGAGGGCGTCGAGCAGGATCGCCTCGGCCGCGTCACACCATGCCTCATTCGGTTCGAGTTCCGGCGGGGGAAGCGAATCTTCGTTCCCGGCCGCGAACAGCGAGAGGGGGAAGGACCGGCCGACGCCGTCGACCGAGGGCATGAAGACTCCGATCGTCGCCTCGCCGCAGAAGCCGGCCCCCAGCCAATAGCGCCAGATCGGCGCGCGATTGTAAGCGTCGGCCCATTTCGCCCCAAGGATCTGCTTTGAGGTCGCTACGCCGGCCTGAATCCATGGCTCCCAAACCTCGAGGAACCGGCGCGGGGCGTTGGCGGCGATGAAGTCCCGCTTTGCCGGCAGCTTTCCGAACAGGCCCGCTGACATGGGCGCTCACAATCCGTTCGGACATCTGAACTGCCGCAGCGCCGGCAGGCTCAGGGGATTGACGAGCGACGACGAGGTGAACTGATAGGAGACCTCCCGGCCGAACACGACGAAGCTGATCTTGAGCGAATTTCCGCTCTGGATCGAGGAGCCCGCGTCGATCAGACGAAACAGCGCCCATGCCCCCGTGCGCTCCAGGCTGGACTTGCGGTCGGGCATGTCGGGGGCCATCGTGATGGACGCGCCGCCAGCGCCGGCGCCGGGCCATTGGAGGGTCGCGGCGGCAAAGGGCGCGCCCTGCTGGGCAACGACGTTCGCGCCGTTGATCGACAGCGTCGCGGTCTGCGCGTCGCTGCTCAGCGTCAGCGGCTTCACCTCCATCGACAGGTTCGGGACATTGCCGCCGGTCGGAAAAAATGCGTCGCGGATCCTGGCGGCCAGCTGGAACTGACGCAAAGTCGTCTCCGACAGCCTTCGCGACGTCGGGTTCGGCTTCCACACCCAGGTCTCGCCGCCGCGGTTCACCAGCGGGTCGAGGTTGGCGGAATAGAACTTCTCGATCAGGCCGCCGGGAGCGAACAGCTTGGCGAAGTCCGCCATGGGCACGTCGCGCTCGCTCTTGGAGAAGAAAGGGTACCGGCTGGCGATGACTTGCTGGCACGGCCCCGTCACGTCCTGAGCCATAGCGTCGGCGATCTGGGCGATCGAGCTCGCGGTTGCATCGCCCGCAGCGTCCCTGGCCACCTTGTCGATCATGCCGGCGAGCGGCTGAGGCAGTCGCGTCACGTTGGCGCGCAGGCTCGCCACCTGGACGTCAACCTGCTCGAGCGCCTGTTTGGCCGCGGCCGGATTCGAGGCCGCCAGCGCGAGCTGATTATAGAGCTCGTTGAGATTGGCGAGCAGGCTGTCGATCGGCCGGGAGCCCGGCTGGCCGTCGACCAGGTTCTGATAAGGCTTGAAATACGCCTCGATCGATCCACCGGGAACTTCGGCCGGCGGATCGCCCGGCCTGCGCTGGGACTTCATCGCCAAGTCGAGCGCCTCGCGGCCGGTGTTCCCCAAGCGGCTTTCGCCCGCCCTAAGCGCGTCCTGCTTCGCCTTATCAACCGCGGCGTTTCCCTCCTGCGCCGGCGGCTTCGGCCGCTCGCGCGTCAGCTCGGTTTCGTCGCGGATCGACTCGAAAATCGTCAGGATCGGCGACGTCGGCGCGGAGGCGGCGCTCAGCTTGAGGTATTTCGGCTTGTCGTTGAGCAGCGGCTTCAGCTGGAGATTGTTGATCGCCGCGGTCCAGGAGGCGATGAAATCCTTGCCGTAAAGCGCCAGGATGCGGGGAAAGAGGCTCACGTACTGCTGCTTGACGGCGCTCTGGTCGCCGGCCGGGCCGAGCACCCAGTTCTCCTTCTGCAGCTTGTCGGCGATCGTCTGCGTATGGCCGAGCAGGGAGATCGAGAACCCGTCATAGGTGAAGAATCCGGGCACCCGGACGGTGTCGAGGTTCGCGCCGTTCGCCGCTTCGAACACCAGCGCCATGTCGGGCCCGCCGTGCTGCGAGGCGATCCAGTCCGCGACGCCGTCGTTGTGCGACTCCGATTTCAGCAGCGTGTAGGCCCGCTCGGCGACCTCCATGCGCGCGAGGGTCGCCTGCGCCTGCTCGACCAGGTCGCCGTTCAGCGAGACCTTTTTCGCGCCGCCGGCGTCCATATCAAGCATCGCCTCGAGATGGGCGCGCAACAGCGCGCGTCCCTGCGCGTAAGGCGCGCCGGGAAAGGCGCGCTCTTCCCAGTCGCGCGCGAACCAGGAAACGATCAGATTCTTGTCGACGCTCGGCGCCTTGCCGCCCAGCATGAGGTACACCTTCAGCGCTTCGTACACGAACGTCGGGTTGTCGATGTTTTTTTGAATCTGCTGCTCGAGCGACAGGATGAGCCGCGGCCGCATGAGGCGTTCGAGCGCCTGCTGATACATCTGATCCGACGCGTCCTGCAGCCTCGAGCGCTGGCTCAGGCCGAAGGTCTGGTCGATCGGCGTCGGGTCGTTGCGCCTGGCGTAGCCGACCGGCAGGTTCGGCAAGCTGCCGATGAGCTCGTAGATCGGCAGCAGGCTCGGGTCGGTGACCGAATTCTGTTTGATCAGCGGGCCGGCCGCGGCCGAATAATCGGCGACCCCGCGCGCGGTCGCCGCGATGAGCGCCTCGTTTCTCTGGTAGCTCATCCACCACAGCGCAAGAACTCCCAGGGTCGCGACGCCGATGAGACTGAAAACCGCGGCGCGCAGGGCGAAGGAGCGGCGAACCGCGGCGATGTTGGTCGACACCCAGCCCGCTTCGCCGAAGATGACCTTGGCCATCAGGTCATGGAGAAAGTAGCTCTTGCCCGGCCCCGAGAAATCGGCGACTCCGAAGCTCTGGACCCCGTAGCTCTTTTGCAGCGCTCCGATGAGGGCGTCGAAAGGCGTTCCTACCTGCGTCCCAGAGGTGAAATAGAAGCCTCTCAGCGTCGTCGACGTCTGGTAACGCGTCGGTTCGAAAATGCGGTTGAGGAAATCGGCGATCGGTTTGCGGATCGCGCCGAGCTGCGCCGGGAAACCGAACAGGATCGCGCGCGAACGCAGATCCGGCTCTTCCTGCAGGCGCTCCGCCATCCGCTCGGAGAGGCGCTGCATGAGCAGATCCATTTCCTCGGGGACTTTGCCGACGTTGTTCGCCCTCTTGTCCGCTCCCGGGAAGGTCGCGCCCCAGACGACCTGGCGTTTCTCTTCGTCCAGGTCGGCGAAATACTCGCTGAACCCGACGACGAGGTCCATTTTGGTGAAGACGGCGTAGACGGGAAAATCGACCTTCAGCTCCTCATGCAGCTCATTGAGGCGCTTGCGGATGGCGTCGGCATGCGCCGCCACTTCCTCGGGGGGAAGATTGATCACGTCGGCGATGCTGATCGCCACGATGACGCCGTTGATCGGCTGACGCGGACGGTTGTTCCGCAGCATATCGAGGAAGGCGAGCCAGCTTCTCCGGTCGACCTTGGCGTCCGAATCCTGCGTGGTGTAGCGGCCCGCCGTGTCGATCAGCACGGCCGAGTCGGTAAACCACCAGTCGCAGTACCGCGTTCCTCCGACGCCCTGAACGGCTCTCGCGGTGCTGTCGCCCGCCAGCGGAAACTTCAGCCCGGAATTGACCAGCGCCGTCGTCTTGCCGGCGCCCGGCGGTCCGATGATGAGATACCAGGGCAGGTCGTAGAGCGCGCCGGCGCTCGACTTGCCGGCGCGCTTCAGGGTCGCGAGCGCATCCTCCATCTTTTCTTTCAGGATCGGCGCGTCGCTCTCCTCCTCGGCGGGCCTGGTCATCGCCGCCGCGATCGCGGCGGCGGCGCGACGCCTGGCGATGACCCGCCAGGCGATCGACCCGCCGACGATCAGCAGGATGACGGCGATGATAACGATGCGGGTGAAGACCCCCTCGAACGGCTGGACGTCGCCGATCGAGACGAGCGGCCCCGCGAGCCACACCAGCGCCGCGAGAACCAACGCGCCGACGATGCTGAGCGCGATCCAGAGCCAGGCGACCATTGTCATCGATCAGGCTGCTCCCGCCCGGGGGCCAACGAAGTTCGCCCGGGGGCAACGAAGTCGAAGCGCTCTTCGCTCCTCGCGTCAGTCGGCGCGCGGAATGGAGACTTCGACACGACGGTTCTTCGATTTGTTCTGCTCAATGTCATTCGGAGCCACCGGATTGTCAGCGCCCTTGCCCGTCACCGCGAGGCGCTCCGGATGGGAGAGCCTCGGCTTCAGCATCGCTGCGACAGATTTCGCCCGCGCCTCGGACAGTTCGAAATTCGAAGGAAACTGAAGCGTGTGGATCGGATCGGAATCCGTGTAGCCGTCGACGTGGATCGGCCCCGGCTCCTTGTCGAGGGAGGCGGCGATCTTGGCGGCGATCGGGGCGAACGAAGCATTGACGCTCGCGCCGCCCGACGGAAACAGGACGACGCTGCCGATGCGAATGAAAATCGTCGTCGCCGACTGGACCGCGTCTACCTTGCCGGCGAGAATCTCCTTGGCGAGCGCGGCGCGAATGCGTTGCAGCTGGGTCGACGACCTGGCAGCCGGGTCGGGCGGCGGCTTGACCACGGTCTCGCGGGCGATCGCGAGCTCGGTGTCGGGATGGACCCGGGCCATCGCCAGCGCGAGCGCCTCGGCCTGTCCGGACAGAAGGTTGCGCAGAACGAGATAGGTCGCGAGCAGGACGACGCCGGCGGCCGCGGCGACGGACCATGACGGGACCTGAAATCGGCTTCCCGCGAGCCCGATGTTCCGGCCGCGCCAGTGCGGCGACAGGTCTTCGATCGCCTTGGGCTGGGCGCGTCGGATCGTCTCGTAGAGGTCTCGGCGAATGGCCTGCAGCGCCCCGGGACCGCCCGTCGCGTGGTAGACGCCCTCGAAGCCCAGGCTGAGGCAGGCGTGCATGACCTCGAGCAGGCCCAGATTGAGCGCCGGATTCTGCTTGGCGCGCTCGAGTTCCTGGAAGAACCTGACGCCGCCCATCCGCTCGTTGAAGAAGCGGACGAGCATGCTGTACTGCGTCCAGACCCGGCTGTCTTCGCTCGGCAGGTTCTGCACGATGTCGTCGGCCGTGGCCGCAAGCGCGTATTTGGCGATTTCCACCTGATCGTTCGGCGCGCCGTCCGCCCGCGCGTCGACCTCGAACTCATGGATCGCCTGAGCGACCTGGTCCATGAGCTGGCCGGCCCCGGCGCGCGCCAGCGACGCGCGCAGCCTGCCGAGCAGCAGGAGCAACGAAGCGGCCGCGCGCATCAGTGGGCTGGCGGCCACGGTGACCATGTCGGCCGACACGTGCGGCGCCCGCGGCGGGGGTGTCATCGGCTGCGCTGCGCCCGGAGGGGCGTAGAGGTTTTGCGCGGCCGGCGAGGGCGCGCTCATCCACGCGTCCCACGCTCCTTGTCCGGCGGCTGGCGGCTGATTGGGCGGCCGTGGAGGGGCATAGGGAGAGGGCTGGTAGGCCGCCGGCGCCGGCGGTGGCGGCGGATAGGCGATCGGAGGCGTCGGCGTCGAATAGGGACGCGCTCCTCCTTCCGGCGCGCCGCCGGGCGCGCCCGGCGGGCTCGGAGGCGTCGGCCGACGCCCGCCGGGATTGGGACGGATGATGGTTCGGTCGCGCCGGCCGAACGGATCGTCGTCGTTGCTCATCGTCGGTCTTCCCTGACCGCCCAAAGCTCCATTTGCAGCTCAGGCCAGTCGCCGGCAAAGTGCATTCCGATCGCCGTCGCCTGGCTGAACTCGGGCCAGAGAGGCGACGTCCGGTCGAAATAGAAGTACACGTGGTCGGTGATCGCGCGGATCTGCGGCGGCGGGGTCGGCAGATGAACCAGCGGGACGCCGGGCAGATGCGCGCGCACGATCTCGTTCATCTTCGTGTTGGGCCCAACTTTGAGGAAGGCGGGCAGATTGCTCTGGATTTCCGTCAAGGGGCGGCGCGCGGAGACTTCGAGCACGAAGGTCGCGTTGCGGAACAGCGTCCGATCCTTGATCGTGGAGATGAACGCGTTCGGCGCGCGCTCGATGAGCTCTAGGCGGATCGCCCGGCGGTCGAGGCGGGCGCTGAGGAAATCCTGAATGTCGCGCAGGACGGGGGCGAAGGCGCTCTCGAGATCGTCGTGGTTGTAGGCCGCGTATTCGCGGGCGCGGCGCTCGTAGGTGGTGAACGTCGCCAGTTCGCCCGCTATGCGCAGGAGAGCCTCATAGAGGCGCTCGGGGTGAACGTAGCGCGACGAACGAAAGTGCTTGAGGGCCGGAATCTCGCGGTTGAGGCACTGCAGCATCAGATAGTCGGCGCTCTGCAGGCCGCCGCCCGCCGTCGCGTCGGCGGCGTAACGCGCCAGTTCGTCGAGCTTGTTTCCGATCCAGCCGATGACCCGGTCGAGCCAGCCCTCGACCGTCGGATGCGCCGCGCAGACGAGGAGCGGCGGGGCGAACTTCTCGTCGAACACGAGCGTTCGGTCGTGCACCTCGACGATGCGCGCGATCGGCAGCCCGACGAAGCCGGGCTTGGCGGTTTTGCGGATCTCATAGGCGAGGCGCGGATAGGCGACCTCGATCTCCTCCTCGATCCGCAGGTTGGATGTGGAGTTGATCACGGTCTCGGCCCCGATGACGTAGCGTGCGGCGTTTTCCGCCTGATCCGGACTGACCTCGCGCGTGTTGTCGGCTCGCGCGGGCATGGTGAGCCAGACGAGCTGGCCGGCGGCGGCCTCGGGAACGGCGATCGGCGCGGGGGCTGGGCATTCATTGGGAAAATCGAACAGCCCGCCGTCCGGCATGACCCCGGCGGCCCGACGCAAGCCGAACTTGCTCTGCTGCGCGAGGTCGCGGTCGATCTCGACCCAGGCGAATCCCCACGGGTAGGGGGTGACGTGCCGCGTCCTGCTTTCGAGCGCATTCTCGAGATAGCGATCGGCTTGCTGCAGATGATGGGGGCGAAGGAACAGGCCCTCCGTCCAGTGAACCTTGGCGTTCCACGACATGCCCGCTCGTCCCCCTCCCGCTCCCTCAGTCCGCGCCGCCGTTGCGAGCGCCGTGCTCCGGCGTAGCGACGATCTTGGCGCGCCAGCCTCACTTGCCCTTGTCTAGCAACCGATCGTAAGCCTCTGCGAACAGCGCCATGAACGCCTCCAAAAGCCGGCCGTCGGCCCGCTTTGCCTTGGCGCGCCAGCGTTCGACATAGATATCCCACAGCTTTGCTTTGCGGGAAGCGACGATCCTGCCGATCCCGTGATCGGGCTCCACCGAATGGTCGATTTTTTCGGGCGCGAGATCCTCGAACAAAGCGTCCAGCGCGCCCCGCATCGCGCCGTAAGTCAGCAGCTGATGGGTCTTGAGGTCGGAGAAGCTGCTCTCGATCGTCGCCCGCGCATCGAGATACTGGCGCGTCGGCGGGCCGAACATGATCGCCAACGCCTCTTCGACCGAACTCGTGAACTTTAGCGGGTTGTTCTCGACCGCGTGGACCATGGTGCGACTCGAGGAGCGCATGAGCGTCTTCGACTCGGCGCGGGAGGACAGCATCTGCGCGAGGTTTTGCGCCGTCAGGCGAATCGACAGTCCGATCTCGTCGGCGAGCGCATTCGGATCGCGACCGGCAATAACGCGATCGGGAATCCCGGCCGCGCGCGCTATGCGGTTCAGCAGCGCGGCGTCGGCCGGCGCGGCCTGGGACTGCACGATCGCTGACGGCGCGTCGACTGCGGCGGACGTTTCGTTGCGAGGCGGCTGTGGCGTCGCCGGGCGACGAGGCGAGGGCAGGGGCTGCGCCGCGATCTCAGCCGGCGGCGGAGCGGCGGCCGGAGTTGCGAGCCAAGGGTCGACCTCGGGCGGCGGCGCCGCGGGTTGGACGGGCGCTTTCGCGGGTTCGACGAGGGCGGCGAAATCCAGAAAGTCCGGCGACCGCGCCTGCGGCGTCTGAACCTGGTAGGCGGCGCGGTCGTCGGGCGCCGCGGCCTCTTCGGCGGGCTCCCAGACGTCACCCGCCGGAGCAAGCGGCGCCGCTGAAACCTGGCTCAGCCCCGCGCCCTGCCGCCCTTCCACCTGAACCGCGACGATATAGGGTCCGATGCTCAGGCGGTCGCCTTCGCGTAAGAGATAGGGGGCGTCAAGACGGTACGGCGCGCCGTTGACGAACGTGCCGTTCGTCGAAACGTCGTGCAGCCAATATCCTCCGTCCCGGAAACGGATCTCGCAATGCTTGCTCGATATGGTGCGGCTCGGGTCCGGCAAGGTCCAATCGAGATGGGCGTCCCGCCCGAGATCTAGCCCGCGCCCCTTCACTTCGATCCGCAGCGGTCCGCCGTCGGGCAATCGATCCACATTTTCGATCGAAAGTCGAAGCGTCATCACCCTGTCCAATATGGCGCCGTGTGAAACCTACACCATTTCGCCTTTTTCGACACCGTTCAGCTGGCGGCCTAGGTCGCGCATGGGGCGGAAGTGTGTTTTGCGGCGGGAAGGCCGTCGGCTGCGGGCGATTTTCCTCGCAAAGGCGGCCGTGGGTTCTTCTTCGGCCGGGTTTCGTTGAGAATCTGAGCCGTTAGGGGAGCGTCGGCGTTCGACGCGGCGGGCGGACAGCGCCTATAGTTGCGGCGGGCGCAGCGCGACATCGCCATTCGGAGCTTCGACATGTCGGAAGGTAAAATCGACGCTTTGCTCGACGCCATGACGGTCGAGGAGCAGATTTCGCTGCTCGCCGGGAAGGAGTTCTGGACGACGGTTCCAGTACCGCGCCTGGGAATTCCGTCGATCAAGGTCTCCGACGGGCCGAACGGCGCGCGTGGGAGCGGCGCCTTCGTCGGCGGCGTCGCCGCCGCGGCGTTCCCCGTCGGCGTCGCATTGGCCGCGAGCTGGAACGTCGATCTCGTCGGCGAGGTCGGCGCAGCCCTGGCGAGAGAGGCGAAGTCCAAGGGCGCGCGGGTCCTTCTGGCGCCGACCGTCAACATGCATCGCTCGACGCTCAACGGCCGCAATTTCGAATGCTATTCGGAAGATCCGTTCCTCACGAGCGAAATCGCCGTGGCCTATATCCGCGGCCTGCAGGCGAACGGCGTCGGAGCGACGGTCAAGCATTTCATCGGCAACGAATCCGAATACCAGCGCACGACCATGAGCTCCGACATCGACGAACGGACCTTGCGCGAGATCTACATGCCGCCGTTCGAAGCGGCGGTGAAGCGTGCGGGAACGTGGGCGCTGATGACCTCGTACAACCGGCTGGACGGGACTTACGTCAGCGAGCGCGCTGACATCGTCAACGGCGTGCTGAAGGCGGAGTGGGGCTACGACGGCCTCGTCATGTCGGATTGGTTCGGCACGAAGGCGACCGCCGCGGCGCTGAACGCCGGGCTCGATCTGGAGATGCCGGGCCCCGGACGCTTCCGTGGCGAGAAGCTCATCGAAGCCTACAGGGCCGGCGATGCGCCAGCCCCGGCCATCCGCGAATCCGCGCGGCGCGTACTGCGGTTGATCGAGCGAGTCGGGGCCTTCGAGGACCCGGACATTCGCCCGGAGCGCGCGGAGGATCTGCCGGAGACCCGTGCGCTCATCCGCCGCGCCGGCGCGGAGGGCGCGGTGTTGCTGAAGAACGAAGGGGCGCTGCCGCTGTCGCCCAAGATCGGAAGCGCGATCGCGGTCCTCGGGCCGAACGCCAGGACCGCGCAGGCGATGGGCGGCGGCAGCGCCCAGCTCAGTCCTCACTATCTCGTCACGCCCTTCGACGGCTTGCGCGCCGCTCTGCCCGCCGAGGTGAAACTCGCCTATGAGATCGGGGCCGACAACCGCCGCCTGACGGCGCCGCTGACCGGGGAGCTCGTCATCGAGTTCCACGAGGGAGTGGAGTTCGCCGGTCCGGTCAAGCATAGGGCGACGACGCGGGACGGCCTCTTCATGTTCATGGGCGAGCGTGTCGACAGCGTGTCGCTGTCCAAATTCTCCGTCAAGGGCCGCGCGAACTCTCGACTCCATCGGCTTCCGGCGACTACGAGTTCGGCCTCGTGGCGTCAGGACCGAGCCGGCTCTACATCGACGGCGAAATGGTTGTCGACGCGTGGGTCTTCGCCTATGGCGAGGAGTTCTTCGGCACGTGCAACAACGAGGTGAAGACCACCCTCCGCCTCGAAGCCGGACGAACCCACGAACTCGCGATCGAATGGCGCTCTCCGGAAAATCGGCAGGGCATGGGGCTGTCCGCGTTGCGCGTCGGAATGAGCCCGGTCGTCGGCGCCGAGGCTATCGACCGCGCCGTCGCTTTCGCCGCCAGCGCCGACGCCGCGCTCCTTTTCGTCGGTCTCAACGGCGAATGGGACGGCGAAGGCATCGACCGGCCGAACCTCGATCTCCCCGGCCGCCAGGACGAATTGATCAAGCGCGTCGCGGCCGCGAACCCGAAGACGATCGTGGTCCTGCAGAGCGGCGGCCCCGTGCTGATGCCTTGGCTCGACGACGTCGCGGCGGTCGTTCAGGCCTGGTACCCCGGCCAGGAGGCCGGCAATTCGATCGCCGACGTCCTGTTGGGCGCGTCGGACCCGGGCGGCCGTCTGCCCCAGACCTTCCCCCGCCGCCTCGAGGACGATCCGACGCGCATCAACTATCCCGGCGAGGCCGGTCACGTGCTTTACGGCGAACGCATTTTCATCGGCTATCGCTACGCGGAAAAGGCGAAGCGCGCGCCGCTGTTCCCGTTCGGCTTCGGGCTCTCCTATACGCGCTTCAAGGCCGGCGCGCTGAAGCTCGATCGGACCGAGATCCCGGCGGGAGGCGCGCTGACGGCCTCGCTCGAGATCGCCAATATCGGGACCCGCGCCGGCTCGACGGTCGCGCAATTCTATGTCCGCGACGAGCGCGCGAGCGTGTCGCGTCCCGAGAAGGAGCTGAAGGGCTTCGCCAAGGTGCGACTCGAGCCGGGCGAGACCGCGACCGTCACCGTCGCCCTCGACATGCGGGCGCTGGCGTTTTTCGACGTCGCGCGCCAGGCCTGGGTCGCCGAGGCGGGGGCGTTCACGCTGCTGGCCGGGTTTTCGAGCGCCGACATCGTGGCGCGCGCGCCGTTCGCCTTGTCGGAGACCTGGATCGGCGACAGCCCCCGTCGCGCCGCCTCGGCCCGCTGAGTCCGCGGCGAGTCGCCCATCGTCCCCTTCTCCCCGCTCGCGGGGAGAAGGTGGCGCGAAGCGCCGGATGAGGGGCGACGCCGACCTCCGGCGTTATTCCGACAAATGTCATCCTCTGGCGCCCGAAGACTTCCCGTCTGTCGAGCCACGCCGCGATCGCACGCTCGAACCGAGGCGAAAGCTCCCTTGGGAAGGCTCAGGCCAGGTCGTCGGCCAAGTCCGCCGGGCGGCCCGATGCGGCGCCCGCCAAGGATCGCTCGAATAGCATGTCGGCGAGCAACAGCTGGTAATAGGCGTCGTCGCCCGTCGCCGCGCGGTAAAGCGGCTCACGTTCGCGCAAATCGTCATCGTCCAACGCGACGAACGAAAGCGAATTGCGTTCCGCGACGCTCTTGAGCTGATACGCGACGACCGCACGATTGTGACGCTCTGACATTGGCTGAACCACGCGAACTGGGCAATCTTAGCCTTGGTCATGGCTCGCCCGCATTGAACTGGGTCAAAATCCGAAATCCGCGAGGTTCCGGATCAGGGCTAAAGCCGGAAGAGCGCACGGCCTCGCCGACCTGTCCGCGCATCAGGCCAATTTGACCATGAGGGCCGGATCCAGCGCAAGGCTCGCCTGCTCCGATTGACGCGGTGATCAGCGCATTGGTGTTGCGCGAAAATCAAAGGACTGGCTGGGGGACCTGGATTCGAACCAAGATTGACGGAGTCAGAGTCCGCTGCGACGATCCGGCTCTCGCGCATCACCCGCCATCAATTGTCTAAAATTTCAACGCGCTATGCTCCGCAATGTCTTGCGAAAAACATCAAGAAGCATCACGAACCCGCTTGAACCTTCACCCGCGCGGTGACATGTTGGTGACACGGGGCAAAAATGGCCCGAGTCCATTGGTGTCGTGTCACCAATCTAGACGAGCGGAGTCGGCGATGAAATTGACGCAAAAGACCGTCGAGGCCATCCGCGCCGGCGCGCGGCGTTTCGCCTGGGATGACGCCTTGCCCGGCTTCGGCGTGCGCGTGACCGAGGGCGCCGTCGCCTATGTCGTCGACTTCCGAATCGACGGGAAGCGCCGGCGGGTCGCGCTCGATCCAATCGCGCAGACAAGCCTTGCCGCCGCCCGAGAGCGAGCGCGGGAAATTCTCGTCGGCGCGCGCCGCGGCGAGGATCTTACCGTCAACCCGAGGAAGGGCGAGCCGACTTTCGCCGAGGTCTGGCGCACGATGATCGATGAGGTCGACAAGCCCAAGCTCAGCCCGGCGACGATCGCCGACTATGAGGACCGGGCCGGCCGGCTGATCCTGCCGCGCATTGGCTCGAAACGCATTGGCGACGTAACGGCGGCCGACGTCGACAAGGCCGTCGCTGCGGCCAGCGGAAACCGAAACCGGGCCTATGTCGCGACCCTGATCAAAAAGACGATCAATCACGCCAAGCGCGCGCGCCTTCTGCCGGACGGTCATCGCAACCCCGCGGCCGACGTCGCGGTGAAGCGCTCGCCGAAGAAGGGCAGGGCGCTCGAAACCGAGGATATCGCGCGCTTCGGAGCCGCGCTGGCGGAGATGGAGGGAGAGGGGAAGGTTTCGCCTTGGCTCGCGAACCTTTTGCGTCTGTCGCTCGTCTGCGGCCTGCGGCCGGGCGAAGTGAGGACGCTCGAATGGTCGCGCGTCAATCTGCCGCGTCGCAAGATGACCGTCGTCGGCAAGACCGGCGCGCGCGAGGTCGACTTGACCGATGCGGCCGTGACGATCCTGGAATCGACGCCGCGCGTTCAGGGCTGCGAATTCGTCTTTTCCGGGCGTCGCTTCGGAAAGCCGATTGTCGCGACATACAAGGTCCTCGACGCCGTCCAAAAGCGCGCTGGCGTCGAGCATTTCCGCCCCTACGACTTGCGCCATTCGGCGGCGACGGGCGCCCTGGCGGCAGGCGCGGATGTGCGAGCGGTGCAAGCGCTCCTTGGCCACGCGGACTTGGCGACGACGGCGACTTATTTGCATCCCTCAGAAAAGCGCCGGCGCGGCGCGGCGGAGCTGGCGGCCGGATTCGGGCGCGGCGTGCTGAAATGAAGAGGCGCAAGGGCGCGAGAGCAAAATCAATTGCTGAGCTCGCCGCCGCTATTTTTGTGCCTCGACGCCTCGACGCCGGCCCATTGAACGAAAGAGAGATTGAGTATCTGGAGCGCGAGTTGGCCGATCTGGGGGGAGCACTCGCCCGCGGCGCGGCGAGCACGTCACAACAGCAAAAGGCTGCTCAGTTAATTCGCGCCCTGACTTCCCGGCGCCGGGGACGTCCTACAGCGTTGAAAACGCCCTTAGACAATTCCATGCTTGCAATGACGGTCGACTGGATCGCTGCGGCGCGCGCGGCCAAAGGCGATGAGCGGCCCTTCGAATCCTCGATCGAGGAAGTTCGCGAGCTTGAGAGAGCCGAATCCGGAAAGCTGCTGAGCTACGATACTTTGCTGGACTATTATCGCAAGGGCGCTGTCCAGTTGGCGCTGGTCGACGCGGATTTCGCCCGTGAAATTGAGGCGGAAGCCGCCGTCTATGCGAAGCGGGGGAGGCAACACCCGCTCGGGGAGGCCATTCTTAGAGCTTCCGACGGAGACGCGGAACGCAGCTATGTGAACTGGCGGCGCTATGAGCGCGGGCGCGGACGTCTCGGGAAGTTGGAAAATAAATAGCGCCATTTCCCTTCCTTTGCCGCGCGCTCAATTGGGGGAGTAATCCGTCAGTCGCCCTCACTTAACCGAACGAGCGCGACATGACCTTAAACGAGCATCACGAAGGCTTGGCCGGCTCTTCCTCGACCGACGCAATTGCGCGAAGCATCAATCCAAATCCTTTTTCGATACGGCGCAGGCGGCCTCCTACCTTCATTCATCGGAGCCAAGTCTAGAGCGGTTTCGCCGTCTTGGCGGCGGCCCAAAATTCGTCAAGATGGGCGGGATCGTCCGGTATCGCCGCAGTGACCTCGACCTGTACATTGACGAATGCACTCGCCGCCCCGGACGTCGCGTGCGCGGGGCCGTGGTGGCCTGATCGGTGCAGCCCGACAAAGCGGAGAGGGCCGCGCGCTGTCGGCACAGCGGCGGCCCTCGAATTGCGGACGAACTTTCCCGGCGTGTCCGCGGTTTCGATAGCACACCGGCCCGGAGCCTCCAAGCGGATTTCGTCGCGCGGCGCTGTCGCGTTGCGCCGAGCCTGGCCGCGACCATTGCGCGCCTTTGTTTCGGCGAGGCCGCGCAATGATGCGCCTTTCGCCTGACCAGCTCGCCGCCGTCAAAGCCGAAAATCCGATCGCGCCAATGATCGAGCGGCGCGTCAGGCTCGGCCGCGCCAACGCGCGTGGCGTCCGCTCCGGAGCGTGCATCTGCGAGCCCGCCCGGGGCAAAAGCCCTCTCTGGGTGAATGACGATCGCCGCACATGGGGATGCCTCAAAGGCGGCTGCGGGGGCGACGTCTTTTCCTTCCTCGAGCAATTCGAGGGCCTCGACTTTTCGGCCGCGCTCCGCTCCCTCCGCGGCGCGGACGTCCCGCGCGACGAAGCCGAAATCGGCCGCCTGCGCGGCGAGCGCGAGAACCGCGAGGCCGAGCGCGCCGAGCGCGAGGCGGCGCTCGTCGAAGGCGAGCGGCGCCGCGCCTATCGCATCTTTCGAAACGCCGCGCCGGCGGGCGGAACGCTCGTCGACGCCTATTTCCGCCATCGCGGCCTTGAGCCGCTCGCCAGCAAGAGCCTCCGTTTTTCCCCCGACGAGCCTTTCTTCGACATTCCAGACGACGAGGGCGCGAAACCCGTCGTCATTCACCGCGGGCCATGCATGGTCGCCGCGATCACGCGCGCCGACGGACGCTTCGGTGGCGTGCACCGCACCTGGCTCGACCCGCGCCTCGGGACAGCCGCCATTGCATCCGGCGCGAGCGGCAAGGCGCACGTCTGCCGGCCCGATGGAACGCCCGCCAAACCGAAGAAAATGCGGGGCGTGAAACAGGGCGGCGCGATTAGGCTCAACGAGCCGTCCGCGGGCGCAATACATGTAATCCTGCTCTGCGGCGAGGGGATCGAGACGACCGCGACCGCGTTGCAGGCCTGCCAGCGCCACGGCGCGGCGGCGGCCTATGTCGGCTGGGCCGCGGGCGATCTTGGCAACCTCGCCGGCGGCGGCCTCGGCCCGTCGACGCCGCATCCGCACAAGCCCGGCCGATGGATTCCGGCCGAGGATCCTGATCCTTCTGCGCCAGGCGTCATGCCGCCCGAATGGGCGAGCCTGACCGTGCTGCTCGGCGACGGCGACAGCGATCCGCTCGTCACCCGCGCCCGGCTCGAATCGCCCGCCGGCGCTACCAGGCCGCTCGACGCCGCGCCGTCATCGCCATGGCGCCCGAAAGGCTGGACTTCAACGACCTGGCGCGAAGGGGCGCGGCTTGACCGACGATTCCCTCAAGCCGGTGGCGGATATTATCGCCGACGCTATCGCCGGCGCTGATGTGGAGGGCGTCGACGAATCGGCCTTGGCCTCGCGTGTCGAGAAGCGCGGCACCCGGCGGAAGTCGGCGCGCAAGCAAGCTTCATCCGGCGGCGCTGGCGACGATGGCCGCGCGCTTGGGGCTTCAGCGTCGAGACGATCAACAAGAACCATGCGCTCGTCTTGATGGGATCGCGGGCCGTGGTGTTCTTGATCCAACCCGACGCGCCGACCAAGGATCAGCACCGGCTGCTGACGATCAGCGCCTTCGAGGCCTGGTACGCCAACAGGTTCACCGAATTCGCCGACCGCAAGGGAACCGTCAAAGCCGTCACCTGGGCGACCGCATGGCTGAGAAGCCGAAGCGCCGCTCCTATAGGGGCGTCGAGTTCTTTCCGGACCCGAACATGGCCGAGGGAACCACTGGCTTCCTGAACCTTTGGACCGGCTTCGCGGTCAAGCCAAAAGCCAAGCCCAACGGCTACAAGACGTTCCGCGATCATCTGCTCGTCAATGCCTGCGCCGCGACGAGCAGCTTTTTGCCTGGGTCTTCGGTTTCTTCGCCCATATCGTCCAGCGGCCGCGCGAGCGCATCGGCGTCGCCCTTGTGTTCCGCGGCCGGATGGGGACCGGCAAGACGAAAATCGGCGAGGTATTCGGGCGACTCTTTCCGCGCCACTACTTCCTCGTCGACGATCCGCGCTACGTCACCGGCCAGTTCAACGCGCACATGGCGTCCTGCCTTTTGCTCCAGGCCGACGAAGCCGTTTGGGCGGGCGACAAGGCGGCCGAGGGTCGTCTCAAGGGGCTCGTCACCTCGCCGATTCAGCAGATCGAGGCGAAGGGCATCGACCCGATTCCGCTCGACAATTACGTGCGCCTCGTCATGACCTCAAACGAAGCCTGGGTTGTTCCGGCAGGCAAGGATGAACGGCGCTTTTGCGTGCTCGACGTCGACCCGCGCTGCGCCGGCAATCACGGCTACTTCGCCGAGATGGACGCCGAGCTCGCCGACGGCGGCCTCGAGGCGCTCCTTTACGATCTGCTGGCCTTCGACCTCGACGCCGTGGCGCTGCGGACGATCCCGAAGACCCGCGCCCTGCTTGAGCAGAAGGAGCGCTCGCTTGGATCGGTCGACGCATGGTGGCTTGGCCGCCTCGACGCTGGCGCGCTAACGCGTCGCGAGGACGACTGGCGGACCGAGATTCCAACTGACGAGCTGTTCGAAGACTACGTCAAGAGTTCCGACAAGATCGGCGTGAAGCGCAAGCGCGAGGAGACGATCTTCGGCATGGAGATGCATAAGCTCGTGCCCGGCCTCAAAAAGGACAAGCGCACGGTCGAGGTCCGCAACGAGCATGGCTTCGTGGTCCGCAACGAGTATGGCGCCGCCAAAACGCAGCGGGTCCGCTGCTACGTAATGCCTCCGCTAAAAGACTGCCGGGACGCCTGGGACGCGGCGATGGGGCAGAAGCGAGAATGGACAATCGACGGCGAGGAGGCCGAGCGCGAGAGCGATCGGGAGCGCGAATATGACTCTGCGGCGTTCTGACATTCTTAAGCCGGCGAGCGCCTCATGGAGACCTCGGCTCTTTGGGGACGCTCACTGTCCCACCTGTCCCACCTCGCTCGATTGCGCCTCTGAGGTGGGACACATGAAAAAGACGCGTTCTTTCAAGGCGCTGCCCCACCTGCCCCACCTGCCCCACCTCATTCCCTCGCGCGCGCGAGAAAAGCACGCTCTTGCCCGAGACGAGCGCGCCCTTGGCGGCGACGGTCGCGCACTGCAAATCCACTGGAACGCAAGATCAGGTGGGACAGGTGGGGCAGGTGGGGCAATGCATTGCTTTTGCGAGCGGTTTTTCAGTGTCCCACCTTCGAGTTCTATTTTTGCGAGGTGGGACAGGTGGGACACTTCCCCGGGGGGGTAGGGGGTTTGCTACCCACCCAATCCGGGGCCTAGCAACCGCTGCCAACCCCACGCGGAGATTTTTGCGGGTCTGGGAGAAGCTTTGATTGTCTGGGCTGCCTGTTAGGGTGGTATGCAGGTACCGCATAGGTCTCATGGCGGAAATCAAAGGAATATCAAAGGAATATCAAAGGAAGTATCGAAAAGGCCAAAACAATCAGTGGCACAATCAAGGTTAGACTGCGGGAGCGACAATTCAATGGAGCCAGGGGCGATGGAGAAGGGAAAGCACGGCGGGGCGCGGCGGGGCGCGGGCAGGAAGCCGAAATTGCCCGGAAAGATTGAGACGTCAGCTCTGCACCAGGCGGTTCGGGCGTCGACGCCAGCGGACATCCTCGATCGCCTGCTCGCGGCGTCTGGCCGCGGCGATATTCGGGCGATGGCGGCGGTTCGGCGTCTATACTATCAAGTTGAGCAGCGGTTGCTTGCCTCTCTCTCGCCGGCGACGGGGCTCCCGGCGCCCGAGGCCGGGGCTGATCTATTCTCCCATGCGCCGCCCGGGTCTGCGGAAGCGGCGCGCCCATGACGTCCGCTCG
>CAWGKV010000046.1:0-29376 GCA_963823165.1 uncultured Alphaproteobacteria bacterium | reverse complement strand
TCCGCCAGCCTCGCCGTCCGGCGCTTTGGATGGCGCCCACCTCCGGTTCGCACCCTAAGGCGATCGAAGGCTCAGCCCTCACCAATAAATCGCGGCGGGCCTAGAACATCTGCGCGCCCGTAAACTGCACCCCAGCCCGTGATCCGCCAGTCAGGCTCGTATTCCGCTGTTGTAACGACTGCGAACATCGTCAACGGAGATTAGGCAATACGACCCACCCTTTCAATTGAACAGTTTGGCCGTCCGCTTCGTTTTAAAACAGGTCCCTTCGGAGGAGGGGACAACCAAGAAGTGGAGTAAAAACGATGAAACGCATCCTTCTCGCCTCGGCCGCCTGCTTCGCCCTGTCGTTACCTGCGATGGCAGCCGCCAACCAGCCCGCCCCCACTCCGCAGAGTCAAAATCTGCAGCAAAGCAAGGCAAACCAGCCGGCGAAGAATGAAAACATGACGCAAGGCCAGGCAAAGCCGGCGCAGAATGAGAATATGAGCCAAAACCAGGCAAACCAGCCTTCGCAAGCGGCCAACAACCAGCAAGCGCAGATCATCCGGCCGTCGAGCCTCAACAAGCAGCAGGTTCGCGAAATCCAGATGAAGCTGAACAAGGCCGGTTTCTCGGCAGGGCACGACGACGGAATCTGGGGCCCGGATACCGATACGGCGATCCGCGACTACCAGAAGGCGAAAAAGCTGCCTGGGAGCGGTGAACTTAATCAGCAGACGCTCGCCGACCTTGGCGTCAAACTGAACAACCAGACCGCCTCGTCGTCTAATCAGAACATGAACGGACAAGGGCAGGCTCAGTCGAAGTCGAACGAGCAGAGTCTGTCGAGCGGAACTGCCCCGGCCTCCGGAACGAACGGGCAGGCGAACTCCAACGCCGCTCTGAACGGGTCCGGCGCCAATGGGTCCAACGCCAATGGGCAAACCGCCACGACGTCGAACCACGCCGGCTCGATGAACAACAACGCCGGGTCGAATACGAAGCCCTGAGATCGATAGCGAGTTTGCTTCAATCTCGACTACGAGGGCCGGCGCATCGCCGGCCCCATTCTTGCGCGAGCGAACAGGGTCGGCGCGGACCGAGCGCGCCCAGGAAACGCGTAGGAAAAGGCGACAGAGAGCGGGGCGTGCAGCGCGCAGCCCGACGATGGAGTGCCGAGTTTATGGCTGAGGGCGATCTCCGATTCGGGGCGCTGGGCGAGGGCTGCGCGCACCTGTGCATCGACATGCAGCGCATGTTCTCGGAAGCGACGCCGTGGCAGGTGAAGTGGCTGCCGGGCGTCCTGCCGCGCATCTGCGAGATCGTTGCGCTCCATCCTGATCGCACTTTCTTCACTCGCTTCATCACTGCCCGGCGCCCCGGCATGGGGTGCGGCGCGTGGAAGCGCTACTACGAGCGCTGGGCCTCGATGACCGTCGAACGACTGGGGAACGAGATGCTCGATCTGGCGCCAGATCTGCGCGTGTTCGTCCCGCCTGCGGAAGTCATCGACAAACCCGTCTATTCCCCGTGGATGTCGACAGACCTGCACGAGCGGCTGCGGGCGCGCGGCGTCGATACGCTCGTGATCACGGGCGGCGAGACCGAAGTCTGCGTGCTGGCCACCGTCATGGGCGCGATCGACCTCGGGTACCGGGTCGTGCTGGCGAAGGACGCCGTCTGCAGTTCCGCCGACGAGACCCACGACGCCATGGTCGATATCTATTGCGAGCGCTTTCAGATGCAGGTCGAGGCCGTCGACACGCAGGTGGTTCTGCGGAACTGGAGGTTTGTTTAGCGGCGGATGGCGGTTCGCCTTACGGCCGCTGCCGAAAGCGATGACGGTCGCGCTCTTCCAAATAAAAACCTGAAGGCGGCGCTTCGCCCGGAACCCCGTCCCGGCGAACACGTTCGATTCGCCGGGGACAGGTAGCGAATATCAGCGCGGGTCCGGGCGGCTCTCGCCGTCCCGCGAGATTCGCGCATGCGCTTTTTCGAGGCCCTCACTGGAGGCGAGAAATGCGAGCTCTCGTTTGGCACGGCAAAGAAGACATCCGCTGCGACACCGTATCCGACCCGAAAATCGAGGACCCGCGCGACGCCATCGTCAAGGTGACGAGCTGCGCGATCTGCGGCTCGGACCTGCATCTCTTCCATAACTACATCCCGGCCATGCTGCCCGGCGACATCATGGGCCACGAAACGATGGGAGAGGTGGTCGAGGTCGGCTCAGGCGTCGACGGAAGGCTGAAGAAAGGCGACCGGATCGTCGTTCCCTTCACCATCATTTGCGGCGAGTGTGACCAATGCAAGAGGGGCAACTTCTCGGTCTGCGAGCGGACGAACCGAAACAAGGCGCTGGCGGACAAGGTGTTCGGCCACACGACGGCCGGGCTGTTCGGCTACACTCATCTGACCGGCGGCTTCCCGGGCGGGCAGGCCGAATATCTCCGGGTGCCGTTCGCCGACGCCACCCACATCAAGGTCCCCGACGGCATCCCGGACGAGAAGCTCCTGTTCCTCAGCGACATTCTGCCGACGGGCTGGCAGGCGGCCGTCCAGTGCGACATCGAGCCGACAGACACAGTCGCGATCTGGGGCTGCGGGCCGGTTGGCCAGATGTCCATCCGCAGCGCGATCCTGCTCGGCGCCCGGCAGGTGATCGCGATAGACCGACTGCCTGAGCGCCTCGAGATGGCGAAGGCCGCCGGCGCCGTCACGATCAACTTCGACGAGGAAAGCGTCGTCGAACGGCTGAACGAGCTGACCGACGGACACGGGCCGGAGAAATGCATCGACGCCACCGGCATGGAATCCCACGTGACGCCGTCGCTGCCCGATACGCTGCTCGACCGCGCCAAGCAAATGATGGGACTGGAGACCGACCGGCCGCATGTCTTGCGGGAGATCATCTACGTCTGCCGGCCAGCCGGGACTATCTCGATCCCCGGCGTCTATGGCGGGTTCGACGACAAGATCCCAATGGGCCAGCTGATGAACAAGGGGCTCAGCATTCGCACCGGCCAGACGCACGTGAACCGCTGGACGGACGACCTCCTGCGGCGGATCGAGGAGGAGCAGATCGATCCCTCCTTCGTCATCACCCACGAGGTGGGGCTCGAAGAGGGCCCCGACATGTACAGGGTCTTCCGCGACAAGCAGGACAGCTGCGTGAAGGTGGTCCTGAGGCCTTGAGATCGCGATTTCAAGCACTGGAGAGAACGCCATGACTTACGTCTCCAATATCGTGAGGTCCGAGGGAGATCCGAAAGTGATGAGTTCCGGCCCCAGCTCCCTTGCCACGGCCGATCGCGTCGGCCGTGCGCTCGGCTGGTTCAGTCTGGGCCTCGGTCTGGCCGAGTTGATCGCTCCGAGACGGATCACCCGGTCGCTCGGCATGGAGGGACGCGAAGGGCTGGTCAGGGCGTACGGCGCCCGGGAGATCGGGGCGGGTATCGTTTCCCTTTCGACCGAGAGATCCCTGGGTCTCTGGGGCCGGGTCGCGGGAGACGCGCTCGACATAGCGACGGTGATGTTCGCCCTGCGGCGGGGCAACCCGAAACGCAACAACGCGCAATTCGCGCTCACCATGCTGGCGGGCGTCGCGCTGATCGATCTTGTCGCCGCCAAGGCGGTCACCGCCAGCCATGCCCGAACCGGGGATTCGCGCTCCTACCGGGATCGCAGCGGCTTCCCCAGGGGCTTGGAATCTGCCCGCGGAGCGGCGAGGGACTTCGAGACGCGGCCCGATCTGGGGGCTCGGACAGACTTGTCCGAGGTTTCCGACCGGCAACCTGCAGAAGCAGCCCGCCTCCACTAGCAACGGAAAACCTGGCGGGCGCCGTTGGCGCCCGCGCCATCGACCGCGCACGCGGGCGATGGGGATCCCGCCCCTCCTTCTCCTCGGTTTCGCGCCGGCCAGGCCGACCCAGCTCGTCGCGCCGCTGCTGTTGGCGCGGCCGATCGCGGTGCGGTCGGCCCCGCGCAGCCACGCGCCTCGCGCGCATCGCATCGCGCCGCACCGATTGCGCGCGTCCGCGGGCCGGCGCGCCGATTGCGGCGCTTGGCGCCGTTTCGTCCGACCTCAGGGCGAACCCCGTGATCAATGACTACAGTTTCGCCGGCTATGTCATAGGTCGGTCGTCGCAGTTCATCGACGGCCGCGCCGACATGGCGGGGCCATGCTCGGCCTCTACCGCAAGCTTCGGCGGGGATCTTGCCGCCATTGAGAGGCGCTCGGCCGTTACCGGATCGCCTGGACGATCTTCGCCGCGGGCGACGAGATCACGGCCGTCCTCGATCGCTCGTCCGCCTGGCTGGCGACTCTGTGCGGACAGGTTCGCGGTCGTCCATTTGAGGAGAGCGCCATGTTGCGCGAGGGAGGTTTGCGAGGCCGGTGAATGAGGCCGCATTCTGGGTCGGAAGCGAATGACTTCGTCCGTTCCCGCCGCCCTCATTTCCGGCTAAACCGAATCGCATTTGCGATGGTCGACAGGGCAGGACGATGATTGGGCGCAACGAACCGGCTGGCGACACGACCACGCAGCCGATCGCCGTCGAACTGATTGCGGTGCTGGTCGCGGTCGCGGACGGGTCGCCCCTGGCGATGACGATCGACAATGGCCGAGCGCTTCCTTCCGGACCGTTCTCCGTCGAGCATCGTTCTCTGCAGAGCGGCCTGCGCGCGTGGGTCGAGCGGCAAACGGGTCATCCTCTCGGCTACGTCGAGCAGCTTTACACCTTCGCCGACTCCGATCGCCGCGCCGCGGCCGACGGCGCGCGGGCGATTTCCATTAGCTATCTCGGTCTCATGCGCGAGGAACGCACAGCGGTCCCCGAAGCTGCGTGGCGGCCATGGTACGATTTTTTTCCGTGGGAGGATCATCGCGCGGGCCCGGCGCCCCTGATCGAAAAGACGATAGCGCCCGCGCTGAGTCGCTGGGTCGAAAGCGGAAGCGATCGGGAGAGTTGCGCCTCGCGCGCCGCCATCGCCTTCGGGCTCGACGGTCGCCCCTGGAATGAAGAGCTCGTGCTCCAGCGCTATGAGCTCCTCTATGAAGCCGGCCTCATCGCCGAAGCGCGCCGCGAGGCCCCAGGCGGCGACCTCCCGGGACTCGGAGCGCCAATGGTTGGCGACCATCGCCGCATTCTGGCGACCGGCGTCGCGCGCGTGCGGGCCAAGATCAAATACAATCCCGTCATCTTCGAACTCATGCCGCCGGTCTTCACCCTGCTGCAGCTGCAGCGGTGCGTCGAGGCGGTCTCCGGACTCAAAGTCCACAAGCCGAATTTTCGTCGCCTCGTCGAACAGCAGCAACTTGTCGAAGAGACCGGCGAAACCGTGTCGGACACCGGCGGACGACCGGCCAAAGCCTATCGCTTCCGCGCCGCCGTGCGCGAACAGCGCGCCGCCCTCGGCGCCAAATTGCCGCTCGCCCGGGCTTGACATCGGTTATTCTCATGATAAGTATATTCGAGATATGCTCATCGTGAGTATAAAAACATGGCGATCCTCGACCTTCCGAAGCGCGCAGCCGGGCTTTACGAACGCGTGAGCCGCGTCATTCCGCCGTTCGAGTGGCCCGCGTTCGAGGCGGATATCGAGGCGATCCTGCGGCTCAAGCGCGAGCGCGAGGCGATCGTTCTGGCGCATAACTATCAGTCGCCCGAGATCTTCCACTGCGTGGCGGACGTGGTCGGCGACAGCCTGGCTTTGGCGCGCGAGGCGGCCAAGGGCGACGCGCGCGTGATCGTCATGGCCGGCGTGCACTTCATGGCCGAGACGGCGAAGCTGCTCAATCCGTCGAAGACGGTGCTCATCCCCGACGCCGACGCCGGGTGCTCGCTCGCCGAGTTGATTACGCCGGAGGACATCGGACTGTTGCGGCAGGCCTATCCGGGCGCGCCGATCGTCACCTACGTCAACACGTCGGCCGCGGTTAAGGCCGCCTCCGACATCTGCTGCACGTCGGCCAACGCCGTGAGGGTCGTCGAATTGCTGGGCGCGCCGCGCGTCGTCATGACCCCCGACGAGTATCTCGCCAAGAACGTCGCGGCGCAGACGAAGGTCGAGATCGTCGCCTGGCGCGGGCGCTGCGAGGTGCACGAGCAGTTCACCGCCGCCGACGTTCGCGAATTGCGCGAGGCCTATCCCGGCGCCGTCGTGCTTGCCCATCCCGAGTGCTCGCCGGAAGTCGTGGCGGAAGCGGACTTCGCCGGCTCGACCGCCGACATGATCGGCTATGTCGGGGCGAAGCGTCCGGCGCGGGTCGCGCTGGTGACCGAATGCTCGATGAGCGACAACGTCGCAGTCCGCTATCCGGACGTCGAGTTCCTGCGGCCCTGTGGCCTCTGCCCGCACATGAAGCGGATCACGCTCGGCAAGATCCGGCGGGCCCTGGAGACGATGCAGGGGGAGGTGACGATCGATCCGGCCGTCGCCGCGCCGGCGCGCCGCGCGGTCGAACGGATGCTGGCGCTATGACCGCGAAGCTTGTCGCGCTCAATGGCCGGGTCGTGGTCATCGGCGCGGGCGTCGCCGGCCTGACGACCGCGCTTGAGCTTGCGCCACGCCCAACGGTCGTTCTGTCGAAGGCGCCTCTCGGCGTCGAAGCCTCGTCCCTGTGGGCGCAGGGCGGCATGGCGGCGGCCCTGGCGCCAGGCGACAGCCCGGCCCTGCACGCCGCCGACACAATGGCCGCCGGCGATGGACTCTGCGAGGCCGCCATCGTCGACCGCTTCGCCCGCGCCGCGCCCCAGGCGATCGAAAAGCTCGCGCGCCTCGGGGTCCGCTTCGATCGGGCAAGCGACGGCGGCTTTGCGGTCGGGCTCGAAGCCGCCCACTGCCGGTCCCGGATCGCGCATGCCGGCGGCGACGGGGCAGGGCGCGAACTGATGCGCGCCCTCGTCGCAGCGGCGCGGGCGACGCCCTCCATCGAGATCCTCGAGGGTTTCGAAGCGCGGCGACTCGTCGTCGAGGACAATTCGGTTCGCGGCCTTCTCGCCGCCGGGCCAGCCGGCTCGACGATGCTGGCGACCGACAAGGTCGTGGTCGCGACCGGCGGCATAGGCGGCCTCTACGAGGACAGCACCAACCCACCCGGCAGCTTCGGTCAGGGGATCGCATTGGCCGCGTGGGCCGGCGCGGTTCTCGCCGACCTGGAGTTCGTCCAGTTCCACCCGACGGCGCTCGATGTCGCCCTTCGCCCCTTGCCGCTCGTCAGCGAGGCGGTTCGCGGCGAAGGCGCGATTCTGATCGACGCCGCGGGCGAGCGGTTCATGGCGGACGTTCCGCGCGGCGAGCTCGCGCCGCGCGACGTCGTCGCGCGGGCGATCTGGCTCAAACGCGCCGGAGGAGGACGGGCCTTCCTCGACGCGCGTTCGGCGATCGGCCCGCGGTTCGACTCGCGCTTCCCGATCATCGCGGCGGCCTGCCGCGGCGGCGGCGTCGATCCGGTCCATGAGCCCATTCCCGTGCGTCCGGCGCAGCATTACCACATGGGAGGCATAATGGTGGACGCCGAGGGGCGGACCTCGCTGGCGGGACTGTGGGCGTGCGGCGAGGCGGCGTGCTCCGGACTGCACGGGGCGAACCGGCTCGCGAGCAATTCATTGACAGAGGCGGCGGCCTTCGGCGCAATCGCCGCGCGGTCGATCGAGAGCGCGCCGTCGCGGGCGCCGGCCCGACTGCGCTCCCTTCGGGCGCACCCGGCCGCTGATCCCGCCGCCGTCCGAGCGATTCTGTCGTGCGCGGCGGGGGTCATGCGCGACGGAGAGACCCTTCGGTCGGCGCTCGGGCCATTGGCCGCATTGGCGGCCTCAGGCAGTTCCGCGGCCGATCCAGCCGCAGTGGCGATGATGATCGTCGTCGCGGCGCTTCGGCGCGAGCACAGCATAGGCGCGCACAGCCGGATCGATTTTCCGCAGCGGCCCGCGGCGCCGCGCCGCTCGCGTCTCACCCTCGGAGAGGCGTTCGCCGAGGCCGCCGCCATCGCGCCCGAGATCCGCGCCAGGAGAGCCTGACCGATGCCCCTTGTCCCTCTGCCCGCCATCCTCGTCGAGCCGATCGTCCGCCAGGCGCTCCTGGAAGACCTCGGACGCGCCGGCGACGTCACCAGCGACGCGATTGCGCCGACGGGCCGGGTCGCCAGAACCGTCATGGCTTCGCGCCAGGAGGGTGTCGTCGCCGGGCTCGATCTGGCCGCGCTGGCCTTCCGTTTGATCGATCCCGCGATCCGCTTCGAGCCGTCTCTGGCCGACGGCGCGCGGGTCGGGCCCGGCGTCACGATCGCAGTGATCGAGGGGCCGGCGCGCGGCGTGCTGACCGCCGAGCGCACCGCGCTCAACTTCGCGAGCAGGCTCAGCGGCATCGCCAGCGCGACCGCGAGGCTCTCCGCCGCTGTCGCGCACACCAGGGCGCGCATCGTCTGCACCCGCAAGACCACGCCGCTCCTGCGCGCGATCGAGAAATATGCGGTGCGCGCCGGCGGCGGCGCCAACCATCGCTTCGGGCTCGACGACGCGGCGCTCATCAAGGACAATCACGTCGCCATCGCTGGCTCCGTTGCGGAAGCCGTCCGACGCGTGCGCGCCCATGTCGGCCATCTCGTCAAGATCGAGGTCGAAGTCGATACGCTTTTGCAGCTCGAGGAGGCGCTGACCGCCGGAGTCGACGCCGTGCTGCTCGACAACATGTCGCTGCAGGATCTGCGGCGGGGCGTTGCGATGATCGGGGGGCGGGCGCTCAGCGAGGCCTCGGGCCGGGTGACCCCGGAGACCGCGCCGGCGATCGCCGAGACCGGCGTCGATCTCATTTCTGTCGGCTGGCTGACCCACAGCGCGCCGATCCTCGACATCGGACTCGACTGGGAAGAGTGACACGTCGGGCGCGGCTGTTGTCGCCGCTGTCGTTCTTACGCGTCGCCCCTGAATTGATGTGCGATGGCTTTGGCGATACTCTGCCGGACGCGCGTCTTTGAGCGCAGTGGTTCGGCCGGCGAGAGCGGATGATCGGGCGGCGCGTTTTGCTGATCGGCGGCGGCGGACTTGGTCTGGCGCTGGCGGGTCTCGGCTATCGGGCCTGGGACCGGGGCGTCGGCGCCGACGGCGTGGGACCCGCGTACGCGCCCTGGCGGGACTGGCAGGGGAGCCCGGAGGACGGGCTGCTGCGGCCGCTGCGGGCGGCCATTCTCGCGGCCAATCCGCACGACACGCAGCCCTGGGCTTTCGCCGTGGGACAGGATGGGATCGAGGTCTTCGCCGACCGCGCGCGCAATCTCGGCTCCTTCGATCCGTTCCGGCGGGAGATGCATCTCGGACTCGGCGCCGCGATCGAAAATCTCACTCTCGCGGCCCGCGCCTACGGGATGAACGCGGGGGTCGAGCCGGTCGAAGGATCGCTCGCCCTCTCGCCCGACGACGCGCCGGTCCGCGCGGCGCGGGTCGTCCTCGAGCCGAGCCCGGAAATTCGCGACCCGCTCTTTTCGGCGATCCCCCTCCGCCACACCAACCGCGGACCCTACCGGCCGGACGCGTCGGTCGCCCCGGACCGGCTGCGCCGCCTCGCCGATATTGCGGCGAGCGGCGACGTGCGCGTGGCCTTCGTCGCCGAGGCGCCGGCGCGCCGTGACCTCGGGGCGCTCATTGTCGAGGCGACCAGAGCGATCGTCGACGACGCCCAAATGTCAGCCGACAGCGCCCGCTGGTTTCGCACAGGTCGGCGAGAGGTCGCGGCTCGGCGCGACGGCGTGACCCTCGACGCCGCCGGCCTCTCGCCGCAGATGACGGCGCTCGCAAAACTGCTGCCGGATGCGAGCGCGAAGACGAGCGACGCCTATTGGCTTGCCATGACCCGCGACGTCCAGGTTCCGACCGCACCCGCGCTCGGAATCGTCTTCGTGCGCCACCGGCTGGACATGGCCGCCGCCATCGCGGCGGGTCGGGCCTGGCAGCGGCTGCATCTCGCTGCGACCGCAGCCGGATTGGCCGCGCAGCCGCTGAACCAGCCGGTCGAGCGCGCCGACCGCGACGAGGCGCTCGGCCGGCCCGACAATTTCGGCCGCGAGCTGGAAAAATTCGCCTCCGAGCCTGGCTGGCAGGCGACCTTCGTGTTCCGTCTCGGCATCCCCGAACGCCCTGCGCCGCCAAGCCCGCGGCGGGCGCTCACGGAGGTGGTGCGGACGATTTAATGGCCCGGTCGACGGCGGCTCCGGAATTCCCTGCTGCACAAGGAGAAAACAGGCATTTTCGGCCAGCAAAGGTCCTCAAAAGGCTTAGGAACTGCAGAAGGTTACGCAAAAATCCATGCGCTGAGCAGCAGGGAATTTCTTTCCGCCGAGCGATAAATTTCCGCTGCTGAGGGGGAATTCGATCGCCAGCGCGGGCTATGGAACTTCGACGCCAAAGCCCCGGACACGCGCCGCGTCGGTCAGCCGAACATCGAAGGTCACGAGGCGATGTCCGGCTTCGACGCTCAAGGGAAGTTGCAGCGCATCGGCGGCTGACAGCTTCAACTCCGAATCGCGTGCGAGGAGCGCGGCGAGGGATCCAGCCGCCGGAGACTGCGACACACGTCGCGCTCGGCTTCCGGCGAAGGCGTCGAAATCGAGAAGGGCGGCGTTCGCAATGTCGGCGCTCAGGAGCCCCGCTCGCACCCTGCGGTGAGCAAGCGCAAAGTATTCCGTTTCAGCCCAATCGCTGACGCAGATCGGTTCGGAAGCGCGCTCGAGCCAGGCGAAGGCTCGGCCCAAATGCGCATCGGTAAAGAAGACCGACACAAGGAAGCTCGTATCGAGGCAATAACTCACGGCTCCTCGTCGCGCATCTCTCTGATCAACGTCACCGAGTCTACGCCGAGACTCGGCCGCTCTTCGGCGCGTCGCCGCATCTCATCGATGTCGGCCTTGGCTAAAGGTCGCGGCGCCGGAGCGATCGGCGTGAGACTGACGACCGGCTTGCCGTGCCGCGTGATTGTCACGGCCTCCCCGCTTAGCGCTTCATCGACAAGGCGCGACAGTTGATCTTTGGCTTGAGCAATAGAATAGGCGCTCATGCAACGACCTTTATGGCTGTCGATGGCCACAATAGTGGGGCAGGCCAGCTTTTCAACTGAAATGTCGATGGCGTGGCCGAGGGGTCCCGGCACGCAAATTGCTAGCCGGACTGCCGAGGGTCCCGCCGCCTTTCGGCGCGGGACCGATGCCTTTTGCGAGGGGGTTGGGGAGGAGTCCAATACGGGAGGGCGATCGGCATGCGGCCAGATCGCATCGACGAGCCAATCGATCGGTCGGCCGCCTATAGGAGCGGTTGACACATGACGAGTGCTCTCTTCCGGGCGGCTGTTGGCGGCGCCCTGGTTTACGCTTCCCTCTCCGCGGCCGGCGCCCACGACATCTACACCGGCGTGCGCGGCAAGAACGGCCAGCTCTGCTGCGGGGGCAACGATTGCGCTGCGACCTCGTATCGCGAGAGCGGCGGCCATTTCGAGTTTTTGACGCGCGAGCAGCGCTGGGTCGCGATCCCCGAGGAGCGCATCACCTTCCTGCCGATCCCCGGCGACAGGAACGACAGCGACACGCACCATGCCCATCTCTGCTATCGCCCGGCGACCGATCTCGACCGGCTCGGCCCTCTCGCTTCGAACGTTTTCGGCGACATCTATCTCTATTGCGCGTTCATCCCGCCGGGCTCGATCTAGGGCGAGAAGGAGCAGCGCTTGCCGCCGGTCGGCCGCCAGGCTCGGCGTCAGGCGGGTTCGGGTAGGGAGCCACGCGCACGATTGCGTCGCTACGCTCACAATGACGTCTTGGCCGTTGGCGATCGCGCCCCAGACGCCTTCCGGCCGGCCCAGAATCGAAAATTCAGGGCAGCGCGCCCCTTGAACGCAACTCGCTCTCGAGATCGACGCCGGGCCGATAGTGGATCGCCGGCATCCCCGCCGCCTCTGACGCCCGGACATTGGCGATCGAGTTGTCGATGAACAGGAGCTCGCATGCCGGACGGCCGACGCGCGAGAACAGGATCTCGTAGATCCGCGGGTCGGGTTTGACCACGCCGACGTGGCCCGACACGATGCACGCGTCGAATTCGTCGAGGAATGGATGTCGGCGCTCGCGCGAGCGCGAACTTCTCCGCCGCGAAGTTGCTCAAGGCGTGAACCGGCCGGCCATGGGCCCTCAGGCGCCGCATGAGCGCGACATTCTCCTCGATCGGGTCGCCGAGGGTTTCGATCCAGCGGGAATCGAACAGCCTAAGCTCTTCCGCGAACTCCGGAAACGCCTTTGCGCGCTCCGCGACGGCTTGCGAAAAGTCCGCCGCAACGTCGGTATGGGCGACAAAATCCATGCCGCAGGCGGTCGCCAGGAAGTGCTCCAACCGCGCCTCGTCGTCGAACGCCTTGCTGAAAAGATTGCGCCTGTCCCAGCGCAAGAGAACGTTGCCGATGTCGAACACGACGATCATTTGCGATTGTCCGTAGGGCAGGGGCGGTCGCATCGGCGTGGATCGTGCTCGCGCGACAGCCCCGGAATTTTTCACGGCGTATATCATGGGGCGCGCTGATCCGCGTCATTTCCCCGGGGGACATGAGCGGCAGAGAATGGCCCGTCGATGATGAGAGCGCGCAAGCGAGCGTCCAAAGGTGGACCAGGCTCGCGTGTCTTGAGCCGATGCGCAGCCTAAAACGCCGCGCGAGAGTCACCCGCGCGGCTGCCGTCTGGCCAGTCCACCCCAATCAGATGGTGTTCGCCTTCATCTGATCGGCGATATAGTCGGCCTGGCGGATCGCGAGGGTCACAATCGTCAGGGTCGGGTTTTCCGCGCCGCCGGTGGTGAACTGGCTGCCGTCCGAGATGAACAGGTTCTTGATGTCGTGCGTCTGGCCCCACCTGTTCACGACGCCGTCGCGCGGATTGGCGCTCATCCGGTTCGTGCCGAGATTGTGCGTCGAAGGATAGGCCGGGGTGGGGAAGGTGCGCGTCGCCCCCACGGCCTCGTAGAGCGCCTTGCCCTGCCCATAGGCGTGGTTGCGCATCGCGACGTCGTTCGGGTGGTCGTCGAAATGCACGTCCACGACCGGCAGGCCCCACTGGTCCTTCTTGTCGCTGAGCGTGATCCGATTCGTCTCCTGGGGCATGTCCTCGCCGACGATCCACATCCCGGCCATATTCGAATAGCCGTCGAGGGCGGTGGTGAATTCGCGTCCCCAGGCGCCCGGATCGAGGAAGGCGGCCATGAAGGGGAGGCCGAGGGAAAGCGTCTCCAGTTCGTAGCCGCCGATGAAGCCGCGGCTCGAATCGTTCCGCGCCTCGTCCCGGATGATCCCGGCCATGGTCGTGCCGCGATACATATGCACAGGCTTGTCGAAGACCGCGTAGACCGAGCCCGTCGTGTGGCGCATGTAATTTCGACCGACTTGGCCCGACGAATTGGCGAGACCGTCGGGGAATTTCGCCGAGGCGGAGTTGAGCAGCAGGCGCGGGCTTTCCAGCGAATTGCCGGCGACCGCGACGATGCGGGCCTTCTGCCGCTGCAGCTTGCCATCCGCGTCGAAGTAGGCGACGCCAGTGACCTTGCCCGTGGCGTCGTGCTCGATATGCGCGACATGCGATTCCGGGCGAACCTCCATGTTGCCCGTCGCCTCGCCCTTCGGGATCTCGGTATAGAGCGTCGACCACTTCGCGCCCCACTTGCACCCCTGGAAGCAGAAGCCGGTCTGCTGACAGGAGTTGCGGTTGTCGCGCTCGATGGAGTTGATCGCCATCCGGCCGGTGTGGCACTCTTTGTAGCCCAGTTTGTCAGCGCCGGCCTTGAAGACCTTGAAATTGTTATTGCCCGGCAGGCCAGGCCGGTCACCCGTACGGGTGACCCCCATTTTATCTTCGGCCTTGGCGTAATAGGGCTCGAGATCGGCAAGCGTCAGCGGCCAGTCGAGGAGATTGGCCCCGGGCACGTGGCCGTAGACCGTTGCAGTCTTGAACTCGTGATCCTGCAGCCGGAGCGACGCGCCAGCCCAGTGCGTTGTCGTTCCTCCCACCGCCTTGACGATCCAGGCCGGCAGGTTGGGAAAGTTCTTGTGAACCAGCCAGCTGCCGGAGGTCGTCCGCATGTCCTTCCACGCAAGCTGGGTGAAACTCGCCCATTCGTCGTTGACGAAGTCGGTGAATTCGTAACGCTTGCCGGCCTCGAGCACGACGACCTTGACGCCCTTCTGCGCCAGCTCGTTGCCCAGCGTGCCGCCGCCGGCGCCCGACCCTACGATGACGACGACGCTGTCGTCGTTCGAATCGAATTTCGCTGCCATGTTCGTTTCCTCGCCTGAATGTTTGTTGGTCAGAGCCAGGTGATGTCGTCGAAGCCGCGGTGGATGTATCCTCCTTTGGAGAAGGACTCGCCCTCGTATCCAAAGATCGGCCAGACGTCGGGCTGGTTGTAGAGCGACGCCACCAGGCCGGAACGGATGGTCTCGAACATCGGGTTGGCGGTCTGGCCCTGGAGCAGGGCGACGCGGTCCGCCTCCCAGCCCTGACCAACATAGCCTCCTTGGCCAGCTTTCGCGTCGAGCGCGCCGACGAACGCCTCGATTTGAGCCTTCATTTCCGGATCCGCCGCAGCCTTCTCGTCATAGGGCTTCATCGCGATCGCGTAAAAGCGATCGGGGACCTTGTCGTGCGGGTAGATGTCTCGGGCGACGAGGATCAGGGTTTTCATCGTCTCGGGCTTCAGACCCTTGACGTCCAGGGCCCAGGCTTCGGACGCGTTGAGCAGCGCCCCCGTCGACGTGATGGCGACGGCGGCGGCGAAGCCGCCCGCCGATCTTTGCAGGAAGCCGCGGCGGGACAAACCCTCCTTCGCGGACGCAATAATTGCCGTCATCAGTGTTTCCTCCTGTTTTTAAAGTTTGCCAATCAGTTCCTAAGGCTACCTGTAACGCCCGAACTTCTGCAGCACCTCGATCTTGTAGCCGTCGGGATCCTCCACGAAGAAGAACCGCGCGATCTGCTTTCCGTCGCGGCTGAGCTCGGCGATCTTGCGCGGGTGGAGTCCTTCGGCCTCGAAACGGCGATGCTCCGCATCGAGGTCGTCCACGACGAAGGCGACGTGGCCGTAGCCATTGCCGAGGTCGTAAGGCTCGGCGCGGCCCTTGTTGATCGTCAGCTCGACCTCGAAGGGCGCCTCGGGGTTCGAGAGATAGACGAGCGTGAAGTCCGGGAAATCGAGCCGGTCGGCGACCTCGAGCCCGAAGGCCTTGTTGTAGAACGCGAGGGACCGCGCCTCGTCCAGAACGCGGACCATCGCGTGGATCGCTTTCGCCATTTTTCGCTCACGCTGGCAGCCGCCGCTTCCCGCGACGCAAGTTTCGAAACGGTAATGAAGCGCGGCGGGCCCGGGTGTTATCGGCTTACTACGCGGTCTCCCGCTTCACGCAGCCACTGCTTGCTTGCTTCCGCGCTGGACGCGTTGGCTTTCGATCGCCACCACGCAGATGCAGCGCAGGTGAGAGGTGAAGTTCGGCACCTCCCCCCACAGGAGCAGGACCTCACGGTGCAGCGTCGATAGGAAGCGAGGCACCGTAAGTCCTTCTCCCGCGGCGATCTCCTCGAGGATCTCCCAGAACACCTTCTCCAGGCGGATGCTCGTGCTCTGGCCGTTCAACCGGATGGAACGCGTCTCGAATGCGTAGCTGTCCGGCGGACTGCTTGCAAAAAGGTGGCACATGTTCCCTCCCTTGGCCGGCTTGACCCGGCCTTTCATAACGTCGGCGACGCCGGCTAGCGCCGTCGGTCCGCCGTCCGATGGCCCGATGGCCCGTCGAGAGGAGCGCGTCGAGCCGGACGCTCTATCTAGGCTCTCCTACGGCCCGCCGTCGAGGGCGCGCTTGACGTCCGCGCGCCGACGGTGAAGCGCTCGTTGATTTACGCCCCGGCGCCCGACGACCGCCGCCTCGTCCGCTCAGCGAGGCGCAGTGGCGCCGGCTGCGCGAGCATCGGGCGGCGCGCCTGTGGCTTGGCGGGATCAGTCGCCGTCGTCCGCGCGATGCGCGATGGGGAGCCGTGACGTGCTGCCTCGATCGGCCGAATGTTTCGCTACGGGGACCGCGACGCGGTCGAGGCGCGCGGCGACGGCGTCGTCCAGGAATACAGGCCGCCAGCCCGTTCGCCTTTGATGGCAAACCTGCCGCCTGGTTGCATTTGAAGACAAGTCAGCACGGCGACGTAGCTCAGCGACGTGCCGCTCCTTGGGAATAGGCAGATTGCGCGCGCCTCGGCCGAATAATGCCCCCATCGCCGCCGCAGCTCATGGAAAGCCGAGCGTTCGTCGTGAACGCAGCCACGATAGGCAGCGGACCTCGTTCCAAGATCAGCAGCCGACACCTCTTCCCGACAGCTGGTTTCAATATTGACCGTCGGCAGGAATGTTGCGCTTGCCGGCACGGTGATCCCGATGGATGGTATTTTAACATTGGCCGCGAAAGCCAGGTGCGGCAGGGCCGCCAGAGCGCCGGCACATGCGAGATTCATTCTTATCGACATCACAGCCTCGTGATCCTAGCGGCCTCCACCGGGCGGATTCGAGAGACGCGAAGGAAGTCGCAGCACCGCTTTTGTACCGCCGCGCCGCGCTTTTGTTCCATCCGCCGCCAATGCCAGGAGCATAGGTCGGGGCGCGCCTTGCGGTTGATCTGGCCGAAGCGAAAATTGGATTGGCCAGATTGGAGATCACGTGCCGGCTACGCTCGACGCGAGGCTAGCCGAGGCGCTCCTTCCCTCGCGCCGCCAGACCACGTTCGTCAATCGAGTTCACTGGCAAAAAGATCTACAGCGCGCTTGCGCCAGGCCCTCATCGCGAAAACTTCTTATACTTCAGCCTGTGCGGGATGACGCTGTCGATCCCAAGGCGACGCTTCTTGTCCTCCTCGTAATCGGCGAAGTTGCCCTCGAACCACTCGACGTGGCTGTCGCCTTCGAAGGCCAGCATATGGGTGGCGATGCGGTCGAGAAAGAAGCGGTCGTGGCTGATGATCACCGCGCAGCCGGCAAAGTCGAGGAGGGCCTCCTCCAGCGCGCGTAGCGTGTCGACGTCGAGGTCGTTGGTCGGTTCATCGAGCAGCAGCAGGTTGGCGCCGCTCTTCAGCATTTTCGCCAGATGCACGCGGTTGCGCTCGCCGCCCGATAGCATGCCGACCTTCTTCTGCTGGTCGGGGCCCTTGAAGTTGAAGGCGCCGCAATAGGCGCGCGAGTTCATCTCGCGCTTGGCAAGATAGATGACGTCATTGCCGCCGGAAATCTCCTCCCACACGGTCTTTTTGCCGTCGAGCGCGTCGCGCGACTGGTCGACATAGCCGAGTTGCACGGATTCGCCGATCCGGATTTTGCCCGAATCCGGCTTCTCCTGGCCGGTGATCATGCGGAAGAGGGTGGTCTTGCCGGCGCCGTTCGGGCCGATGACGCCGACGATGCCGCCGGGCGGCAGCTTGAACGTCAGCTTGTCGATCAGCAGCCTGTCGCCGAAACCCTTCGAAAGATTCTCGAAGTCGATGACGTTCTGCCCGAGCCGCTCGGCCACCGGGATGATGATCTGGGCGGTCGTCGGCGCCTTTTCGCTCTGCTTCTTGACGAGCTCATCATAGGCCTGGATGCGCGCCTTGGATTTGGCCTGCCGGGCTTTCGGCGAAGCCGCGATCCATTCGCTTTCTTCGGCGAGCGCCCGCTGGCGCGCCGCGTCCTCGCGGCCCTCCTGCTCGAGCCGCTTCTGCTTCTGCTTCAGCCAGGACGAGTAGTTCCCCTCGTAGGGGATGCCGCGGCCGCGGTCGAGCTCGAGAATCCAGCCCGTCACGTTGTCGAGGAAATAGCGGTCGTGGGTGACGATCAGGATCGCGCCGGGGTAGTTGCGCAGGTGCCCCTCGAGCCAGTTGACCGTCTCGGCGTCGAGATGGTTGGTTGGCTCGTCGAGCAGCAGAAGTTCCGGCTTTTCCAGCAGCAGCCGGCAAAGCGCGACGCGGCGCCGCTCGCCCCCCGAAAGCGTCGTCACATCGGAATCGTCCGGCGGACAGCCGAGCGCGTCCATCGCCTGCTCGACCTGGCTGTCGAGATCCCACAGGCCCTTGGCCTCGATCTCGTCCTGCAGCCGGGTCATCTCGTCCGCCGTCTCGTCGGAATAGTTCATCGCGAGCTCGTTGTAGCGGTCGAGCACCGCCTGCTTCTCCTTCACCCCGAGCATCGCGTTGCCGCGCACCGTGAGAGCCGGATCGAGCTGCGGCTCCTGCGGCAGGAAGCCGACCTTCGCCCCCTCGGCGACGAACCCCTCGCCGACAAATTCGGTGTCGAGGCCCGCCATGATGCGCAAGAGCGTCGACTTGCCCGAACCGTTCACGCCGAGCACGCCGATCTTGGCGTCCGGGTAGAAGGAGAGGTTGATGTTCTCCAAGACCTTCTTGCCGCCCGGCCAGGTCTTGGTCAGCCCCTGCATGTGATAGATGAACTGGCGCGCGGCCATGGAAATGTCCTTGGAAATTGGGGATTGGCGGCGGGGAATATCAGGGGCGGGCAGGGGTGGCAAGGCGACGGGGCTGGTAGATCGGCCCATAGCCCGTCGAAAGACGGGCGTCCTTTCTGACGCCCTGGCCGCACCAGCCGCGCTCAACGCCCGCGGCACCAGCGTCGGCCGGTCAGAACCGCGTCGTCAAATCCGTCAGCCATTGCGGCGACCGGTCGACGAGCGCCGTCTCGACCTTTCTGTCAAACCCGCTGACGATCATGATTCCGAGCGCAACGAGCAGAACGCCGAGCGCGAGCTTCGCGGTGTTGCCCCCTGCGATCAGCGCGCTCCGCCAGCGCGCCATCGCCTGCCTCGACAGGAGCCCGAGGGCGACGAGCGGGGCCGCCGCGCCGATCCCGAAGGCGAGCATGGTGAGCGCCACGCGGCCGAGCGATGCGCCCTGCGCCGCGAGCACCGAGGCGGCGCCGAGCGTGGGACCGACACAGGGGCTCCAGACGGCGCCGAGCAACAGACCGATTCCGAACTGCGCCGGGAGGCCACGGGACCGGACGGCGTTGATGCGCTGGTCGGCCCAGTTGCTGACCGGGCCGCCGGCCGCGGCGAGAAGCGTCTGCAGCTTCGGGACCGCCAGAACCACGCCGACTCCGATCATCAGGATGGCCGCCGCCGTCCGAAATTTGTCGCCGTCGAGCCCAATGGCGAAGCCGATCGTGGCGACGAACAGCCCGATCGCCACGAACGACAACGTCACGCCGGCCGCAAGCGCAACAGGACCTCCGCGGCGCTCGCTCGCGGCCGCGCCGAGGACGAGGGGCAGCAGCGGCAGAACGCAGGGCGAAAGCACCGAGAGAAGGCCCGCCAGCAGGGCGAGCCCGAGTGTTCCCACGGTCACTGGCGCTTCGTCATCCGGCCTTGGCGACCAGCGCGGCGATCGAAGCGGGATCGGTGTCGCCGACCGAGCGGCCGGTTTCCTTGCCGTCCTTGAAGGTGATCAGCGTGCTCTGCATGCGCGCGCCAAAGCGCTTCACCGCGTCCTTCTGGGAGTCGAAATCGACGCGGAACACCTTGAGGTCCTTATACTGGGGCTCTGCTTCGATTTTGGCCAGGGTCGGCGCCTGGGCCTTGCAGGTGGGGCACCAGCTGGCGTGGATCCAGACGAGGATCGGCTTTCCGGCGCTGAGCGCGGCGTCGAAGGCGTCCGGCGCATAATCGACCAGTTCGGCTGCCAGGGAGGGAGAGGCCATCAGCGCGCCGAAGACCGCCGCTGAGGCCAGGATCGAACGTCGGGTGATCATCGTGGGCAATTCCTCTCGTTGAATGGGGCCGGACGACGAAGGCCGCGTCCGACCATTCGCCGCTCGGCCCGCTATTGTTACGCCCTGTCCGCGGCGGGAGATTGGCGCGGCCGCGCCTAATTCGCCCTCCCCGTCATATCGTTCACGGCCCCGCCGCAAAAGCGACGCGCGCCGCGCGCAGGGTGCCCGGCCACGCGGGATCGTCGGGATGCGCATCGGACTTGGGATAGGACTCGGGATTGCCCTCTTCGCGGCCGGCTGCGGCGCAGCGTTGGCGGAGCCGCCGCTGACGATCGACAAACTGCTCGGCGACGGGTGGGAGATCGCCGGCTTCGCCAGCGGTTACGACAATCGCACGTCGCTCATTCTGTTTCGTCACAAGGACAGGAACGACCTGGTCCAATGCGGGGTTCTTTTCGACGTGACGCGCAACCCGCACACGATCGTTAATTGCTACGAGCTGCGCTGACTGTCGCCGCTTTGTAGACGCGGCCGCTGGCCGCGTCCGGCGCGCTCACCGCGCGCCCCTACAATGCGCGCCGCGACGGCCATTCCCCCTCCGGGTTCAATGACGGTCACCGAGCCGGCGCCTTCGGCTCTCCGTTGGCGACTGTCCGATTACTCCATGATCCCCGCGATCGACGTCGGTCTGACGAGCGCGATCGCCATTCGCATGGCCACTTCGTCGAGATGACGTCGAATGAGCGGGTCGATCTCTGGTTCGCCCGAACGGTCGACGATCGCCATCAGCTCCCGGCCGGTTTGCTCCAGGATCCAGATTTTACGTTGGGTCTCGGCGAGTTCGTCGCGCAACTCTTCCAGCTCGAGCGTCAGATCCCACATTGAGTGTGCTTCCTCGCGGCAGTGCTGGCTCAAGAACGAATCTGCGGAGTGGGGCCAGGACGGCCTACATCACAGCTTGCGACAGCTGGCTGTGGGTCGCGCGGAGCAGCTGGATGGCGTTATTGATCTCGTCGCGTTGGCGTTCGAGGTGACCAATCTGGCTGACGATCTGGTGCGGTTGTAGTCGCTGCCCGAGGTCGGCGGTCTCGCTCGCGCCCTTGCCGCCGATCAGGTCGTTGATTTCGGTCAAGGTGAAGCCGAACCTCTTTCCCTGAAGAACCGCCTCCAGGCGCGCCTGGTCAGTGGGGCGGTAGAAACGGGCATTGCCTTCCCGGCGCGGCTTGATGAGGCCGCGATGCTCATAAAATCGAAGGGTGCGCTGGCTCACGCCGTAGAGCCGCGACATCTGGCTGATCGTCAAGTCGGATCCGGCGTACGCTGTCTCTGCCGGGGCGCCGGCGATTGTGCTGGTTGAACAAGAGAGGGACGACATCTTCGTCATGATCATTCCTTTCGTCTCGACAACGGGCCGTCAATCTGCGGTTGCGTTACCGCGGGGGCAATCGACAAATATGGGGAGGCGCTCGGCGCAAGCGCGGCGTTCGCGACAGAGACCTGCAGCGCTCACTGAGGATTGGCGCAACCGGCGAGCGAACGAACAACAGGAATGCCCTCGGCTCAAAGCCGCCGGAATAGCGCCGAGGCCGCTTCGGACACGTTCTGCGCCGCGACTCCGAGGCCGCTCAGCAACTGCTGCAGCAGGTTCTTGCGCGCTTCGCTCGAAACTTCGTAGAGGCGGGCCCCTTCGCGCGCCCTGAACAGCCATTCGTCCCCGGTCGCGATCTCGTCGACGAGGCCCAAGGCCACCGCCTCGCTCGCCAGCCAGGTGTCGCCGTTGGCGACGCGGGCGATATCGACGTTCGGGCGGCAGCGTGCGACATGGGCCTTGAACGCGCCATGCGTGTCCTCGAGTTTGCCGCGAAAATGCTCGCGCCCGGCCGGCGTGATCTCGCCCAGCACCGACACCGAGCGCTTGAACTCGCCGGCCGTCATTTCCTCGAAGTCGATCTCGTTCTTCTTGAGGAGGCGGTGAACGTTCGGCACAGCCGCGACGACCCCGATGCTGCCGACGATCGCGAAGGGCGCCGCGACGATGCGGTCGGCGGCCGCCGCCATCATGTAGCCGCCGCTCGCCGCCACCTGGTCGACCGAGGCAGTGACCTTGAGCTTGTGCTCGCGCAGGCGAAGGATTTCCGCCGCGCCGAGGCCGTAGCCGGTCACGGTCCCACCCGGGCTTTCGAGCCGGAGCAGGACCTCGTCTGCTTCAGGTCGCGCGACGGTCAGCACCGCGTCGATCTGCTGGCCGAGCTGCCTCACGGCGGTCGCGCGCATGTCGCCCTTGAAGGCCATGACATAGATGCGCTTGCCCTGGGGCTCGCCGCGCAGCGCCTTCATCGCCTTCTTGCGCGCTTTTGCAAGCGCCTTGCGCTCCTTCTTGTCGAGCAGCGCGGCGTTCATCGCGTCCCGCACGTCGTCGTAGCGCTCGTTCAGCGACCGGACTTTTATCTCCCGATCCTTCGGCTCGCCCGAGCGCGTCAGGCGCGCGATGATGACGGCGATCCCGCCGATCGCAGCGACGATCGCCACGACGACGATGAGCGCCTCGAGGGCGAAGGCGGCGATGTCCAACCAGAAATGCATGGGCGGGTCCTGGGAAAGGAAACGCAGATATAGGAACACGCCCTGCTTTTTCACGCCGGCGAAGAGGAAGGCAATAGCCGCCCTCTTCGCCCTGCGCTGCGCCAGTTCACGCCGGCTCGCGTAGTTTCCCGATCAGACCCATGCCTTGCGGCGTGCCAAGCCTCGGGCGCTCAACCGCCATTTCCGGCGGGCGCGGCGCCCAAGCTCGCGGCCAATGTGGCAATGATCGGCCTTTGTCCTTTCGTAACTTTCACCAACGCCTCCTCAATGGAAAACCAGCCGGCCCGGTCGACTTCCGGGAATTCCGCGGTCTTCCCGGAATGGGGAGGCCATTCCAGCGCGAAGCTGTTGCTCTTGAGGGCCGCCGGATCGAACTCGCTCTCGCAGCCGAAGGCCACGATCGTCTTGCCGCCGGGCTGCTTGTGCATTCCAAGATCGATGAATTCTCCCCGGACGGTCGCGCCGGTTTCTTCCAAGAACTCCCGCTTGGCGGCGGCGAGCAGGTCTTCACCCTGGTCGGCCAGTCCCTTGGGCATGGACCAGGCTCCCTCGTCCTTGTTCTTCCAGAAAGGGCCGCCCGGATGGACGAGCATGACCTGCACGCCCTCGGCGCGCTTCCGGAACAGCAGGATCCCTGCGCTGGTTTTCGCCATGCCGCATTGTCCGGCCGGAAAGGTCTTCCGCGAGCCTGCGTGATACTTTGAGGAGCCGCGACGGGCCAGCGCCTGCGAGGCGTCCGCACGAGTATGCAGATCGCCCGGTATACTTCAGTTAGCGATGCGGTGAGTTATCCATAGACCGTCAGTTGAACTTGATTCCGTCCCCCGAAGTCGATCACCTGGCCCCCTTGGACGGAACAGCCGCGGCGACTTTCGTCACGCCTCGAGCCCACCGGCGGCCCCGGAGACCCAAGCCGCGGGACGTTCCGCCCAAGCTCGGGATAACCGGAGCAAAGCCCAGGATAGCAGAATCCAAGCAAAAGTCTTCCATGAATCGGCTGTTCTCAAGGGGTTACGGCGGAATCCAAATTATTTTGTAACTCCCAAGCCTTCGCGTATCCCCTCGCCCGCGAAGCGGGAGAGGACAGGCGCGAAGCGCCAGGTGAGGGTTGAGAACGCCGAACGGCGGGCGTTGACGGCGGCCGCAAGTTTCGTCGGTTGCCCGTCCCCCTCACCTGGCGCGGCTTCGCCGCGCCGTCCTCTCCCGCTTCGCGGGCGAGGGGGTCGCCGAACTCACAGCTTGGGAGTTCCATTGTTTTCTCCTCCGCTTCGCGCTGACGCCTCCGCTAGGTCGGGCGGTCTCAGGCGGAAAGCCGCCGCTACCACGTCCCGCCGGCGGGGCGGTCGAGCTGCAGGTTGCTGTGAGACTCGAAGGCGCCTCCATGCCAACCTCGCTTTCCATCCCCGACGCCGTTGCGGACCGATCAACCGCTTATGCCATAGGTTGCGAAACAAGTCAAGAACAAAAAGTGAGTATTTTAGCAACTCTATCCAGGAGCACAAACGCGGTCGCGAGACTGGGGCGGAGGCAGCGCGAAACGGAAAGCTGACGACCGCCTGGGCAACACTTTTTCGCCCTGTCCACTGGACGGTGCATAGCACGAATCATTTTGAATGGCCGCGCTTGCCGACCACCGGACCAGGCATCATCCGAGCTTCGAATCGATGGCGATCCGCATCAGGTCCATCGCGCTGCGGGCGCCGAGCTTCTGTCTGAGCTGGGTGCAGTTGTTGGCCACGGTCTTGTAGGAGACGTGCAGGGCGTCGGCGATCTCAGCCATTGTCTTGCCCTTGGCGAGAAGGCGCAGGATCTCCAGTTCACGCCCGCTCAGGTCGGAGACGCGGCTCGCGTTGGAGCCTGCTCGCAGGAACGCGATCGCCCGGGCCATCTCGGGATGAAGGTAGCCGCCACCTTCGGCGACGCGACGAATAGCATCCACGAGCAGCAACGGGTCGTCGCTCTTGGCAATATAGCCTTTCGCGCCGGCCTCGATCGCCCGCACGGCGAACACCGGGTCGTCGTTCATGCTGAATATGATGATTCTCGCCTCGGGCTGCTTTTGCAGAATGCGGCGGCAGACTTCGAGGCCCGACACGCCTGGCAAATTCAGGTCGATCAGGGCGACGTCCGGCTGGTGCGCGAAATAGGCGGCGTATCCGGAATTGCCATCCGCCGCACCGAACACCTTCATGGTCGGATCCGATTCGAGCAACGCCCGGCAACCAGAAACCACGATCGGGTGATCATCTATGATGAGAACCCGCACCAGCCCTCCCTCGCATTCCGCCTGCCCGAGGCGGCGCCGTTCCCGAGACTGACATTGACAGGGACACGGGCAAAATCAACGTTAGTTTGTCCGGGAGCCGTGTCATGTGGCGATCTATCTCGTTGCGGCATCGTCTGAATCTCGTGTTCGCCATGCTGCTCTTGCTCTGGCTCGCCGCCGACATCTACGGCATTCTCGCCAGCGCCGGCCCGCGCGTGCAGGCCGAAGCGCGCAGTGTTTCGCGTCTGACGCAAGAGTTCATAGAAACTTCGCTCGCTGGCCTTCAGGGCGCGCCAAAGCCTGAACAGGCTGTCACTGCGCTGGTGTCGAGCCTACAATTCTTGCGCCATGTGCGCGTCGGCCTCGGTCCAGAGGCGTTTCCTTCGGCCCTGGTCGCGCCGTCCGATTTGCGCGCCAACGCGCCGGAGTGGTTTCGCGCTTTGGTCCACGCGCCAGCCGACGTCACCACGATTCCGGTCGTATTCAATGGGCGCGGCGTCGCCTCGATCGTGATCGTCGCCGACCCCTCCGAGGTCATCGACGAAGTCTGGCTGCAGGCGCGCGCTCAAGTCGCCGCCGGCGGCGCGCTCGCCCTCGCGGTCGTCATCGCGACCGGCCTGTTCCTGCAAAGGTCGCTTCGCCCGCTGAGCGTCGCCGGCGCGGCTCTCGCGCGTCTCGAAGCAGGAGATTTCGGCACGCGCGCGCGAACGTCGGGATCGCCGGAATTCGTCGAGATCTGCTCGAAGATCAATCGTCTCGCCGAAGCCCTCTCCGGCCTGAGCGCCGCCAATCGGCAATTGATCGAACGCGTCCTCGACGCTCACGACGAGGAACGCAAGGCGATCGCGCATGAATTGCACGACGAACTCGGGCCGCACCTCTTCGCCCTGCGAGCGAACGCGGCGATGCTGGCCAACCGCCTGGATAGCGTTGGAGACGAGGGCGCCGCCCGCGCGGCGGTCGCGATCGGCGATCAGGTGGAAGCCCTGCAGCGCCAAAATCGGCGCATCCTCGCCAACCTGCGGCCGGCCGCGCTCGAGGAGCTCGGATTGACGGCGGCGCTGCATGCGCTGGTCGAGCATTGGCGGAGGACCAAGCCTGAAGTGACCCTCGTCCTGACGGCCGCGCCAGGGCTAGCCGGACTGGGCCCACGCGCCAGCCTCACCGTCTACCGCTTCGTTCAGGAGGCGCTGACGAACGCCTTTCGTCATTCCGGCGCACGCCGCATCGAGACGAGGCTCGCCTTCGAGACGCCGACCTCTGAGGCCGCGCTCGGCGATCCGGCGCTCACCGGGCTCCGAATTCGTATCGTCGACGACGGCCCCGGCAAACAAGCCGAGACAAGTGCGGGAATCGGTCTCTCCGGCATGCGGGAACGGGTTAAGGCGCTGGGCGGCGAGTTCGCATTTCGCGCTTCGCCTGATAGCGGCGCGACCGTCGAGGCGAGATTCGGATTGCGCGCATGAGACTGATCGCCGGGAAGATTTCCCGTCCCGGCGGGGACTCTTTGACCAAGGTTTTTCGAATGAATGAACTGCGCGAGCGTCGTTATTTTTGCTAATCTGAAACGGTCGCGGATGGGCTAGTTGAGATATTGCGCATCTCTTCCTCCCGTCGAGTCCATCCGCGGCGGCCATCCAATCAATCGGCGAGCAGGGTCGTGGGCGCCCTGACCAAAGGCCTGTCAGCCTCTTCGTATAGTGCAGTCAGTTCGCTGCGAGCCAAGCCTGAAGCCGGCATGGCGCGCGTGGGACGCGCGAACATCCGCCGACATCCAACCCGCTGGCGCAAGATTGAAAAGCAGGTCGATCCGTCTCGCCTGGTTAATCATTTCAAATTCGTTGCGTCAGCCGAGGATCAAGATAATCTCTCACCCTTCGGCAGGAGGTTCCGTTGCAAGTCGGCGTCCATAAACTGGCGATGAACAGCCCAAACGACGTTTCAGCTCTCGAGAGGCTAATCGACGCGGGCGAAGTCAACCCCGGCGAGATTGTCGCGCTCATCGGGAAGACCGAAGGCAATGGTGGGGCCAACGACTTCACGCGCGGCTTTGCGACGCTGTCCTACTCGCTGGCTCTGGCAAAGCGTATGGGCGTCTCGCCTGACGAGGTCGCCAAGCGCGTAGCCTTCGTCTGGTCTGGAGGCACGGAGGGCGTTCTGAGCCCTCACGCGACTTTGTTCACTCGGTCGGAAGCCGCGACCGCAGGCGGGAAGCGGCTCGCCATCGGCATTGCTGTGACGCGCGACCTCGCGCCCGAAGAAGTGGGAACGATGTCCGAGGTTCGGGAAGTCGCCGCTGCGGTGAAGCGTGCGCAAGCGGAAGCTGGAATTTCCGACCCGCGGGATGTGCACTATGTGCAGGTCAAGGGCCCGTTGCTAACGCCTGCCGCCGTCGCTGATGCCGATCGAAGGGGCGCCAAGCTCATCACCCGCGACCCTAACGGCTCGAAGCCCTTTGCCCGCGGCGCGACAGCGCTCGGTGTCGCCTTGGCGCTCGGTGAAGTCGACGAGGCCGCGTTGAGCGACGGTGCGATCGCGCAACGCATGGATCTGTTCTCGACGGTCGCGAACACGTCTGCCGGCGGCGAACTCAAGAACTGCGAGATCCTGCTGTTCGGCAACTCGGCTGCGGCAGGAGGCGATCTCGGCATCGGCCATGCGGTGCTTCGCGATGTCATCGACGCGGACGGCGTCCGCTCGGCTGTCCGGCTGGCGATCGGCGACACAGGCGCCGCGATCGATCCACGGCGCATAGTCGCCATTTTCGCCAAGGCCGAGGCGCCGCCGAGCGGGATGCTGCGGGGGCGCCGCACCACGATGCTTTCTGACGCTGACATCAACTATGAGCGGCATGCGCGCGCGGCCCTTGGCGCCGTCATCGCCTCGGTGACCGGCGATGCGGCGGTCTTCGTGTCCGGCGGCACCGAGCATCAATGCAGGCCGGGCGAAGCGCCGATTGCGGCGATCGTGCGCCTCTGAACGCTGGGCGTGGCCCGCGTATTGCTAGCTCCAAGTCAGCCAAGCCGATGCGAAATCCGCCGAGGGCCGCTCCGCCCGAGGGGCTCGCGAAACTGAAGGTGATCCGCCATGAAGAAGACAACGAAAATGCGCCGCCTGTCCGGCTCCGTCGCCGCCCTGATGCTTTTCGTGTCCTGCCTCGGCATCTCCTCTGCGAAGGCCGAGGACAAGGCCGCCATCCTGCTCCCGGGCAGCATCAATGACCAGAGCTGGAACGCGCTCGGCTACTCGATCCTGAAGAGTTTGGAGCCCCACGGCTTCAAGACGGCCTATTCGGAGAACGTCTCCGACGCCGACGAGGCCGAGGCGCTGCGCGACTATGCGAGCCAGGGCTATCTGATCGTGATGGGGCACTCCGGCCGATTCGTTTCGGCGATGGAACAGGTCGCGCCCGATTTTCCCAAGACGCAGTTTATCGCGGTGAGCGGCAATGAAGGCAAGCCGCCGAACGTGATGTCGATAGACTGGAACAATGCTCAATTTGGCTGCCAACTCGGCGTCCTTGCCGCAAGAATGAGCAAGACCCACAAGGTCGGCGGCGTCTACGGCTTGCAGGGCGTGCCCAACATCACCGCGCAGGCCGGAGGTTTCCGCATCTGTGCGACCAAGGCGGGCGCCCAGGTGACAATCCTCTATATCAAGGACATGGAGGACGCGGCGGAGGCGAAGGAGGCCGCGCTGTCGCTGATTGATCAGGGCGCGGATTTTATTACCGGCAAGCTCAACGCCGCGGAGGCCGGACTTGTCGAGGCAGGGAAAGAAAAGAACGTTTGGGTCACGGGTCGCGGAATTGATCAGACCAAGATCGCGCCCAAACTCGTCCTCACCAACATCGTCGAGGACTGGCCGGGGATGTTCGGCAGCACGGCCGATCAGGTCAAGGCCGGCAAGCTTTTCGGCACATTCGTGCAATACGGCTATGACACAGCGCCCGTCACCGGGGCGACGCTGCAATACGAGCCGGGTAAAGAATTCAACCCGGTCGTTCCCGCAGCGGTCGCGAAGGAGCTGGACGATATGGCGGCGCAGTTCAAGAGCGGCGCGTTGAAGGTCACGCCGACCGAGAAGGACGCACGTAGCGGCAGCTGAGGCGGGGCCCGCGCGAAGGTCGCCGGCGCACCCGAGTGCGCTGGCGACTTTCTGAGCTGATTGACAAAGGCTGAGATGCCCGCGCTCCTGGAGATGCGAGGAATAGTCCGCCGCTTTGGGGGCGTGACCGCCAACGACGGGGTGGATCTCGATCTGAACGAGGGCGAGATTCTCGGTCTCCTCGGCGAGAACGGCTCCGGTAAGAGCACGTTGATGAAGGTGCTCTTCGGCATGATTGCGGCCGACGCCGGGCGGATTGTCTTCCGTGGCCGGCCGCTCAGCGGCCATCGCCCGTCGGACGCCATGGCCGCGGGCATCGCGATGATCCATCAGCATTTCATGCTGATTGAGGCGATGAGCGTCGTCGAGAACGTCATGCTGGGATGGCCGGCGGCCGGCCGCGTCTTGAAGCGGGCGGAAATGGCCCAGCGCGTCCGCGACGCGAGTTGCCGGTTCGGTCTCGATCTTGAACCGGACGCGATGGTCGCCGACCTTCCGCTTGGCCGTCGGCAGCGGGTCGAAATCTTGAAGGCGGTCCTGCGCGAAGCGCAGTTGCTGATACTCGACGAGCCGACGTCCAATCTCGCGCCGAGCGAGGTCGCTGACCTGCTCACGATCCTTCGTCGCTTGCGCTCCGAGGGCAAAGGCATTGTCTTCATTACCCACAAACTGCCGGAAGTCCTCGAG
>CAWGKV010000045.1:0-41207 GCA_963823165.1 uncultured Alphaproteobacteria bacterium | reverse complement strand
CAAGCGAATCCGCTTGTACACCCGCGTCATCAACGCCGTGGCGAACAGGGGCGTGAACAGGTTCAGAACCGGCACGGCGACGAAGCCGGAGACGATGGCGCCGGCGATAAAGACCATCGGCCATTGCCGATGAAACAGAAACCGAGCTCCGCCGCCGATACGTGCCGCATCGCCGTGAGCTCGAAATATTCCCGTCCGAAAGGTACCCGTTGAGGACGAAGTACGACACCAGGCCAATGCCGGTGAAGAGCGTCAACGCCAGGACGATCACGTTAACGAGAACCGAAAGTACGGCGAAGCGAATCCCCATTGCGACCGACGGCGCGAGCGGCAGCGGCCGTCCGGGGGGCCCATGAGGGTCGATGGTTCGTTCGACCATCGCCGCAATGTCGTCGAGATAGAAGCTCGCCACCAGCGACGCCGTCGGCGGGGCGAGGAAGATCATACTGACGATGAGGCCGAGCGCGAGGACGACCGACAGGACCGCGCCCAGCCACGCCGGTCCGACGTGGACGAATGAGAGCGCCAGGCGGTCGAGCCCGACGCCGGCGAGGGCGAGAATCGCGGTCGTCAGGGCGAGCGACTTCCACATCACGCGCCGGAACGGCGGCGAGAAGATCTCGGCAAAAGCGTCGAAGGCGTCGGTGATCATTGTCAGCCGGACTCTAGCTGCGCCGCATGGGGCGGCGGCGAGGACGCCAGATGAGGGTCGTGCTGACGGCGTAGTTCCAGACGACGCTCAGGACGGCCCCCGACAGGCCCGCGGCCCACCAGGTCTGGTTCGACCTGTAGACCCAAGACGCCACGTCGATGTTGGCGAGTGCGCCGACGCTGCATCCGAGCGCGAAAGCCGCGAAGCCGCCAATCATGCCAAGGCCGCGATAGCGGTAGGTCCGATAGGTGATCTCGTTGTTGAGGACGAAGTTGCTCGCCATTGCGACGAGCGTGGCAACGACTTGGCCGGACTGGAAATCCGAGGCGACAAGCACCGCGCGGAACGCGGAGAGCGCGAGAATGTGAACAACGAGGCCGATCGCGCCAATGAGGGCGAACAGGACGAAACGGTTGGGCAGAACGCCGCCACTCGCATGATGGGCGACGAGCCCGAGAAAATCGAGTCCGACCAGAGGGGTCAGCTTGGATTCTCCGGAAAGCCTCTTGCGGAATTTGTAGGGCGCTTCGACGATCTTCAGGTTTCCGCCGGCGGAGAGGATCACGTCCACCAGGATCTTGAAGCCGTCGGGCGACAGGCGCGGCGCCAGCCGCGAGGCAAGGTCGCGGCGGATCATGAAAAAGCCGCTCATCGGGTCGGTCACGGGAGCTCCGGCGATCCGGTTGAAGAACCATTTGCCGAGATCGCTGAGCTTCTGCCGCACCGGCGACAGGCCCTCCCTATTCCCCACGCGCGTGCCGATCGCCAGGTCGAACGAACCGGCCTCGAGTAGGCCATACATCTTCGGCAGGATCCGTTCGTCGTGCTGAAGATCGCCGTCGATGACGGCGACAAACTCCGCGCTCGAAGACATCCAACCCTCGATGACGGCGCCCGCGAGCCCGGCCCGGTTGACGCGCCGGAGGCACCGCAGGCGAGGATCCGCCGCCGCAAGCGCGAAGGCGACCTCCGACGTGCCGTCCGGCGAATCGTCGTCGACGACGATCATTTCCCAGGGCAGGCCCTCCAGCGCGGCCTTCAGGCGCTCGAACAGGACGGGGATATTGGCCGACTCCCGATATGTCGGAACGACGACCGATAGGGTCGGCCGGGCTTTCGCTGTCGCTGCGTCTGAATCCACCGAGCTTTTCTCTTGCGACGTCGAAAATCTATCCGCTTGGCGCGCTCGGATAAGGGAGGGGCAGTCTGCGCGTCAAGCCATGGACCGGAATGAGCGCAAGCTCGACCGCGGGAGCGCCGTTGCGGACCAGCGTGCAGGACTGCGTCTCTCCGATCTCCTTGAAAACGGACGCAGCGGCAGCGCGCGCCAGGGCCGCATCCGCCGGGCGCACAACGAGGACGCCGTCGCGTCCAAGAAGGCGTCCCCCGTCGGCGACATAAGCCCAGCCGCGGGGATCGTGGGAAATGACGAAGACAGGCACGCTCCGCCCGAGCGCGATCGCGATTTTTCCCGCGTCAGACCAGTGGGTCGAGAGCACAAAGGCCGGCAGCGGGTTGAGAAGCGGGGCGGATCGCAGATCGCGCCAGTTGAAGGTTTCCAAAGTCGGGTCGGCGACGCCCGGCCGCAGCGGCGCCGCCCGCAGCGGGAAGCCGGTCACCGCCTGCACGGTGAAAAGGGCGGCGACGGCGGCAAGCGTTCCGCAGGAGAGGAAGCCCCACAGACCTAGCTTGTCGTCGGAGGCCACGCGTTCGTCGAGCCAGGCGCCCAGCAAAGGATAGGCGAAGAACCAACCCGACATCGTCCATTGCGGCAGGCCCCGGGCGCCCCACAGCGGGGTCAGGGTGAACAGGACGATCGGCGGCAGGGCGAGACAGAAGAGGAAGAGTTTCCGCTGGTCCTTTCGTTCGCGCCACGCCTCCGCCAACCCGAGGACCAGGAACGCGAAGATCCAGGGCAACAGATAGGCGATTTCGCCCAAGCCCATGACCAGAAACTGGGCCGGCCTCAGGCCCGGCCCCGGAGAGCCGCGGGATCCCTGAAATACGAAGGACGTCCAGCCGTGCTCGGCGTTCCAGATGAAAACCGGGATCACCATCGCGACGGCAAGCGCGGCGGCAAAGTAGGGCGCCGGATCGCGCAGCCAGCGGCGCTGTTCGGGCGTAACGGCGACGAAGGCAGCCAGACCGGCGACGCTGAGCGCGGCGCTGTATTTTGAAAGCCCCGCAACGCCAAATCCTGCGCCGGCTGCGAGCCAGAGAAGCCAGACCGAAGACCGGTCGGCGGGCTTGGCGAAAATTACCCTCTCCAGCGCCCACACGGCGGCGGCGAGGCCAAACAGGAGCGGTCCGTCGGGGACGATCCACGCGCCCGCGGAGGCGAAGAAGAAAGGGGTGACGTTGAGGGCGAAGACCGCGATCAGCGCCGCACGGGCGCCGAACAGATCGAAGGTCAGCCGATAGAGGATCCAGCCTGTCGCGGCGAAAAGCGCGACGAACGGCAGACGCGCTCCTTCTCCCTCGCCCAGTGCGCGGGCGGCGAAATGGACGATCCACTGGTGCAGGGGAGGATGATCGAAATAGGAGAGGTTCAGCGTCCGCGCGATGGCGAGGGTATAGCTCTCGTCGATCCCCGGTCCCAGCGCATAGGCGAAGACGAGCCTCGCGGCGAGAAAGCTCCCGATGACGACGGCCGCGCGATGATGATATTTTTCAATCCGTTGCAACCGCCAGTCCGTCGCGGCGCCTTTGATCACTTCGCCGCCGCTTTCCAGTCTGCAGTCGCGCTCGAGCCAGGCACGAATGCGTCGAACGCCGCCCAGAATTGGCGCCGGAAGACGTCGCGTTCGATCAGGATTTCGTGCTGAGCGCCGTCGATGACGATGATTTGGCCGACTCTCAGTCTCGCGGCGAAGCTTACGGCGGCGGCTGTATCGGTCACTCGATCGGCGCCGGACGCAATGACCAACATCGGCGTCCGCAGCTGCAGAGCGAAATTCGGCTCGTCGAAGCGTTTCAACAGGCGGAACGCCGCATGCGCCCAGCCGACGGTCGGGCCGCCGAGACCGAGCTCGGGAGCAGCCCTGGCCAGATTCGCGATGCGGGCGAATTGATTCGGGTCGGTCGTGAACACGTTTCCCTCATAGGGGGCGGACCACGGGTTGCCGGGGCCCTCGCCGGGAACGAACGCGGCGCCCATTCCGACCGCGTCGAGCGCCTCCAACAGGAACCGCATCGGGCCCCGATGATTGATGCCCTTCACGGCGATCATCGGGGAGGTCAGCACGAGCCTGTCAAAAGGGCAGCGCCCGGCCGCATCCGCCATCAGGACAATCGCCGCCCCCATGGAGTGACAAAGACCGAACCAGGGGGGCGGGCAATACGGCCGGAGGAGCGAGCCGGCAAACGCGTCGAGGTCGCGCTCGAAATAGGAGAAATCGTCGACATGGCCCTTTCGGGCGTTTCGCAGAGGGCGCTGCGAGCCGCCCTGGCCGCGCCAGTCCATGGTCGCCACCGCGAAGCCCCGAGAGAGCAGGTCGGCCGCGACTTCGAAGTATTTCTCGATGAATTCTCCACGCCCGCCGAGAACGGCGACCGTTCCTCGGCCGTTCGACGTGGCAGCCCAACGAAGGGCGCGCAATCGCACGCCGTCGGCGGCATAGATGTCCTGCTCGACGGCCCCGGGAGGAGCCGGATTGTCGACAGTGGACACCAACCCCATCGCCGCAGTTCCAGACGATTAAACCCCGGCCTCTTACCAGCGCGGCGGTCCGATAGCCAACGGGCTGTCGGGTTTGCTACGGCAGGAAGGGCTGGCGCAGCCCGCAGGCGCCGTAGGTAGACAATGAGCACGGCTTGGCCTAAGGCCCAATTTGCCTTTCTGACCAGTGCGAGCCGGACAAGCGGAGACTGCCATCGATGGATCAGGGGCGACGCGGGTTAACGGAGTCGGATCGGCTGCTCCTCGGCCGTCTGGTCCAGACGCGTGTTCGCGCCTCCTCGGCTCCGTCCGACGGTGACGAAGGACCGGCGAGGCGGACCGCCGACTGCTCGGCTTGGCTCGATTTCAGCAATTTGCCCGGTTACGAGGAACAGCGGCTTTTGCGCTCCGCCGCCTCCGCGTTGGGTCTGCGGGATCCTTTCTTCCTCGTTCACGAAGGTGACGCCGGCGCTACGACCGTCATCGAAGCCCGCCGCATGATCAATTTTTCGTCCTACGATTACCTCGGCCTCAATCGTCATCCCGGGGTCCGCGCGGCGGCCCATGCGGCGGTCGATCGGTACGGCGTTTCCGCCGGCGCAAGCAGGCTCGTGGCGGGCGAACGGCCGGTTCATCGTGCGCTCGAAAACGCGCTTGCCGACCACTACGGCCAAGACGCCTGTCTGACCTTTGTCAGCGGACACGCCACCAGCGTATCGACGATCAGCGCGCTGCTCGGCCCTCGCGACCTCGTCGTGCACGACGCGCTCGCCCATAACAGCATCGTCATGGGCGCCCAACTGTCGGGCGCCGACAGGCGTTCTTTTCCGCACAACGACTTGTCGGCGCTTGCTTCGCTGCTGCAGTCCTTGCGCAGCCGCTACGAACGGGCGCTGATTGTCGCGGAAGGCCTCTACAGCATGGACGGCGACGTCTGCGACCTGCCGGCCCTCGTCGAATTGAAAGAACGCCATCAAGCCTGGCTCATGATCGATGACGCGCACGGGCTGGGGGTCCTGGGTCGGCGGGGTCGGGGCGTATTCGAGCATTTCAGAGTTGATCCGCGACGGATCGACATATGGATGGGCACTCTGTCGAAGACACTCGCTGCCTGCGGCGGCTTTATCGCCGGCGACGCGGCCCTGGTCGATTTTTTGAAGCATGCGGCCGGGGGCTTCGTCTACAGCGTTGGAATGTCGCCTCCGATCGCCGCCGCCGCCCTCGCCGCCCTCGAAATCCTCCACCGCGAGCCAGAGCGGCCGGCGCGCCTGCACGAGAGAGCCCATCAATTCGCCACAGAGTGCCGCCGGGCGGGACTGGATCTTGGAAACAGCATCGACGAAGCGATCATTCCCGTGATGACAGGCGACTCGATCCGGGCCGTAGCCCTCAGCCAGCGGCTGGCTCAACGGAACGTCAACGTCCAGCCGATTATCGCCCCCGCCGTCCCGGACGGCCTGGCGCGGCTCAGGTTTTTCCTGAGCAGCGAGCACAACCGAGAGGACATCATCAGATCCGTTCAGGCAATTGCGCAGGAATTTGCGGCGTTCGGCCGCCCCGCGCCCGTGGCGAGCCGGATCTAAGTCCGGATGGGCGAACTCGAGGTTTTTCCGGTTAATGACCGAACTGGGATCTCGGCCTTCATCGCCGCGGGACGCCGCGCGCAAGCGGTCAATCCACGCTGGGTAGAGCCGGTCCATGCAGAGATTCGGATGACCTTCGACCGGCGGCGGGCGCCGTTCCTACGCAACAATGTCGTCCAGCCTTTCGTGGCTTTCAGAAACGGAGAACCGGTCGGGCGCATCGTCGCGACTATCGACGCCGCGCATCAAAAAAAATTCGGCGACGCGTGCGGCTTTTTCGGCTTCGTCGACGCGGTCGACGATCACGCGGTGTTCGCCGCCCTCTTTGCCGAGGCGGAGCGGTTCTTGAGGGAAAGGAGCATGCGCCTGGCGCGCGGGCCGTTCAGCCTCACGATCAACCACGAATCCGGCCTGCTGGTCAATGGATTCGACCAGCCGCACGTCGTTCGAACCAACCATTCGCCGCCGCACTACGCCCGGAATATCGAGTCCCTCGGCTACACGAAGGCGATGGACCTGCTCGCTTATACGTGCCGGGTTGCCGAATCCGACTTCCCCGAGCGCTTTGCGCGCCTCGCGGCGGGCCGGGGCGCGCCAAAAATCGAGTATGTCTCCCTCTCTGTGCGGAACTGGGGGCGTGATTTTGCGAGGCTGCTGGCGCTCTACAACGACGCCTGGTCGGACAACGCCTGGTCGACGCCGCTCGTCGAAGAGGAGGCGAAGCTCATCAGCCGCCTGACGCTGCCGGTTTGCCACCCTCGCTGGATCCGCATCGCCACATACAAAGGCGAAGATGTCGCGGTCGGCGCTCAGATCCCGGATGCGAACGAGGCGCTCCAGGGTCTGCATGGCCGGCTTTGGCCGTCCGGGTTAGCTCGTCTCCTTTGGGGCATCCACGTGCGCGGCACCCGCAGAAGTCGTGTCCCGATGGCCGGCGTCGCAAAGAAATGGCGCAATACCAAAGTCGCCGCTTTCGCTGTCAGCGGTCTCGGCGCCCGGGTGATCGAGGATGCACGCCGGGCGAATGTCGAGGAAATCGAATTCAGCTGGATGCTGGAGACCAATGAGGTCGCCCTCAATGGAATGCCAAACGTACCTGCCCGGCATTCGCGGACGTTCCGGATTTACGAACGTGCACTCTAGACCTAGCACAAGCATAGCTTAAAGCGGAGACCCCATCAAGGTCAGTATAGTCTTTAACAGTCTGTTTCGCGTCGCTCGATCTTATTTTCGCTTGGGGATGGTTGATGACGGGGGACGCGCTCGGGCGGTGGGGACGATGTTTTCTGTCCATTTCGGGGACTTGCCGGATACCGGCAGAAGGGGAAGGTCGCCTATCCGCTCGACGAGGTGCTGCTGGTGATGCTGGGGCGGCGATGGCGGGGCGGAGGGTGGCGACATCGCGCGCTTCGGCGGGCCAAGCTGGCGTTCCTGCGGCGCTTTCGACCCTTCGCCAACGGCACGCCCTCGCATGATCAGTTGGGCATCATCCTCGCCAAGCTCGACCCGGTCGCGTTCCAGCGCTGTTTTGTGGCGTGGGCGGCGGGGCTGACGAAGACGTCGGCCGAGGCGATCGCCATCGATGGCAAAACGGTCCGGCGCTCCTACCAGAAGAAGGGGGCGAAGAGCCCATTCATGTCGTCCGGCCTTCGCCGCGCGCCAGCGCATGGTGCTCGGGCAGACCAGGGTCGGCGACAAGTCCAACGAGATCGTCGCCATTCCCGCCCTGCCGAGCTGCTGGCCATCGAGGGCGCGGTGGTGACCATCGACGCCATGGGCTGCCAGCGCGGATCGCTCAGAATATCATCGACAAGAAGGCCGATTATATCCTCGCGCTGAAGGGGAACCAGGGCACGCTGCGCGACGATGTCGAGCTGTTCGCCGGCGAGCAAAAAGCGGTCGCGTTCAAGAATTCGTCGGTCAGCCAGGACACGACCGTCGACGGCGACCACGGCCGCATCGAGACCCGGACGATCACCGTTTTCCACGACATCGGATGGCTGCAGGACAACCACCAGTGGCCGGGCCTGAAGTCGGTCGTCATGGTCGAGAGCGAACGTGAAACCGATGGCAAGGTCGAAACCGAGACGCGTATCTACATCACCTCGCTCGCCCTGCTCGCCAACCCCTGACATACCAGTCACTGATGATCGAAAACGGCCTCCACTGGGTGCTCGACATGATCTTCCGCGACGACGAATGCCGCGTGCAACCGACAACGCGCCCTTCAACCTCGCCATCATCAAGCACATCACCCTCAACGTGCTCAGAACCGGCAAAAGCAAGACGCTCGCATGCGCCGCAAAGTCGCGGCATGGACGAAAACGCCCTCGCCGCCCACATCGCCGCCTACATCGCCGCATGACCCGTTCAGTCAATTCCCCTGAGTCTTTAACACTTAGCCAGATTTTGTCGTCCTTCGAAAGGGTGCCGATGTACCCGCAAGAAGATTCGCTCGGGCAGGCTGGCAGAGCCGCCGACAGAATTCATCCAGTTGATCAAAGCTACTGAAAGAGATCCGGATATTTCCACACTCGCCGGTGTGGGATATGGTGACTTTCGTTCCGAGAGCCAATCCCAGCTTATTTTGCAAAGCTAGAGTATCTGTATCCTTCGTGGGGATGCCTGAATTGGTGCGCATGCGCTTCCTGGTGTTTTCACCAAGCCGCTCTACGTCGCGGACTGTTAATTGCTCCGCCACAATTCGATCTGCGATCCCATCTGCCTGAGCTACCGATAGCAGCGCCCGCGCATGTCCCGCGGAAATTCGGCCTGCTGACAGCAACGTTTTTGTGTGCGGAGGTAGGTTTAGTAACCGCAGGGTATTGGCGATGTGGCTCCGGCTCTTCCCAACGACGCGTGCAATATCAGAATGTGAATAGCCGTATTCGCTGGCCAGCTGCGCATAACCCGATGCCTCCTCAAGCGCATTTAGATCCGTGCGCTGAACATTTTCTATGATTGTGATTTCGAGCGCCTCACGCTCACCCGCATCGATGATGATGATCGGAACGTCATGCCTTCCCGCCCGCTGCGCTGCGCGCCAGCGGCGCTCGCCCGCTACGATTTCGTACGTATTAACGAAACTAGCGATTTCTCGAACCAAGATCGGCTGAATGACACCCCGCTCCCTCACTGACGCGGCCAACTCGTCAAGTTCCAACTCGTCAAACCATTTTCGGGGATTTCGAGGGTTAGGCCTGAGGAACTCAATTGGTGCTCTTCGAACTCCGCTGAAATTTGTAGCTGTCTCAGAATCTTCCCTGGCGGCGCCCAAGAGAGCGGCAAGGCCACGTCCGAGACGAGGCCTATGGTCGGAGTGACTGCCTTCGTCTGCCATTAAATCTGTATTCCCAAGTTCAATTAGGGTACCGGTTCGGCCAGGCGCGCCACCGGCCTCACGCTGAACAACTTCCAACGCAAGTGTCAAGTAAGCTTGGCTAGCTTCTGTGCCGCGGGCCATAAAGCTGACGCCCTCCGTCGGTGGGGCGCGTCTAACACGAGACGAAAAATTTCGGCCGCTTTCGCCTTGGAGAGAAGGATCTCCATGATCGCGACCGCCGTGTATCTGGTGTTTTCGAAAGGGCCAGCCTGCCGCGCACATGCCGATCGAGTTGATGCGGACGGGCGGTCAACCATCCGCCCTGGCTCGGGGACGGCGATAATAGCCGCTGTAAGGCCGATACGATGGGCCATGAAGCTTGGGCTTAAACCGATTTAGGACTGCGCCTACAATCGGCGTTCCGGTTGCGTTGAGTTGTTCCTTGGCCCGCCGGATCTCGTCGAGATTGGCGTTCCCGGCGCCGACGACCAAGAGCACAGCATCGACCATGCTCGCAAAGAGCAGCGCATCGTTGGCGGCCAAAACAGGCGGTGAATCCAAGAGCACAACGCCGAACGGCTGCGAGATTGACTTGAACGCTGCTCGCGCCTTGGACCATTCCACGGCGCCCAGTGATTTTGCGGATTTCCGCCCCCCGTGCAGGAAGCTGATGACGCTTCCTTCCGGCAATTCTCCCAATGCGGAAACAGGACGAATAGCATCGGCGGCTACTGCCTCATCCAACAAGATTTCGATCAGGCCCGCCGTGTCGGCGCTTCCGATTGCCGCAGTCAATGATGACCGTCGTAGATCGCCGTCGATCAAGAGGCATGTCTGGCCCGCGTGCGACGCGGCCATCGCCAGGCACAAAGAGACGGTCGTCTTCCCTTCACCGGGTTCCGTACTCGTCACAAGAATTGAGCGGCCAGAAGAGAGTGCGCCGGCGAGTTGCAACGCGCCAAGGAGGGAATCGTACGCGTCTGCGAATTCTGGAACTCGCCGACATGATTTCCGCGAACGCAAACTGCGCGCCGTTCGTGGGTTTGGCTAACCGGTTCGTCACAAACCTTTTTCCCCTACGTACGCAACCCGATTATCGTCGCGATATAAATGGAAGTCCAGCCGATCCGGAGTTGGCGCTTGACCCAGGCAAGGCGACTTTTTGAATTGACGGGGTTGCTGGACTATCGACGCGGGCAAGCTAGGCGGCCCAATCACCACCACCACAGCGTCGAGCCGCCAGGCTCTTGAGCCATTACCTTCAACTCGTGCGCATCGAAGAGGCTTTCAGGAATCTCAAAAGCGATCTCGCAATCCGCCCCATCTTCCATCAGCTCGAGACGCGCGTCGAAGCCCACATCTTCCTTGCCTTCCACGCCTATTGATTCCAATTGCTTGGCCTTGCCAGATCCCCCCAGTAGGTGAAGTTCGGCTAGGCCTTAATATCATTAGATCAGCCGCAAAGATCCTGTCGCCCGTAGGCTTTCACGTCGCAGGATATGTTGGGTCTCCCGGAAACTTGGAAGGCCACGACGGTGCTGCTCCCCGGTCGCCTAGCCGCCGCCAGTTCAGACCAGCGGCGGCTCCATCGAGCGATCGGCGACCGCCTTGGTCAATGCAGCGCCACCCGATAGCTCGCCTGGGTCTTAGCGGCGATTTCCTCGAGGGTGACGCCGGGAGCGACCTCGATCAGCGCCATCCCGCGGTAGCCGTGCTTGTCGATAGCGAAGACCCCGAGATCGGTGATGACGACGTCGACGACCTTCGCGCCGGTCAGCGGCAGCGTGCAATGATGCAGGAGCTTCGGCCCGTCCTTGGCCGCATGCTCCATCACGACGACGATGCGCTTGACGCCTGCGACCAGGTCCATCGCGCCGCCCATGCCCTTGACCATCTTGCCGGGGATCATCCAGTTGGCGAGGTCGCCGTTCTCCGAGACCTGCATCGCGCCGAGGATCGCGAGGTCGATGTGGCCGCCGCGAATCATGGCGAAGGAATCGGCGCTCGAGAAGAAGCTCGTCGTCGGCAGCTGCGTCACGGTCTGCTTGCCGGCGTTGATCAGGTCCGGGTCCTCTTCGCCCTCGTAAGGAAACGGGCCCATGCCGAGCATGCCGTTCTCGCTCTGCAACTGCACGTGGACGCCCTTGGGAATGTAGTTCGACACGAGCGTCGGAATGCCGATGCCAAGATTGACGTAGAACCCGTCTTTGAGCTCCTTGGCGGCGCGCGCCGCCATTTGGTCGCGGGTCCAGGGCATTGGGAGCCTCCTAAATCTTTACGCCGCGTGGCGCTTACGAGTTCGTGCGCTGCTCGATATGCTTCGCGGCGTTGGGGACATGGACGATGCGGTGGACAAAGACCCCGGGAGTGACGATGTGATCGGCTTCGATATCGCCTGGCTGGACCAGGTGCTCGACCTCGGCGACCGTCAGCTTGCCCGCGGTCGCCATCATTGGATTGAAGTTGCGCGCCGTCTTCCGGTAGACGAGGTTGCCCTCGGTGTCGCCCATCCAGGCGTGGACGAGGGAAATGTCGGCAACGAGGGCGGTCTCCATCACATACGCTTCGTTGTTGAAGTCCCGGATCTCCTTGCCTTCGGCGACGATCGTGCCGACGCCGGTGCGGGTGAAGAAGGCGGGAATTCCGGCGCCGCCGGCCCGTATGCGTTCCGCCAGCGTGCCTTGCGGGTTGAACTCGAGCTCGAGCTTGCCCGACAGATAGAGGTTGGCGAACGTCTTGTTCTCGCCGACATAGCTCGAAATCATCTTCCGGATCTGGCCGGTCTCGAGCAGGACGCCGAGCCCGATCCCGTCGACGCCGGCGTTGTTGGAGATGACGGTCAGGTCCTTGGCGCCGGACTTGCGGACGGCCTCGATCAGCGTCTCGGGGATGCCGCAAAGCCCGAAGCCGCCGGACATGAGCGTCACGCCGTCCTTGATACAGCCGGCGAGCGCCTCGTCCGCGGTGGCGTAGACTTTCTTCATCGGCGCGGCTTCCCTTCAGAGCCTCGCTTCACTAGCTCCGGCGCGGGTGGCCCGCAAGTCCGGCGTGACAGTTCGATCGCGGAAGCCGGACGCGGCTCCTTCGCGCCTGCAGCTGTCTGCGAGCCAAATCGCGCCGCCAGCGTCAGATCGACGGCTTTCCGACGCCTCTTGCGAGACGGCCGCTCTCTCTGAGCCACGCCGCGATCACCGCGCCGAGGAGCGCCGCCAATCCGAAAAAACCGGTCGCGAGTGATATGGAGCTGGCGCCGATCAGCTCGCTTGAGCCGGTCCGCTTGATGCCGATGTAGTCGTTTCCGCCGTAGCTTGGCGCGGGAAACAAGGAAACCACGCGAGGCATTGCGACTGCGTCCGCGCTGCTGCCTGCGGCAATGCGACGAACGGTGCCGCCGGTCGCCTCCGCAAGAGGCCGAAGCTTTTCGGTGGTCGAGACGACGTCCTGCATCTCGAGAGGATTGGCGGGTCCGACGTTGACCAGGGCGACATGCTCGCCGTCTTCGGCGCGGTAGAGCCCGTATCGGTCGACGGTCACATGCGCCCGGCTCAGGCCCGGAGCGACAGGCGTCAGCGAGAGCTTCGTCTTCGTCCCGGCCGGAGAGACGAGAGCGACTTCGGGCGCCCGATCGCTCACGCTCTGCCGCTCCACAGTAATCTCGCGCCCTTTCGAACTCGCGCGCAGCGCCTCTTCCTCCAGTTCCGGCTCCTTCATCAGCCAGTGCGCCAAGCGGCGCAGAAGGTCGAGATAAGGCCCGCCGCCGTCGTAATTGCGCGCCCACAGCCACATCTGATCACTCAGCAGCAGCCCCACGCGCCCTTTGTCAACCCGGGAGAGCACCAGAAGAGGCTTGCCGTCGGGACCGTTCATCAGGGTCTGACCGGTCGTCGTCCTCGCTCCGATCAGCCGGAACCACCGGCCCCACGTCGGCTCACCGCCCTTCGCGCCAAGCCCCGCGAGGCCACGCGTCACCGGGTGACGAAGGCCCTCTTGCGACTCGCTCGGTCGAAACGGGGTCTCGACGTCGTCTCCCGTCGGCTCGGCCGGCGCGATCGCGCCGAGCGGCGAATAGAACAGGCCCTCCGGAGTCGAGAATTCCGGTCCCTCGGCCATCAGCAGCGCCCCGCCATCGCGCACGTAATTGGCGATATTATCGAGATAGACGTAGGGCAGGATCGACTGCTGCGCGTAGCGGTCGAGGATGATCAGATCGAAATCCTTGATCTTCGGGCCGAACAGATCCGCAACCGGAAACGCGATCAGCGACAGCTCGTTGATCGGGGTCCCGTCTGCGCCTTTCTCCGGCGGCCGCAGAATGGTGAAATGAACCAGATCGACGTTGCCGTCGGATTTCAGCAGGTTGCGCCACATGCGCTCGCCCGGATGCGGCTTTCCTGAGATGAGAAGGACGCGCAGCTTGTCCCGCACGCCGTCGATATTGACGACCGCGCGGTTGCTGTCGGTCGCCAGTTCACCCTCGACCGGCGCGATTTCCAGCTCGACGACATTGCGGCCGGCATGATCGATCGGCGTCTTGACGTCGATCCGCTCGCCGATCCCGGCTTCGATGTTTCCGATTGTCTGTCCATCGTGGCGGACCGTCAGCCGGACGGGTTCGCCGCGGTCTACGCTGTCGAGCACTCTCGCAGCGATGATCTGGTCCTTCCCGACAATGCCGTAGCGTGGCGCTTCAATGAGCTCAATTCGCCGCTGACGCTCCCCCTCATGGCCGGTGACGAGCACGTGCAACGGGGCGTTGAAGCCTAGCGCAGCGGGAGCTTCCGGTATGTCGTGGGCAACGCCGTCGGTTATCATCACGGCGCCGCCGACGCGTTCGGGCGGCGCATCGGCCAGCGCCCCCCGCAGAGCGGCGAACAGTTTCGTGCCTTCGGTTTCAGAATCCTCTCGCGAGGTCTCGGCCACCCGGACGTCGACGTCGCCGAGCGCCTTCAGGCTGGCCTCGAGGCGATCGAGCGCCATGTCCGTCTGACGCGGCCTTTCGGCTATCGTCTGGCTCGCCGATCGATCGACGACAACCGCAACAATGTCCTTGAGCGGGCGGCGGTTCTCATGGACCAGATTCGGGTCGCACAGGCCCACGAGGAGAAGGGCGAAGGCGAGCGCACGGAGCCACGCGCCGCGCGCTCCGCGCAGAACGAGCGCGATCGAGGCGACGATGGCCAACATCCCCAGCGGGATGAGCGCCCAGAGCGGCAGGAGCGGGGAGAAAGCGATCGACCAGACGGTCACCGCGTAAGCCTTTCAATGATGTCCTTGGCGTGGACCTGATCGGCTTTGTAATTACCGGTCAGTGTGTACATGACGAGATTGACGCCGCTCCGCAGTGCGAGCTCCCGCTGTCTGCCGCCGCCAGGAATGAGCGGGAACATCGGACGACCCTCGGCGTCGCTGGCCCAGGCGGCGGCAAGGTCGTCGGAAACGATGATGATTGGGGAGACGCCATCGCCGGCGCGAACGGGCCTGTGAACCCGGTCGGCCGGGTCGGGCGGGGGTAGCGCCTCGACCCACGTCTGGCCGATTTCGGTCCGGCCGACAATGCGATCCAGCAGATAGAAAGTCTTTGTCAGCACATGGTCCCGCGGCAATGGCTCGAGCTCGGGCACGTCGACCCCTTCGAGCAGGGTGCGCAGCCACTTCGCCTCCTCCGTCGGGGCGCCGCCGGGGCGCGCGGTCAGCGCGTCGCGCGTGTCGAACACGATTGTGCCGCCGTATTTCATGTATGCCGCGAGCCGGGAGCGCGCTTCCGGCGGGGGTTGCGGCTGGCCGGCGACGATAGGCCAATAGAGGAGCGGATAGAAGGCGAGTTCGTCGCGCGCCGGATCGAGTTCCCTCGGATCGCCGAGGTCGGCGGACGTCCGGGCGGACAGCACGCGCGTCAAGGCGGTGAGTCCCTCCCTCGACGTCTGGTCCACAACGGCGTCGCCTGTCCCGACATAGGCGAGCCGGGTCGACAGCGCGGAGTCCATGTCGCGTGCGCTGAGGGTGGAAACTTCCGCCGCGCGGTCCGAATTCGGAACTACAAGGCCGCCGAACATCGCGACGAAAGCGACCGCGAGGAGCGCCGCCCGACCGCGCACGCTGGTCGCCCCGCGACCGCGCACGCCGGTCGCCCCGGCGAGCCAGATCGATATAAAGGCGTCGATCGTGAGAGCGATCAGGGCGGCGGGCAGACAGGAACCGGCGCAGGTCGATCGGGGGCGTGATGTCGAGGCCCCCCTCCCGCACTTTGAGCGTGCCGTAGTCGGCCCGGTCGAGAGTCTGGGCGGGAGCGAGCGCATTGACGGCCCTCGGAGACTCCGCCGGACCATAGAATCCCGGCGGATGGCTCGCATCGCCGACACCGGCGAAATCCGCTGCAATTGGTTCGGCCTGCGGGGGCGGAGAGCCAAGCACGCCGAAGCCGCTCATCGTGCGCCAGGCCGGGAAGGTCGCGCTGCGGTCGACGGCGCCTCGACCTGCGGCGGCCGCCTGGGCCAAGGGATCGGCCTTGGCGACCACTCGACGCAACATATCGACGAACAGACCCGACAAGGGCAGGTTCGACCAGGTCGTGTCCGCGGTTACGTGAAAGAGAACGATCAGCCCCTTCCCACGCCGGGCTGCCGTCACGAGCGGGGTGCCGTCGGCGAGCCGCGCCCAAGTCTTCTCCTCGAGGCCGGCCGTAGGCTCAGCCAGCACCTGCCGTGTGACAGTCACTTCGTCTGGCGCAACGAGGCCGAAGAACGGGCTGCCCGTGGCGAAGGCGGCAATGTGCTTGGGCGTTTCCCAGGATAAGGCGCCGCCGAGTTGGCGCCCGCCCCGCCGCAGGTCGCTCGGGACCAGATCGTCGTCGCCGGCGGCCAGCCGGCCGCCGGCAAACCGCAGAAGAAGGCCGCCCTTGTCGAGAAAGTCCACGATGGCGTCATGCTCGGGCCCCGGCGCAACGCTCATATCGGCGAGCACGAGAACCGAAGGCCCTTCCCCAAGGAGGGAGACGATGGGGTCGCTCGCGGACTCATGCGACTCGCTGACGTCCGCGAAGGGCTCCAGCGCGCGCTTGAGGTAGTAGCTCGGCGCGAGCAGCGGCTGCGCTATGTCGGCGCTCGCCCCGGAGGCGATTGCGACGCGCCGCCGACGCGAACGGTCGTCGACGAGCCAGGTCGCGCCGGCGGACCGCTCGCCTTCGATCACGACCTCGGCGGCTTCGTTGCGCAGTTCGACCGGCAGCTCGAAACGGCTCGTGGCCACGAGTTTCGAGCCGAAGTCGAACGGAGCCCGGGCGATTTCGCGGCCTTTGGCGTCGAGAGCGCGGGCCGAACCCTTCGCCGGCGCCCGTTCGTCAGAGCGGACGAGGCGAGCCGTCAAGGCGCCGGCTTCGTTTTCGACGCCGGCGACGGCGCGCGCGCCAGTTCCGTCGGTCACGACCTCGACCGATCGCCTCAACGAGGCGAGCCGCGCGGCAAAGCTGTCCGCCCCGCCGAGTTCGACCCCGTCCGCGATCCACAGGACGTCAGACTTCGGCTCGCGCGCGAGAAACGCCTCGATCGCCGCCATTGCATCCGCCCGATTGGGCTCGTAGGGCGCGGGCGCCAGCGCGCGTAGCCGGCCTTCGATCTCGGCGGCGTCGAGCGGGACGATGTCCCTTGCGCCTTCCGAGAGGGGCTTGACGGCGACAATCCGCCCGGACCGGGCCGCCGCGTCCATGCGCTGCCTCGCAAAGGCAATGCGCTTGTCGAACGTCTGCGCGGACGCCCAGCCATCGTCGATCACGACCAGCATGGGTCCAGCGCCGGCAAGCCCGGTGAGACTGTTCCATAACGGCTGCGCCATGGCCAGGATGATCAGCGCCGCCACCGCCATCCGCAAAACCAGAATCGGCCAAGGCGTGCGCGCCGGCTCCGTCTCGTTCGAACCGAGCCCGATGAGCAGGCGCAGCGGAGGAAACACAGTTCGCCTGGGCGCCGGCGGCGTAACGCGCAAGATGAGATAGAGCACGCCGAGTCCGACGAGCGTCACCAGGACCGCAGGCGCGGCGAAAATGAGCGGAATGCTAAACACGCGTCAGGCGGCTCCGTACCCGGCTCCGAGTTCGGGAGCTGAAAGGCGCATGCGCAGCGTCAGGAGGATCTCCGCCGTCGAACCGTCGGTGCGGCTCAGGCTCATGCCCCAGCCGAGGCTGGCGCAAATACGACGCAACGCTTCGCGATGCGTCGCCAGCCTCGCGAGATAGGCGTCGCGGATGTTCTGCGCCCTAGGCCGCAGGAGCCGAAGCCCCCCGTCCGGATGGAAGAACTCCACGTTGCCCGAGAACGGGTAGGTTTCCTCGATCGGATCGACGACCATCACGAGTTCGCCGATCGCCCCCTGGGCGCTGATCGACCGGAGCGCTTGCTCGGTCTGGTCGGGTTCGCAAAGGAAATCGCCGATTATGAGCGCCATCGACCGGGCGGCCGCGGGGACGAAAGGCGGCAACGGCGCTTCGGACGGACCATGCAGGCGCTCATCCGTCGCGATGGCCTCGGCGAAGCGTTCGACGACGCCCGCGTCCGCGACAGGGCGCGTTAGACCCAAAAGCCCTGCTCGTTCGCCGCCGCGAACGCACAAGTCCGCGAAGGCGAGCGCGATCACGGCCGCACGATCGATTTTCGTGACCTGGGCAAGGCTGGATCCGAAACGCATCGAAGCCGATCGGTCGAACCAGATCCAGACGGTATGCGCCGCCTCCCACTCCCGCTCCCGCACGTAAGCATGTTCCTCGCGTGCAGAGCGCCGCCAGTCGACCCTCGAGGAAGGCTCGCCGGAGATGAACGGCCGGAATTGCCAGAAGGTCTCACCCGACCCAGCCCTGCGCCGTCCGTGAACGCCGTGCCGCACCGTCTGGGCGACGTTGCGCGCGGCGATGACGAGGCTCGGCAAGCGCGCCGAGAGCGCCGCGGCCTCCTGCCGTATCGCTGGGGAAAGGGTCATTTTATGCTTGGCGGTCCGTTGAACGCTGTCTGGTTAGACGCATGGCAAGGTCTTCAACGCAAGATCTTTGCCACGAGCCGTTCTATCACGGCGGAAACCGTCTCGCCGTCGGCGCGAGCGGCGAAAGTCAGGGCCATGCGATGTTTGAGGGCCGGCTCGGCGAGCGCCTCGATGTCCGCGAGCGAGGGGGACAGGCGGCCATCCACCAAGGCGCGGGCGCGGGCGGCAAGCATGAGCGCCTGCGCCGCGCGGGGTCCCGGCCCCCAACCGATCCCCTTCGACAGTTCCGGGTCGCCCTCGCCGGGACGCGCGGCTCGCACGAGATCGAGGATGGCCTCGACAATGCGGTCTCCGATTGGCGCGCGTCGCACGAGGCGCTGGGCCTCCGACAGATCTTCGGCCGTCATGACCGGTACCGGCCTCGTATCCCGCTCTCCCGTGGTTTCAATCAGTACGCGACGCTCGGCCGCGCGGTCGGGATATCCGACATCGATCTGCAGGAGAAATCTGTCCAGCTGGGCCTCCGGCAACGGATAGGCGCCCTCCTGCTCGAGCGGGTTCTGCGTCGCCAGAACATGAAACGGCGACGGCAGATCGTGCCGCACGCCCGCCACCGTGACATGATGTTCCTGCATCGCCTGAAGGAGCGCCGACTGCGTGCGCGGGCTGGCCCGGTTGATCTCGTCCGCCATCAGGAGCTGGGCGAAAATCGGGCCCCGAATGAAGCGGAAGGCCCGTCTGCCGTCCAGCCCCTCCTCCATGACTTCCGAGCCGAGGATGTCGGAAGGCATCAGATCGGGGGTGAATTGCACGCGCAGGGTGTCGAGGCCGACCACGATGCCCAGGGTCTCGACAAGCTTCGTTTTGGCGAGCCCCGGGACGCCGATCAGCAGGCCATGGCCTCCCGCGAGGAGGACGGTCAGCGCAAGATCGACGACCTGCTCCTGGCCGAAGATCACGGCGCCGATTTCCTTCCGCGCCGCCGCTATGCGCTCGAGGGCCGCATCGACCTCCCGGGTCAACGCGCTCGTCTCGGCAGCATTGGTCGCGCTCATTATATGGTCCTTGTCGTCACAAAACCGCCCGCCGTTTCGCTTTCGCGGTCGGCGCACTAGATTGGGTGGGCGTCATTCAGGCTGAGCCCCCTAGCATGCCCGCGACAAACTCGCCCACAAACAGGCGCCAGAATAAGGCGGAGGCGCTCCCTTCCCCGGACGGGGCGCTCAGGGGCCTGGGCGAGGCCGCGGTCGGCGGCGCTCGCGGTCCCGCCCCGGTGCATCTATGGAATCCGCCCGATTGCGGCGACATCGACATGCGCATCGCCGCCGATGGAACCTGGTTCTACTGTGGCTCCCCGATCGGCCGCCTGCCGTTGGTCAAGCTGTTCTCGTCGATTCTTCGCAAGGACGGCCATCGCTATGTCCTCGTGACGCCGGTCGAAAAGGTCGGCATAAGAGTTGACGACGCGCCGTTTCTGGCGGTCGAGATGCATGTCGAGCAAAACGGCGGCGATTCGCGCCTGACCTTCCGAACCAGCGTCGACGACGTCGTGACTGTGGACGAGCAACACCCGCTGCGGTTCGAGAGGGGCCCGTCCGAAGGCCTGAAGCCATATGTGCTGGTGCGCGGCGATCTCTGGGCGCTGGTGAAGCGCGCGCTTTTCTATGACCTCGTCGATCTCGGGACAACCGAGCGACGGGGCGACGGGGAATGGTTCGGCGTGCGCTCCAGCCGCGTCTTCTTTCCGATGTGTCCGGCGAGCGAGATCGAGGCCCTTTGAGCGATCTCGAACTCCTCCCTCTCACTCCCGACGCCTTTCGCGCCCTGGCGCAGCGCAAACTCGCCCATGAGCCCGGCGATTTGACCGGCATACGCGCGCCGAAAGCCGGCGACTTCGCTCTCAACGGCTTGGCGCCCGCCGCGGCCATCGTCGCCCGCGCGCGTCCCGCCGCGGTGCTCGCGCCCATCGTCGCGCGCCCCGACGGCCTCACCGTTTTGCTCACTCTTCGCGCGTCGCATCTGCGCGCGCATTCCGGTCAGGTCGCCTTTCCCGGCGGCAAAATAGACCCGGGCGAGCAGCCGGAGGCGGCCGCATTGCGCGAAGCGCGGGAAGAAATCGGGCTCGAAGAGCGGTTCATCGAGCCCCTCGGATGGCTGGATCCCTACCTCACCGGAACCGGCTTCTGCGTCGCCCCGCTTGTGGCGCTGATCGATCCCTCGTTCACCCTCTCGGTCAACAGGCACGAGGTCGACGAAGTCTTCGAGGCGCCGTTCGCTTTCTTGATGGATCCCTCGAATCACCGCCTTGATGAGCGCGAATGGCGAGGCCAGGTGCGAAAATTTTACTCCATGCCACACGGGGAGCGCTATATTTGGGGCGCCACCGCCGGCATGTTGCGCAACTTGTACGAGAAATTGTTCTCCTGATGGGACGGACCCTATTTGAGCCCCTCGCGCTGTTCCTGAGCCCGTTCGCAGCCTACGCGGTCTATCTGACCCTGCGCGCGCGCTACCCTCTCGAGATCGGGCACTGGACGACCGGCCGGGTGTCTTTTCTCACCCTGATGGGCCTCGCCGCCGCCGTCCTCGGACTGGTCACGCTGAACCTTCTCGCGCCGCGCGGACACGGAACCTACGTGCCGGCGCACCAGGAGAACGGCGTGCTGGTGCCCGGACGGATCGAATGAGCCGCCTGCCGGGGTTGCGGGACGGACGGCTTCGAGACCTCCAGTCGGTGATGCGCGGCCCGCTCGCGCAGGCGCTTCAGGCGCTGAACGGCGGCGGGGAGGAAACGCGCCTCGTCGGCGGCGCGGTTCGCGACCTCATTCTCGGCCTGAACGCTGAAGATCTCGATCTCGCCACGACCGCGCGACCGGAGGAGGCGATCCGCCGCGCCGACGCGGCGGGCTTCAAGGTCGCCGCGACCGGCATTTCGCATGGCACCATCACGCTGATCATGGACGGACGGACGATCGAAACGACGACCTTGCGGGAAGACGTCGAGACGGACGGGCGCCATGCGAAGGTCGCCTTCGGCCGCGATTTCTCGGCCGATGCTCTCCGGCGCGACTTCACCATCAACGCCTTGTCGCTGAGCCCGGACGGCCAGGTGCACGATCCCGTAGGCGGCCTGGACGACCTTGCGGCCGGGCGCGTGCGGTTCATCGGCGACGCGGACGCCCGCATCCGCGAGGACTATCTGCGGATCCTGCGCTTCTTTCGCTTCTCCGCCCGGTTCGGCGAGGGCGCGGTCGACGCGAAGGGGTTGAGCGCGGCGATACGCAACCGGCTCGCGTTGGCCGGCCTGTCCCGCGAGAGGGTCCGCGCAGAAACGCTCAAGCTCGTTGTTGCGCCCCATGCGGGCCGGGTGGTTCGGACGATGGGCGAGAGCGGGATCCTGGAGCAGACGGTGGGCTTCGCCTGGACGGCGCGCTTCAACCGCGCCATAGCGATCGAATCGGCTCGTGGCGCAACGCCGGACGCCCTCCTTCGGCTCGCGGCGCTGGCCGCCATGGTCGCCGAGGACGCCGAGCGCCTTCACAGGCGCCTCCGCCTGGCCAACGCCGAACACGATCGAATTGCGCAGGCGACCGCGGCCCTGACGGGGCTGCACGGGTTGCCGGCGCCGCCGCCCGCCGAGAAGCTGCGCCTCCTCTTGTTTCTGGCGGGCCGGCAGGCGGCGCGCGACGCGCTCCTTCTCGCCGCGGCCGATTCCGGCGCAAGCCCCGACGATCCGGCCTTCGCGGAAGCCGACCAATTCCTTGCAGAGGCGCCGGCGCCGGAGCTTCCGGTAAGCGGAAGCGTTCTCATTGCACGCGGCGTCGAAGAGGGCCCCCGCGTCGGCGAGGTTCTCCGGATCTTTCGCCGGCGGTGGATCGAGGCGAGCTTCCCCAGCGATCAGCAGACGCTCGAACGGCTGGTGGAGGCCGCGATCGCCGATGCAAAACCGTTTTCCTGCCGGCCGGAGGCAAACCACAAATCGACGAGTTGATCACTCCGTCGCGTAGCGCCAAGTCTGACGGCAGCCATCGAGACCCCGCCTCGACAAATTTTTCCAAGCCGAACCAAGCGGAACCAAGCCGAACCAAGCCGAACCAAGGAAATGGCCTTGGATTTTCTTGGATTTCCTTGGATTCCTTCGTCCAATTCGAGAGTTTTCAACGGTTTACGGGCGCGATCAGAAGGAAAAATAATTTCGACTTCGGGGCGCCGCCACGACCACCCCTGCTAGGGACCCCAGCTTCCACGGAATCTTCCGGGCGAACATCCCTCCAACTCGGCCTCGCATTCCCAAATTGCCACGGAACTCGAACCATGTCAAGAACAAAAAGAGTACGGCGTCGGCCGTCGCCTTATCCGCGGCGGCTTACTGGCCGGATCGCCCGACCCTGAAGCTGCGGTCCCTGCTTGGCGCCGCAATCCGCTGGTTCGCGAACGCTACACCCGGCAGTTCCGGAAGACCTGTAGCGCGCCCATAGCTAACTCGATTCAGTCGTCTCCGACATCCATGGCGTCACGGGCCGGGGCGGGAGGGCTTTCCCTCGCCCGTCGCTTGCCGCCCCGCTGAATTTTCCTGGTCCTGACGGCGGCGGTATAAGGTGGGTTGGTCGCAACAAAGGGAAACGCCATGGTCAGACGCTTCGATCACATCACGTTCGTCGTTCGCGATGTCGAAGAGGCAAAGCGCTTCTTCGGCTTGCTGGGTTTTCGGGAGACCCGGTCCGTCGTGATCTCCGGCGAGCAGATGGAACACTACATGGGCGTCAAGAACATCGAAGCGGACCACATCACGCTCGCCATCGAAAACCCGCACGCGGAAGTGCAGTTGCTGCACTACCATCACCCGGATGTGATCGTCGACGCCGATATCGGCAAGCTCAACAGGCTCGGCTTCAATCACGTCTGTTTCGCTGTGGACGACCTCGAAGCGGAGGTGGCCCGGCTGACCGCCTCCGGCGTCAAGCTGCGCAACGCCGTCATGGACTTCCACAACCGCAAGCTTGTCTTTTTGCACGGCCCAGAAGACATCACGGTCGAGCTTGCCCAGTGGGAATAGTCTGGAGACCGGCCGAGCGGCGCCTCCGGCCGCGATGACATCGCCGCGGGCGAGGGCGTCTCGCGCATCGACCCGGGGCAGAAGCGCCGCCGGTTTGCCGTGTAAAAAATCCGGTTTTTTGTAGAACATTACGCGGCTAGTCAATACTCAACTCGTAAGGGACTAAACGACTACGGCTTCGGCGGTAGCAACGTCACACCGTAGCGGCCATAAATTCCGGCAATCGTCCCGTTGGCGCTGAGTTGATCGATCGCCTTGTCCATCGCCTCGCTCAGGGCATGGTCCGGCTTGCGCATGCCGATCGCGATGTTCCAGACCAACCTCTGATCAGCCTCGTCCGGCGGGAGGATGGTGAGCTTGTGGTCAGGGTGCGCGAGGTTGAAATATCCGGCTGAGACCGGGGTCACCGCCGCTGCGTCTGACTCGCCGTCCGCCACCGCCTGCAGCATCTCGTCCTCGAAGGCATAGGTCGAGAGGCCGACGCGGCGTTGGCTGAGGATCATCGAGGCAATCGATCCGACCTGCACAGCCACTTTGGTGTGACCGTCAAGCGCAGCAAACGATGTGATCCGGCTGCCCTGCGGCACAACCAGCGCCACGCCGCTACGATAGTACGGCTTGGACAACACGAAGTGCGACTCGCCCTGCGCCTCCGGGTCGGCGATCGCGTCCAGCAAAAGGTCGCAACTGGCGCGCCGCACCTGGATCGACGAGATCACCCACTCCGACTGCAAGGAAACGCCGAGTTGCTGCGCGAGAACGTTGGCCAGCTCCACCTCGAACCCGGCCGGGTTATCGCGGCGACTGGAGAACGGCAAGGAATTGGCCGGCAGGCACACGCTGAGCGTGCCGGACGCTTGTATCTGATCGAGCGAACGAGCCGAAACCGCGGGCACAACCGCGGCCGACAGCAACAGGGCGGCAATGGCGAGGCGCATGCGACGAACTCCTTATTCCGGCTTCAGGGCGCGAATATAGGCGATGATGCGGTCAATGTCGGCATCAGAGAAGCTCTTGCCGAACGCCGGCATCTTGCCTTCCTTACCGTTTTTGATGCGATTGCGGATAAAGTCGTCGCTCCGCGCAGTATTCATCAGTTGCGGCCCCTTGCCGGCCTCGCGGCCCCCGTTGGCGTGGCAAAAACCGCAGATGGTGGCGAACGTCTGGTCGACGTCGATCGTGGACTTCTCAGGCGCTCTGGGCTGATCGTCGGCGGCGGCTGGGGCGGCCAACGAAGCGAGGGCGACGGCCACGTTGAGGGCATGCAGGATTTTCACGGGGGCGCAAACTCTTCGCTGAAGTCGGGGCAAACGCACGACCGGGGGCAGGCCGTTGCTTACCCCCGGCCGCAACCGTGTCGTAGCTGTTACTTCAGGCTGTAGACAACCAGGATGCCTTCGTCGCGAGGCATGCTCTTGTACGGCTCGCCGAAGGTCGGGCCGAAATCGTCGCTGGCCATGCCGCCGAAGCCGGCGGTGACCGCGACGAACTGCTTCCCGCCGGCCGAATAGCTGATGATGCCGCCCTGATGACCGACGCCGTCACTGTGGTTCCAGAGTTCCTCGCCGCTCTGAGCGTTGTAAGCGTGCAAAGTTCCGCGGCTGTCCGGCACGAACACCAGATTGCCCGCGGTGGACAGGACGCTGGCCATCGGCGGCTCGGGGAAGCGGACTTCCCACTTCTTGGCGCCTGTGATCGGATCACGAGCATCGAGGTGGCCGTAGATCTCCCCGCTCGGCGGATTCGCGATCTTGAAGTTGGCGCCGATGTTGAGCTGAACCTGCGGCTCGGTCACGGGCGTCGTCTTCACCACTTCCAGCGTCATGCACCATTCCTGGCCGATCTTATAGTATAGGCCGGTGTTCGGGTCGTAGGAGCCCGAGTTCCAGCTGACCCCCCCGGAGATGTGCGGGCAGAGAACGCCCTCTTGCTTCCCCGGGCTAAAGTCGCGCCGCCCGATGAGCTCCCCCGTCTTGGGGTCGATGCCCTTGACGAAGTTGTAGTTATGCACGATCGGCCAGACGTTCTCCAATTTCGCGTCGGCGCGGTCATAGACGAAGATGAACCCGCTCTTGTTCGGATGCACCATGTACTGCTTCCCGTCGCGGTCGATCGAAACGAATTCGCCAACCGCGCTGTCGAAGTCCCAGGTGTCGTGCGGCAGTTCTTGATGGTAGAACTTGAGCTTGCCGGTATCAGGATCGAGCGCAATGACCGAGCTCGTGTAGAGATTGTCGCCCGGACGGGCGCCAGAGGTTTTATAGTCGGGGCCGGACCAGTCATAGAGCGGATCCGGGTTGGCGGTGCCCCACCACACCGTGTTGGTCGCGGTGTCGTATGTGCCCGGCATCCAGCCGCCGCCGCCGCCGACGCGCCAGGTGTCGTTGCCCCAACTCTTCTTGGCTTCATCGGTGGCGCTGGTGGTGTCAAACTCCCACTTCTTCGCGCCGGTCGACGCGTCGACGCCGAATATCGGGCCCTTGTATGGCCATTCGCCGCCCTGCGCGCCGATGATGACGGTGCCCTTGGCGTACAACGGGGCGCCCGTAAAGCCGACGGTCAGCTTGGCGCTATCGATCAGCTTGGTCTCCCAAAGCAACTTGCCGGTCTTGGCGTCGAGCGCGAACAGGCGCCCGTCCACACTGCCGACAAAAGCCTTGCCCTCGCCGAGGGCCAGGCCACGGGTGTAAGGAGAGTGCGTCTGGCGTGACACGGTGGCGTCGTCCAGTTCGGGAAAGAACGACCAGATCAGCTTGCCGGTCGCGCCGTCGAGGGCGAAAGTCCGGCTGTACGAGCCGGTGTAGTAGAGCACGCCGTCCGCCGCGAGCGGCATGGACTGCAAGCCGCGGGTCGAATGGCCCGGGATATGAGTCCAGGCGACCTGCAAATCCTTTACGTTGTCGGCATTGATTTGATTGAGGCCGCTGAAATCCCAGCCTTTGTATGAGCCGTGATACGTCAGCCAGTCGTTCGGGCTACCCGCCGCGATGCGCGCGGTATCGACGGGTTGCGCACTCGCCGTGGCTGCGGACAACAAAGCGCCCGTCGCGGCGACGGTCATCATTAGAGTCTTCGCGTGTCCTCTCATGGAAGCGTCTCCCTGTCCCCCGTTGAAAATTCCGCCCGAACCTGAGGGATGAAGCCCGGGAAATTGTTTTGCCTGTGAGTATCGTTAGCCGGCGACTATTTTATCGGCGAAGCGGTTATGTCAAGGAGTGTGTCTCGCAGTAACGATCATTGAGCGAAGCGGACCGCACGGAGTCCACAGGCTACTGCTGCGGCGCTTTGACCGCGAACGCCGTGAATGGCGGCGGAGTCCTCTTTTTTGCCTCGGGATCGAGGAGATACTTCAATGGCGTGTCCAGCACGTAGGCCGTGTCGCCGTCCTGCGCGGCGACACCGGCCCCTCGAAGCCGTCCTTTTATAGTCTCGATCTTGGCGCTGTCTCCATCGACGGCGAGAAAGCCTTTGGTCTCGCCTTCGACTATCAGAAGCTTGTTTGGGCCAAACGCCCGCAGCCCGTCGGAGCCGTCGCGACCCGCAATGACCGCAATACGATTGTAGGCGTTCTAAGGGCGACGACTGTAGGACCGCTCACCATACCCGAATTCGACAAAGTGATACACGACCGGCGGGGACCGGTGGGACGCAATGCTTGACACGACCTCCGCCCCGCAGGCCTTCGTGGAGACCGCAGCCGTCGAGTTCGCGATCGCATTTCGCATCGAGTCGCCGGCGAGAGCAGCCCTCGATCGACGACTCGCCGCGAACGTCGGCCCTCACGCCCACGCGCCTCGAGCCGGTCTGCCAGCGATGGGCGGGCCTGACGACGGCGGCTTCTTGCAGTCGATCTCCATCGAACACGTGCGGGAGCTGTTGCGGAATTCGGCGGCGGCGCTCGACGAGGCACGTTCGGCCGGTCTTTCCGGCCCCCGCCGGGTCGCGCGATGGGTTCGCTATCCATGAGGCGCTCGCCCCGCGCGATCGTCGCGGCGACGGCCTCGTCCTTCGGTGCGGCTTCCATCCCTCGCCGTTCGGCCAGGCGGTCGTATTTTCACCACTAAGGACACGAAGTTTGCACGAAGGACCGGTCGGCTGGCGGTCTTTGTGCATCCTTGGTGCTCTTTGTGGTGGACCGTCTCGATCCTTGGCCGGTCGCGTCCCGGTCCGGACCTTAAACGCCAGAGAACAACCTTCCGATGGGGCTCAACGACAGGCGCCGACCTTGACTTTTACGTTCTCACGCCCTCGCTATCGCGGCTCAAATGTTTCTCTCCCGATGGTGCGCGCGGCTCACGAGCCGCGGCCCAGCGAACAGAGCGCATCTCGCGCCACTCGGCCCAGGTCACGACCGACATGACCACCGCGAGGGCGAAGAACATGGTCATGCTGCCGATGCGAACCGATTCTGCCTCGGCTCCGACGACCGAGCCTAAAAAGCCGAGCAGCGGGCGCTCGTCGATGAAGAGCGCGAACAGGGCGAGGAACAAGACGGCGAGGCCGGCCTTGCTCAAGAAGCTCGCGGTCATAAACACCGTCATCTTGCGGGCCTTCGTATCGCCTTTGGCTTTGGCTTTGGCAATCGCGGCCGCTGACAGTTCAAAGGCGCGCATGGGTCGCGAAATATTCTTGAGTCTCTTGCCGCCGATATCGGTAAAGCCCTCCCGGAAACGGTCGCGCACGAGCTCGTGCGCAGCCGCAGAGAGGCAGACCGCGCCCGGCCTGCATACCCCTTCGAGCCGCGCGGCGATATTGACCACATCGCCCATAAGGTCGCCATCGGCCTCCTCGATCACGTCGCCGAGATGGATTCCGACCCTTAAATCGATGCGCTGGTCGGCCAGAACAGCGGCGTTGCGAACGGCCATCTCGCCTTGAATCTCGATTGCGCAGTGCACGGCGTCGACGATGCTTTGAAACTCGACGATGAGGCCATCGCCGGTGCGTTTGACCACGCGGCCTTGATGCCGGGCGATGGTCGGGTCGAAATGATTGCTTCGCAACGCTCGGAGGCGAGCCAGGATGCGCTCTTCATCAGCGGCGGCCAGCCGGGAGTATCCGACTACGTCGGCCGCCAAAATCGCAGCGAGCTTGCGCGTTTCGCTCATTGCGTCCTTTCGGCCCTGCTGAACGGCACGCGTCTCGTGCATGAACCGAAATTCGAGGAGCCTCCGACGACGGCGAATATGGCCGGTGCTGGCGATTTCCTCAAGCGAATTGGCGGTTACATCGCGACCACGCTCGAGATGTGAGGAACGGGCCGTCGAATCAAGGTGACAGGACCGTGGAGTTCACCCCACGGCTGAGAAGCATAAATTGAGTGACAGAGCTTTGGTCTTATCCTCTCGGACGGTTGAAAGTAGGCGAAGCGGCCTTCTAATGAATCGCTGCGTACATGATCTTCTCCTCCGTCGCCTCGAGCGCCGAAAATTCCTCGACCACCTTGCCCTGCCGCGAGACGAGGATGCGGTCGGAGAGGGCGAGGACCTCCGGCAGGTAGGAGGATATGACCACCACCGCCTTGCCCTCGTCGGCTAGGCGGTTGATGAGTTCGTGAATCTCGACGATCGCGCCGACGTCGACGCCGCGCGTCGGCTCGTCGAAGATGATGAGATCCGGCTCCTGCACGAGCGATTTCGCGATCACCACCTTCTGCTGGTTGCCGCCGGAGAGTTCGACGACCTTCATTTCGTCGCCGGTTGCGCGCACCTTCAGCCGCCGGATCCACTCCGAGCCGACCGTGTTCGCCTCGCGCTTCGACATCAGCGTCCGCCCCTTGGGGAACTTCGACAGGAGGCCGAGATAGACGTTTCGGGCGATCGAAGCGGTTTCGAAGAAGCCTTCCACCTTGCGGTCTTCCGTCACATAGGCGACGCCCGAGCGGATCGCCGGCGCCGGCACCCGGAAGCGCACCGGCCTGTCGCGCAGCATGATTTCTCCGCCGTGGAAGAAGTCGCGCTTGAGGATTCCGGCGACGATCTTGAACGTCTCGGTCCGTCCCGCCCCGACCAGGCCGAACACGCCGGTGATCTGCCCGGCGAACACCGACAGCGAGTTGTTTCTCACCATTGGCGCCATCTTGAGATTCTGCACGGTCAGGACTCGCGGCCCCGCCGGACGCGCGGTCGTCTTGCGCACGCCGTAGAGCGTATTGGAGAGGTCGCGCCCGACCATCGCCTGGACGATGCGGGCGCGGTCGAACTTCGCCGCGTCGTCGGTCACCACCTTCCTGCCGTCGCGTAGCACGGTGATGCGGTCGGCGAGCAGCAAGGCTTCCTCGAGCGCGTGCGAGATGAAGACGATCGACACGCCGCGCTTCTTCAGGTCGCGCACCAGGTCGAAGAAATATTTCTTCTCCTCGGGCGTCAGCGTCGCGGTCGGCTCGTCGAAGATGATGACCTTGGCGCGGTGCAGCACGGCGCGGGCGATCTCCACCATCTGCTTCTTGGCGGCGCCGAGCGCCCCGACGGTCGCCGTCGGCGTCACGTCGAAGTTGAGCGACTGCAGGAACTGTTGCGCCGCGATGTAGATCCCGCGCAGGCGGTTGTAGAAACGCTCCTGGCCGAGAAACAGATTCTGCGCCACCGTCATCGTCGGCACGAGGCTGTTCTCCTGGAACACCATGGCGATGCCCAGGTTGCGCGCCTCGAGCGGCGTCTTCGGCGAGACCTCGACGCCGTCGACGGTCATGGTTCCCGAGGTCAGCGTGACGACCCCGGCCATGACTTTGGTCAGCGTCGATTTCCCCGCGCCGTTCTCGCCGACGAGCGCATGGATCTCGCCGCGGCGCAGGTCGAAATCGACAGAGTCGATCGCGGGAACGCCGGCGTAGAGCTTGGTCGCTCTGCTCAAGGCGAGGATGATGTCGCTCATGCGCCGAATTCCCTCTCGAGCGCGGCGATCGGCAGCCTCAGGATGCGGCCTGGGCCTTTGGCGACGATGACGAGATTGCCGTCGAACTCGATCGCCGACACGACGCCGTGGTTCACTCCGTCGACGCGGCTGTGCAGCGAGTAGAGCGGCGAACCGGACGCGTCGAGGCGGATGACGAGGCCGTAAGAGCGCGGCGGCGCCCAGGGCTTGATGACCCCCATCGTCTTGATATGCGCGCCCTGCATCGGCTCCTTGAACGACTCGCCGGAGCGCAGGCGGGGCGCGATCCAGTAGCGCGGCTCGATTTCCGCCATCATCCGCCGCCGGTAGGCCGGTTCGCGCAGAACGAACTCGACGAGAAGGCTGCGCGCGACGAAGGCGGTCAGCCAGTAGCCGCCGGAGGAGGCGGGCGAGAGCCGCGACGGATAGACGGGCAGATGGGGCAGGACGACTTTCGTCCTTCCGTCGCGGTCGACCGAGAGGACGCGATGCCGCCAGCTCTCGCTGACGAGCGCCGCATCGCCTGCGGCGCAGGCGCCGAACGCGTAGCCGAGGCCAGAGGCGATCGTCTTCGTCGTTCCGCTCCTGGGGTCGAGGAGGAGAGCACGCCCGGTGCGGCCGCGCTCCATGAGGTCTCTCGCCCATGCTTCGACGCCGCGGGTGGCCGAGCCGTCTGTTGCGATCAGCCCGCCGTCCAGGGCCGGCGCGAGCGCGTTCACGGCCCTCAGCCCGCCGGCGAACACCGCCTGCGGCTTCTCCGCCGCTGCGTCCGGATAGACGCGCACCTCTCGCCCGGAAAGAGCGACCGCGAGGCCCCCGCCCGGCAGGCAGGCGAGCGCGGATATCGGCTGGTCGAAGGCGCGAAGCTCGGTCGCGGCGTTCCCGTCGAGCCGAACGATTCTCGGCCCGTCGGCGAGGAAGAGGGCCGTCCCGTCGGTGGCGAGATCCTCGGGCGCAGCGCACTGGAGCAGGGTTTCGGCAGCTTCGAGCTTCTGGTTCGGCTTCAGCGCGCCGTCGAACGACGGCACGGTGATGGTCGCCTCGCCCCGGCCGAGCCAACGGTTGGCGATGTCCCTGACGGCGCCGATCACCGGATGCGTCCCCATCGCTTGTCGTACTGGACGAAGTTTCTGTCGGCGCCTTCGAGTTTGTAGCGGCCGATGCGGTTGTTGGCGATGCCGCCGAGATAGAGCCAGCCGCGATGCTCGCGCATCGACGTGATCATCGGATGATTGACGCCCTTGAGGTCCCAGAGCGAGTCGAGGATTTCGCCCTTCTCGTTGAACTTGACGACGCATCCGGTGTTGATGTTGGGGAACAGCCACTCGTCGACCGGGACCCTTTTGGCCATCCGGGTGCGGAAGCCCGGCATCCGCCAGGCCAGGTCGAGCGCGGGGCTGCGCATGCCGACGAGCGCGAGCCAATAGTTTCCGTCCGAGGCGAGGTTGATGTTGTCGGGATAGCCGGGAAGGTTGTCCATCACCGTCTCGATCGCGCCCTTCTTTGGGCCCTCGAACCAATAGCGCTTGACCGAGCAGCCGAAGGTCTCGGCGAACAGGATCGATTGGCCGTCGCTCGCCACGCAGATGCCGTTGGGAAACTTGAGCCCGCGCACCGCGGTGTGCGTCTTGCCGGTGGTCGAATCGTAACAGATGATGCGGCCGTTGCCGCGCGCCTCGAGTCCGTCGATCGGCCATTCGTCCATTTCGTAGCGGATGGTCGCCTCGGAAAAGAAGACGAGCCCGCCGTCGGTGATGTCGAGATCGTCGGCGAGGCGCAGGCGGCTGTCGTCGTTGACGGAGCGCAGGCTCCGGTTGGTCTCGTCCGTCGCCCTTTCGACCGCGCCGTCCGGCGCGATGCGGTAGAGGCCCATGCCGCCGATGCAGATGTAGAGATTGTCCTTGCGGTCGAACGCCATGCCGAGCGGCTGCCCGCCGATGTGGGCGAACACCTCCATGCGCTGGTAGTCGGGGGCGAAGAAGCGGATCACGTCGCCGTGGCGGGAGCCGGCATAGAGGTTGTCGTCGCGGTCCAGAATGACGTCCTCGGGCGCCTCGATTCGGCCGAGCCCGATCAGCTCCACGTCGCGCAGCTTGTCGTTCTGTTCGAATGGGCCGCCCCTGCCGATCTCGGTCGTCGGCGCCGGCGGCAGCTCGTGATAGGTCGGGCTGACGTACACCTTGCTGATGATGCGGGCGCGGTTCTTCTGCCAGCGGATGTCGATCATCGCCGCGACGAGCAGGATGCTCGCCAAGGCCAGCCGATTGACGCCGCCGCGGGCGTTCAGAGTGGTGAGGCCGTTCGTGATGAGGAGCACGATGAGCGTGCCGACCAGCGACTTCGCGACCGAGCCCTTGCCGCCGCCGAGCGTGATCCCGCCGAGCACGGTCGCCGTCAGCACGATCACTTCGAGGCCGACGCCGATGTCGCCGCCGACCGTGCCGAGGCGGGCGGCGAAGAACAGCGCGCCGACCGCCGTCAGCGCGCCGCAGGCGACGTAGCAGAGCGCGATCGTCCGGCGCACCGGGATGCCGGAATTGTAGGCCGACCGCCGCGAGCCGCCGATCGCCGTGATGTGCCATCCGGGCCTCAGCCGGGTCATGAAGACGTGGCCGAAGATCGCGACCGCGATGTAGACGATGGCGATGCTCGGAACGCCGAACACGTCGCCCCCGCCGATGAAGTTCCAGGACGGAAAGTCGGGGAAGGCGGAGGCGATCTGGTTCGAATAGCGTTGGATCAGGAGGTCGAAGGCCGAGCGGTAGATGATGAGCGTGATCAGCGTGGTGATGAAGGCGCGCAGCCGCAGATAGCCGATGAGGAAACCGTTGACGGCGCCGAGCAGCGCGCCGCTCGCGATGGTCGCGGCGGCCACCGCGACGACCGGCCAGCCCAGGACGTCGAGCGTAAAGAGCGCGCAGAAGTCGGTCAGCGCGAACATCGATCCGACCGACAGGTCGATGCCGCCGACGATGACCACGAGCGCCTCGCCGAGCGCGATGAAGCCGATTTCGCCGGCCTGTCGCGCCGTATCGGCGAGACTCGTCGGCGACAGGAAATTGTCGATCGTGCGACTCAGCGCGAAACCCACGATCAGGAGGACGATCACCGGAATGGCCGTCTCGGTCCACCGCTTCGACAGGATCTCGCCGAGCAGGTGATCGGGCCAGGCTCGGTAGCGCCAGCGGGTGAGCGTGTCGCGCATCGACTGCCGGGACGTTGGAGAAGACGGCGCGCACGTCCGGGACAGCCGCCCCGAACGCGCGCGTTCGAAAATGCTATTTCTTCAAGTCGGAGAGATTCCAGCAGGCCGTTTGGCTGTCGGCGTTCTCCTTGGTGATCGGGATCAGCGTGGTGTAGGACGAGCCCTTGATCGAGCCCGGCTTGACCCCCGACGAGATGAGATACTTGATCAACCCGCCCATCTGCGCCGCCTGGGTCGGCACGTCGTAGCTGAGGTCGAGATCGAAGGCGCCGGTCTTGACCTGATCGCAGGCGCCCTTGCGTTCGCCGCCGCCCGAGGTCGCGACGAACACCTTGCCGGTAAGCCCCGCTTCCTTGACGGCGGCGGCGGTGCCGATGTCCATGCCGTCCCAGAAGCCGACGATGCCGCACAGGTCGGGGTTCTGCTTCAAGACCGTCTGGGTGATCGCCTTGGCCTTGGCCGCGTCCCAGTCGGCCGCCTGGCTGGAGACGACCTTGATCTCCGGATGCTTGGCGAGGACGTTCTCGACGCCCTTCAGCGTATAGGCGCTGGCGGCGGCCGAAAGCGCCCCCTGCACGATCGCGATCTTGTTTGACTTGCCCGCGCAGGCCTTGACGACCGCGTCGGTGTCCTTTTCGCCGATCTCGATCCAGTTCGCGCCGACGAAGCCTGTGCTGCGATAGGCGGAGCCCATGTTGATCTGGATGACGAAGATCCCGTCGTCTTCCGCCCGCTTGAGGAGCTTGGCGTAGGTCTGCACGTCCGGATTGTGGATGACCATGACGGCCGGCTTCTCGGAGATGAGCTCGGTGACCGCCTGGGCGCCGGCGTTGGTGTTCCAGTTGGGGTCGCGGAGTTCGAACTTCACGCCGTAGGGTTCGAGCTCCTTCTTGAGGCCGCCCCACCACCCTTCGGTGAGATCGAAGTTCATTGCGACGGGCACGAAGGCGACCGTCTTGCCGGCGAGCGCTTCCTTGAACGGCTTCTGGAACGGTTCGTCGATTCCCTGCTGCGCCAGCGCCGGCGCGCTCGCCGCCACCACTCCCAACGCGACCAAGGCCGCTTTCGCCACTCGATTGAACGCCATCGTTTCCTCCTCCTGGTTGAATTTTGTTAGGCCTAGATGTCGCCCTGCTGGGCGGTCTCCTCGTTGCGCGGATTCAGGAACGAATCCGAGATGACGGCCAAGAGCAGGACGACGCCTTTGATGAGATTCTGGCCGGCATAGGGGATGTCCATGATCGTCATGCCGTTAAGCATGGTTCCGATCAAGAGCGTGCCGATGATGACGTTGAGAACGCCGCCCCGCCCGCCGGAGAGCCCGATGCCGCCAAGCACCACGACGAGGATCACGTCGTAGATCAGCGTCGAGTTGAAGATGCGGGTCGGCATGGAATTGATCGAGGCGGCCATGACGAGGCCGGCAAAGCAGCCGATTAGGGCGGCCGCCACGTATTGCAGCACGATGATCGGCCGGGTGGGGATCCCGGTCACCCGCGCCGCATAAGGATTGTCGCCGATCGCGTAGATGTAGGCGCCCCACCGCGTCCAGCGGAGGAAAAGCGCGACGACGACGCAGGCGGCGCCCAACATGGCGATCGGCGTCGGCACGCCGAGAATCGAGCCCTGGCCGAGGCGCTGGAAGCCCTCCATGCCCGGGCTCCACTGCACCACATCGACCGAAAACAGCGCCGCCTGTCCGAGGCCGGCGACGAAGATGCCGGTCGCGAGCGTCGCGAAAAGCGACGGCACGTCGGCGTAGGCGATGAGCCAGCCGTTGACGAGGCCGAAGGCGATGGTGAACAGGATCGCGGTGACGATCGACACGGCGAGCGAGTGGCCGTCCTGCACCATCTGCAGCACGAGCCCCGGCGGCACCGCCAGCGCGGCGATCAGCGAGATGTCGATTCCACGGCCGAGCACGACGATCGCCATGGCGAGGCCGAGAATGCCGAGCACCGCCACGTTCTGCAGCAGGGTCAGCATGTTGTCGGGCGTGAGGAAGCCGGGCAGCAGGACCGCGAAGACAACGAAGAGCACGGCGAAGACCGCGAACACGATCTCCTGCTGCGTCACCCGGAAGCGCTTCATCCCTTTTACCCTCGTCCGTTCCCCGATCCTCTCCGCCAACCGCTCCGCTCAGGCCGGCAGCGGCTCGGGCCGCGGCCACAGGCCCCCGCGCGACCAGGCTTCCGCCTCCTCCCGTCCGAGCGGCGCGCCCTCGCCGCCGGTCCGCGCCGGGTCGGCGTTCCGATGGCGCCGGATCTCGAGCCGGCCGATCTGGTTGCGGTGCACCTCGTCAGGCCCGTCGGCGAGGCGCAGCAGGCGCGCCGTCGCCAGCGCCGCCGCGAGGAAATGGTCGTTGCTGGTGCCGCCGCCGCCAAAAACCTGGATCGCCCAGTCGACGATCTGCTGGGCCATGTTCGGCGCGATGACCTTGATCATCGCAATTTCCTGCCGCGCCGCCTTGTTGCCGACGGTGTCCATCATATAGGCGGCCTTCAGCGTCAGGAGCCGCGCCTGCTCGATCATGATCCGCGCCTCGGCGATGCGCTCGAGCGTCACCGTCTGCTCGGCGAGCGGCCGGCCGAAGGCGACGCGGTTCTCGGCCCTCCGGCACATCCGTTCGAGCGCGCGCTCGGCGAGCCCGATGAGCCGCATGCAATGATGGATGCGGCCGGGTCCCAGGCGCCCTTGCGCGATCTCGAAGCCCCGGCCCTCGCCGAGCAGGATGTTGTCGACCGGCGCGCGGACGTTGTCGAACGTCACTTCCGAGGCGCGATCGGGCATGCCGTAGAAGCCGAGCACCGGCAGCGAGCGCACGACGCGGACGCCGGGCGCGTTCTTCGGGACCAGAACCATCGACTGGCGGCGATGGCGGTCCGGACATTCGGGGTCGGTCTGCCCCATGAAGATGATGATCTTGCAGCGCGGATGGGTCGCGCCGGTCGTGTACCACTTGCGGCCGTTGATGAGGTAATGGTCGCCGTCGCGCACGATCGAGCTCGCGACATTGGTCGCGTCGGAGGAGGCGACGTCGGGCTCGGTCATGGCGAAGGCCGAGCGGATCTCGCCCGCGAGCAGGGGCTTCAGCCACTGCTCCTTCTGCGCCTCGGTCCCGTAGCGCAGGATCGTCTCCATGTTGCCGGTGTCGGGCGCGCTGCAGTTGAAGACCTCGGGCGCGAGATGCGAACGCCCCATGATTTCACACAATGGCGCGTAATCGAGATTGGTGAGACCGCCCGCCTCGGCGGGCAGGAACAGGTTCCAGAGACCGGCCTGCCGGGCCAGGGGCTTGAGCTCCTCGACGACCGGGTACTCCGCCCAGGGCCCGAGCCGCTCGGCCTCCTGGTAGAAGCGCCGCTCGCTGGGATAGACATGGTCGGCCATGAACTCCCGGATTCGGGCCCCGAGTTCGGCGGTTCTCGCGCTCTGGCCGATGTCCATTTCCGCTCTCCCTAACAATCGCTTTCGGAGCGCCCGCCCGACCGGAACGCCGTCACGACAGAGCCCTCGCGGCGACATGCTCCTTCGCCGACACGGCCCTGTCGATGAAAGCCGTCACCGCTTCGATATAGGCCTCGATCGACGTGCCGCGTTTCCGGTATTTGGCCCGCTTGACGTACCAATCCTGCAGGAGCGGCTTGATCAGCGCCGCGGCGAGTCCGACCTCGCCGATCGCGAAGGCGCCGCTTCCGACCCCCCGCTCGAGGACTTCGGCGATGATGCCTTCGGTCGCCGTCTCGCCGTCGAGCGCGATCTGGCGCTCCGCCGGCGGAAAGGCCTTGGCCTCCATGAAGGCGAAGACGAACCACGGATGCATCGCCTCCGACAGCCGGACGTGGGTGTCGACGATCCAGGCGAGATGGGCGCGCGGGTCGTCGGCGACTTCATCCGGCGGGTCGCTCAGGATTTCTACGGCGGTCGCGGTGACCGTGCCTAGGATCATCGAAAGGAGCGTGGTCTTGGCGCCGAAATAGGAATAGAGGCCGCCCATGCTGAGGCCGGACGCCTCGGCGAGATCGCGGAGGCTGGTGGCGTGGAATCCCCGTTTGTTCGAGAGCTTCAGCGTCGCTTCGATGATGCGGGCGAGATTGGCGACGGCGACATCCGCCTTGCGCACTCGCACGACGTCGCGATGCCGCTCGAAAATGCGCGCGCATAGCGCTTCGGTCGAGACCGAGTACGCCCATGGCCGGTGGCGCGCAAGATTCAGGCCGTCCTCCCGGATGGGACGCCTGCCTATCGCCGGCGCCATCACGCGCGCAGCATGGCAGACATCCTTGCCGCGCGAAAGAGGGATAGGCAAGAAAGTGAGCGAGCGCTCGCTCGGTCTGGGCCTAATTAATTAATTCGTGAGTGTTCCAAGGTAGGTGGCACTGTGAATTGAAAGATTGCCCCGCGGGGCTCATTGGCGTTCGCCCACAGGCGGCCCCCGTGCGACTCGACGATTGACCGGCAGATCGAGAGCCCGAGGCCCAGACCGTTTGGCTTCGTCGTCGTGAAGGGATTGAACAGCTTCTCCTGAACTGCCGGCGCGAGCCCAGACCCCGAGTCGGCCACCGCGACGAGAACCTCGCACGATTTGGTCGTCCCCGTCGCGATGAGCAGGTCTCGCGGCCCTTCGACGCCGTTCATCGCCTCGATCGCGTTGAGGACCAAATTCAAGACCACCTGCTGAAGCTCGACCCGATCGCCCTGAACGAGCGGCAGGTCCACGGCGAGTTCCGTCCGCACCGCCACGCCCCTCTTGACCGCCTCGCTTCGGGCGAACTCGATCACCTCGCGGATCGTTGCATTGATCTCCACCCGGTCATTGCGCGGCGGCGTCTTCTTGAAGAGGGCGCGTACGCGCCCGACCACATCGGCCGCCCGATTGGCGTCCCTGACGATTCGGTTCAGCGCCTGCCGGACTTCGTCCAGGTCAAGCCGCTCGGCGCTGAGCCACCTAAGCGCGGCCTGGGCGTTGGTGAGCGTGCCCGCAATCGGCTGATTCACCTCATGGGCGATCGACGCGGTGAGCTGACCCATCGTCTCCAGGCGGTTCGAGTGGGCGAGCTGCATCTGCATCTCACGGAGCGCCTCTTGGGCGAGCTTCTGCCGGGTGATGTGCCGTCCGACGCCGCGGTAGCCGAGGAAATGACCGACTTGGTCGAAGACGGGTAGCCCGGAGACGGATACGTAGCGCTTGCCGCCGTCGGGGGCAGGACGCACCAGCTCGAAGTCACGGAACGGCAGGTGGGCGTCAAGCGTCTCCCGGTGCCGGCGCCAGGTGTCTTCGTCAGGCTCCAGGTAGGGTACTTCCCACCGCCTTTTCCCAATTTCGGAGCCCGGCTCGGGCGCGTCGGCGAGGCCGTTGGCGAACTCCTGACGAGTGAAGCGATGCTCGGCGTCGGACTCCCAGTAGACGTCGAAGGAGAACTGCACGAGCGCGCGAAAGCGATCCTCGCTCTCCTTGAGCGCCTCTTCGGCGCGCTTACGCTCGGCCAGATCGAGAACAAAAGCAATATTCCTTTTGGAACCGTCATCGATGCGGGCCAGGCCGATCAGCACCGGCACCCGATCGCCGCCCTTGCGGAAAAACTCCTTCTCGTACGGCGGCGCGGCGCCGGCCACATCCAATGCCAAAGTGGCTTCTTCGCCGCGCGGTCGCCATTCCGGCGGCGTGAGCTGCCTCCAGTTTATGCCGGAAGCCAAGTCTTCGCGGCCGAGCCCCAACATGTCGAGGAACGCGTCGTTGGCCTCGACAATCCGGCCGTCGTACTCCTCGACGAAGATCCCGATGATGTTCGCGTCGACCAGCCGTCGGATCTTAGCGTCGCGTTGCTGAAGCGCCTTCTCGGCCTGCTTGCGCTCGCTGATGTCGCGCACCAAGGTCAAGTGGCGTCGACGGCCGCCTTGCTTGAACTTGGCGGCCCGGATCTCAACCGGGAACGCCGTCCCATTCTTGCGCCGATGGCGGGTTTCGAAGGTGGTCACTTCTCCGGAGCCGATAAGCCGGCGCATACGCTCGATGGACGCCTCGTCTAGGCCGGCGTCGAAATCGCGCGGGTGCATGCCGATCAGTTCTTCCCGGCTGTAGCCGAGACTGACGCACGCCTGGCGATTGACGTCGAGAATGGTCAGGTCGTCGTCGTGCAGAAAGAACGCGTCTATCGCATGGTCAACGAAGGTGCGGAAGCGCGCCTCGCTTGAGCGTAGTTCTCGCTCCGCCTCTCTCAATGCGCTGATGTCCTGCAAGACGCCAAACTGACGCTTAGGCGACCCCTCCTCGTCTCGGATGACGTCGCCCTGGCTGTGGACCACGCGGAGCGACCCGTCCGAGCGGACGATCCGATACTCGACGTCGTAGCGCGCCTCGCCTCGCATTGCGGCTGCGGAAGCCTCGGCAGCACGCTCCCGATCCTCCGGATGAATAAGTCCCAGCCAGCGCTCATGCCAGTCCGGCAGGTCAACCGGCTCGACCCCAAAAATTCGACGGACTTCGTCCGAAAGCGATACCCGTTGGGTGCTGAAGTCCCGCTCCCACCAGCCAACGTGCGCAATGCGCTGCATCTCGAGCGACCGGGCTTCGCTCGCATGCAGTTCGTCCTGCGCCTGCTTGCGCTCGCTGATGTCGCGGGCCAAGGTTAAGCGCTGAAACTTGCCGCCCTGCTCGAACCGGCCCGCGCGGGCCTCCACCGGGAAAGTTGTCCCATCCTTGCGTCGGTGGACGGTCTCAAACGTCACCGTTTCCCCCGCGGCGGCCCGCCGCGCGAGGCTCTGGATCGTTGCCTCGTCCAGAGCAACATCAAAGGAGGTCGGGCGCATGCCGATCAGTTCTTCCCGGCTGTAACCGAGACTGAGGCATGCCTGGCGGTTGACGTCGATAATGGTCAGGTCGTCGTCGTGCAGAAAGAACGCGTCCGCTGCGTAATCGACGAAGGTGCGAAAGCGCGCCTCACTTGCCCGTAGCTCGTTCTCCGCCCGCTTGCGCTCGGTGATGTCGCGGATAAAGGCTAGGCCCCCTTGGAAGAAGGGTCCGCTGCGGACCTCCACCGGGAAAATGGAGCCATCTTTGCGCCGATGGCGTGTCTCGAAGGTCAACGGTTCTCCTGCGGCGAAGCGGCGTCGGATATGCTCCAGCGCCGCCTCATCAACATCAGCGTCAAAATCGCGAACATGCATCCCGAGGAGTTCTTCCCGGGAGTAGCCGAGGCTGGTGCAAGCCTGGCGGTTGACGCCGCGAACAAATCCATTGAAGTCGATGACAAAGAATGCCTCCGTCGCGTGGTCCATCAAGACGCCGAGGCGAGCCTCGACCGCTCGCAACTCGTCGAGCGTGTCGAGCGCCCGATGAGGATCGCCGCCCTCGATGAAAGTCGCCATAAGGCCGACTTTGCCGGCATATTCGACGCGGCGACCGAGCACTTCGACCGGGAATGACGAGCCGTCCTTGCGAAGTCCAGTGAACTGGCGGCGGAGCTCGGTCTCCTCGCCGTCAAGCCGACGGAGAACGCTTTCGGCGACCGCTTGGCGGTCGGCCGAATGCACGAGGTCCAGGGGATGGATCCGGCCCAGCAACTCCTCGACCTGGTACCCAAACATGCGCGCGATGGCCGTGTTCGCGTACTGGAAGCGTCCCTCCTGGATGAGGCAGAGGCCCGCAAGCGAGGATTCGGCCAATACGCGAAAGAGGTTGTTCGCCGCCAGCGGCTCCGCCTCGTGGGGCTCGTCAATCCGCCCGCTCATGGCGAACGTTGGCCTAGGCCGACGGATCTCGTCTGTAAGCTGCCGACAGGCCGAGCGAACTTGCCGCCGAAGATCGGCAAAGCCAATGGACCGCGCCTGCAGGCGCACACGGATTCGTCTGACCGGATGGAGCTGTCGGTGGCGGAGAGGGAGGGATTCGAAC
>CAWGKV010000044.1:0-351915 GCA_963823165.1 uncultured Alphaproteobacteria bacterium | reverse complement strand
CGGAGATCGGTTATCAGTGACCAGTGATCGGAGAGCGGATGAGAAGCGAGCGTGGGGTGCGGAAGACCTGGATGTCTTCAAGCAAGCCTATGACCTGTCGCTTCGGGTTCATCGCGCCACTCTGGCATTTCCTAAGATCGAGCAGTACAGCGGTCTGGCGGATCAACTGCGGCGGGCGTCGAAGTCCGTTTGCAGTCTGATCGTCGAGGGCGCCGGGCGACAGATGGCTTCGTCGAGCGAGTTTGGGCGCTATCTCACGATGGCGATCGGCTCTGCCGAGGAGGCGAAACTCTGGTGTCGGTATGCGCACGATCTCGGTTATGTCGATGACGAGACGGCGGGGGATTGGCGCGGTCAATACGGCCAAATCCTTCGTCAGTTGATGAAGCTCCGCGCGAAGCGTTCAACATCGTTCCGATCACTGATTACCGACAACCGATCTCCGGATGGTAGCGGAGCGTTCCGTAGGCCGACGAAGGGAGACCCGCGAGGGCTCCTGGAGGCATCGGAAGTGCGAATGCTGACATGAGTAACGACAAACACTGTGAAAGACAGTGTCGCCGAAAGTCCAAGGGTTCCTGCGTAAAGTTAATCTTCGCAGGGTTAGCCGGTCCCTAAGGCGAGGCCGAAAGGCGTAGTCGATGGGAATCACGTTAATATTCGTGAGCCAGCAGGTGGTGACGGATCTCTTAAGTCGTTCATCCTTATCGGATTGGATGGGCGTCGACGAGGTTCCAGGAAACAGCCCCTGCGTTACGACCGTACCCGAAACCGACACAGGTGGACAGGTAGAGCATACCAAGGCGCTTGAGAGAATGACGTTGAAGGAACTCGGCAATTTACCTCCGTAACTTCGGAATAAGGAGGCCCTCGGGTCGCGCAAGCGGTCTGGGGGGGCACAGTCCAGGGGGTGGCAACTGTTTAACAAAAACACAGGACTCTGCGAAATCGTAAGATGACGTATAGGGTCTGACGCCTGCCCGGTGCCGGAAGGTTAAAAGGAGAGGTGCAAGCCTTGAATTGAAGCCCCGGTAAACGGCGGCCGTAACTATAACGGTCCTAAGGTAGCGAAATTCCTTGTCGGGTAAGTTCCGACCTGCACGAATGGCGTAATGACTTCCCCGCTGTCTCCAACGTCAGCTCAGTGAAATTGAAGTCCCCGTGAAGATGCGGGGTACCTGCGGTCAGACGGAAAGACCCCGTGCACCTTTACTATAACTTTGCGTTGGCATTCGTTAAGTCATGTGTAGGATAGGTGGTAGGCTTGGAAGCCGGGGCGCCAGCTCTGGTGGAGCCACCCTTGAAATACCACCCTTGACTTCATGGATGTCTAACCGGGCTGCCTCATCGGCAGCCGGGACAACGCATGGCGGGTAGTTTGACTGGGGCGGTCGCCTCCCAAATCGTAACGGAGGCGCGCAATGGTTGGCTCAGACCGGTCGGAAATCGGTCGTCGAGTGCAATGGCATAAGCCAGCCTGACTGCGAGACCAACAAGTCGAGCAGAGACGAAAGTCGGTCATAGTGATCCGGTGGTCCCGCGTGGGTGGGCCATCGCTCAACGGATAAAAGGTACGCCGGGGATAACAGGCTGATACTCCCCAAGAGTCCATATCGACGGGAGTGTTTGGCACCTCGATGTCGGCTCATCACATCCTGGGGCTGGAGAAGGTCCCAAGGGTTCGGCTGTTCGCCGATTAAAGTGGTACGTGAGCTGGGTTCAAAACGTCGTGAGACAGTTTGGTCCCTATCTGCCGTGGGTGTCGGAGAATTGAGAGGATTTGCCCCTAGTACGAGAGGACCGGGGTGAACGTATCTCTGGTGGACCTGTTGTGGCGCCAGCCGCAGTGCAGGGTAGCTATATACGGAATGGATAACCGCTGAAGGCATCTAAGCGGGAAACCAGCCTCAAAACAAGTTCTCCCTGAAGAGCCGTGGAAGACCACCACGTCGATAGGCCGGATGTGGAAGCGCGGCAACGCGTGAGCTGACCGGTACTAATCGCTCGTCCGACTTGATTGCTCTCGTCGCCAAGGCGCGACATCAGTGATCGGTCCTCGGTGACCGGCGATCGGAAGACCATCTCCTTCCGATCACGGTCGCCGCAAACCGATCACCGAATCCCAGTTTTGCTTCATTCTGTGGTCGATCGTCAGCGATCGGGTCTGGACGACGTCGAGTCTTCCGGTCACCGATCGCTGACAACCGATCACCGAATCCGTTCTTTGCCGGCCTGGTGGCCCTTGCAAGGCGATCAGACCCGATCCCATCCCGAACTCGGCCGTCAAACGCCTTAGCGCCGATGGTACTCTGTCTCAAGACATGGGAGAGTAGGTCGTCGCCAGGCCTGCAAAGAGCGGAAATCGGACACCAGACGCCAGACAACAGAGGACGGATGAACCGTTCCAAATCGTCGCGCCGCTTCCTCTTCAGACCGCCTTCCGGAAGACGGAAGTCGGACAGGAGACGTTCATCCGTCCTCTGTCGTCCGTCCTCCGTCATCCGCTGACGCGGGGTGGAGCAGCCCGGTAGCTCGTCAGGCTCATAACCTGAAGGCCGCAGGTTCAAATCCTGCCCCCGCAACCAGCATTAATCGTCGACCCCCCGGCCCAACAAGCCGGGGGGTCTTTTCGTTGGTCAACGCCAGAACCCCCGCCAGCTCGCCGACCAGTTCGATCGTCAGCTGCCCGTCCTCCGGCACGAGCCGAATCCTCTGGATCATCGAGCGCAGCATCTCCGCCGCTTCCGACCGCTGTTCCTCCTTGTTCAGCGCCTGCGTCAGCTTCTCGACCTTGCGCCGGTAGACCTCGGCGAGAGCGGGATGCAGCGTCGGCGGCTCTTCGACCCGATCGCCGGTCAATTTGACGAGCCGCGCCTTATGCTTTTCCAGCCGCGCCTTATGCTTTTCCAGCGCCGCCATCTCGTCTACTTGGCTCCGTGCCTCCCCATGCGAGCGTGGAGCACGCGCCCAATGAGATTGAGCAGGAGCTGAGCGGCGAGAATCGACGTAATTCCCGAGATATCGTAGCCGGGCGACACCTCTACGAGATCGACTCCGACGATCAAGCCCCGTCGTGCGAGACCGGCGAGGAGTTCAAGAATCTCGTAGTACAAAAATCCGCCGTGGCTAGGAGTTCCGGTGCCCGGCGCGATCGATGGGTCGAAGCCGTCAATATCAATCGTGACGTAGTAACGCGCGCCTTCCGGAATCCTGTCAAGCAGCGCCTGCCCCCCGAGCCGGCGCGCCTCGCGCACGCTGATGATGTCGGAGCCGAAGCGGCGTGCTTGCTCGTAGCCTTCGCGAGCCGTCGACGACACGTTGCGGATGCCGATCTGGCTCAGGCCGCTCACATGGCTCTGCTCTGCCGCGCGCCGCATGGGATTGCCGTGCCCGTAACGGACGCCATGGCGCTCGTCGACGAAATCGAGATGGGCGTCGATTTGCACGAGGTGAACGGGCGGTTCGCTCGCGAAGGCGCGGATGCAAGGAATGTTGACCGAGTGATCGCCTCCCAGAACGACGGGAAGCGCGCCGGCCGCCAGGATCGCGCGTACGCCGGCCTCGATATTGGCGTGACTGCGGATCGTGTCCGTGTGAACGATGTCCGCGTCGCCGATATCCACGATCCGGCAGCCCGGGCCGTCGAGATAGACGATGTCGTCTTCGTGGTCGTAGGCGCCGGCATGGCCGAAGGCGAACAGGGTCGAGGCTTCTCGGATCGCCCTTGGGCCGAATCGGGCGCCGGCCCGCCATTGGGAGCCGGCGTCGAAGGGCGCGCCGAGCACGGCGACATCGGCGTCGATCGCCGACCAATCGGTCTGGATCGGATACTTCCCGAAGCTGCAGATGCCGACGAAGGGAAGATCGAGCCGGCCTTTTTCATAGGCGTGGCTCATCGCGATGATCCTCCCGCGACAGCACAGAGCAGCTCGAACATCATCGTCGCGGCGGCGAGAGCGGTGACGCCGCCGACGTCGAAGGGCGGCGAAACCTCGACGACGTCGGCGCCGACGATGTCGAGTGCCGTCAGGCCCCGCAGCATGCGCTGGGCCTCCCGCGTGGTGAACCCGCCGACTTCCGGCGTGCCGGTGCCGGGCGCCATCGACGGGTCGAGGCTGTCGATGTCAAAGGAGACATAGACCGGCCCGGCGCCCGCGACTTTCCGCGCCTCGCCAACCACGCCGGCCGCTCCAAGATCGACAGCCTCGTCTATCGTGATGATGCGGAACCCCGCTGCGCGCGCGAAGTCGAAGTCCGCCGGATCGTAGATCGAGCCGCGTATGCCGATCTGCACGACGCGGCTCGGATCAATGAGCCCCTCCTCCACGGCCCTACGGAAGGGCGTGCCGTGGGTGTAGCGGTTGTCGCCGAAGTAGGAATTGCCGGTATCGGAGTGGCTGTCGAAATGGATCAACCCGAGCGGACGTCCCTTACCCAGCGCGCGAAGAATTGGCAGGCTGATGAGGTGATCGCCGCCGGCCGCGATCGGGATCGCGCCATTTGCGCGAATGTCGGAGAAGAACGCTTCGATCTGGCCGAGGGCGTGCTGAATGTCGAACGGGTTGACCGTGCAGTCGCCGACGTCTGCGACGCGAAGGCTCTGATAGGGCGCGACGCCGTTGGCGTTGATGCGCCGCATCAGAGCGGACTGCGTGCGAATCTCGCGTGGTCCGTGACGCGCCCCGGGACGGTTGGTCGTACCTCCATCGTAGGGGACGCCCGCGAAGGCCACGTCGAGCCCTGCGGCGCTGGGGACCACCGGAAGACGCATGAAGCTCGCGACGCCTGCGAAGCGCGGCACCAGCGCGGCGTCGACAGGCTGGCTCAGGGCGGCGTGCAAGGTCAAATCTCGAACTCCCGCATAAGAGCGGTGGTGATCAGGCGGACATGGTCCGCCATGAGCCAGCCACCCTTCTCGGCGGTTGCGCCCTGCGCTCGCGCCAGCACGCCGGAGGCCGGAACGACGCCGGGGCGCAACGGCCAGCGATCGTAGGTCGGGAAGCGCGCCGGACCGTCGTCCGGCGCCTTCTCCATGGCGACGAGATCGGGGCGAAGCAGCAGCATGAGCGAGGTTTCGAGCCGGCTGGCATGCTCGAGTTCGACGCCGGGGAATCCTTCCGGAAACACCTTGTCGAGCGTCTCGCGGTCGACAAAATCCCAGTATTCCAGCCGAAGCGCAACCACATCGCCAATGCCGTCGCGTCGCAGCTCGCGCAGGGCGAGATCGAGCCCCTCGACGACTGGCCAGGCGTTCTCAAAATGGCCGTTCACCAGCACCATTCGGCGCGCGCCGTGATGGGCGAGCCGGCAGACGACGTCGCGCACGACGAGGCTCAACGTGTGCGCGTCGAGGCCGATCGTGCCGGGATAGTGCTCGCCGCCGCCGGAGCGCGGCTGCGATTTGTATCCATAGGGTATCGTCGGCGCGACCAATCCTCCGACTTCTCGGGCGACGCGCTCGGCAACGCCGGTCGGAAGAACCACGTCGACATTGAGCGGCAAGTGCGGCCCATGCTGCTCCGTCGCGCCGATCGGCAGGAAGACCGGCGGATTGTTGGCGATCCTTTCCGCGAAAACGGGCCAACTCAACTCGGCCATGAAGACAGTATCGACCATCGCTTCCTCGTGTTGGTTTCAGCGCATCGTAGCGCCGCCGTCGACGCCGATGCATTGCCCGGTAATGAAAGAGGCGGCCGGCGAGGCCAGGAACAAGATCGCGCCGGCAACCTCGTCGGGCCGACCGATCCGGCCGAGCGGATTGCTGATCTCGGTGGCGCGTAGGACCGGGTCCATCCGATCGAAGGCTAGCAAGGGCGTGTCGATCGGCCCAGGCGCTACGGCGTTCACCCTTATGTCCGGCGCGAGCTCGCGCGCCCAGGAGCGCGTGAGCGACAGCAGGGCGCCTTTGGTCGCGCAATAGCCGGACGCATTGGCGCGTCCGAGATAGGCGAGCTCCGAGGCGATGTTGATGATCGACGCTCCGGGGCGAAGATGCCGGAGCGCCGCGCGCGCGACGACGATCGGCGCGCGCAGGTTGACCGCGAGCATGCGGTCGAAGGCCGCCATGTCGATCGTGGCGAGCGGCGAGTCGATCTCGACCCCGGCGCAATTCACCACGACGTCGAGTCCGCCGAGCTCGGCGGCGGCGCGCTCGACGGCGTCATCGGCCGCGTGCTCGTCGGCGAGGTCAGCGAAGAGGCAACGCAGCGGGGGCGACGCGGGCGCATGATCGATCCCGACGACGCGGGCGCCGGCGTCGAGGAAGGCGAGCGCCGTCGCGGCGCCGATGCCTGACGCTGCGCCGGTGATCAGGGCGCGACGGCCTTCGAGGGCGTTCATGACCGCGTTTGCTCCATCACCACGGAGTCTCGCCCCGATCGACGCCAAGCGTCTGGCCGGTGACGTTCGCAGCGAGCGGGGAGGCGAGAAACACATAGGCCGCTGCGACGTCCTCGGGCTCCATCAACCCCGGCAGGGCCTGGGCGTTGAGGATGGTCCTCGAGCAGCGCGGCCTCCAGCCGACCGGCTCGCGCAGCCATCAGGCCGAGCGAGCGAAGCGACGCCTCGGTGCGCACCCAGCCGGGGGCGACGGCGTTGACGCGGATTCCACGCGGCCCGAGCTCGCGCGCCCAGGTTTTGGTCAGGCCGATGACCGCGTGCTTCGAGGCGACATAGGCGCCGAACAAAGGTTCGGCCACGCGGCCCCAGATCGAGGCGGTGTTGACGATTGCGCCGCCCCGACGGAGAAGGGGAAGCGCGCGCCGGGTGACCAGATCGGCGCCGATCACATTGACCTCGATCACCCGGCGGAACACCGCTTCGGTCTCCGGCGCAGGATCGTCGAGCGGCGTCATCGCCTCGAAGCCGGCGTTGTTCACGAGCGCGTCGAGCGCGCCGAGTCCAGCGAAGGCGGCGTCGAGCGCGGCCGGTTCCGTGATGTCGGCGACAACGCCGACCGCGCCGAGATCGCGCGCGGCGCCGAAAACGGCGTCATCGTCCGCCAGCAGGACAAGCTCGGCGCCGCAATCGGCGAACGCCCGCGCGACGCCGAGGCCGATGCCCCGGCTCGCGCCGGTGACGAGCACGCGCTTGCCGGTGAAGGACGGAACGATCATGCCGCCTGGGGCCTGCGCGTGCGGAGCATGTGGAGCACTTCGGTCCGCAGATGGAAGAACTCGTCGCTGTCCCGGATCGCGAGATCGCGCGTTGCGCCGAGCCTGGCGGCGACGTCGATATCGGCGGCCACCCGTGCGGGCCGTGGGGTGAATACGACGACACGGTCGGCGAGAAAGATCGCTTCCTCGACGTCGTGGGTGACGAAGATGATCGTCTTCGTGTCTTCCGATTGAATTCGCCTCAGCTCGACCTGCAACTCCTCGCGCAGCTGCGCATCGAGCGCTCCGAACGGTTCGTCCATCAACAGGATTTCCGATCCTGCGGCAAGCGTGCGGGCGATGGCCACGCGCTGACGCATGCCTCCAGAAACACGGTTGGGATAAGCATCCGCAAAATCCGCCAGACCGACCAGGCGCAGATAGTGCACGGCCCGCGCGCGCTTTTCCGCTGGCTTCAGGTCCGAACGGAACCTCATGCCGAACTCGACGTTTCCGCGCACGGTGAGCCAAGGGAAGGACGAGTATGCCTGGAACACCATGCCGCGTCGCCGGTCGGGGCCGCCGATCGGCGCGCCGTTGAGCCGGATCGCGCCAGAGCTAGGCTCGTCGAGTCCGCCCGCCATGCGCATCAGCGTGGTCTTGCCGCAGCCGGAAGGGCCGAGGAAGGCGACGAACTGACCGCGCGGAATTGTGAGATTGAAGGCGGGGGCGACGACGTCCAGCTTGCCAAACACTTTGGTGACCGCTTCGAACTGAAGATAGGGCGTACGGTCGATCATGGCTCAGAGGTACCTGAACAGGGCGCGATGGAGAGCGCGGATCGCCTGGTCGGTGAGCAGGCCGATGATACCGATCGTGACGACGCCGGCCATGACTTGCGCGGTCTGCATGTAGCGGCGTGAGGACCAGATGACGAAGCCGAGCCCGCTGTCCGAGGCGACGATCTCGGCGATGATGACATAGGTCCAGCACCAGCCGAGCGCGATGCGGAGATTGTCGAGGGTGGAGGGCAGCATGGCGCGGAACGCCACCGAGACGAGCGCCTGCCGCGGCGTGGCGCCGAGCGTGTAGGCGGTCTCGAAATATTCGTGCGGCACCCGCTTCATGTCCTCGGCCACAAGCAGAACGAGCTGGAAGAAGGTGCCGAGCCAGAGAAGGAAGATCTTCGTTTCTTCGCCGACGCCGAACCAGATGATGGAAAGCGGCACGAGCGCGGGCACCGGCAGGTAGCGGATGAAATCGATCAAGGGCTCGAACGCCGCGCCGATCAGGCGGTAGCTGCTCATGAGGATTCCCAGCGGGATCGCAATCACAGCGGAGAGCAGGAAGGCGGCCCAAACGCGGGCGATCGAAATGCCGGAATTGACGATCAGGTCGCCGGAGACGGTCATCCGCCACAGCGTCTGCGCGACGGTCAGCGGCGACGGCAAAAAGACCGGCGAGATCCATCCCAGCGGCGCCGCGGCCGCCCAGATCCCGACCACGGCCGCCGCGGCGGCGACGCCCGCGGCGACGGCCGCACGACGCGAGATCGGTTCGCGGAATTTGATCAGACTCGACGCAGCCGACCGCCGCGCCGGCGCCGTCCCGATCGCGGCGTTCACAGGGACCGATTCTGGTCGCCGCGCCGACGAAGGTGCGGCGCCCGGCCCGTCGAGGCCGTTCACTAGCGCGTCGCTCACTGCACGTCCTTGGCGGAGATGGTCGCGATCACGCTGCTGTCGATCGACTGCGCCGCCGAAAGCTTATGGTCGGCCGCGCCGTTCTCGAGATTGAGGCCCATGACGATCGGGAAGACGTCATGGAGCGTCCCGGGCTTGCCTGGTGCGCCCATCTGCTTCGCGGTGTCCTCGAAGCTCGTGTATTCCAGGCTGCCGTCGATGCTGGCTTCGAAATCGGCCGGCGTGAGCTGGAAGTGCGGAGCGGCGAGTTTGACGAACTGGGCCTTGTCCTTGTGGAAGAAGTCGATCGCCTTGTAGATGCCGATCAGGAACTTTCGATACTTCTCCGGATTGCTCTTGAGGTCGTCCTGGCGAACGATGATCACATCGACGATGTAGCCAGGGTACTGCGCGGAGGACACGATCTCGACGGGATGACGCGCGGCGTCCACCTTGAGCGCCTGGCTCAGATAAGGCTGGTAGCTGACCACCGCGGCGACCGACGGATCGGCGAATATGGCGACGCTGTCGGCCGTCGCGATCTGTTTCAGCTGCAGGTCGGCGAGCGTCATGTTTTTCTTGTGCAGCTCGAGCTGGAGCAGCAGGCGCCCGGGAATGTTCGGTTCGGAGGCGACGATCTTTCCCTTGAGATCGGCGACGGACTTGATATCGCCGTCGGCGACGACGCCGTCCCCGCCCAGGCTCTCGTCGATAGTGCCAATGATCACGCCCGGCGTCGAGGGATCGCGCGGACGGCCCTGATACTCGCCGACTGTGCGCAACTGCATCTCAATGTCCTTGCGCGCCATCGCCGCCAGGACGTCGGAGCGATCGTCGTCGAACTTGAGCTCGACCTTGATTCCGAGCTGCTTGAAGTAACCGAGGTCGTCGGCGACGAAGATGGGCGCATAGCCCGACCAGGTCGGGCAGAGGATCCTGATCGTGTCGTTCGAGGCGTCCGCGGCTCGCGCCGCCGAGCCGGCGGTCAATGTGAGCAGCGAGCCCAAGGCTAAGGCGGCGGTGATCCTGTTCATCATGGGTCCTTCCCGGTGCGGCGGCCGGTCTGGACCATGCGCCAGTTTCACGTTGACGAATATAAAAATTTTTCAAAGATTACATCGAACGCCATCAATGTGATGAGACCCGGGAAGAAGCCATGCGGCGACTCGACAACATCGATCTGCGTCTTCTGCGCGTTTTCGTGACGCTGGCGGAGGCCGGCAGCTTCGCCACCGCGCAAATCGCGCTGAATCTCTCCCAGTCGACCCTGAGCACGCATATCGGGAACCTGGAGCAGCGATTGGGCGCGCCGCTGTGCGTGCGCGGCCGAAGGGGCTTCCGGCTGACGCCGTTCGGCGAAGCGACGTTGTCGGCCGCCCGCCAGTTGTTTTCCGACATCGACGGTTTTCATGGACGCATAGGACGATCCAGCGGCCAACTCGTCGGCACGCTGAAGATCGGCATCGTGGACGGCGTGATCACCAGCGACCGCCTCGGCTTGCAGGGAGCGATCCGCCGGACGATGGAGGTCGCTCCCCAGGCGTACTTCGACCTGCGGCTCGGCACGCCGAATGATCTCGAGCTCGGCGTCGCGGAAGGCCAGCGAGACGTGGTGATCGGGCCTTTTGCCCAGCAGGGGCCCGGCGTCACCTACGTGCCGATCTATCGCGAGCCGAACGCTCTCTACTGCGGCCGAGGGCACAGCCTCTTCGATCTTCCGGAGCAGAAGCTCGACGCCGCGGCGATCGGACAATCGCTCTTCTCCGTCCGCGCGTATCGCCACCTCGAGGACCTCTATCGGGTGAACCATCCGCGGGCGAACGCGAGCGTGATGCAAATGGAGGCCCAGGCGATGTTGATCCTCTCCGGGCGCTTCATTGGCTTCCTGCCACGGCACATGGGCGACGAATATGTCTCCCGCGGGCTCATGCGTGTTCTGCGGCCGCAGACCTATCAGTTCCTCTCCCAGCACTTCGTCGCCTATCGCACGAGCGACGCGCAACGAACCCTGCTCAAGCTGTTCGTCGGCGCCGTCAAGGAGCAGGCGCGGGTAGATGTGCGGAAGGGCTCCTGAGCGCGCGTAGCAGAATTGCGCGCGCCGCGGCGTCAGCCCGGGTGGTCGGCGGATGACACGCACCTGGGCCGGATAGACGATGCCGCGCGCGGTCGCGGGGACCGATATCTCCGTCTGCATCGATTCGATGACGAGCAGCGTCCGGCGATCTCACGTGATCGCCCTCCTCGCCGAATTGAAATGCACCTCGTACTCCGCTGCGGACCATTCGCGGCGGAGAAGCGGGCGCGCGCGATCCGAAATATGCCCGCGATCGAGCTAGAGCGCTTTCCGATCATATTGGATCGTCATTGCGAGGAGCGAAGCGACGAAGCAATCCAGCCGCTGTGCAGCGGCTCTGGATTGCTTCGCTTCGCTCGCAATGACGGCGTGGTCTCGGATTGATCGGAATCCGCACTAAGCGGGTCCCGCAGCGCGGCGACCATCGCGTCAAACGCTCACGATAACTGAGTCACGACCTGGGCGACGTACAGGTATCGCCCCGACGCGGTGTTCGGAAAATAGGCTTTTAACCCGGTGCGCTGCTTTCTTTTCGGGCGATGCATGACTCAAGCGGCGTGAATAATGCCTAGGAGGCCGCTCTTTGCAAAAAATCGGCAACTGGCGCGAATGGCACGTCGCTTGCTTTCCAATGAGCCGTTTTGGGGAATTCGTAAGACTCAACCAGGGAGCCTGCGGTGTATCGCAGAGGTAGCATCGGTTTCATCTTAGGCCTCATGGCCTTCGCCCTGATCGGCATCCGGCCCGCTGCGGCCGCGTCCCTAACGATCGGATACAGCGATTGGCCTGGCTGGGTCGCCTGGCAGGTTGCTATCGACAAGGGCTGGCTTAAGGAAGCCGGCCTCGACGTCAATTTCCAGTGGTTCGACTATTCTGCCTCGATGGATGCTTTCGCCGCCGGCAAGATTGACGCCGACCTGATGACCAATGGCGATACGCTGGTCACCGGCGCCGGAGGCGGCAAGGGCGTCATGATCATGCTCACCGACTATTCCGACGGCAATGACATGATCGTGGCCAAGCCCGGCATCAAGAGCCTGGAGGAACTCAAGGGCAAGAAGATCGGCATCGAGATCGGCTTGGTCGAGCATCTCCTGCTGCTCGAGGGCCTGAAAAAGAATGACATGAGCCAGAAGGACGTCACGCTGGTCAATACCAAGACCAATGAAACGCCGCAGGTGCTCGCCTCTGGCCAGGTCGACGCTATCGGCGCTTGGCAGCCGGTGTCGGGACAGGCGATGAAGGCTCTGCCCGGCTCGCGGCCAGTGTTTACTTCGGCGCAGGCGCCCGGCCTGATCTACGACGTGCTCGCCGTTAGCCCGACCAAGCTCGCCGCCAACAAGGCGGAGTGGATCAAGCTGATCAATGTCTGGGACAGGGTGGTGCACTACATCAACGATCCCAAGACGCAACCCGACGCGCTCAAGATCATGTCCGCGCGCGTAGGGCTGACGCCCGCGACTTACAAACCGCTGCTGAAGGGCACGCATTTGATCGACGTGGCCGAAGGCAAGGAGGTGTTCAAGAACAGCCCCGGGCTCAACTCGCTCTACGGCTCCTCCCACATCGCCGACGACTTCAACGTGGCCAATGCCGTCTACAAGACGCATCAGGACGTCGAGAGCTACATCGATCCGTCGTTCACCGACGCAGCGAAATAGCCGCGTGCGCAGGCAATTGGCCCAACTTTGTTCCTGCCGCTCCGGGGGAGGAACAAGGTAAGCGACAGAGCTCGCCCTCGCTCCGAACAAGGAGGATAGAGGTCACCATGGCAGTTGCGGATGGGTCGATCTTTGAGAGCGGATCGAAGGCCGTAAGAAAGCCGGTCAGGACGAAGCGGAAAGGATGGTTCCAGGTCCTGCGTCCGCTGTCGCAGCGCGCGCGGCTCACCCTCGGCGCGCTGTCCTTCGTCCTGCCGATCGTGCTCTGGAGCGTTGTGAGCTACGTCCCGGCCGTATGGCATCCTCAGATGCTCATCACCGATCCGGGGTCGGCCGACTATCTGCAAGCCGGCATGCGCATGAACAGGAAGGCCTTCGCCGACGAGGTGGCGCAGGCCAAGAGCGAGCAAAAGGACCCGCCCGAAGGCGTGCCGTGCAATCCGATCTACCTGCCGGCGCCGCACGAGGTCGCCGAGGCGCTCTACACCGCCTTCATCACGCCGCCGCCGACCAAGGACAGCCCCTGGCTGCACCAGAGCTTGTGGCACAGCATCCAGGTGATCTTCTGGGGCTTCATCATCTCCTCGGCGCTCGGGGCGCCGCTCGGCGTCTTGTGCGGCGCCTATGCCGGCGTCGCACGGCTGAGCGAGCCGTTCATCGAATTCTTTCGATACCTGCCTGCCCCAGCGTTCGGCGCGCTCGCGGTCGCCATCCTCGGCATCTATGACGGGCCGAAGATCACCATCATCGTCATCGGCACCTTCTTCCAGCAGGTGCTGATCATCGCGAACACCACGCGCAAACTCGACGCGGCGCTGGTGGAAGCGGCGCTTACGCTCGGCACCAAGAAGCTGAAACTGCTCACGCGCGTGGTTATTCCCGGCATATTGCCCGATCTCTATCGCGATCAACGCATCCTGCTCGGCTGGGCCTGGACCTATCTCATCGTCGCCGAGCTGATCGGCGCCACCACCGGCATCACCTGGTTCATCACCCAGCAGGCGCGCTACCAGCATTTCGCCAATGTCTATGCGGCGATCATGATGATCGGCTTCATCGGGCTCGGCACGGATATGGCGCTGGCGCTGATAGGCCGGCGGCTGTTCCCGTGGGAGCGGTCGCTCGCCAAGACCGCGTGACGCCATGAACAAATTCGTCGCCCCGGGCGCGCTGCCTTCCTATCTCGACCAGTCGAGCGCGGTGCGCGAGCGGTTCGCTCGGCTGAAGGCGCGTGAGGTCATCCTCCAGGTCGACAATCTCAGCAAGGTCTTTACTACGGGAAAGCGTGAGACATTGGCGCTGAGCAACATCAGCTTCCAGACCCACCGGCGCGAGTTTCTTTGCGTGGTCGGCCCTTCCGGCTGCGGCAAGTCCACGCTGGCGCGCATTCTGGCCGGACTGGAGGAGCACACCGACGGCGAGGTGCTGCTCTTGGGCCGGCCGGTGACCGATCCGGGCAGCGACCGCGGCATGGTGTTTCAGGGCTATACGCTGTTTCCCTGGCTCACTGTGAAGAAGAACGTGATGTTCGGTCCCGAGGTTAATGGCTATGGCCGCGACGAGGCGGAGCGGCGGGCGCTGCAATGGCTGCAGCTAATCGGCTTGGAGAAGTTCGCCGACTGCTATCCGCACCAATTATCCGGCGGCATGAAGCAGCGGGTGGCGATCGTGCGGGCGCTCGCCAATCAGCCGCGCATTCTGTTGATGGACGAACCGTTCGGCGCGCTCGACGCGCAGACGCGCTCGCGCATGCAGGCGCATCTGTTGGAAATCTGGCGTAAGATCGACATCACGATCGTCTTCATCACCCACGATCTCGACGAGGCGATCTTCCTCGCCGACCGCATCCTCGTACTGTCCGCGCATCCCGGCGAGGTGCAGGAGCTTATCGAGGTGCCGGCGCCGCACCCGCGTAGCCCCGCGCAATTCATATCGCCGGAATTCCTCGCCACCAAGGCGCGGCTCGAGCAATTGATCCATCAGGGCGCGGCGCATGACGACGAGGAGACCGACACTTATCCGATGGTCGCCCGCTTGACCGATGTTTCCGACAATGTCGATTAGCCATGCTGCGGCCCGGAACTTTTGTACCGATATGCTTTGCAGAGGCCGCAGGAGGCGGTGTCGGCCTTCGCCGTCGTCATTTCCGGCAAAATGCATCTTTCCGCCGCATTGATTCCGCAACTGCATCCTTCCCTTTTAGGTAAACAACAAACGATGGGGGCATCCTGATGCGCGATCTCTTCACACGCGCTTCGCGCAAGGCAGGGCTCATTCCACTGCGCGAGCGCGTGCGCCGGCATCATCCCGATTTCGACCGCATGGCGACGCAAGGCTGGAAGGCGCTCGACGCCGAAGGCAAATTGTCGGCAGGCCAGTGGCGCAAGGAGCAACAATGGGCGCTCGACATGGGGCTGCCCGGCGCCGAATGCCTCACCGACAAGTCGATCCCGACCTTTGCGCGCGGCGAGTTGCCGCATTTCGCCGGCATCAACACCTTCCTCAAGGCGCCCTATGTGGAGAATGTGCGCGACGTCGCCAAATACGACGCCGCGGTGATCGGCGTTCCCTTCGACTCAGGCACGACCTACCGGCCGGGCACGCGCTTCGGACCGCAAGGCATTCGTCGCGTCTCGGCGCTCTACACGCCTTACAACTACGAGCTCGGCGTCGATCTGCGAGAACAGATGACGCTGTGCGACGCCGGCGACGTGTTCACCATCCCCGCCAATCTGGAGAAGAGCTTCGACCAGATCAGCCGCGGCGTGGCGCATGTGTTCTCGTCCGGCGCGTTGCCGCTGATGCTCGGCGGCGATCACTCGATCGGCTTTCCTTGTGTACGCGGCATCGCGCAGTGCACCTCGAAGCGCATTGGCATCGTGCATTTCGATCGCCACATCGACATCCAGGAGAAGGATCTCGACGAGCGCATGCACACCACGCCCTGGTACTGGGCGACCAACCTGCCCAACGTCTCGGCGACCAACTTGGTGCAGCTCGGCATCGGCGGCTGGCAGGTCCCGCGCTCCGGCGTGCAGGAGGCGCGCAAGCGCGACACCAATGTGCTCACCATCGACGACATCGAGAAGCTCGGCCTGGAGAAGACCGCCGAGATCGCGCTTGAGCTTGCCTGGAAGGACGCCGACGCGGTTTATATCTCATTCGACATCGACTCCGTCGATTGCGGCTTCGTTCCGGGCACCGGCTGGCCGGAGCCAGGCGGCTTCCTGCCCCGCGAGGCCCTGAAGCTGTTGGGTCTGGTGGCGGCGGAAGGCGTCTGCGGGCTGGAAGTGGTGGAGGTCTCGCCGCCTTACGACACTTCCGACATCACCGCGCTGCTAGGCGTGCGCGTCGTCGTGGAGACGCTCGGCTCGCTGGTGGCGCACGGCAAGCTTGGCAGCCAGAAACCGCTGATTGACAAGCCTGTGGCCTATTGAGGGAGGCGACCATACACTGGGGACACGATCACGATCATCATCACGCGCACGGGGGTGCAGCCGGACACAATCGGCCGCCTCCGCCGCGCGCGGCGCAATGGCAGACGCCGCATCTGCCGGATGACCATGCGCCCGACGATCGTCCTCAGCACGAGCCCGATCTCGACCTGGTGGAAAAGGCCTTCGTTGAGAGTTTCTCCACCACCAGCGATCCGACCAGCTTTTTAAGGCTGGCGCGCATTCCATTTGAAGCGGTGGATGGCGAAGGCCACAAGCTCGTGCTGCTGCGGGTGGAAACGGACGCCGTTGCCGATATCGGAACGCTGACGCCGCATCTCGGCGGCGGCGCCATGCGGTACGATCCGCTGCCGGCGCAAATGGTGTCACAGCGCCGGCGTCTACGCTTCGTCTATTTTGACGGCGTTGCGCCAAGGACGGTGACGTTGGGCGAAGTACGGGAGTTTTTGAGCCGGTAATTGGACGCTGCAGCGGCTTGTCCGGCTTCTGGCCAGGGAATGACGAATTCAGAGCTTCCCACGTCCGAAAGTTGCTTGACGATTGCCAGCGCGCGCTTGGACAGCGGAACGCGACGCTCGCAGCGCGCCTTCATCCGCTCCCCCATGACGACTCTCTTCGCGCCGCCAAAGCGCGCCCTCATTTTTTTTTCACAATATGCAATGGGACGCTGGCGACGAAGGTTGAGCCTTGGCTGATGCGGCTTGTGATTGTCAGCTTCCCGCGATGCCGGGTCAGGATGTGCTTGACGATCGCGAGGCCGAGGCCGGTGCCGTTCCGGGCGCGGCTCTGCGCGGCGTCAACGCGATAGAAGCGTTCGGTGAGGCGGGGGAGATGTTCCGGCGCGATGCCGTACCCATAATCGCGCACCGTCAGGGTCGCGTCTTTCTCCGTCGTTCCGACCGACACGTCGACATGGCCCGCGCTCTGGGCGTCGGGCCTGACTTCGTATTTGATCGCGTTCTCGATCAAATTTTCGGCCACCCGGAGCAGCTCGTCGCGATCGCCGGTGACGAGCACCGGATCAGATGCGCTGAGGCGGACCTCGACTCCTAGGTCCTCCGCCATCGGGGTCAGCGCATCGACGACGCTGCGGGCAGTCTGGGCGAGGTCGACTGGCGTCTGCGGCCGAACGTGCTGTTTCTGCTCTATGCGCGAAAGCGAGAGTAGATCCTCGATCAGGCGGGCCATCCGCCGGCCTTGCTCGCGCATGATGGCGAGAAACCGGTCCCGCGCTTTGGCGTCGTCTCTGGCGGAGCCCTGCAGCGTCTCGATGAAGCCGAGGAGCGAAGCGAGCGGCGTGCGCAATTCGTGGCTGGCGTTGGCGATGAAATCGACCCGCATGCGTTCGGCCCGCCTGAGTTCGGTCAGATCGCGCAACGTGAGCAGGGTCGCCACCACCTTGTTGTCGGCGGTCGCGAGCGGGGCGATACAGACGTCGAACAATCGCTCGACGGGCACACGCTCGCTCCATTGAACCCGTTCGACCTCGCCCGTCGCCATCACACGGCGCCGCGCGTCCACGACATCGGGAGCGCGAAGGGCCAAGACGAACGGCTCGCCGACCTTGAGCCCCGGCAACAGACCAAGCGCCGGCTGGTTGGCCGCAGCCGCGCGCCCATCCGGCCCGATAATCACGGCCGGTTCAGGCATGGCCTCGACGAGTTTCGCGGCGAACGGGGAACGGATCAGGGTCTCGAGTTTAGCGGCTTCCGCATGTTCCATCGCAGGAGTCGCTAATCATCGTCCGACGGCGACGACATGGCTTCGCGGATCGATCGCCAGCGCCGAGTCGCTTCGACTCCGCCAAGAAGCGCCATCGCGCCAATGAAGGGTGCGACATAATATATCCCGCGGAAAAGCAGCAAGGAGGCGAGCAGCGCGTCGCTGTTGCCGCCCACGCCCTGCAGAATGGTCGCCTCGAACACGCCGAGGCCGCCGGGCGAGTGGCTGGCGATGCCGAGCATGGCGGCGAACGAATAGAGCGTGGCGAACGTCGGATAGCCGATCGCCGAGCCCTTCGGCAGAAGGACGTAGAGCGCGGCCGAGGCCGAGCAGACGTCGATGACGCCCAGCGCCATCTGCCCCAAGGTGAGGAAGGGACCCGGCAGTCTGAAATTGCCGAAAATCGGCGCGCCCCGCCAACGCATGCTGCCTACCCAGCCGAGATAGACGATCAACCCGGCGATAGCGCTGAGCCCAATCAGGCGATTGGCTAGCGGGTTGAAATGATCGATCTCGGCCACGGCGTCGGATGCGAATATGAAGCCGCCGCCGACGATAAAACCCATGCCGAGCCAGAAGGTGACGCCCGCGACGACGGTGAGACTGGCGATCTTCCCCGCCGTCAGGCCGGCAGGCGCATAGAGCCAATAGCGGACGGCCCCACCCGTCACGAGAGGGAAGCCCAACGTGAAGGAAACGGCATAGCTGGCGAAGGATGCGAGCGCGGTGAGCCAATAGGGAACTTTGATCCCGAGATGTTTCAACGCGAGACCGTCATAGCCCGTAAGCGCCAGATAGCTCAGGGCGGTGAATCCAAAAGCCAGCGTGATTTGATCGCCGCCCGTCGCCGCTATCGCAGCCTTGAACTTGTTGAGGTCGACGCGAAGAAGCGTTCGAAGGAACACCGTCAGAGAGACGGCGACGATCGAGACACTCGCCGTCAGCCCGATGCGGCGCAACATAATCCTACGCCGCCCGACCGCCTCGACCAAGCGTGCGACAAGACCGTTGGGGTCTGGGGGGCGCGGCGTGCTGCCGGACGCCCGGTTCGAGGCCCGGCGTCGTTCCTGCACCTGCACCATGCCTCGTTCCTGTTGACTAAGCGCCGCGTATAGGGCCTTAGCCGGCGCCGTGCAAGTATAAATTACCGACGCCTTATGTTTGAACTACGGGGATCAGTCCAGAAACACTCGTTTTTTTCTTTCCCAGGACTGATAAGCAGCATCCGCCAGGAGATTGGCCCTGAGACCGTCCTCGCCTTTGGGGCTCGCCGCCGCCCCGGACTTCACGGCCTCGACAAACGCGTTGAGCTCATTCCGGTAGGCGGCCTCGTAGCGCTCGAGAAAGAAGTTCAGAACCTTGTCGCGGGCGAAGCCGTGCGCGTCCGCGACCTCCACCGTGGTTTCGTTCACATTGGCCGCGTGGATCATACCCTTCGCGCCGTGCGCTTCCACGCGCTGGTCGTAGCCGTAGGTCGCTCGGCGCGAATTGGAAATTTGCGCGACCTTGCCCGACTTCGTCTCCATAATGACAACGGCGGTGTCGATATCTCCTGCCTCGCCGATCGCCGTGTCGACGAGGGCCGAGCCCATGGCGCTGACCGCGACCGGATCTTCGGCCAGAATGAACCGCGCCATGTCGAAGTCGTGGATCATCATGTCCCGGAAGAGGCCGCCCGAGCGAGCGATGTAGGACACCGGGGGCGGCGAGGGATCGCGCGATGTGATCGAGACGATTTCGAGGGCGCCGATCGCGCCGTCCGCGATGCGCTTCTGCAGCGAGGCGAAGTTCGGGTCAAATCGCCGATTGAAGCCGATCATCAAAGTTGCGTCGTTTTGCTTGACCACTTCGAGGCAGGCGCGGATGCGTTCGACGTCGAGGTCGATCGGCTTCTCGCAAAATATCGCCTTCTTTGCGCGCGCCGCGCGCTCGATAAGGTCGGCATGGGTGTCGGTCGGGGAGCAGATGGCGACCGCATCGACCTGGTTTGAACCCAGAATCTCATCTACCGAAGCCGTTTTCGCGCCGGTCGCCTCCGCGAGCGCCATGGCTGCGGTAGGGTCGGCGTCGGCGACAAAAGCCACTTGGCAATCGCGCCTCGCGGCAACGTTGCCGCCGTAAATCTTGCCGATCCGGCCGGCGCCGACGATTCCGAACTTCATGATTTTCTCCCAGGAGTAAGCCTCAAAAAAAGAATATCCGTTCCATATTGACTTGGGAATAGAATTTTTGTTTCATTTATGCGCCGGTGGCTCGTCCACCCGCCATTGACCAGAGGGAGAGAAAGCCCATGGCTGCCCATCCAGCGTCTGAGGCCGCGCGCGAAGTGTATCGCGGCCCGGCCAATCTCGCCGGCAAGATCGCTGTGGTGACCGGCGGCACGCAGGGCCTCGGCGAGGCGATCGCGCGACTTTTCGCCGAACGCGGGGCCGAGGGCCTCGTCATCTGCGGCCGCAACGCCGACAACGGCGCGCGGGTGGCGAAGGAAATTTCCGCGACCGGATGTCCGACAGTCTTCGTCCAAGCGGATCTCGCCAAGGTCGCCGACTGCCGCAAAGTCATCGCTGCGGCGGACAGGCGGTTCGGCCGGATCGACGTCCTGGTCAACGCCGCCGCGCTCACCGACCGGGGAGACATCTTCAACACGACCGAGGAACGATACAACGAGATCTTCGACGTCAACATGCGCGCGCCGTTCTTCCTCATCCAGGAAGCGGCCCTCGTCATGCGGCGGGAGAAGATCGCCGGCGCGATCGTCAACATCCAATCGATGTCGGCTCATGGGGGCCAGGCGTTCATCACCGCCTACTGCGCGTCCAAGGGGGCGCTCGCCACCCTGACACGCAATGTAGCCCATTCGCTGGTGAAGTTCAGGATCCGAGTCAACGGCCTCAACATCGGATGGATGTCGACGCCGGGCGAGGACCGCATCATGAAGACCTATCACGGCGCGGAGGACGGCTGGCTCGAGGCTGCGGCAAAGACGAAGCCTTTCGGACAACTCGTCGACCCGAAGGAGGTCGCGCGCGCCTGCGCCTATCTCGCTTCGCCGGAGTCGGGCCTGATGACCGGCGCCAACATCGATTTCGACCAGAACGTCGTGGGCGCAGGCGACGCGCCCATCGAGCCCTGACCGGAAGGCCCTCGGTGTCCGACCCCCGTCTCGACATCATCACCATCGGCCGATCTTCCGTCGACCTCTATGGCGTCCAGATTGGAGGGCGTCTCGAGGACATGGCGACTTTCTCCAAGGCGGTCGGAGGCTGCCCGACCAACATCGCGATCGGCGCGGCGCGCCTCGGACTCAGGAGCGGCCTGATCACCCGGGTCGGCGACGAGCACATGGGCCGGTTCGTCCGCGAGCAATGCGCCCGCGAAGGGGTGGACGTATCCGGAATCCACACCGATCCGTCACGCCTGACGTCGATCGTGCTGCTGGGCGTCCGGGACGAGAAGACCTTTCCGCTCATCTTCTATCGCGACAATTGCGCCGACGGCGCGCTCGACGAAAGCGACATCGACCCGGCCTACATCGAGAGCGCGAAGGCGATCCTGGTCAGCGGCACGCATTTTTCTCGCGCCAACACGGCCGCCGCGCAACTGAAGGCGATGCGGCTCGCGCGCGCCGCAGGCCGCAGGATCGCATTTGACATTGATTTTCGTCCAAACCTGTGGGGGCTCGCCGGCCACGGGGCGGGCGAGGAGCGCTATGTCAAGTCGGGCGGCGTGACGCGGAGCCTCAGCGCCATCCTGCCGCAATGCGACCTCATCGTCGGCACCGAAGAAGAGATGATGATCGCCGGCGGCGCGGATGATCCGCTCGCGGCTCTCAGGGCCGTGCGCGCGGCGACCACGGCGACGCTGGTGCTCAAGCGCGGCCCCATGGGCTGCGTCGTGTTCCCGGGCGACATACCCGCAAGCCTGGACGAGGGGATCAAGGGTCCAGGCTTTCCCGTCGAAGTCTATAACGTTCTCGGCGCCGGCGACGCCTTTATGTCGGGCTTCCTGCGCGGCTGGCTCCGCGACGAGCCGCTCGAGACCTGTTGCGCCTTTGCCAATGCGGGTGGCGCTTTCGCGGTGTCGCGTCTCCTGTGTTCGGTCGAATATCCGACCTGGGCCGAACTCAGCCGGTTTCTCGAACACGGCTCGCCCCATCGCGCCCTGCGACGGGACCAGACGCTGAATCACATTCATTGGGCGACGACCCGCCGGCCGGAAGCGCCGACGATCATGGCGCTCGCCATCGACCATCGCGCGCAACTCGAGAGGATAGCGGAGGACGCCGGGGCGCCGCGCGAGCGCATATCGGCCTTCAAGCTGCTTGCGGTCGAGGCCGCGGCGAAAGTGGCGGCGGGACAGCCCGGCTACGGGATGCTTCTCGATGGCAAGTACGGCCACGAAGCCTTGTTCCGCGCTTTGGATCATGGCTTCTGGATTGCGCGGCCGGTCGAGGAGCCGGGCTCGCGTCCGCTCGATTTCGAGTTCGGGGGTTCGCTTGGGGCCAAGCTTCAGGAGTGGCCGATCGCCCACACGATCAAGTGCCTCTGCTTCTACCATCCCGACGACCCGCCCGAGATGAAGTCGCGGCAGGAGCGCGAGCTTCTGCGTCTGTATGACGCCGCCCGCACGCTCGGCCGCGAGCTCTTGATCGAAATCATCGCAAGCAGGAACGGACCCGTCGGGGACAACACCACCGCCCACGTTATCGAGCGGCTCTACGGCATCGGGGTTAAGCCGGACTGGTGGAAGCTCGAGGGCCAGCCTTCGCGCGCGGCATGGGAGGCGATTGAGGCTGTGATCAGGGACGCGGATCCATTTTGTCGCGGCGTCGTCCTGCTAGGTCTCGAAGCGTCGGAGGAGGACCTTGCGCAAGCCTTTGCGGTCGCGCAAGACTGCGGCGTCGTCAAAGGCTTCGCCGTTGGCCGCACAATTTTCGCCGAGCCGGCGGTCGACTGGTTCGCCGGGCGCATCGACGATGGCGAGGCGATCGAGCGCATGGCAGGCGCATTCTCGCGCCTGTGCGCGCTGTGGCGCGAGCGTCCAACGAAGGGGCATGATGCTGGCCCGCTACGGTAGGCCATCGTGCACAACCGGGCGCCGCGTGCGCGTCCTGTCCGAGGTAGACGAATATGAAAACGATCCGATTGACCGCTGCACAGGCGATGGCGCGCTTCCTCGCCGCCCAGAAAGTGGAGATCGACGGCCAGAAACAGCGCCTCTTCGAGGGAGTTTTCGCCATTTTCGGTCACGGCAATGTGGCGGGCTTCGGTGAAGCGCTCTACGCCGAACGCGATGCTTTGCCGACTTACCGAGCCCACAATGAGCAGGCGATGGCGCATGCGGCGATCGCTTTCGCCAAGGCCTCGCGGCGCAAGCGGATGATGGCCTGTACGACCTCGATCGGCCCCGGCGCGACCAATATGGTCACTGCGGCCGCGGTCGCGCATGTCAACCGGCTTCCAGTGCTGCTGATCCCGGGCGACGTCTTCGCCGACCGCAAGCCCGATCCTGTGCTGCAGCAGGTGGAGGCGTTCGGCGACGGCACGGTCAGCGCCAACGACTGTTTCCGGCCGGTGTCGCGCTATTTCGACCGGATAGTCCGGCCAGAACAGATCCTGCCGGCGCTCAATCGGGCGATAGCCGTCCTGACCGACCCGGCCGAGTGCGGTCCCGTGACGCTCGCCTTCTGCCAGGATGCGCAGACAGAGGCGTACGACTACCCCGCGACGTTTTTCGAGGAGCGCTTGCATCGCCAGCGCCGGGTCTCCCCCGACCCGCAAGAGGTGCGGGACGCCGCCGCTCTGCTCGGCGGCGCCAAAAAACCGCTCATCGTCTGCGGCGGCGGCGTGCTCTATTCCGGCGCCGAGAGGGAGCTGATGGACTTCTGCGTCCGCCACGGCATTCCCGTCGGTGAGACCCAGGCGGGCAAGTCGGCGACTCCCGCCGACCACCCCTTGGCGGCGGGGGCGATCGGCGTCACCGGCACAGGCGCGGCCAACGCTCTCGCGGCGGAAGCGGACGTGATCGTCGGCGTCGGCACGCGTTTTGCGGATTTCACCACCGGCTCTTGGGGCCTTTTCAAGAACCCCGACCGCCGATTCATCGGGATCAACGTCCAGCCGTTCGACGCGGCGAAACACCGGGCGGTTCCGGTCGTCGGCGATGCGCGCGTCGCGCTGACCGCGCTCGACGCAGCCCTCGGCGACTGGAAGGCGCCGCGGGCGTGGGCCGACGCCGCCGCCAAGGCCAAGGCCGATTGGGAGGCGACCGCGGCTCGCTACACGGCTCCGACCAACGCGCCACTGCCGGCCGACGCTGAAGTGCTTGGCGCGCTGATGCGCTTGAGCGACAAGAGCGACGTCGTCGTTTGCGCCGCGGGCGGGCTGCCGGGCGAATTGCACAAGCTGTGGCGGGCGGGCTCGCCGCTCGGCTACCACGTCGAATACGGCTATTCCTGCATGGGCTATGAAATCGCCGGCGCGATCGGGGTCAAGATGGCGCTGCCGGACCGCGAAATCGTGGTGACGGTCGGCGACGGCTCCTATCTCATGTTGAATTCCGAGATCGCGACCTCGGTGATGCTCGGAACGAAGCTGATCATCGTCGTCCTCGACAATGGCGGATTCGGCTGCATCACCCGGCTGCAGAAGGCGACCGGCGGCGCCCCGTTCAACAATCTCCTGAAGGACGCCCGCCACGAGGTCCTGCCGAAGGTCGATTTCGCCGCCCATGCGCGCTCGATGGGCGCGCAGGCGGTCAAAGTCGCATCAGTCGCAGAACTCGAGGCCGCGTTCAAGGCGGCCCGCTCCGCCCCGACCACCCAGGTGATCGTCATCGACACCGATCCGATCAGATCGACCGACGCGGGCGGCTTCTGGTGGGACGTCGCCGTTCCCGCCGTGTCCGACAGGGGGGAGGTCAAGGCCGCCCGCCGGGATTACGAGAAGGCGCGGGAAATCCAGCGCGTCGGAGACTGAGATGAGCATACGCATCGGCGCCAACCCGATCGGCTGGAGCAACGACGATCTGCGGGAGATCGGCGGCGACACGCCGCTCGAGACCTGCCTCGCCGAGGCCAGGGAAGCGGGCGTGGTCGGCATGGAGAAGGGCCACAAGCTGCCTTCCGACGGCGCGGCGTTGAAGGACAAGCTCGCCGAATACGGAATGACCTTCGTCGGCGGCTGGTATTCGACGGAGCTCCTCAGGCGCTCGGCCAGTGAAGAGTTCGAGGCGGCGAGGGCGCATATCGCCATGACGCAGGGCGCCGGCGCCGATATCGTCATCGTCGCCGAGACGTCGAACGCGATCCACGGCGACCGCTCGCGGCCGCTGTCCGAGCGCCCGCGGCTTGCAAAGGCCGACTGGGCGGGCTTTGGCGCCAAGATGACGGAATTCGCCGAACGGCTCGCCGGCGAGGGGCTCAGGCTCTGCTACCATCACCACATGGGCACGGTCATAGAGTCGGAGCGCGACATCGACGCCTTCATGGCCCATACGAGACCGCCGGTGCGGCTGCTGCTCGACACGGGACACGCGCGCTGGGGCGGCTCGGACCCGGCGACGCTGGCGCGCGTCTATCGCGAGCGCATCGGCCACGTGCATTGCAAGGACGTGCGCGAAGGCAAGATGCGCGAATCGAACGCGGGCGATTGGAGCTTCCTCAACTCCATCCTCGGCATGGGCAATGATCTCGGCGTCTACACGGCGCCGGGCGACGGCGTGATCGACTACGTGGAGGTGTTCCAAGCGCTGAAAGGCTATTCGGGCTGGGTCGTGCTCGAAGCCGAACAGGACCCGAAAAAGGCCCCCGCGCTGCCCTATGCCAAGAAAGGCGTCGCGCATCTGCGCGCGGCCCTGAGGGAGGCGGGGCTGGGTTAATAGGTCCAGGCCATCTGGCGCTTCCGGCCCCCAATCAAGCAGGGTCGAGCCGGGGGTTTTGCCCGCTCTCCGGCATGCGGGAGAGGGCCGCGATCAGGGCCTCGGACGTTGATTACCACCAGGAGGTCGCCATGGCGCAATCGAAACTGCTTGTTCACCCGGCCAGGCTCGCCGATGGAGTCGGGCATCGCATCACGCCCGAAAGCGCGGGCTGGCGCTATGTCGGCTTCGAGACACGCACGCTGAAGGCGGACGCGAAAACCGAGGTCGAGGCCGGCGACAGGGAAATCTGCGTGGTCGTCTTGTCGGGCAAGACGAGGGTGATGGCCAAGGGCTTCGATTCGGGCATGATCGGCGAGCGGGCGAGCGTGTTCGACGGTCTGCCCTGGTCAGTCTATCTGCCGCCCCGCAGCAAGGCGACGATCGAGGCCGCGACCGACTGCGAGATCGCGGTCTGCTCGGCGCCCGCAGAGGGCCGCGTGAAGGCGAGGGTGATCGAGCCGAGCGAGGTCGGCACGCTGACCCGCGGCTCAGGCTCCAACGCGCGCCATATCCGCAATGTGTTGCCGGAGGACGCCGAGGCCGAGAGCCTGCTGGTCGTCGAGGTCATCACTCCGGGCGGAAACTGGTCGAGTTACCCGCCGCACAAGCACGACCGCGACGCGCTGCCCGACGAATCCTATCTCGAGGAGACCTACTACCATCGCCTCAACCCGCCGCAGGGTTTCGCCTTTCAGCGCGTCTATACCGACGATCGTACGCTCGACGAGACGTTGACGGTCAAGGACGGGGACGTCGTGCTTGTGCCGAAGGGCTATCACCCGGTCGGCGCGCCGCACGGCTACGACCTCTACTATCTGAACGTGATGGCGGGGCCGAAGCGCGTCTGGCGGTTCCATAACGACCCGGCGCACGAGTGGCTGCTTACGGCGTGACGCCTGAAGCTTCGGCCCGGGCGCCGGTGCTGCCCGGCAGCACGTGGCCGGGCCGGATCCGCTTGTAACAGCGGCAAACAGCGGATTTGGCGTCGAGACAAAGCGGCTTTCGAAATGGCATGGTCGAGTTGGTAAGCGTCTTCCCGGACGCTTGCTTCGCTTCGCGCGCCGTGGCGGCGAGCCTCGGCTTGATCGAAAACCGCTCTAACTCTTCTTCGCCAACACCTCAAGCCGCTTTTGCATCTCCAACAGTTGAGTTCGCAGTTTCTCTATGTCTTTACCGGAGCTATCGTCGTCGGGCGGCTGCTCTGCGACCGCCGGCGCCGGTGAAAACGGCGAGAAAATGCCGAGCGCTTGGTGAAAGGCGGTCAAATTTTGTTGGGTCAGTTCTCGTAATACGTTGAATGAACCGGGGGTAAAGCTGCCACCGCTGAACATCCGGTTTGCCGCATCAGTGATTGCCTGCTTTTCACCGGTAAACCGGTCAATGGAGAACTCCAAGTAACTCGGCACGAGCGCTTGCATACTATCGCCGTAAAACCTGATCAATTGTCGTAAAAAAGTTGTTGGGAGTAACGACTGGCCCTCGATTCCTTCTTGCTCGAAGATGATCTGCGTGAGAACGGACCGAGTGATGTCCTCGTTCGTCTTGGCGTCGAACACGACGAAGTCCTCGCCGTTTTTCACCATCTTTGCAAGGTCCGCCAATGTGACATAGGTGCTCGAGGCCGTATTGTACAACCTTCGGTTCGCGTATTTCTTAATCATCGTTGGACTGGAATCGGCCATGTCGTCCTGCATCCAATTTACGCCCGGTCGCTTTTGGTAACATAGGAGCTTTTTGCAGTGCACGGAATTTCTTTTTTCCATCGCTGCGATGGGTTGCCGGTAGAGCCCTATTGTCAAATGGTCTGCAAGTATGACCGGCTCATGCCCGCGTCTCTTTGACTCCCAGCCCTCGCAGGTAGACCAGCATGTGCGCTTCCAGAAGTTCCGCCGGCGACATCGGCATCGCGCGACGGGCGCCATCGCCCCGGCCAAACAGCGAGGCAATGCCGTGCGCCACGGCCCAGATGTGGAGCGCGACCATCAAGGCCGGCGGGCGGCCGGCAGCAGGCATTGCGGCGCAGACTTTGTCGGCGGCGCCGCGCAGCACGGCGAAGGCGTGTTCGCTCGCTTCCCGAAGCGCCGGATTGGCGCCGACTGGAACGCCGGCTTCGAACATCGCCGAGTAGAACGCCGGCTGTGCGCGGGCGAAATCGAGATAGGCTTTGCCGAGGCGGTCCAACGCAATGAATGCATCGGGGCGTCCGTCGTCCCAGGCCAGCGTTAACGCCCCCGCGAACTGCTCAAAGCCGCGCAGCGCCACATTCGCCATCAACTCGTCCCGGTCGCGAAAATGTCGGTACGGCGCAGCCGGGCTGACGCCGGCAAAGCGCGCGGCCTCCGCGAAAGTAAATCCCGCCGTCCCCTTGCTGGCGATCAGTTCCAGCGCTGCGCGGATCAGCGCTTCGCGCAAATTGCCGTGGTGATAGCCGCGCGGCGCGTCGCGCTCGCCGGGCTCGTCTTTGCGCCAACTCATGTAAAGGATACTTACATAAGATGGGAGGAGAAGTCGATGCTGCCGGACCGGCGCCTGAAGCTGGCCCGGGCCAAGCCTTGAACAAACACGAATGGGCGTTACGACTTGACGTTGAGCCGATCCGAATTCGATCAAAGGCGTCAAGCGCTGGAATCGACCTTTAAGCCGGCCTACCCCGTTGGCGCAAGCCGAAACTTCGCAAACCTTCCTGGTCGGCGGCAATACGCGAGGAATGGCTATGAGAAGACTTTGGCGAAGTAATTTTCAACAAATGATCCGAACCTGTGTAAGCCACGAATTGAGGCGAGAGAAGTCCCTGGCGTGCGTCACCAGGGCGGCCGCGTTGATAGCCACCTATTCTCCGGCTTTTGCGTCGCCCCCGAACGGCGCCAAGCGTTGGATCTTGCCCTACCGCCCGCTCGTCGCCAGGGCGGCTACTATCGCGTCGCCCATCTCTTTCGTCGAAACGACCCGGGACCCCTCGGCGGCGATGTCGGATGTGCGCAGGCCAGCCGCGAGCACGTCGGCGATCGCCGCCTCCAGCCGATCGGCGGCGTCCGGGAGCCCGAAAGAATAGCGCAGCGCCATGCCGAAAGAGCCGATCATCGCGATCGGATTCGCCAGTCCCTTGCCGGCGATGTCGGGCGCGGACCCATGAACCGGCTCGTAGAGGGCCTTGCGCTTGCCGCTCCTATCCGTGTCGCCGAGCGACGCCGAAGGCAGCATGCCGAGCGAACCGGTCAGCATCGCGGCGACGTCGGACAGCATATCCCCGAATAAGTTGTCGGTGACGATCACGTCGAATTGCTTCGGCCGCCGGACGAGCTGCATTCCCAGCGCGTCGGCGAGCATATGCTTGAGTTCGACCTCCGGATATTCCCGCGCGTGCAAGGCCGTGACGACCTCGCGCCACAGCACCCCCGATTTCATGACGTTGTGCTTTTCGCTGGACGTCAACTTGTTGCTGCGCCGGCGGGCGAGTTCGAAGGCGACGCGGGCGATTTTTTCAATTTCGTAGGTGTCGTAAACCTGCGTGTCGACTGCGCGCTTCTGGCCGTTGCCCAGTTCGATGATCTGCTTCGGCTCGCCGAAATAGACGCCGCCGGTAAGCTCGCGCACGATCATGATGTCCAGGCCTTCGACCAGCTCCGGTTTCAGCGAGGAAGAAGAGGCGAGCGCCGGATAGCAGATCGCGGGGCGAAGGTTGGCGTATAGTCCAAGGTCCTTCCGCAGCTTCAGAAGGCCCGCTTCCGGCCGAACTTCGTACGGCACGTCGTTCCACTTCGGTCCGCCGACGGCTGCGAGAAAGACAGCGTCTGCGGCCCGGGCGAGGTCCATGTCCGCCTCGCTGACCGCGCTGCCGTGAGCGTCGTAGGCGCAGCCGCCCACGAGGCCTTTTTCCACCTCGAACCCGGCGACCCCCTCGCGGGCGAAACAGTCGATGACCTTTTCGGCCTCGGCCATCACCTCAGGGCCGATGCCGTCGCCAGGCAGCAACAGGAGTTTGTACGTCGTCATCGCACTCGCAATCGGCGGGAAAGGAAGAAAGATCGGTAACCGATTTTCCCCGAGGACGAAAGCCGGCGCCCGCTGTTTTCTCGGACCCCTTCGGCCACGAAGCGGGAAAGGACAGGCGCGAAGCGCCAGGTGAGGGCTGAAAACCACGAGCGGCAGGCGTTGACGCGCGGTCGCGAGGTTTTTCGGTTGCCCGTCCCCTCACTTGGCGCGGCTTCGCCGCGCCGTCCTCTCCGGCTCCGCGGGCGAGGGGTCGTCATTGACAAGGCAGGGCGTGGCTCCTATCTCCCCGCCAACCTGTTCAGCGGCGCGAAAACGGGCGTCTTGCCTTGTTTCGCGCTTTTTGTTGTGGCTGTACGTCAGCAGCCCTCGACGCTTCCGGGGACGGAGCGGAAGAAACCTGCGGCGCGACAGTGGAAAGGTCGATGATGCTCAGCGCCCTCAAGTTCGACTCGGTGATGAAGAGCGTGTTCGGCTCCTCCAACGACCGTCGCCTCAAGGGCTATCGGCCCAAGATCGCCGAGATCAATGCGCTTGAGCTCCAGTTTGCGACGCTGACCGACGATGAGCTGAGGGCGAAGACCGACGAATTCCGGGCCGAGCTGGCGGCCGGCAAGACCCTCGAAGACATTCTAGCGCCCGCTTTCGCAACCGTCCGCGAGGCGGCCAAACGCACCCTCAAGCAGCGCCACTTCGATGTCCAGCTGATCGGGGGCCTGGTGCTGCACGAGGGAGCGATCGCCGAGATGCGCACCGGCGAAGGCAAGACGCTGGTTGCCACGATGCCAGTCTATCTGAACGCGCTGGCCGGCCAGGGCGTTCATGTCGTCACCGTCAACGATTACCTCGCGAGTCGCGACGCTGAATGGATGGGGCAGATCTACAGGTTCCTCGGCATGACCGTCGGCGTCATCGTTCACGGGCTCGACGACGAGCAGCGCCGGCAGGCCTACGCCTCCGACATCACCTACGGCACGAACAACGAGTTCGGGTTCGACTATCTGCGCGACAACATGAAATACGACATGGGGCAGATGGTGCAGCGCGGCCACGCCTTCGCCATCGTCGACGAAGTCAACTCGATCCTGGTCGACGAGGCGCGCACGCCGCTGATCATCTCGGGCCCGTCCGAGGACAGGTCCGGGCTCTACGCCGCCGTCGACAAGATCATCCCGAAGCTGGCGCGCGAGGATTACGAACTCGACGAGAAACAGCGCACGGTCAATCTGACCGAAGCCGGCAATGAGCACGCCGAAGAGCTCTTGCGCACGATGGGCGTGATGAAGGAGGGATCGCTCTACGAGGCGGGCAACGCGACCCTGGTTCACCATGTCAATCAGGCGCTGCGCGCCCACAAGTTGTTCCAGCGCGACAAGGACTACATCGTCCGCAACGGAGAGGTCGTCATCGTCGACGAGTTCACCGGACGTATGATGCCAGGGCGACGCTATTCGGAGGGCCTGCACCAGGCGCTCGAGGCGAAGGAAAACGTCACCGTCCAGCCCGAAAACGTGACGCTCGCCTCGATCACGTTCCAGAATTATTTCCGCCTCTACCGGAAGCTCGCCGGCATGACCGGCACGGCGGCGACGGAGGCGGACGAGTTCGCCGAAATTTACAAGCTAACCGTGGTTGAAATCCCAACGAATCTGCCGATCGCGCGTCTCGACGAGGACGACGAAGTCTACCGCACCTCAGAGGAGAAGATGCGCGCGGTCGTGCGGGAGATCGAGACCGCCAACGCCAAGATGCAGCCGATGCTGGTTGGCACGACGTCGATCGAGAAGTCCGAGATGCTCGCCGAAGTGTTCGAGCGTTATGGCTACGAGAAGATCGACTTCGCCAAGCCCGACGCGCTGAAGGCGCTCTACGCGGCGGCGCACGCCGGCAAGCCGTCGAGGCATTTCGCCGTCCTCAACGCCCGCTTCCACGAGCAGGAGGCCTTCATCGTCGCCGAGGCCGGCGTTCCAGGCGCGATCACCATCGCCACCAACATGGCCGGCCGCGGCACCGACATTCAGCTCGGCGGCAATGTCGAGATGCGCGTCAGGCAGGAAGTCGATCCGACCGCCTCGCCGGAAGAGCGCGCCGCCCAGGAGGCGGCGATCCGTGCGGAAGTGGCGGACTTCAAGCGGAAGGCGATCGACGCCGGCGGCCTCTACATCGTCGGCACGGAGCGGCACGAGAGCAGGCGCATCGACAATCAGCTGCGCGGCCGCTCGGGCCGCCAGGGGGATCCTGGCCGGTCCAAGTTTTTCCTGTCGCTTCAGGACGACCTCATGCGCATTTTCGGCGCGGAGCGCATGGACGCGATGCTCAAGCGCCTTGGCCTCAAGGAGGACGAGGCGATCGTTCACCCGTGGATCAACAAGGCGTTGGAGAAGGCGCAGCAGAAGGTCGAGGCGCGCAATTTCGACATTCGCAAGAACATCCTCAAATTCGACAACGTGATGAACGACCAGCGCAAGGTCATTTTCGAGGACCGGCGCAAGATGATGGCGGCAGAGTCGCTGGAGGAGAATATCGAGGACATGCGCGCCGGGGTCATCGACGACCTCGTCGCCAAGCACATCCCGCACGACGCCTATCCCGAGGCCTGGGACGTCGCCGGCCTGAAGGAGGAAGTCCTCGCCAAGCTCAATCTCGACGTGCCCGTCGACGCGTGGGCGAAGGAGGAAGGGATCGCAGAGGAGGAAGTCGCTGCGCGCCTCCACAAGGCGGCCGAGGAGGCCTACGCCGAGCGCGTCAAGCGCAACACCCCCGAAGCCATGCGCTATGTCGAGAAGCAGGTCATCCTGCAAGCGCTCGACCACCTTTGGCGCGACCATCTGGTGACGCTCGACCATCTGCGGCAGGTGATCGGCTGGCGCGGAATGGCACAGCGCGACCCGCTCAACGAATACAAGTCCGAGGCGTTCGAACTCTTCCAGCAGTTGATCGCGCAGTGGCATGAAGCGGTCATCACCCAGATGTCGCGGGTCGAGGTGCGTTTCCAGGAGCCGGAGCCGCCGCCACCACCGATGCAGTTCCAGCACCTCGACCCGGCGACGGGCGAGAACGAGTTCCCGTTCGGCGCGCTGAACGAGCCGGTCGCCGTCGGCCTGCTCGCGGGCGCCTCCGGGCTCGCGGTCGCGGAACGCGATCCGAAGAACCCCGCCACCTGGGGACGGGTCGGCCGGAACGAACTCTGCCCATGTGGGTCGGGCAAGAAGTTCAAGCACTGCCATGGTCAGGTCGCCTGAGCGGTGGCGTGCCTTCAGCGCGTCGACGACCCGCGCCGAAGCGATCCATCTGCTGATCGAAGCATTCGACGATTCGGAATTCGACGAACCGGCGCGTGAAGCGCGTCTGATCCTGTGCGCAGCTTGCGGCGTATCGGCGGCGGGCGTTATCGCCGCTCCCGACGAGCCGCTCGGGCCAGCCGCCTCGCGCCTCGGCGAATTTGCCGCCCGGCGGGTGAGGGGAGAGCCGCTGTCGAAAATCGTCGGCAGGCGCGAGTTCTGGGGCCTTCCGCTCTCGGTGTCGCGGGACGTGCTCGACCCGCGTCCCGAAACGGAGACGATCGTCGAGGCGGCAGTCGCGCTGTTCGCCGACCCACGGCGCGAGCCCATCCGCATCCTCGACCTCGGGATCGGCTCCGGCGCGCTTCTATGCGCGTTGCTCGGCGAGTTCCCTTGCGCCCAGGGGCTTGGCGTCGACCGGTCCGAGGTTGCGGCCAAGGTCGCTCTCGCCAACTTGGAGGCCCACGGCCTTGCCGGCCGGGCCGAGGTTCGGGTCGGCCATTGGACCGCCGGCATAGAGGGGCCGTTCGACCTGATCGTCTCGAATCCGCCCTACATCCCAAGCGCCGATATCGCAAGACTGCCTCGCGCTGTGCGCGATTTCGACCCGCCTCTCGCGCTCGACGGCGGAGTGGACGGCCTCGACGCCTTCCGGGAGATCATTCCGGCCTCGGCGCGGCTCGTTTCGCCCGGCGGGCTGCTTCTCGTCGAAGTTGGCGCGGGGCAGGCGCGCTCTGTCCTTGCAATTGCCGCCGAAGCGGGCTTTCTCGACGGCGCGGCCTGGCTGGACCTCGCCGGCGTCGAGCGCGTGGCGGCGGCGCGAGCCCCGTTTGGACCATTTCCCGAGGGGGTCGATCGCGATGAACGGCTCGTCGTCTGTTGAACTCGAACCGATCGAGCCGCGCGGCGAACTGACGGTCCGTCTGGTCGCCATGCCCAGCGACACCAACGCCAACGGCGACATCTTCGGCGGCTGGGTGTTGAGCCAGATGGATCAGGCCGGCGGAATAGCCGCAGTCGAAAAGGCCAAAGGCCGCGTCGTCACGATCGCCATCGATGCGATGACCTTCATTCGTCCGGTCAAGGTCGGCGACGTGCTGTGCGTGTACACCGCGGTCGATCACGTCGGACGGACCTCGATGAAGGTCCATATCGAGGCGTGGGCGCGGCGCTTTCGCACTCAGCACCGGGAGAAGGTGACGGACGCGACCTTCACCTTCGTCGCCGTCGACGATTCCGGACGGCCGAGGCCGGTGACCGCGGTTTGAGCCGACGGCGGCGGCCCGGACGATTTAGGTCCAGTGGTTGATCTGGATGGCCGCCGGACCCAGGATCGCGGCGAAAAGGCCGGGGAGAAAGAACAGGATCATCGGCACCGTCAGGGTGGGGGGCAGGGCAGCGGCCTTCTTTTCCGCCGCCGTCATGCGCTGATCGCGGCTCTCCTGGGCAAGGACCCGCAGCGCCGCGCCGAGCGGCGTGCCGTAGCGCTCCGATTGCGAAAGAACGGTGATCAGCGAACGAATGGATTCGAGGCCCGTCCTCGCGCCGAGATTCTCGAAGGCGGTCCGCCGCTCCTCCAGGAACGACAGCTCCGCGGCTAGCAGCGCCATTTCCTCGGCCATGGCGATGCTTTCGACGCCGATTTCTTGGCTCACCTTGCGCACGGCGAGTTCGATCGACATGCCGGACTCGACGCAGATCAGGAGAAGGTCGAGCGTGTTCGGATACGCCCGCTCCAATTCCTTGCCTCTTTTGGCGATCGTGTTGCGGAGAAAGAGCTCGGGCGCCTTGATGCCGGCGTAGGCGGCCGCGATCGAGGCCCCGAGTTTGACGATAAGCGGTCGATCCCAGTGGACGATGAAGATCGAATAGACGGCCGCGATCAGAAAGAAGGCGATCGGCGCGATCAGACGGAATGCCAGGAAGATATACTCGGCCCCCGCGCCGCGGTATCCCGCCATGGCCAGTTGCTTCTTGGCGGTTTCGGTGCTGAGCCAACTCGAGAGATTGAGGATTTCGACGAACTGCTTGACGATTCCGCTCGGCCTCACTCGCAACGCCGACTTCGTCTGGGCCGCCCGCAGCTTTTCGCGCTCCCGGGCGCGAATCCGCTCCCGCTCCGTGCTGACAGCCTTGATTCGGCGCGAAAGAACATCGCCTTGCAGCCACGGGGTCGCCAAGGCGACAAGCGTCGCGACCGAGCCAGCGATCGCGAGCAGAAGCGCCAGAGCGTGCGGGTCGGTTATTCTGGACGCGATGAGATCCCACAAGGCGGCGCTCCCGGTCAGATGTCGAAAGAGATCATTTTCTTCATCATCGCGACGCCGATGGCCATCCAGCAGATCGCGATCCCGGCGATCATCCGTCCGTGGCTCGTGACCCACAGCAAAGAGACGTAAGCCGGCGACGATGCGTAAAGGGCCCCCACCACCAGGAACGGCACCGCGCCGATAATCACGGCCGAGGCCTTCGCTTCCATCGACATGGCGGCGATTTTTCCCTTCATTTTCTTTCTTTCGCGCAAGACGCGCGAAAGGTTGCCGATCGCCTCGGAAAGGTTGCCGCCCGCCTGGCCCTGGATCGAGATGACGATCGAGAAGAAATTGGTTTCGGCGACCGGAAGCCGTTGCGCCATCCGCTCGACGGCCTCGGGCAGCGTCAGTCCGAGCGACAGCGATTCGACGATCTTCACGAACTCGGACCGGACCGGCTCGGCGCTCTCCTTGGCCGCAATGCGGATCGTATCGCCGAGCGGAAGGCCGGATTTGACGCCGCGGACGATGATGTCGATCGCGTTGGGAAAGTTGGCGACGAACTTGGCGACCCGTCGCCGTCGGAGCCGTTCAAGCACGAGCCGCGGCAAGCCCCCCGATCCGATCACCACGACCATCGCCGCGATCAGCGCGTTCTTCGAACTCGATCCAAGCCGCCGCGCCGAGGAAGAGGCCAATCGCGACGCAGGCCATGATAAATCGGCGGCGGCTGATCGACAGCCCCGCCTGTTCGATTTTCGCCTGCAGGTTGCGCCGTCTTCGATTCGCCTTCTCGAGGTCCCGCAGGCCCTCGGCGATCTGCTTCTTGCGGGTCGCCCGATCGTTCTCAGCGGAGACGCTGGCCGTCCTGACCGAAGCGCGTCCGACCGTCGCGAGCCGCTTCTTGGCGCGCGACTCGCCTCCCGCCACGAGAAACACCAGGGCGCCGAGCCCGAGCGCCAAAACCCCAGCGACTGCCATCGGGTTGATCATGCTGGTCCGGGCCTCATTCCCGCAGCGTCAGCGCGGCTCGCCGACCTCAGATGCGTCCAGAGCCGCGGCGAGCCGCTTTTCCTCGCCATAGTAGCGCGCCCGGTCCCAGAACCGCGGCCGGCCGATCCCGGTCGAGCGATGCTGGCCTTTGAGCCTGCCCTGCGGGTCTTCGCCCAGGATGTCGTAGACGAGGAGATCCTGGGTGATGACGACGTCGCCTTCCATGCCGACGATTTCGGTGATGTGGGTGATCCGCCGCGAACCGTCGCGCAAGCGAGCGGCCTGGATGATCACGTCGATCGACGAGGTGATCATTTCGCGTATCGTCTTGGTGGGCAAAGCGTAGCCGCCCATGGTGATCATGGATTCCATTCGGCTGAGCGCCTCGCGCGGCGAATTCGCATGCAATGTGCCCATGGAGCCATCGTGGCCGGTGTTCATCGCTTGGAGCAGGTCGAACGCTTCGGGACCGCGCACCTCGCCGACAATGATCCGCTCGGGACGCATGCGCAGGCAGTTCTTGACAAGGTCGCGCATGGTGATCTGTCCCGCGCCCTCGAGATTGGGCGGCCGGGTCTCGAGCCTCACCACGTGCGGCTGCTGAAGCTGGAGCTCCGCGGCGTCCTCGCATGTGATGACGCGCTCGTCGACGTCGATGAAATTCGTCAGGCAGTTCAGAAGCGTCGTCTTGCCGGAGCCCGTTCCGCCCGAAATGACGACGTTGCAACGCACCCGGCCTATGATTTTCAGAATCTCGGCTCCGGCCGGGGAGATGGCGCCGAACCGGACGAGCTGATCCAGCGTCAGCTTGTCCTTCTTGAACTTTCGGATCGTGAGCGCAACGCCGTCGATCGCCAGAGGGGGCGCGATGACGTTGACGCGCGACCCGTCCAGGAGGCGGGCGTCGCAAATGGGGGAGGCTTCGTCGACGCGCCTGCCGACCTGGCTTACGATCCGCTGGCAGATGTTCATCAGCTGCCCGTTGTCGCGAAACCGGACGTTCGTCAGCTGGATTTTGCCCGCGACCTCGATGAAGCATCGCGTCGGGCCGTTGACCATGATGTCGGCGATGTCGTCGCGGGCGAGCAGAGGCTCGAGCGGGCCGAAGCCGAGGACGTCGTTGCAGATGTCATCAAGCAGGTCTTCCTGCTCGGCGATGGACAGCACGAGGTTCTTGATCGTGACGATCTCGTGCACGATATCGCGAATCTCCTCGCGCGCCGATTCGATATCCAGCTTGGACAACGCGGCGAGGTCGATTGCTTCGATCAAAGCGCTGAAAATCAGCGATTTCGTCTGATAATAGGCGTCGGGCTTCCGTTCGGCCGGCGCTCTCGCGGGGGTGTGTGCACTCGGAGGCTCCGAGGTCGCGCTCGCGATCACGACGCCCGCAGGAGGCGGCGGCGCCCCAGGCGCCAAATTTCCGCGCTTGCCGAACATCTCTAACTTCCTTTTTGCCGACGGGCGCTTTCGGGCGGGCCGCGCCGGCTTGTCCTACGCCCGCTTGCGCGGGGATCTTCCAACAAGCGAATTGAAGAAGCCTTTCCGGGACTTTGCCTGCTCCCGGCGACCCGCCACTGCGGAGGCGAGGTCGACAAAGATTTGCGCGGCTCGTCCCTTCGGCTCGAGTTCGGCGATCATCTGGCCGTTGTTGGCCGCCGATCCGAATAATTTGGCGTCGTGCGGGATGATGGCGACCGGGACGATCTCCATCGTCTTGGCGAACTCGGCCGTCGCGATTTCCGGGCGCTTCATCATGCCTGTGGCGTTGAGAACCAGCCGCGGCGGATGGTCATGCGGGCGCGCGCCCTTAAGAAAGTCGATCAGATTCTTCGTGTTGCGCAGATTGGCGAGGTCCGGATTGGCGACCACCACCACCTCGTCCGCAGCAATCAGCGTGCGTCGGGCCCAGCCGCTCCAGACGTGCGGTATGTCGAGCACGGTCCAGGGCGCGGCGGCGCGCATTGCGTCGAGCAGCGTGTCGAAGGACGTTTCCGAGAAATCGAGGACGCGATCGAGAGTTGCCGGCGCGGCGAGCAGGCTGAGTTGGTCGCCGCACTTGGACAGCACCCGGTCCACCAGCATAGCGTCGACCCGCTCGGGATCGAACACCGCGTCCGCGATGCCTTGCGGCGGGTCCTGATTGTAATTGAGCGCGGCGGTCCCGAAGGCGAGATCGAAATCGGCGATGATCGTCGCCATCTCGGTGACGGACGCGAGAGACCAGCCGAGATTGTGCGCAATCGTCGAAGCGCCGACGCCGCCCTTCGCGCCCACCACCCCGATCAGCCGACCCAGCGGTTTGGCGCCCGGCGTGCGGAAGAGGTGAGAGATCGTGCGCAGGAAATCAATGACATCGAAGGGCGCCACCAGATACTCGTTGACGCCGAGCGCCACGAGCTGGCGATAGAGGACGATGTCGTTCGTCCTCCCCAGGACCACGACCCTCGTCCCGGCGTCGCACATGTGCGCGAGCTCGCTTAGCCGATCGAGCAGATTTTTTCCATCGAGCGGCGCTTCGAGGACGATGACGTTGGGCGTCGGCGCATTTCGATAGGCCTCGATCGCGGCCGACGCGCCTCCCATCGTCTGCTTGATTTGCGCCTTGGCCATCCGTCGATCGGCAGCCGCGGCGCCGATCAACGCGGCGACCTCCGCCGTTTCGCAGAAAGCCTGAATCGAAACACGCGGCGCCGGGTCGATCTTATCGCCTACACGGGGCGCCGCATCCTCGCGAACGACGGCGACGGTCACAGGCCGCTCCCGCCGATAGGGGTGAGGTTGGTGGACCACGCCGTGCCCGGGTCCTGACCCTTGCGAACATCCTCGATGGCGCGCGTGCGCATCGCGACGTCGGATGGACCCAGAGTTCGCGCCTGGACGAAGTCGCGCGGGTCGTCGACCTGGGCGGCGACGACGGATTGGGTGGCGCAGCCGAAATTGGCGTACGGCTCGTTCTTCCAGCCTTGCAGAGACGATCCGGAAGCGAGATCCTCCGGCCATGCTCCACAGGAGGTGCTGACCTTCGCCTGGAGGGCCATGAAGGTCACCAGGACCGGCGCCGCGCTGTCGGAGTCGGTAGGGACGTATGAGCCCGCGCCGATCCTGCCGCGCAAACCCGCGCGCGCCATGACCCTGCGGATTTCGCCGACCGTCGTCGCGTAACGGTCCGTGCGGCCGGGGGTCAGAATCACGATCTCGCCCGAGCCGAACTTGCGATAACGCTCGGCAAAGGCTCTCAGGCTCGCGACCGTCCGCGCATCGAGCGTCCCGCCGAGCGGGTAGACGTCCATGTGCGTTGGGGCAGAGGCGAGAACGATCGGATGGCGCGCGTCGAAATCGCCGGGGAAGGCGGGATCCGATGAAGCATAATCCGTCGCACAGCCCGGCTGGAGGCAGCAGACCGCCGCGAGAAAGACGAGACTGGCGCTCCGCCTCGCGAACGCGCTCGCCCGGCCGGAATAAGCAGCCGCGCTTGCGAGGATGAGCGGTTCGATGCAGGTCATGATGTCGCTCGCAATTACTCTGTGATGAATCCGATCTTGCCAGCGTAGCCGGGCAACGGTCGGAGCGATCCGGAAGTGGAATAGATCCGGTTGACCCGGCCGAGCAGAACGGCCTGCGGGTCGCTCGCGTCCTCGAAGTTCTGGTCCGGCCTGACGATCTGAGCGGGATCGATGGCGTGGACGATGTAGGGCGTCACGATGACCATCAGCTCGGTCTCGTTTCGCTGGTAGTCGCGCGAACGAAAGAGCGCTCCGAGGACCGGCAGGTTCATCAACCCCGGCAATCCGTTGATGGCTTGCTGGGTCTGCGTCGAGATCAGGCCGGCAGTGGCGATCGATCCGCCTGAGGGCAGCTCGACGGTGGTGACGTTGTTTCGGGTGCGGAATCCGGGAACCGAGATGCCGCTGAAGGTGATCTGGGTGGAGTAGTCGACATCGGTGACTTCGGTCGCGATGCGCAGCTGGATGCGCCCCTGCGACAGCACGACCGGGGTGAAATTCAGGGTCACGCCGTAAGGCTGCTGCATGAACGAAATCACGCAGTTGTTGGCGCCAAATCCCGTTCCGCAGGATTCGCCGTTGGCGATGGGAATCGTCCCGCCGGCCATGAACTTTGCGCTTTCGCCGGACACCGCCGTGACGGTCGGCTCGGCGAGCGTATGCGCGACGCCCTGGCGCTCGAAAGCCCTCAAGGTGGCGCTGAAGCTTCCGCTCCCCCTGAACCAGTTCAACGTCGCCTGGGTCGCCGAAAGCGCGCCGTTGATCGCGAAAGGGTTGTCGAGCGTGAGGCTGCCGTTCGGACCGCTGCCGATCATGGTGACGCCGAGCTGTTTGGAGACGTCGCGGCGAATTTCGGCGACCGTGACCCTGAGGCTCACCTGATCGAGCCCGCGGATGGTCAGCGAATTGATGACCTTCCACGGTCGATTGTCCTGCTCCCACGGACCGATGGAGATGCCGGCGCTGCCCTCGCGAGGAGGGCGGCAACGCCCCTGGAAGCCCGGAGGAAGGCCCCCCGCGGCGTCGGCTACGAAGCCGGAAGCGATATCCATCGCCTTCTGGGCCTCTTCAGCCGACGCGACCGACCCGGTCAGGATGATCGAATCGGCGACGGTGCGAACGTGAATTTCGTTGCCGGGAATTGCGGCATTGAGAAGATTCGTCAATTCTCCCGACGTCTCGACCGACCGAAACCTCGACAACTTGTGATCTTCCGGCCGTCCCTGCCCAAGGCGAAGATGGTGGTCTGCCCGTTCGCGATTGCGGAGACATAGATTTTCCTTGCGGAGCGGACGATGGCGTTGGCGATCCTCGGGTCGCCGACATAGATTTCGGAGGCGTCTTCCGGCAAGTCGACGAATGACCGACTTGCCCACTCCCATTTGCAAGTTCTTGACAGACGGCCGCTCTCGTGCGCATGCCAGTTGGGACGCGTCGGGTTCGACCGCAGAGGCGCTGCCGATCGTCATAGCCGCCGACGACGGTCATGGCGAGCGCCATGCGATAGGCAAATCGAAGCAGGCTCATCGGACGGCCTGCATAGCGGCGCCGAAGCGAACCACGGTCAGGTCGCCCTTCTCCGTCCCAGCCACCGTTTCCGCAGGTCCTCCGCTATCGGCAAGGCTGCGGAGGACAAGATGGAGATCCGAGTTGCCGGAGTGCTGGGCAAGAACAATGAGTTTCACCTGGTCGGGATCCAACTCCAGGGTGGCGTTGGCGCCGGTCACGACCTTCTTGCCGTTTTGCTCCTCGATGTTCTGACCGATCGCCAGCACGCGGACGTTGGCGAGAATGGTTTCCGAAGTGAAAACTTCGGCCCCGCGCGCCTTCGTCGCTTCGTCGTCGCGCGCAACGCGGACCACGTCGACGCGGTCATTCGGCAAGATGAATCCGCCCGCCGACGAGTCTCCGCTGTTGTCGATCTTGATCGCGACCGCCCGCATTCCGCTCGGAAGAATGGCGGACATGAAGCCGCCTTCCCCGGCCTTGATGAGTTTGTCCCGCCGGACCGGCTCGCCGCGAATCATCGACACGCGAATCATCGAGCCCTTCACGTCCTGCAGGGCGTTTGCGTCGCCCGATTTGGTGATCATGAAGTCGGACACCGCCGCCTTGGGCCAGATCTGCCAGCCGACCGCGCTTTCGCTGACTGCGGTTCCCATTGGCAGGTCTTGCCGCGCGACCAACACCTGATCGACATCGGCCGGAGCGGCGGCCTGAGCCACCGGGGGCGCGGGTCTCGCGCTCTGGCCGGTAGCGAACAGCACATATGCCGCACCAAAAGCAACGGCAGCAATGGCGCCGGCAATGATCAATCTCTGATTCATCAGACGCCCATCCTCGATCTACGTCCAGTTTCGTATTAGACGGCAGTTTATCAAAACATGGTTAACTTCTTTGTTAATTTGTCACCCATTATAATATAAACACAATATGTTGTTCCGCTGAGGAACCATACAAACTGGCAAACGCCTCGCTTCAACTCTGCGAAGAACGAAATCAACTGACAGTTGATTGGCAGAGCGATCCAGGTTGCCTTCAGTTCTAGGAGAAGGTCGCGGCCCAGATCGCCGTGTGGGGATATTCGAACAGCCCCGCGGCGGCCAGCGCGATTCCATAGGGAACGCCGGCTTCCCGTTCGTGCAACCGCGCGATCCCGGGCAGCTGCGAGAGGATCCACGGTAGCGGCCTCGCTCGCGCCATCAACAATCCCAGGGTGAGAAGACCCCCGCATAGGGCCGCCGCGACTCCGTAATCGAGAATTGAATCCCAACCCATCCACAAAGCCGTCGCAGCAGCCAGTTTCGCGTCGCCGCCTCCGATCCACCGCAATGAGAACATGGCGAACGTCATAGTCAGGATCGCGAGACCGCAAGAGACATCGTGCAGAACCGTTTGCGGCGCCAGACCTATCGCCGCGAATGCGAAGTAGCCTAGCGTCAGGGCTACGGGGATCGGGTTCGGGATCGTCATCGTCAGAAAGTCCATCGAGGCCGACAGGACCATCAGGCCAGGAAATATCATCGCGACGGAGGCAGAGAGGGACATTTGGCTCTCTTGAAATGTTCGCGTTATCCAGAGACGAAATTCATGCCAGCACTCTTGCCCGTGCGTAAGTCAAGTGTTTGTAGCCCTTGCAGAAATTGCGGCGATGAGGACTGTCAAGCCGGGGGGCAGGACTGAGCTTGCCGGCTTTGGACTGGTTAGCGCCATGCGAAGCGCTCATATTCGCATTGACCGATGTTCTGCCTGGCGTCGGACCGCCGGCTCGTACAGCGGAAAACAGGGCAGCGTCGGCATTCTCACCCTTGGCGAGGTCCCGGAGAATCTTGGGGCGCCAAGTCGAGCCGTGGCTGTCCGTGCCGATCCTCGACTTCGACGATCCAGAGGTCAGGATCGAATGACAGTTCTCGCTCCAGCCTTTTTTCCGCATCCTGGTTGTCGATCCACTCAGGGCCGTGCAATCGCACGAAGAGCCTTTCGACCCCGCGTCGGAGGTCGACATCGACCGATTGCGGGGCGGGCCCGTAAAGGGCCGAGCTTCCGTCCAGGCGATCGAGCTTGACGAAGATCGCCCCTGCTTCCGGCGCGCCCCGGCGGCGCAGCACCGCCGGCGCCCCGTCGGCGCCGCAACGCCGGAGATAGGCGGCGACCCACAGGTCGGACCGCAAGCGCATCTAACAGCCTCCGTTGCGTGCCGCGGAGGCGGGGGGGACGGCCGGGCGGGGGACCACCTCGGTCCTCAAGGGCAACCCATGCACCCGCTCGAGGTCCAGCGCGCCATCGCGATCTGCGTCAGGATCGTTCAGCGGACGCTTGGTCATAATTTGCGCCCTCCGCTATGACCGCCGCAAGCGAGGGATCGCGCGAGACGGCCTCCGCATTCAGGCGTGCGCAGGCCGTTTCTATCGCCTCTTGCAGTCGAGCGGCAAAAATTTCCCGATCCAGGCCGGGCGCAATCGGCGACAGATACTCGATGACGGCTACCCCCGGGCGGCGCATGAACCCCCGTCTTCTCCAGAAGAGCCCAGTGTTCACGGCGACCGGCAGGCACGGCGCGTCCGCCGCGGCGTAGATGGCGGCGACGCCCTGCTTGTATCTCGGCGGCGCGCCGGGCGGACGACGGGTGCCCTCGGGGTAGATGAAGATCTGTCGGCCGGCAGCGAGAACCGGCTTCGAAGCGGTCGCGACCTGTTGCAACGCCTGCCGGCCCCGGGCGCGGTCGATTGCGATCTGTTTCGAGACGATGAGATAGAGGCCAAACAGCGGGATATAGGTAAGCTGCCGTTTCAGGATGATGGCGAAATCCGGCGCGTATTTGAGCAGGGCGAAAGTCTCGAGGAAGGACTGATGCTTCGCCGCGATGAGAACGCCGCCCTGCGGGATGTTTTCGACGCCGCGGTATTCGACCTTGAGCCCGCAAACACGCTCGAGAAGCCAGACGGAAACCGCCCGCCAGACCGAAGCAAGCGCAAATATCCCTCGCCTACCGCCCAAAATCATTGGCAGACCGCCGATCATCAGCACGAGGAGCGTCGCGTAGAAGAGTAGGTTGAACGCCACCGATCGCACGGCGACCATGGCCGCCCTCGGCCGTTCGGAGCGGAGGAGCGAATTCGTCGTCATTGCAGGCCACGTAGATGACGAAAGACGATCGCCCTGGAGACGAGACCGGTAAGCACGGTCACGACCGCGCCGATGACGATCAATGCAGCATATCCGCTGGGGCCGATCGCGAAGGCCCCGAACATCGCGGTGATCTGAGCCCCGCCGGGTGAGTCCGCCAACCACCGGGAAAGGGTGGCCGCGGCAAGGAAGAACCCGCCCGCCGACGCCCCTCCCATTAGAGCTCCCCGAAAGCCGATGTTGCGGAAGTGGGTTTCGAACTCCCCGGCGATGAACCGGTCCGAAGCTCCGACGAAATGGAGCACCTCGATAATCTCGCGATTCGCCGCGACCGCGCCGCGGGTGGCAAAGCCGATGGCAATCGTCATCGCCGCGATCATGAGGACGAACAAGGCGACCGCGATCACGACCACGGCGTCGGCCATCGTGCCGATGCGGGCGGCCCATGTCCGCCGATCGCTGAGGGTGGCCTGGGGAGTCGACCGCGCCAGCGCGGCGCGGAGCGCGGCGAGGTCGTCCTCCGCGCCGCCCTCCATGTCGACGACGACGATCCGCGGAATGGGCAGCGCGCTGAGATCGAGTCCGTCACCGAGCCAGGGCTGCAGAAGTTTTCCCGTATCTGCCGCCGAATAGGCATGGACGTGCTTGACCCCGTGCGCTTGCTCTGCGGCCGACACGACTTTGGCGACGAGGCTTTCGACGTCATCCCCAGCACCCGGTTTCACCTGGATCGTGACTTCCCGCAGAACGTCGGATCGCCAGCCCTGCGTCGCCTGCATCAAAAGCAACGCGCCGCCGGCGGTGAGACAGGCCAAGAAGGTCATGATGGCGATGACGGCGGCCAACGCACGTCCGGCCACCGACTCCCGCGGAATGAGCGGCATGGGCCGACTCAGAGCCGCTTGCGGCGCAATCGCAAGCCCTCTGGCGTGAACCGCCTCCTTCATGTCGAAGCGCCGTCGAACGTCACGAGCCTCCCGTCTCCAACGACCAGACGACGCGCGAAACTGAACTGATCCATGAGCGGCAGGTCGTGGGTGGCGATGACGACCGCCGTTCCCAGCCGGTGCAGCTCGATGAACAGCCGCAGAAGCCGGCGCGCGAGCCCAGGATCGACGTTTCCGGTCGGCTCGTCGGCGAGAAGCAGCTCGGGGCGCACGATGAGCGCCCGCGCAATCGCGGCGCGCTGCTTTTCGCCGCCGGACAGGAGGACCGGCGAGGCGTTGATTCGGTCGCCGAGTCCAACCCAGCGCAACAACTCGATGACCTCGGCGCGGTAGTCCGATTCCGCCCGCCCCAGTGCGCGCAGCGGCAGCGCAACATTCTCGTATGTCGTGAGATGGTCGAGCAATCGGAAATCCTGGAACACGACCCCGATGCGTCTGCGCAGCGCCGTGACCTGCTCCTTGCTCAAGGCCGCAGCGTCCCGCCCGAAGATATGTATCGTCCCCCTGGTCGGCCTAAGCGACAGCAGCATCAGTCTCAGAAGGGTCGTCTTACCGGCGCCGGACGGACCGGTCACGAACTGAAAGCTTTGCGGCGCAATGGAGAAATTGAGGTCGCTGATGACCTCCGGTCCCATTCCATAGCGCAAACCGACGTTTTCAAAGCGTAACACCGCGATCCCCGGACGATAGCGGAGTGGTACCCGTTTCGCGCGGCTTTAGCCATATTTCTGCGCCGGCGCCAGCGCGTTGGACTGCACCGGGCGCCGTATCCGCGCTTGCGGGACGCCAAGTTTATAGGCAAGCTTTGCTCCCGACTGGGCGGCATCGATCGGCGCGGCGGGCCTCTCCCAAAAAAGGGAGCGCGCGGCGACATGCGGCGCGCCATGCTGCCTTGAGCCGCAGGGGTCGCCGAGGTCCGCGCATGGCGCGTCCGGCTCCGCGGCTGCCGGGGATATTGGAGCGATTCCTGTGTTTGAAAGTCGATTTCAGTCTTTTGCCGAATTAGGAGGGCGGGAGAAACGTGACGAACGCTTGGGCGAACTGCGACGGGAGCTCGAAAGGCTTTCCATACAAGGATTTGTCGTTCCTCGAGCGGACGAGCATCAGAACGAGTACGTTCCGCCGAACGCTGAGCGGTTGCTCTGGCTGACGGGCTTCAGCGGATCCGCGGGAATCGCCGTCGTGCTGAAAGATAAGGCCGCTTTGTTCGTCGATGGGCGCTATACGGAGCAAGCGAACTTGCAGGCGGATCCGTCCCTGTTCGAACTGCGACATGCAATCGAAGATCCGCCGACGGAATGGATCGGGCGAAATCTTCATCCAGGCGACAAACTCGGCTATGACCCGCGTCTTCATACTCCGGACTCGGCGGCGCGGCTCGCCTCGGCATGCGACAAGGCGCAGGCGCAACTGATCGCCCTGAAGGCCAATCCGATCGATACGATCTGGAAGGATCGTCCAGGGCCTCCGCTGTCCGTGATCACGCACCACAAGGCGAAATTTGCCGGCGAAAGCGCCGCGGCAAAGCTCGAGCGTGTCCGAGGAGCTCTGGCAGGCGTCGACGGCCTGCTTGTCACCGATCCGCACAATCTGGCCTGGCTGTTCAACATTCGCGGCGGCGACGTTCTCCATACGCCGCTCCCCCTCGGATTCGCCTATGTTCGCGTCGAGGGGCGGCCGGTCCTGTTTCTCGACTCGCGCAAGCTCTCCGAGGCAGTCCGGGACAGTCTCGACGAACTTGCCGAACGGCTCGAGCCTGACGACCTCGAGCCGTTCGTCCGTCGGCTCGGCCAGGACGGGGGGCGCGTCCTTTTCGACGCCGCCACGGCGCAGGCTTCTCTCACCCAGGCGCTGGAGAAGGCGGGGGGCAAGGCGGAGGTCGGCAAGGACCCGAGCTCATTGATGAAGGCCGTGAAGAACAAGGCCGAGCTGGCTGGAGCGAGAGCCGCGCAGGAACGCGACGGCGCCGCGATGGCGCGGTTCCTCGCTTGGTTCGACACGGAGGCAGCGCGCGGGAAGCTGACGGAAATCGACGCGGTCAATGCGCTCGAGACCTTTCGCCGGGGGACGGGGGCGCTTAAAGATATTTCTTTTCCGACGATTTCCGCGGCGGGACCCAATTCCGCCCTGCCGCATTACCGCGTCACCCTCGCGTCCAACGCGAGGATCAACCGCGGGATATTTCTTATCGACAGCGGCGGACAATACGAGGACGGCACGACCGACATTACTCGGACGATCGGCGTCGGGCGTCCGACGCGCCTGATGCGAGATCGCTTCACGCGCGTCCTGAAGGGTCACATCGCCATCGCGCGGGCGGTGTTCCCGAAAGGCACCAACGGCGCGCAGATCGACGCCCTGGCCCGGCTCCCGCTCTGGCGGGTCGGATTGGACTTCGATCACGGCACAGGGCACGGCGTCGGCTCCTATCTGTCGGTGCACGAAGGGCCGCAGCGAATCTCGAAGAAAGCGGAAACGCCGCTCGTCCCAGGGATGATATTGTCAAATGAGCCCGGTTGTTACCAGACCGGGGAATTCGGCATCCGGATCGAAAATCTCGTCGTCGTCGAGTCTCGCGCCATCGCCAATTCGAACAGGGAAATGCTTGGCTTTGAGACGCTTACGCTTGCGCCGATCGACTTGCGGCTCATCGACCTCAATATGATGGATCCGGAGGAGACCAAGTGGCTCAATGACTATCACGTCCGCGTCCGCAAGACCTTATCGCCTCTCGTCGATAGCGCCACCCGGCGTTGGCTCACCAACGCGACGCGTCGCTGCGAGGTAAACGGTAAGCATTGACCGGAATACGGGATGGTCCGTTCCGACTCGTTACATGTTGTGCTTTCTGTCGCCGAAAACTATAGATTGGGGCGTGGATTTGTGATCGTGTTCCGGGAGCCCTCGCCAAGGTCGGCCTACGTTCTTCATTTCGCTGCGAAAGTCACCGTGGTCTTCCAAGGCTCAGGAATTGGATCAGCGCTTCGTGACGAGTTTCGAGGCTCAAACTCTACGTCAGTTTTACGGCTCTCCGCTCGGAGAGCTGACGAGAAGGCTCGTCGGCAGAGTCGTTCGTTCTCGGTGGGAGAATACGACCCGTTTGACGGTCGCCGGGCTGGGATACGCGTTGCCGTATCTGGATCGATTCCGCGACGGCGCCGGCCGCTGTGTCGCCCTGATGCCCTCACAGCTCGGGGTCGTGGTGTGGCCGGATCAGGAAAAATGCGCGTCCGCGCTCGTTTGGGCGGACATGCTGCCGCTGCCGGACGCCTCGGTTGATCGACTGCTCGTGGCGCATGCGCTGGAGGCGGTCGAGCGGCCGGAGACTCTTCTGGAAGAAGTATGGCGCGTAACGGCCCCGGAGGGACGCGTGATCGTTGTCGTCCCATCCCGACGCGGGATATGGGCGCGCGCCGATGGGACGCCGTTCGGCCAAGGCTCGCCATACTCCCGGGGCCAATTGCGCGAATTGCTCAACCGCGCAGTTCTCTCGCCGGTTTTCTGGGGCGAGGCGCTCTATTTTCCTCCGATGGCAAAAAATTATGTCATTCGCGCCGCTCCTGCGATCGAAAGGCTCGGGGCCGCTCTGAACCTTCCATTCGCCGGGGTGCTGGTCGTGGAAGCGATCAAACAGGTCCATCGGCCCGTCGGGGCGCGCACCGTCGTCAGGAGGAAACTCTCGCCATTGCGGCCCGCATTGCCGGCGCAACCCGTTCCCCACGCCGACTGCCCCAGGCTTGACGCCGACGCTTCGCTTTCGAAGTGAGCACGCCACGGATCGTTTTCAATCTCCGCGACGTTGAGGAAGCGGCCCTGCTGGCTGGGCCGGCGCTGGCCTTCGGCTCCTTCCCGTCCCATATACCGGCAGACAGGATGTTGCAGTGACGGCGTTCGATACGATTCGCGAGGATTTCGCCTCCCTTGAAGACTGGGAGGACCGCTACCGCTATCTCATCGAGCTCGGCAATGCGCTTGAGCCCTTGAGCGAGGCGGCGCATAACGACGCGAACAAGGTGCGCGGGTGCGTGAGCCAGGTCTGGCTCGAGAAAGAGCCTAGAGTCGAAGGCGCTGGGGCGACGATCCTTCACTACCGCGGCGACAGCGACTCGCATCTCGTTCGCGGGCTGATCGCCATCGCCATCGCCCTCTTCTCCGACCAGCCGCCGAAGCGGATTCTCGCCATCGACGCGCTCGGGACGTTTCGCGCGCTCGGCCTCGACCAGCATCTCACCCCGCAGCGATCGAATGGCGTTCGGGCCATGATCGACCGCATTCGATCCGACGCAGCCGCTGCGGCTTAGCGACCTCGGCAACCCGGGCTGCGGCGCTTCGTTTGCTTTCCTCGGATCCTCGCACGCGGGAATGCCCCGATGTCGCAGCACCGTGTCGCAGCATCTGTGGCGAAAAGCGCAGTTCTCTTCCGGCCGCAAAGCGTTATCGAAGCAGGATGGACTTCGGCCGGCCCCGCGCTTTCGATCGGGTGGCGCTTGTGTTACGAGACCGGTCGGAAGGGTCCGCGCGCCTCGCCGACGTGGACAATGGGCAAGACGGCGCGATGACAGAGCGGCGAAGCAGTTTCGACTACGAGGACCTTCTGGCTTGCGGAAGAGGCGAACTGTTCGGCTCGGGTAACGCTCAGCTGCCCTTGCCGCCGATGTTGATGTTCGACCGGATTTCCGCGATTTCCGAGAGCGGCGGCGCGAACGGCAAAGGCGAAGTTCGCGCCGAGCTCGACGTCAGGCCCACGCTCTGGTTCTTCGATTGCCACTTCAAGGGCGATCCCGTCATGCCTGGCTGTCTGGGCCTCGACGCGCTCTGGCAATTGACGGGCTTTTTTCTCGGCTGGCTGGGGCTTCCAGGCCGGGGTCGAGCGCTCGGCGTGGCTGAAGTGAAGTTCGCCGACCAGGTGCTGCCGACGGCCAGGAAGATCGTCTACGGCGTCGACATCAAACGCGTCTTCAAGGGCAAATTGATGCTCGGCATCTCCGATGGGTGGCTCGAGGCGGATGGCAAGCGCATATATGACGTGAAGGACATGCGCGTGGGGTTATTCAGTTCGTCGAGCCCGCCCTGATAGGCGGGGCGCGACACCGCGATCACGGAGAAGGTTCAGATGAGACGCGTCGTGGTCACGGGGATGGGCATCGTGTCTTCGATCGGCTCGAACACACAGGAAGTCACGGCGAGCCTCCACGCCTGCAAGTCCGGCGTCACCCGGGCCGAGAAATTCGCCGAACTCGGTTTCCGTTCCCGGGTGCAGGGGCGCCTACCCTCGACGCCGAAGAAGTGGTCGACCGGCGGGCGATGCGATTCCACGGGGGAGGCACCGCCTGGAACCACGTCGCAATGGATCAGGCGATCGTCGACAGCGGTCTTGCGCCCGACGAAGTTTCGAACCCGCGGACCGGCCTCATCATGGGGTCCGGAGGACCTTCCACCCGCGCGATCGTCGAAGCGGCGGACGTCACCCGCGCCAAAGGCCCGAAGCGCGTCGGTCCGTTCGCAGTCCCCAAGTCGATGTCCTCGACGGCGTCGGCGACCCTGTCGACGTGGTTCAAGATCAAAGGCGTCAGCTATTCCATCTCGTCGGCCTGCGCGACGTCCAACCACTGCATCGGCTCGGCGTACGAACACGTCGCGATGGGCAAACAGGACGTGATGTTCGCCGGCGGGTGCGAGGAGCTCGACTGGACGCTGGCGGTCCTGTTCGACGCGATGGGCGCGATGTCGTCGGTCTACAACGACACGCCGGCGCGGGCGTCCCGGGCCTACGACCGGAACCGCGACGGCTTCGTGATCTCGGCCGGGGCCGGCGTCCTCGTTCTCGAGGACTACGACAGAGCCAGAAGCCGCGGCGCGAAAATCTACGGCGAGATCGCCGGCTACGGCGCGACCTCCGACGGCCACGACATGGTGGCGCCGTCAGGCGAGGGCGCGGCGCGGTGCATGCGCCAGGCCCTGGCGACGGTGAAGACGCCGATCGACTACATCAATCCGCACGCCACCTCGACCCAGGTCGGCGACCTGAAGGAGATCGAGGCGCTGCGCGAAGTGTTCGGCTCCGGCGAGAAGTGCCCTCCGATATCGGCGACCAAGTCGCTGACCGGCCACTCTCAAGGGGCGACCGGCGTGCACGAGGCGATCTATTCGCTCTTGATGATGCGCAACGGGTTCATTTGCGAGAGCGCAAACATCGACGAAATCGATCCGGCTTTCGCCGACATGCCGATCGTGCGGTCGCGGCGGGACAGCGTCGATCTCCGAGCGGTTCTTTCCAATTCTTTCGGCTTCGGCGGCACAAACGCGACGCTCGTCTTCAAACACGCCGACGCCTGATGGGGTTCGGTCGCCGCCGCTGCGCGCTCTCTCGCGCTTTCCGTTTCCGACCGATCGTCTTTTGGAAGAGTGAGTGATGCCCTCTGGCCTGATGCATGAAAAACGCGGCCTGGTGATGGGGGTGGCCAACGACCATTCGATCGCCTGGGGCGTCGCCAAAGCGCTCGCGGCGGAAGGGGCAAAGCTTGCGTTCACGTACCAGGGCGAGGCCCTCGGCAAGCGCGTCGAGCCCCTTGCGAAGAGCCTCGGCTCGCAGCTCATCCTCCCCTGCGACGTCGAGGACATCGGCGCCGTCGACGCCGTATTTTCCGACATCGCCGCGGCATGGGGAAAGCTCGACTTCCTCGTTCACTGCATAGGGTTTTCCGACAAGAACGAGCTGAAGGGGCGCTACGTCGACACGAGCCGGGAGAACTTCATCCGCACGATGGTGATTTCCGCCTTTTCCTTCACCGAAGCCGCCAAGCGTGCGGCCGCGCTCATGCCGTCGGGTGGGGCGATGCTGACGCTGACGTTCGGCGGCTCGACGCGCGTCGCGCCGAACTACAATGTCATGGGCCTCGCCAAGGCGGCGCTCGAGGCGAGCGTGCGCTATCTCGCCGCCGATTTCGGCCCCGACAACATAAGGGTGAACGCCATTTCCGCCGGGCCAGTCCGCACGCTGGCCGGGGCGGGCGTCGCCGACGCGCGCTTCATGTTCAATTTCCAGCGCGATCATTCGCCGCTCAGACGCAGCGTCACCATCGAGAATATCGGCGGCTCGGCGCTTTATCTGCTCTCCAGCCTCTCCGAGGGCGTGACGGGGGAAGTGCATTTCGTCGACGCTGGCTACAATGTCCTCTCCATGCCGCGGCCGGACGACATCCGCCAATGAAAGCGCGGAAGGCCGGTCAATTCCACCTCCCGGCGGTCGGGCAGGATTGGCAATGACGATGTGACGCGCGTCAGGAAGCGTGTTCCAGTTGTTTTGGTCATATTTTCGCGGCATTTTGCAGTGCGATGCTCGCCGAGCTTCGCTCCTCGAAGCTGAATTGGTGTTTCATTTTCTGTGCGCGTTGTCCTGACCATCCTCGCGGTGGCGCTCGTGGCCCTTCTCACAGCCGCGCTGATCGCTCCGCTGTTCATCGACTGGTCGGCCCATCGCGCGGAGATCGAGGCGCGGCTCGGCGCCATCACGGGTGGGCGCGTCGCGCTCAGCGGGCCGATCACCCTGAGATTGCTCCCGGTCCCCTATCTCGAAGTGGGGGAGGGGTCGGCGGCGGGTCCCGGGCCGCAGGCGCCGCGGCTGTCGTTCCAATCGGCCCGGCTCGAACTCGCGCTGGTGAAGCTCGCGAGCGGCGCGATCCGCTTCAACGAGATTCGGCTCGAAAAGCCCGTCCTGACGCTGACCGGGAATGGCCACGGGTCGCTCAACCTGCCCTGGGCGCAAACGAAGGAAGCAGACGCCGTCGGGTTCGACCGGCTCGCCATGCGCGACGGCGAGGTCAGAATCCTCACCGACGGCGCAGGCGGACGTGCGCGGACGATCAGCGGAATCGATCTCGATGCGGACGCTCCTTCGCTCGCCGGGCCCTATCGCGCGTCGGGGACGTTCGACGGCCCCGGCGGGGCGCCGGTCGTCTTCCGATTCGCCTCGGATAAGCGGGACGTAGCAGGAACTCCGATTCACGCCTCGATCGACGCCGGTCCGAGCTGGCCTGCGCTCGTGTTCGACGGCGCCTTGGGCTTCGCCGGCGACGGGGCGAAAACGCCCACTCTTTCCGGGACGGCCGTTCTGATCGGATCCACGGCCGGTCCCGACGGCCCGCTACCCTGGCGCGTCGCCGGACCGATGCGCGCGGATCTCGACACCGCGAGGCTGACGAACGCCGAGTTCCGATTCGGACCCGAGGAGCGCGCGCTGCGGGCGGACGGGGACGCCATTCTCACATACGATTCGTCCCCGCGGCTTTCCATCAAGGCGAAGGCGAAGCAGGCCAATGTCGATGCGCTCCTGCGCCGAAAGGGCGAGGACGGCGTCCCGCCTGCGCGCGCAATCTCCCTGCTCGCCTCCGCGCTCGGGCCGGCGCTCCCCGGGGCGGACGGGATGGCGGTCGAGGCCGACATCGCGGCGGGCGACGTCATTCTGGGCTCGGAGACGCTCTCGGATCTGTCGGCGAACCTCCACGCGGCGCCGGGGGCGCCGCTGAAGACCCGCTTCGACATCGGCCTGCCTGGGGAAAGCCGCCTCAAGGCGGACGGGCGACTCGAAACCGGTTCGGCGCCGAAGTTCAGCGGCGCGATCGATTTTTCCACCGCCGATTTCCCTCTGCTGCGCGACTGGGCCAGCCAGGGGGAACCGAATTTCGCCGCGAGAGCCGCCGCGCTCGGCGAGGCTTTCGCCATCCGGAACGCCTCGCTGTCGGGCGATGTCGAAGCCTCGACCGTCGGTCTTTCCGGCCGCCGCCTCAGGCTCACGCTCGAGCGCTCCACGCTCGCCGGTTCGCTGGCGTTCACCGATCCGGTCGGGTCCGATCCGGGTCGGCTCTACATGGATCTTTCGAGCGACTCGCTCGACGTCGGAACGCTGCCGACGTTTAACGCCAGCGCGGCGCTGTTCGGCGATCTCGATCTCTCCGTTTCGCTGCAGGCGAAATCCCTGCACGTCGCCCGTCTGGGAGAAGGTGGGATCGACAGCGGCTCTTTGGCGTTGAAAATCGAAAAGAACGGGTCGACCACGAGGCTCGAGCGGTTGAGCGTGGCGGACCTCGGCGGCGCCTCGGTCGAGGCCCAGGGATCTTTCGGCCCCGAGGGCTTGAGTACGACGGGTCACTTGGGCGCCGGCAAGCTGCGCGACTTCGCTCTCCTCGTATCGCGCCTCGCGCCGGGCGACTGGAGCAAGGCGTTCCTCGAGCGCGCTGCATTGCTTTCGCCGACTTCGCTTGATTTCGAGGCGCAAGGCGGTCCTGCTGCCGGGGGCGAACCATCGCTCGATTCCTTGCGGGCGAGCGGAGCCATCGGCCAGACCCACGCCATCCTCGCGGTCGGCCCGGGGCCGAAGGGCCGGGGTCAGACGGTCGCCCTCGACCTCGACGCGCCCGAACTCGGGACCGCTTCTGCGCCAGCTCGGCGTCGCAGGCCCCACGGTCTCGAGCGGAAAGGCTCACATCGGGATCCATGCCGCCGGCGCGTGGGGCGATGGCTACGACGTCGAGGCGGCCGCCGCGCTCGCCGGGGCCGACGTCTCGGCGCGCGGACGCTTCGCGCCGACCGCCGAGGGCGACGAGGCGCGCCTTTTCGGCTCCGCCAAGCTCAAGGGCGCGAACCTTGGCCCGCTGGCCTCGGCGCTCGGGCTTGCTCCGTCCGGCGGCGCAATTGGGCCCGTCGACGCTGCGGCCGAGGTTACCTTGCGCGGCGAGCGATGGACCATTTCGCGCCTGTCGGCGACGCTAGCGGGGGTGAGGGCGAACGGCGACCTCGCCTATGAGCCGCCGGCGAAGCCGGCCGTCGCGATCACCGACAACCCTGATGTCGCGATTGCGGAAGAGGCGGTCAATGGACCGGCCGAGGCCGCAGCCGAGCCCAGTCCTCCCGCCGTCACCGGCGAATTGTCCTTCGATCGCCTGCCGCTTTCGGGAGTCCTCGCGCTCGCGCTCGGGCCCCCGCAGCCGGCGAAGGCCGGCGCTCTTTGGCCGGAGGCAAAATTCGCCGCCGCCCCGCTGAACCCTCCTCCCGTCGCCGTGCACGTCAACGCTTCGACGCTCGAAGCAGCCGACGGGGTCTCGGCGCAGGGTTTTTCCGCCACGTTGCATCTCGACAAGGGTCGGCTCGATCTCGACGACATGGCGATGAAAATAGCCAGCGGCGCGGCGTCGGGTCACGCGACTTTGCGGCGCGACCGCGGCAGCGCCACGCTGAGCGGGACGTTGCGCGCCGAACGGCTTCCGATCAGCCGAGCGGGATTCTCCGGCCGGATCGGCGGGACGCTCGCATTCGCCTCGACCGGGAAAAGCCCCGCCGAACTGGTCGCGGGACTTGCCGGCGGCGGAACGGCGCAACTCGTCGGCGCGGAGCTCGCGCGGAGCGATCCGGCGGCGCTCGACCGGGTCGTCGCCAGGACCGAAGCGCCGGAGGCGCAACTCGACGAGACCAACATCGCCTACGCGCTCGGCCAGGAGCTCGATAAAGCGCCGCTGAAGATTCCTGACGGCGCCGCGCCGCTCTCGCTCAGCGCGGGAACGATCAAATTCGGACCGCTTCCGATCGCGCGGCCCCACGGAGACGCGACGCTGAGCGCGAGCTTCGATCTCTCGACGCTTTCGCTCGAGACGAGCCTGTTGGTGACCTCGCCGATCGCCGATCTCAAGTTCTGGTCGGGGCCGCCGCCGAGCGCGACGGTTACGGTTCAGGATGCGCTTTCCGCGCCGAAGCGCCGGCTCGACGTCGCCGGGCTCGCGGCGGGCCTCGCGACCCAGGCGATAGCGCGTGAAACCGACCGCATTGCCAACCTCGATGCCGACATTCGAGAGCGCGCGTTCTTCAACCGCCGGCTGAAAGGCGAGCGGTTCATGGAGCGGCGCAGGGCGGAAGTCCAGGACTGGATTGCCGAGCAGGCGCGGCTCAAGGGCGTCGCCGAGCGTCTCGAGACCGAGCGCGCCGAGGCGGTGAAGGACGCAGCAGAGAAGAAGGCGGCGGCGAGAAGTTCCGCCGATAAGGCCGCGACGGAGAAGGCGGCAGAACGCGCGGCGGAAGAAAAGGCGGCGGCCGCGAGGTCCGCTGCGCAGAAGCTCGAAGCCGGCAAAGCGTTTCCCCCGCCCGAGCTTCCGCCTGACCTTTCGAGCGACCCGGCGCTCGCGCCGAAGCCGCGGGGCGCCGAGCTCGGCGCCAACGCCGCCGCGCCGCGCGGCGCCGTTCCGCCGCCGCCCTTGCGGCCGAAGCCGCGCCCCGCCCCGGCGACCCCGGCTGACCCGACCGCGAGCGGACTTTACTGAGAGGCCGGCGGCCCGTCCAACGACGGTTTCAGCGGGGCAAGGGCCTCGAGCACGAAGACCCTCAGGGCCGATGACAGGTTGGCCTCGCCGCGAGCGGCGTCGACGGCGGCGGCGAGCGCGTTGACCGACAGCCCGCGTTCGGCGGCGATCGCCTTCAGACGGCGCCAAAAGGCGTCCTCGAGCGAAACGCTGGTGCGATGGCCGGCCACGACGAGCGAGCGCTTGACGACCCGTGCGTCAGCCGTCATCGGGACGGACGAGCCTGTGGCCCTCGAGACCGCGCTCCTCCTTCTCGCGCTCGCTGTCCAGCCGGCTACGCTCGGCTTTGCTTATTCCGAACGCGATGCGGTTTTTGGCGGCCTCAGCCTCTTTGCGGAGGCGCTCCCGGCTTTTTCGCGCCCGGCGAAGGTTGACGAGGTCGCCCAAGCTATTTCTTCCGGAATGCGTCGATCGAAACGACCTTGGCGGCGTCCGCCGGTTCGGTCGCCTTTTCGGCCGGAGCGCTGGGCTTGGCGGCGACGGAATCCCCGGACCTGCCCAGCGCGGGCTTCGCCAGAGTGGGAGAGGGCGCCGGCTGCTCCGGGCGCCGAAAGGAAGGCGCGGGCGGCGCGCTGCTCGTCTCCGCCGGCTGTTCGGTCACGCGCGGTTCGAGCTTGAAGCCGAACGGCACGGACGGATCGGTAAAGCCGGTGATCGCGTCGAACGGCACGGTCAGCCGCTCCGGCTTGCGGGAGAAATGGAGGCTGACCTCGAAAGCGTCCTGGGTGACGACGAGATCCCAGAACTCGTGCTGCAGGATGATCGACATCTCTTCGGGAAAGCGGCCCTTGATCGCTGGCGGCACAACGACGCCGGGGGCCTGGGTCTTGAAGGCGATGTTGAAATGATGATCGCCGAGTAGGCCGGCGCGGGCGGTGTCGGACAAAACCTTGCGGACGACGGAGCGCAGTGCGTCCTGGACGAGAAGGTCGTAGCGGATGAGGTCGGTGGGCATCAGGAAGGCTCGCGCCGCGAAGTTCAAGACTTAATCGGGACCCCACAGCGTTGTAAACATCCCACCCTCCCCGCTTCGCCTCCCCGGCGGCTCCGGGCTGAAGAAGAAAGTGGAGGCTTCTGTTGCCAGGCGCCTCCGGACCCCGCCTAAAGGTGCAAACCCTTAGGACTTGATTCCCAGTACCATCACTGCATTACGCAGCGAGGGCCACCGGAGCATAGTTGTCATTCGCAACTATAGGTTTGACCCGATAACGGCGGTATCATGCCGAGCGAAAGATCACCCTTTTGGTCCCCCGTCGAACCTATTTCGCCCCCGCCGAAGCCCGCTCTGCCGGGCTTGGGTGGAGGCGCCGGGTACTGCCCCCGGGTCCGAAAGACTTATTCCGATGCCCATTTATCGCCATAGCCGCCCTCGCGGGCGGCACTAGGAATATAGGGGGCGAAGGGCGGCGAGGGAAGAGGGCGCGAAGCTTACCAGCCTGTATCTCGGGTTCAGCATTTGAGTTCGGACTCTGTGGGCGACGGGCTCGCGTTGCGCGGAACCGCGAACTGGCCGTTTGACAGAGGCCTCATGTCGATCACCGACAATCATGAGCTTCTGATTGCGAAGGGCAGGGTTCCCGAGCAAGTCATGCGCACGCTCATCCGCGATCGCGACTGTCTTTCAGGCTGCGGCGCCGCTTTTGCGCCGGGATGGACTTCGGCCCCTTGGGGCGTAAGGCGAATACAGAGGTTTTTTAGAGTTCTTCAGCAATTTCATGGGATTATCACCTGACCATCTATTTTCCCAATTTTTTGCAGGCAATCTTTCCCTCTTCAAAACCAACCGGAGCAATGCCCCGCCGCGACCAAAGAAAGAGGCTAGGCAGGGGAGGGGGTTTTCCGTAACACACTAAGCTTTTGTTAGTGAGCTTGTTGCCCCTGAATTTTGTTGCTACAATATTCTATGAAGATTGATTTCGATCCGGTCAAGAGCGCGAAAAACGCCAAGGAACGAGGGTTGCCCTTCGATCTTGCCGCCGAACTGGAATGGCGGAAGGCGGTTATCTCGATAGACGACCGGTTCATGTACGGCGAGGAGCGCCGGGTTGCCTTCGCGCCGATGCGCGGTCGGCTTTACGCGGCTAGCTACGTGGAGCGGGGAAAGGTCCGCCGGATCATCAGTTTCAGAAAGGCCAACAAACGAGAGGAGCGATTCTATGCCGAAGCGACCGCTGACGAATAAGGATGGCGAGGTGAGGCCGCTCACAGCCGAGGATTTCAAGCATTTCAGGCCCATCAGTGAGGTGGACCCTGGCATGATCGAGGCCGCCGAGAACTTCAGGGGGCGAGGCCGCCCGGCCATCGGCCACGCCCCGAAACTGCATATCGGTTTCCGGCTTGCCGCCGATGTGGTCAATGCCATCCGCGCCACCGGCAAGGGCTACAATGCCCGCGTCGAGAAGGTGCTGCGCGACGCCTTGGCGAAGGGAAAGCTATGAGCGCGGCGACACCGGCGACGTGATTGTGACCAAGCGCAGGATTTACCGCCTTCATTGCGCGCTGTTGTTTCGCCAGACTCGCTCAAAATATGTTGGAAAGAATCAAACACGAACGACGCGAAGGTTTGCACCCAGGCCACAACGGGAGACACGCAACTCGTCTGGCGAGGCAACAATTGTCACCCCCGCTGCGCGCGGTCGCGAGCGTTCTGCGCCTCGATCGCCTCGCGCGCCGCCCGCCATTCCGCGTCGCCCCATTGGCGCAATGCGTAGAAGTTGCCGCCGGCCGCCAGCGCCTGCGCGCCGTCCATGGCGATCGTCTCGCCGGTCAGCCATTCGCAGCCGTCGGACAGCAGGAACGCCGCGAGGTTCTGCAGTTCCTCGATGCGGCCGACGCGGCCCATCGGATTGACGGCCTTCGTCTCGGCGCCCGGCGCCTGGCCGGGATTCAGCCGCTTGCTCATGCCCTCGGTCGGGATCTCGCCCGGCGCGATGGCGTTGAGCCGGATGCCGAAGCGGCCCCATTCGCTGGCTAGCGACATCGTCATCGCCTGCACCGCCGCCTTGCTCATCGCCGAGGGCACGACGAACGGGCCGCCGTTGCGGACCCAGGTCACGACGATCGAAACGATGCTGCCGCAGAGCCCTTGCGTGATCCAGCGTTTCCCCACCGCCTGGGTGACATAAAAGGTTCCGTGCATGACGATGTTGGCGATCGCGTCGAAGCCGCGCGGCGACAGATCTTCGGTGCGGGCGATGAAGTTGCCGGCCGCGTTGTTGACGAGGGAGGTCAGCGGGCCTTCGTGGAAAATAGCTTCGACCATCGCCTCGACGGCGGCCGCGTCGCGGATGTCGACGCCGTAGCTCTTCACGACGCCGCCGTGCGCCTTGGTCATCTCCTCGGCCGCGTCGTCGCAAACGCTTTTGCGCCTTCCGCAGATGGCGATTTCCGCGCCGAGGCCGAGCAGGCGCTCCGCCATCGCCCGGCCGAGCCCCGTGCCGCCGCCGGTGACGAGTATCTTTTTGCCCTTGAACAGGCCCTGCTGAAACATCTTGCGCTCCTCCGCCGCGGACCATCCCCTTCCCCTCCAGGCGGAGCAGCGCCTTTGTGCGCTCAGCGCATCGCCTCGGCGATCGCCTCCCGCAGCGCCGGCAGCGCCTCGCTGTGGAACCAGGGATTTTTCCTCATCCAGATCGTGCTGCGCCAGCTCGGATGAGGCAAGGGAAAGAAGCGCGGCATGTGCGCGCGGTAGCCGCGCACGGTCTCCGTCAGGTTCGTCTTGCCGCGCCCCCGCAAATAATAGGCCTGGGCGTGTGCGCCGACGAGAAGCGTCAGCCGACGCTCGGGCAGTCGGGACAACAGCCGCTCGTGCCAAAGCGGGGCGCATTCCGGGCGCGGCGGCAAATCCCCGCTCGCTCCCGCGCCCGGATAGCAAAACCCCATCGGAACGATCGCGACGCGCCTGTTGTCGTAGAATGCCGCTTCGTCGACCCCCATCCAACAGCGCAGGCGCTCGCCGCTGGCGTCCCGCCAGGGAACGCCGCTCGCATGGGCCTTCGAACCGGGCGCTTGGCCGACGATCAGAACGCGCGCCTCGGGCCGCGCCTGCACGATTGGTCGCGGCCCGAGCGGCAGTCGCGCCGCGCAGACCGCGCAGCGCCTGACCTCGTCCAGAATCCGGCCGAGCGTTTCTGCCATCGCTCGCCCTATCGTCCTTCCTCGGCCGCCGGCTTCGTCGCCTCGCGGAACGCCGCGACGAACTGGGCGAGCGTCTTTTCGTCCATGTCGGAGACGGCGACATAGGCGAGATTCGCGTCGGACCAGCGGGCGACGTGGTAGCCGTCCACCGTCCCGATTCCGCCGCGTGCGTGCCCTCCCGGCGCGTCGAGCGGAAGCTCGGTGACGGCGACCAAGTGTTCGTTGTGACGATAGACCAGCGTCGGGGCAGGGATCTTGTCCACGACCGCGACGCGACCGCCCGCGAGCGGGAAGCCGCGGGACGCGAGATCGACGATGTCGGCGCTGACCGTGGTGCGGCCGGCGAGCCAGGGCTTGACCGTGTGCCGGTCCGACGAGGCGACGTCGAACGGTTGGCCTGCGATCTCGGCCCGGGCGAATTCCGAGACCAGCATTTGCGCGACTCCCCCGCCGGCGCTCTCGGTCCTGAGCGACATGAGTCCTGCGCCGACGGCGAAGCCGGCCGCCGCCGTCGATGCGGCGAGCGCGAACAGGCGCGCCGAGGTCCAGCCGGGGCGCCGCGCCGGGAGCGCGGGCGACCGGCCGGCGGTTTCGGCCAGCCCGGCGATGCGGGCTGTGAGCGCGGGCGGCGCGGCCTCGAGCGGCGCGGCGCCGCGGATCGCCCCGCGCACGGCGTCGAGCCGCCGGTATTCCGCGGCGAGCGCCGGATCTGCCGCGAGCTCGCGCTCGAATTCGAGCGCGCTCATCGCGTCGAGTTCGCCGTCGAGGGCGGCGTTGAGCCGCAGCGTGCGGTCGTCGTCGGTCATGGCTCGGCTTTCAGCATCTTTGCCAGCGCGCTCCGTGCGCGGGCGAGACGGGACATGACGGTGCCGATCGGCGCGCCGGTCGCCTCGGCGACGTCGCGATAGGAGAGGCCGTTGACGTCGCGCAGCACCAGCGTCTCGCGCAGCGGCGCCGGCAGCGCGGCGATCGCCCGGCGGAGCTGTTCGCCGTCCTCGAGCGCGATCAACGCCGCCTCGGGGTCAGGCGCGGGCTCGCCGAGGCGCGGATCGAGCGCGTCGAGGTCGGCCGCGTCGCCGGCGTAGGCGACGTCCTTTGGCCGGTTGCGGGCCATCCAAGAGATCGCGGCGTTGCGCACGATCGCCAGAAACCAGGCCTTCGGCCGCTCGACCGACGTCGTCTCGAGGGCCTTGAGCGCGCGCAGCGCCGCCTCCTGCACGATGTCCTCGGCGTCGACCGGATTGCGGCAGAGCCATTTGGCGAGCGTATAGGCGTCGTCGATCAGCGGCGGCACGATGGCGCGGAAACGCTCGGCGGCGGAGGGCGTCATGCGTGGATTTTCAGGGCGCGGGGCTCACTTCGCCCGCTCCTTGAGATAGGCGATCACGTCGGCCCGGTCTTGCGGGTTCGCCAGATGAAAGACCATCTTGGCGCCGGGGACGAGCGCCTGCGGGTCGGTCAGCCACGTGTCGAGCGTCTCCTCGTTCCAGACGATATTGGCCGATTTCAGCGCCTGCGAATAGTTGTAGTCGGGCAAGGAGCCGGCCTTGCGGCCGAAAACGCCGCGGTGGCGCGGTCCGACATCGTTCTTGTCGAGCGAGTGGCAATCCGTGCAAACCTGATACACCTCTTCGCCGCGCGCGGCGTCGCCGCGCAGCGGTCCGGCCGACGCGGGTTGCGCGAAGGCGCATACAAGCATCAGCGCGATGAGAAGTTCCGTTCTCTTTTCCCTCTTACGCGTGGAGATGCTGGACCTTCTGATTTTGTGCCCTTCCTGTAGCCGTGGCGCCCTTGGTGCTGAAAAGAGGGAAACACGAAGAGCGCCAGGCTCTCCACGAAGCACGCAAAGGGCCCGCCTTCCCGGCCTTTCGGAGAAGGAGGGGACCATTCGCCTGTTCGCGGCCACCTTCATGACAAATCCGAATCGGTGACGGCGAGGTCGGCCGGCATCGGCGAATAGGCGACCTCGCGCACCCCGAGCCATTTTCGCAGCTCCCCGGCCGGCACGCGCTTGGGCCCCGGACCGGGCGCCGTCCCGGGGGCGGGCTGCGGAAAGGCGGTCGAGCGCGCGGTATGGAAGGTGACGTTCCCCTCGACCTTCTGCATCAGCTGATGGATGTGGCCGTTGAGCACGGTGACCGAGCCGAACCGAGCGAGGTAGCCGAGCGCCTGGCCAGAATCCTCCGTGCCCCAGCCCCACTCTGGCGCCACCATCCAGAGCGGGATGTGGGCGAAGAGAACGATCGGCGTGGAGGAGGACTTCCCTTTGAGATCGTCCTCCAGCCACTCGAGCTGCTCCGCCCCGAGCGAGCCGAGGCCGTTCGCCTTGAGGTCGACGACGTTGACCAGCGAGACGAAATGCACGCCGCCGTGGTCGAACGAATACCAGCCGCCGCCGGTCGCGCCCTTGCCGAACCGGTCGAGATACGCGGTCCGCGTCGCCGCGTCCGTGATGTCATGCTCGCCGGGGGCGTAATGAACGTCGAGCTTGGCGCGCTTCAGCATCTGCAGCGCGTCGTCGAACTCGGCAGGACTGGCAGTGTGGGTGACGTCGCCGGTGTGGATGACGAAGGAAGGGCTCCCCGGCATGGCGAGAACCTTGTTGATCGCGACTTCGAAAGTCGCGCGCGCGTCGGGGTTCGCCGGCTTTGAGAAGCCGATGTGGCTGTCGGAAATCTGGACGAAGGAAAAGCTTCCGTCGGCCGCCTTCGCCGAGCCGATCAGGCGCGAGGCGGGCACGCCGCCCGCGACCGTCCAGACGACGCCGGTCCCCGCCCAGAGCATGCATCGAAGAGTCTGCCGGCGGTCGATCCCGCCCGCGAAGTCGTCGGCCATGGTTCTCTCCTTTTGGCCGGCGAGAAAGCGCCGGTCATGAGAGAGACTCCGGGCGAGAGCGGTCTATTCCCTTGCCTATAGAAAAAAATCGGCGCCAGGATCGAAGGTCGCAAAGGCGGAGAGGTCGCCATGACCGCCCAGAGCCTGCCCTTCGTCCCCCCCGCGCCGAGGGTTCACCCGAGAGAATTGCCCGTCTGGCGTCTCCTCTGGAACGTGACGCGCTCAACTCTGTCGATTTGGCCGGACTACGCTTTCGATAAGCTTTACATCCCAAACCGCGTGCTGGGGATTGAAAGCCTCCTCGTCAGCGACCCCGAAGGCGTGCGTCATGTGCTGACGACCAATGCCGGGAATTACAGGCGACCTACCTCGATCCCTCGTGTCGCGCGTCCGCTCATCGGTTCAGGGCTCTTTCTCGCGGAAGGCGCCGATTGGCGCCGTCAGCGGCGTCTGCTGGCGCCGACGTTCACGCCCGCCGCCATTGGCCAGCTGCTGCCGCATTTTCGCGACGCGGGTCTTCACCTGCTGCGTTCGATTGAAAAGTCGCCGCGGGTCAATCTCTCTAAGGTTTTTCAGGATACGGCCTTTGAGGCGGTGTTGCGCGCCCTGTTTTCCCTGCCGGAAAGCGGCGACCGCGCGAAATTGCGCGATATGGCCCGCCACTATATCGAAGGACCCGGACGGCCGACCCTGTTGGACGGGTTTGCGAAAAGCGAAAACAGCTTCGCCTTCGCCAACACCAGGCGCGCGCGGTTCCAGAAGCCCTGGCGCGCGGCGATCGATCAGATCATCAGGCGACGCAGGGCGTCGCGGAGTCCGGCGGCCCATCGCGACCTCCTTGATCTGTTGTTGAGCGTCAGGGATGCGGAAACCGGCGAAGCGCTATCGGACGTCGAAATCCGCGACCAATGCGCAACCATGTTTTTCGCCGGGTCTGAAACGACGGCGCGACTGATGTACTGGGCCTCATATCTCCTCGCGATGGATCCCGAAGAACAGAAGAGCGTCCGCGAGGAAATCGCCGCGTTTCGGCCGGAGCGGGTCGACGGCCTCGACGATATCCAGAACTGGCCGCGGTTGCGCAACGTGCTCCTGGAGGCTTTGCGGCTCTATCCGCCGGTTCCTCAAATCGTTCGCGTCGCAAATGGACCCGACGACATTTGCGGCGAGAAAATCGGCGCCGACACGCAGGTGTGGATCAGCCCATGGGTGATGCATCGCCATCGCAGATTCTGGGATAGGCCGACGGCCTTTCTTCCCGGTCGATTCGCCGGAAAAGCCGCCCCGTGGACGCAGACGCCGGCCTTTATTCCATTTGGCGTGGGACCGCGCATTTGCATCGGCCTTTGGTTTGCATTGTCGGAGGCCGAGATGGTCATGGCGCAGCTCTTGTCCCGCCACAGGATCAGCCTGCCAGGCGCCCCGCCTGTGTTGCCCGTCGGCCGCGTAACAACCGAGCCGTCCTACGAGCCCTTTTTTCGGCTGGACGCTGCGTGAGCCCACGACTTCGGCGGCGAGGATCGCTGCGAGCCGCGCGCGGCGGTCATTGTTCAGGGACTCCGGCCTTGCGCAACCCGTCGATGAAGCGGTCGCGCCCCACAACATTCGTCGAATTCGCAGAGGAGGCTCGGAGCCGTGCGATCGTGAACTGGGGATTCAGCGTGAGTCCGGCCCGGGCTGCGGCCCGCGCCTCTTCCAGCCGATCGAGAGCCGCCAATGCCGTTGCTAGTGAGAAGTGACTCATTGGATTGTTGCGGTTGGCCTCGATGGATCGCCGCAGCCAAACGATCGCCTCCTCATTCCGGCCGAGGTAGATCTTGGCGACGCCGACAAAGGTCAGCCAAAAGAACGCCCCTGTATCGCGAGGACTGAGCCGAAGAGCCTCCTGGACGTGAGCCTCGGTCTCCTCTGCGTGACCGACATACGCTTTGTACATGCCGATCGCTGCGTGCGCGAAGGCCAAATTCCGATCGAGCGCCAGGGCCCGCTCGCATTCGGCGATTGCCTCATGGGGCCGGTTGGTGACGCCGAGGACAACGCCCAAACTCAGGTGCGCGAAGGCGTTTTCAGGAGCCAGTGAAAGCGCCTTGATGGACGCGGCCTCGGCCCGCTCCAGCCGTGCGGCCCTGTCTTCGGGATAAAAATACGTTGCAACGAGGAAATCCACCATCGCCGTCTCGACGAGCGCGAGGACGTTGCTCGGATCGAGCGCAAGGGCGCGTTCGAAAAAGCCGCGCGCGCGGGTCAAGTTTTCGGATGTGGGCCCCCTATTGAGCCAATCCGCGCCCTGAAAAAGAAGGTCGAGCGAATCGGGACTTGGCGCCCGTTCGGACCGGCGGGCTTCGGCGGAGACAAGCTCTGTGCGGAGCTGATTGGCGAGCCGCGCGACAATCTCGTCCTGCATGTCGAAAAAGTCCGCTACGGGTTTGTCGAACCGATCGGCCCAAATTTGATTTCCGCTCTCCGTATCGACGAGTTGAACGTTCACCCGCATCCGATCGCCGCGGCGCTGGACGCTTCCTTCCAAAGCGTAGCGCACATTCAGCTCGCGACCGACCTTCATCACATCGATCGGCTTGCCTTTGAACGTGAACGCGGTGTTCCGTGCAATCACGAAGGAGCCTTTGGCCCGCGAGAGATCGGTGGTCAGGCTCTCGGTCACGCCATCGACGAAATACTCCTGCTCGGGATCGCCGCCTATGTTCTCAAATGGCAGGACCACGATGGAAAAGCGCGGCGGGATGGATTTTTCGGACGCGGATGCCGGCGCGGATTTCGAGGGAGCGGGCTGGCCGACGTGAAGCAAATAGACCCGGACCGGCTCGGCGATGTTCTTGAGCTCTTTCGGGCCGAGGTCGCTGACCGCGAGTTCGAGCCGCCCTCTCACCTGCCGATAGGCGTCCTCGGAAAGACAGATCGCGCCGGGCGCAGCGATGCCCTCCAGCCGTGCGGCGATATTGACGCTGTCGCCCATCAGGTCGCCGTCGGCTTCCTCGACGACGTCGCCCAAATGGATGCCGATCCTGAATTCGATGCGACGATCGGCCGGCACGCCCGCATTGCGTTCCACCATCGCGTCCTGCACCTCGATCGCGCAACGCACCGCGTCGACCACGCTGCGAAACTCGACGAGGCTGCCGTCACCGGTGCGCTTAACGACTCGCCCGTTATGTGCGGCGATCGCTGGATCGGTCAGATCGCTGCGAAGGGTCCGCAGACGGGTCAGAATGCGGTCCTCGTCGGCGCCGGCAAGCCGGCTGTATCCAACGACATCTGAGACCAAGATCGCAGCGATCTTGCGCATTCCCGCCATGGAGCGTCCTCACGCCTCATGATGGGTAGCACAAAAGCTTCCTGGGAGCGATTTTCGTTTGCGGAGCCGGCGAAAAAGACAAACTCACTCAACGCGCCTACTGCGCCGGCACGCCGAGCTTGACCAGCCGGTAGACGATCGCGTCGACCAGCGCCTGGAATGAGGCGTCGATGATGTTGCCGGACACCCCGACCGTCGACCAGCTCTCCGCCCCGTCGCCGAACTCGATCAGGACCCGCGTCACCGCGTCGGTGCCGCCCTGGAAGACGCGCACGCGATAGTCGCGCAGCTCCAAATTCTCGATATGCTTCTGATAGACGCCGAGGTCCTTACGCAGCGCAAGATCGAGCGCGTTGACCGGGCCGTTGCCTTCCGAGGCGGAGATGAGCCGCTCGTCGCCGATGCGGATCTTCACCACCGCCTGCGAGGCCGAATAGGTCACGCCCGGCGCGACCACCTTGCGCTCGACGCCGACATGGAAGCTTTCGACGTCGAAGAACTCCGGTACGCCCTCGAGCACGCCGCGCGCCAAAAGCTCGAACGACGCGTCGGCCGCCTCGTAGGCATAACCCTGCGCCTCGCGCTCCTTGACGATGTCGAGCAGGCGGGTAAGGCGCGAATCGTTCGGATCGGCCTCGATCCCGAGCCGGTCGAGCTCGGACAGGAGGTTCGACTTTCCGGCCTGGTCGGAGACGAGAACGGCGCGCTTGTTGCCGACGCTCTCAGGGGTCACGTGCTCGTAGGTGCGCGGGTCCTTGGCCAGCGCCGAGGCATGAATGCCTGCCTTGGTGGCGAAGGCGGACGCCCCGACGTAAGGCGCGTGCCGGTTCGGCGAGCGGTTGAGCAGCTCGTCGAAGGCGCGCGAAATATGGGTGATCTGGCGCAGCGACTCGGGGCTGACGCCGGTTTCGAAGCGCTCGGCGAACTCCTCCTTCAGTGCGAGCGTCGGGATGAGGGTCACGAGATTGGCGTTTCCGCAGCGTTCGCCGAGGCCGTTCAGCGCGCCCTGCACCTGACGGACTCCGGCGCGAATGGCGGCGAGCGAATTGGCGACCGCGTTGCCGGTGTCGTTGTGGGCGTGGATGGCGAGCCGGTCGCCGGGAATCACGCGCGCGGCCTCGCCGACGATCCGCTCGATCTCGTGCGGCAGCGTGCCGCCGTTGGTGTCGCACAGCACCGCCCAGCGCGCCCCGGCCTCGATCGAGGTCCTGGCGCAGGCGAGCGCGTATTTCGGGTTGGCCTTGTAGCCGTCGAAGAAGTGCTCGCAATCCACCATCGCCTCGCGGCCCGACTCGACCGCCGCCCTGACGCTGTCGGCGATGCCGTCGAGGTTTTCCTCGAGCGTGCACCCGAGCGCGACGCGCACATGGTAGTCCCACGATTTGGCCACATAGACGATCGCGTCCGAGTCCGACGCCAGGAGCCCGGCGATCCCGGGATCGTTGCCGACCGAGCGGCCGGGCCGCTTGGTCATGCCGAAGGCGCAGAAGCGGGCGCGCTTCGTCGGCTTCTGCCTGAAGAATTCGGTGTCGAGCGGGTTCGCTCCCGGATAGCCGCCTTCGACGTAGTCGATCCCGAGCCGGTCGAGCATGGCCGCGATGTTGCGCTTGTCGTCGAGCGAGAAGTCGACGCCGGTCGTCAGCGCGCCGTCGCGCAGCGTAGTGTCGAACAGATAGAGCCGTTCTCGGGCCATCGGATCCTCGTCAGTGCCGGGTCGGCGGAACGGGGTCCGCGCCGAGTGACTTCGCCATGGTGGTGTTGGCGAGCCATTCGTCGCCGACGCGCACGAGATTGCGTTTTTCCGCAGTAAAGCCGAGACGCTCGAACAGGGGTTTTGCGGCCTCGCTCACTTCGGCCGTGACGCGCTTGGCTCCCCGTGCGGCCGCGAGCTTCGTCAGTGCGTCGACGAGGGCGCGACCCGCGCCCTGGCCGGCGAACTCGGGGGCGATGTACACCATGTCGATGAGGTCGCCGCCCTTGAGGCTGGCGAAGCCGGCGGACGCGCCGTCGATCACGGCGATCAGCGTCAGCGCGCCCGCGAGTTTTGCGGCGAATGCGTCCTCGTCGTCGGCGGTCGAGGCCCACGCCTCCCGCTGATCCGCGTCGTAGTCCTCCGCCGCCAGCTCCTCGATGCTCGTGCGGAAGATTTCCAAGCAGCGGCGGGCGTCGGCGGGAACGTAAGGGCGCAGAGAGACGGTCATCGCTTGAAGTCCCAGGTCGTGCCGCTCTTGGAGTCCTTGACAACGATGCCGAGCTCGGCGAGTCGATTCCGCAACCGGTCAGATTCAGCCCAGTCTTTTTTCGCCCTAGCTTCGTCGCGTTCTTCAACAAGCCGAGCGATGTAAGACGTGACAGTGGGCGACGACTCTCCGGTTGATTCCCAAAGACGGCTCAATTCGCCTTCCAGGCGGCTCAAATTTTCTTTCCGCCTTCGCTCTCTGCGGGCCGAAAGCGTTTCCTGCAACAAACCAAGTAGATTGGCGCTCGACCTAAGCGTGCCAGAATTCTGCGGCTGCGCGATTCTATGAAGCTCTTCCAAGGCGGAGGGAGTGTTCAAGTCGTCGCTCAACGCCTCCAGAACGTCGGGCGCAACTGCGTCCGCCGGCTCTGCGTCGCCCGCCGCCTCGTACCAGCGGTCGAGCGTGCTCTCGGCCTCCTCGAGCGCCCGGACCGTCCAGTCGATCGGCTGGCGATAGTGGGTGCGCAGCATCGCGAGCCGCAAGACCTCGCCTGGCCAATTTCGCCCGCCGAAGCTTGGCGTATCGAGCAGCTCGCGGATGGTGACGAAATTGCCGAGGCTCTTCGACATCTTCTCGCCTTCGACCTGCAGGAAGCCGTTGTGCATCCAATAATTGGCCATGCGTTCGGAGCCGAAGGCGCAGCAGGACTGCGCGATCTCGTTCTCGTGGTGGGGAAAGACGAGGTCGATGCCGCCGCCGTGGATGTCGAACACGTTGCGGCTCGGGTCGTCGCAGAAAAGGCCGCCGCCGAACGGCTCGAGCAGCTCCGCCATCGACATGGCGGAGCATTCGATGTGCCAGCCGGGACGCCCTGGGGGGGCGATGCCGGCTGGGCTCGGCCAACCCGGCTCCTTCGGCTTCGACGGCTTCCACAGCACGAAATCCATCGGATCGCGCTTGTAAGGCGCGACGTCGACCCGCGCGCCAGCCAGCATCTCGTCGAGCGAGCGCCGCGCCAGCGAGCCGTAGCGAGGCGCGGCCGGCAAGGCGTCCATCGCCGAAGGCGAGAACAGGACATGGTCCTCGGCGACATACGCGACGCCGAGCGCGATCAGGCGTTCGATCATCTCGCGCATCTTGTCGATGTGCCCGGTCGCGCGCGGCTCGACGGTCGGCGGCAGAGCGCCGAGGGCCGCGACGTCGTCGTGAAACTGGCGTTCGGTCGCCTCGGTCACCCGGGCGATCGCCTCGTTGAACGGCAGGTCTGGAAAGTCCCGCCCGGCGCGGGCGTTGATCTTGTCGTCGACGTCGGTGACGTTGCGGGCGTAGACGACATGCCCGGCGCCGTAGAGGTGACGGAGCAGGCGGAAGAGCACGTCAAACACGATGACCGGCCGGGCGTTGCCGATATGGGCGAAGTCGTAGACCGTCGGGCCGCAGACATAGACCCGCACCGCGGCCGGATCGATCGGCGCGAACGTCTCCTTCCGCCGGGTCAGGGTGTTGTAGAGGCGCAGGGTCGTCGACGACGGGCGCCGCGGCTCTGCCGCTTGTCCGCTCCAGGATGTGCCTTCCGTCATCGAACGTCTCGTCTCAGGGCGACGGCGTCGGGCGCCGTCCGGGACCGGCCGGATGATCGCTTCTCGATGGTTTTTGGGAAAACAGAGACGCGAACCAGCCAGCTTGAAGCTAGCAGGTAATGATGCAAATCCGGGCTATGCCGAGCGCACGCGTCATGGGCGTTTCCTTCGGGCAGGCGGCCGCGGTTGTCAAGCTTCTGGGCGCGTTCAGCTCGTTATTTGACGCAGAGCGGGAGAAGGACCGCGCCAAGGCGGTGGAGGGGGCCGCGGCGCTAGGCTGTTTGGGCGCGCAGGGCGCGGAGGCCATTAACCACGTCGCCAAAAAAGCTTCGGCTCCTTGGTTGACAAAATCCGGACATCGTTCCACTTTTGTTCCAGTTCAGGAAAGGCCCATGTCCGGTCCCGCCGAAGCCGCTTCATCGTCCACCGCGACCAGCGGATCGCGGCTGGGCGCGCGCACAAATGACGCTTCGCCTTCCCGGCTGCACATCTGGCGTAAGTTCTTGAAAAGGCGAGAATCGTGAACGGATTTGGCTTCCCCTGGCGTTCCTTTTGCTTCCCCCAGCGTTCCTTTGGCTTCCCCTGGGCGTGCGGTTTCCTTCCCCGGGGGGCCGGCCGCCTTCCCGCTGCGTTCCAGGGCGCTCCGGGATAAGCTCTGGGCAGATTGGCGGCGCAGAAGGCAGGCCTCGCAAGAGGGAAGTACTCGCAAGCCGCCGCCGGCTTGCGGCATGCCCCCTCCACCACGCTGCGCGTGGTCCCCCCTCCCCCGTTCCGCTAACGCTTCACAGGGGAGGATATGGCCGGCGCCGGCGCGCTATCCTCCCCTGCGCAGCGAAGCGGAGCGGGGGAGGGGGACCGCCCGGAAGGGCGGGGGAGGGGGCGTCGCCCCGACCTGCTCGGGAGTTACGGAGGGACAGCTTTTGGCGCCTAATCTTTTGAAATATCCGGCCTTTGTCCGGACTTGAGTGCGACGGGGCAGCTGGCGGTTCGGGAGGCGCCTCGAGGGGCAGGACGAGCGGCGCGCCGCCAGGCTTCTACAGTGCGCTCCCGCATCAGGTCCGCGAGGAAGTCCCAGGCCGCTTCCAGCCGCTGAGCGGCTTCCGCCGACAGGCCCTCGCCCAGCTCAAAACGTTCGCCCCGCACGCAGAGCGTGAACGACGGCGGCGGCTTTTTGCCGAGCGAGCGCGCGTAGACATCGAGCACCGCTTCCGGCGCGATCGCGTGGGTGGTGAACGTCTCGCCGCGGCAGGGCGCGACTTCCGAGAAGACGAAGGGCGCGGGCGTGCCTCTGCCGGCGTCGAGAAACAGAGCCGCCTCGGCGCCGTCGAGATCGAGCGCGTGCTCGATCTGCAACTGGAAATCCTCAACCGTGGTCACGTCTCCCCACCCGGCGCCGGCGACGCGCGCCAGCATGAGCGGCCCCAGGCCGTCATCGCCGCGCGCGTCGTTTCCCCATCCGAAGACGACCAGGCGCAAGGCTCAGCCTTTTCGGGCGCGCGACACGAGCGCGCCGTCGGCGTCGACGAGGTCGACTTCGAGCGGCATCTGCCCGAGCGCGTGCGTGGCGCACGACAGGCACGGGTCGTAGGCGCGGATGGCGACCTCGATGTGGTTCAGGAGCCCTTCCGTCAATTCGCGGCCGGAGAGGTAGCGGGAGGCGACGGCCCGGATCGCCTCGTTCATCGCCTGGTTGTTGTTGGTCGTGGAGACGATGAGGTTGCAATAGGTGGTGAGATCGTTCTCGTCGACGCGGTAATGATGGAAGAGCGTGCCGCGCGGCGCCTCGATGACGCCGACCGCCTCCTCTCGCCGCGGGCCCTTGTCCGCCATCAGGTCCACGCCGACGATGTCGGGATCGTCGAGCAGCTCGCGCGCCATTTCGGCAGCGTGCAGCATCTCGATCATGCGCGCCCAATGATACATCAGCGCGCCGTGCACAGGCTTGCCCCCGCCGGCGTCGAGGAAGGTGCGCCGTTCTGCCTCGGCGAGCGGCGTCGGCATGACGTCGCAGATCTGCACCCGCGCCAGCGGCCCAACGCGGTACCATCCCTTGTCAGGCCCCAGCGTCTTGATGTGCGGGAACTTCATGTAGCTCCAGTTCTTCACGTCCTCCTGGAGCACGCTCTTGTAGGTCGCATAATCGACGTGGTCGAAGATCGGTCCGCCGTCCGCGTCGCGGGCGCGCAAGCCCCCATGGTAGAAGTCGAGCGCGCCGCGCTTGTCGACGAGGCCCATCATGTTGGCGCGCGACTCGCCGAAATTTTTGTAGAAATCGGGATTTGTCCCGTGCAGCTTGATCACCAGCCCGACGGCCGCCTTCGACCAGTCGACAATCTGGTCGATCCCGGCGCGCATCGAATCGCGATCGGAAACGCTGAGCGGCTTGTTGACCCCGCCCGGAATGACGCCGGTGCCGTGAATGCGTTTGCCGGCGATATGCGCGATGACCTCCTGCCCGAACTTGCGGGTCATCACGCCCTGCACGGCGAGATCCGGAAACGCCGCGGCGACGCCGATGATGTTGCGTTTGGCGACCTCGCTCTCGAACCCGAGCAGCAGGTCGGGCGATGAGAGGTGGAAGAAATGCAGCGCATGCGATTGCACCATCTGCCCGTAATGGAGCAGACGCCGCAGCTTCTCGGCCGTCGGGGTCAGGGGGCCGAAGCCGGCGATGAGGTCCATCGCCTTGGTCGCCGCCAGCAGGTGGCTGACCGGGCAGATTCCGCACAGGCGCTGCACGGCGACCGGCACCTCCCAGTACGGCCGGCCTTGGATGAAGACCTCGAAGCCACGGAACTCGACGATATGGAGCCGGACCTGGTGGATCCGGTTCTCCTCGTCGAGGAGGATCGTCACCTTTCCGTGTCCCTCGACACGCGTGACGGGCTCGATCGCGACGCGCCGCAACTTGTGGGGCGACTGGGCTGTTTCGAGGTTGAGCATGGCGCCCTCAATCGTAATGCAACAGGGTATGATCGAGACGCGGCATGCGTCCGAGAATCAGATCGTTCAGATATTTCCAGATCGCGTCGCCGGACGGCGGACAGCCGGGAATGAAGTAGTCGACCCGCACCACCTCGTTGACGGGATAGACCTTGTCGAATAGCAGCGGCAGTTCCGGGTCGTTCGGAACGTGGGCCTGAACGCCGTCCTTGTCGCGATAGACCTCTTGCAAAATGTCGCCGACGTCGAGACGGTTGCGCATCGCCGGCAGCCCGCCGTTGATCGCGCAGGCGCCGATGGCGACCAGGATCTTGGCGTTGGCGCGCAGTTCGCGCAGGACGTGGACGTTCTCGGCGTTGCACACGCCCCCTTCGATGAGGGCGATGTCGCAGGGGCCGCAGTGCTTGATGTCGGTGATCGGCGATCGGTCAAACTCGGCGATCTTCGCCAATTCGAGAATCCGCTCGTCGATATCGAGAAAGGACATATGGCAACCGAAGCAGCCGGCGAGCGAGGTCGTCGCGATCCGCACCTTTGGCACAACGGCGGTTTCGGCGGTTGTGCTCATTTCACCTGCTCCACGTCACAGCGGGCCGCTTCCTCGCTGATCGGCTCGAGATCGTAGCGCCGCTCGCCGATCGGCACGGCATAGCCGATCCGCTTGATCAGGATGGCCCCGACCGGACAGACGTGCGCCGCCTTGTCGGCGACGGAGAAGTTGGTGTCGCCGAGCTTGCCGGTCGGGGAATTGATGACGATGTGCGAGGCCATGCCGCGTCCAACGAGCGCGAAGACGGACTTGCCGTCGATGTCGCGGCTCGCGCGCACGCAAAGCTCGCATTGGATGCAGCGATTGAAGTCGATCAGCACGTCCGGATGCGACGCGTCGACCGGGCGGTGCGGGTAGAACTCGACGAAATGCGGGGTCATCATTTCGCTGTCGTATCCGAGCGCTTGCAGCTGACAGGCGCCGCTCTTCTCGCAGCCCGGGCAAAAGTGGTTGCCCTCGACGAACAGCATCTGAACCAGCGTGCGGCGGTAGGCGTGCAGATCAGGCGTGTCCACCTCGACCTCCTGACCGGGCGCGGCCTTCATCGTGCAGGCGGACGCGTTGCGCCCGTTCACGATGACGCTGCACAACTTGCAGCTTCCGTGCGGCGAGAATTCCGGATGGGCGCAGAGATGCGGAATATAAACGCCGGCCTCCAACGCCGCTTCGAGGATCGTCTGGCCGGCTCTGAATGGAACCGGAGCTTCATCGATGACGATCGTGTTGTCGGTTGCGTTCATGCTTCCGCTCCAATGTGGGCGGCCGCATCGTCGCGTCTCGCGATCTCACGCGCCCGCCCGAGCGCGCCGTCGAGATCGACCGCGGGATCGAACTCGCCGCGAATAAGCCTCTTCTCGTAAGCGGGCCGAAACTTCAGCCACGTGTCCCGCACCGGGTTGCCCGCGGTCTGACCAAGTCCGCAATGGCTTGTCCGGCGCAACAGCTCGGCGAGCCTCATCAGTTCGTTGATTTCGTAGCGCGAGCCGTGCCCCTCTCCGATCTTGTCGAGCGCGTCGCGCATCAGCGTCGTGCCCACGCGGCAAGGCGTGCAGAAGCCGCAGCTCTCGTGAGCGAAGAAGTGCGCGAAATTGCGCGCGACCTCGAACAGGTCCCGGTCCTTGCCGAAGATCATGAAGGCGCCGGCGGTGGGAACGTCCTCGAAAGCGATATGGCGACGAAACTCGTCGGGCGTCAGGCAGACCCCGCTTGGACCGCTGACCTGCACCGCGGCCACGTCGCCTGCACCGCAGTCCTTCAACACCTGCTCGACGCGAACGCCGAAGGAATATTCATAAACCCCCGGCCGGGCGCAATCGCCCGACACCGAAAGGATTTTGCTGCCGGAGGAATGCCTGGTCCCGCGCCCGGCGAACGCCCGCCCGCCAAACAGCGCAACCTCGGTCGCCTCGACGAGGGTCTCGACGTTGTCGACGACAGTCGGCTTGCCGAGATATCCGACCGTCACGGGGAATGGCGGGCGGATACGCGGCTTGCCCGGCTTGCCCTCCAGCGACTCGATGAGAGCCGATTCCTCGCCGCAAATGTAGGCGCCCGCGCCGAGATGAATCTCGATGTCGAAGTCGAAGCCTTGCGCGCCACAGATGCTGGCTCCCAGGCGCCGATCTCCGCGCATCGCCTGAAGCTTGGCCTCCAACGAGTCCAGCAGATATCTGTATTCGCCCCGGAGATAGAGGAGGCCTCGCGCCGCGCCGACGGCGAAGCCGGCAATCGCCATTCCCTCGAACACGCGCTCGGCAAAGGAGGTAAGCAAGACACGGTCCTTGAAGGTGCCAGGCTCGCCCTCGTCGGCGTTGCAGACGATATAGCGCTCGGCGCCGGGAGCGTTGCGGCAGCTCTCCCATTTCACCGAAGTCGTGAAACCGGCGCCGCCGCGGCCGCGTAAGTTCGAACGCTTCATCTCGTCGAGCATGCCCTGGCGGCCGAAGGCGATGGCGGCGCGCAAGGCCGAACCCGGATCGTAACGTGAGCCGAATGTCGCGCCCGCGCGGCGGATGTTGTCATCGACCCGAAAGAAATCGGCCGGCCATTCAGACAGCGGAACGCCGCCTCGCACGAGGTCGCAAATCTCATCGACCCGTCGGGCCGTCAGCCGGGTAACCGGCCGATTGTTGACGAGGAGCGCCGGCCCCTGGTCGCACATGCCGGTGCAGGAGGTCAGATCAAGGCTCACCGCGCCATCGGACGAAACCTCGCCGCGCTTGAGCTTCAGTCGCTTCAGCATGTGCTCGAACATGGGCAGGCTGCCGAGCATGCGGTCAGTGATATTGTCGGAAAACAGGATCCGATAGCGGCCCTGCGGTCGGTCATAGAGGAACGAGTAGAACTGAACCACGCCGTCGACGCGCGTGACCGGGACGCCGAGGGCCGCGGCCACTGCCCGAGCCGTTTCGGGAGAAATCCAATCGAACTCCTCCTGAATTTCGCGCAAGATCTGTAGCAGCTGCGAAGCATCGCCCCCGCGGCGCTCGATCACGCGCGCAACGACGTCACTCTTGCCGGACATGATGACTCCGTTCCGCTTTTCTCGGTTTACTTTTCCGCCGAGTCCGCATCGGCGGATTTGACGTCGATCAAAATCCGGGCCGCAGAACCGGGAAAATGCGACGATCAGCTCACTTCAGCAGTACGTAGATGTTGACCTGAAGCGCCGGATCATCCGCGTCCTTCACGTCGTTTGCATATTCCTCGACGAACGAATCCTGGGCATCGATGCCTTTTTCGTCCAGGTACGCGGTGATCGCGTCGTAAGTCGCATCGATATCGGCGTACGAGCCTTGGTGTTCGAAGCGCATGGCTTTGCCGCTCGGCGTCTGACCGATTCTTATCGCATCGGAAAGGCTGGTCTTGCCTTCGGGGGGCGCCTCGAGCGGGTAACCGGCGTGATATCGGAAACCTGTATCGTCGGACTCGACGAATACTGCGAGCGGCCTGCCAGCCGGCTTGATCCCGGCCTTGTCCATGTCCTGTTTGACGAGCCCGAGCGATCCTCGGATGGCGCCGTAGATTTCGTCGCGGTCCGCCTTGCCTTCGATATAGGCGAAGGGACGCGCAGGAAGTTCGACGGTCTCTCCGGTGGAGGTTTCGTCCTGTTTTGTCTCCGCTGCCGTCGGCGAAGGATTCCCGGGTCGGGCGGCGGACGGAGCCTGTGGCTGGGTCGCCTGCCCCGACGCGGCGGGTGCTTGCGCTGGAGTTGTCGGCGTCTGTGCGGCCGCAGGCGCGGACGGCCCCGCCGGCTCAGTCGGCGCCGAAGTCTCCGCTGCTCGGCACGCGGCTGAAAGCGAAACCGCCATAAGGATTGTCAGAACGCCCGCAAGCGCAAGGCTGAAAAGTCTGCTTGGCATTGTCGGGGGTCTCCGGCCTGGCGGGCGCGAATTCGACTTCGCCCGCATACTAGAATCATTTCCGCTGCAGAACAAAGACTGCGGCTTTGGCCCATCAAGCGAGCGGAGCCGGCTTCGTCCAACGCAGCACGGGCTGACGCGCTGCGCGCGTCTCGTCTGGCCGGCGCCGCGGAGCGTAAACGGGCGCGGGTAAGAACCGCTCACGCTTCCCGGCCTTCGCCGCGAAGGCCAAATCGCGCAGCGTCATTATAAAAAGATCGAGACTTGCTTTCGATTCGGATTCTGTCGGCTCGATCAGCATCGCTCCATGAACAACGAGGGGAAAATAAACCGTCATCGGGTGGTAGCCCTCGTCGATCATCGCCTTGGCGAAATCGAGAGTTGTCAGTCCCGTGTCCTTTAGAAAGCGATCGTCGAACAACGCCTCATGCATGCAGATGCGGTCGCCGAACGGAGCGCTCATAACGTCGTTGAGCAAGGCGCGCACATAGTTGGCCGAGAGCACCGCGTCTTCCGCGGCTTGCCGCAATCCGTCCGAGCCGTGAGACAAAATGAAACTGAGAGCCCGCACGAACATTCCCATCTGGCCGTGAAATGCGCTTAATCGGCCAAGCGTTTTCGAATCGGCTTGCGCAGTCTCGACCAGGCGGAGTCCGTCAGCGTCCCGAACGAGGAAGGGCAGCGGGGCATAAGGCGCAAGCCTGGACGAAAGCGTTACGGGGCCCGCGCCTGGGCCGCCTCCGCCATGGGGTGTCGAGAACGTCTTGTGCAGGTTGATGTGCATTGCATCGACGCCGAGGTCGCCAGGCCGCGTCTTTCCGACGATCGCGTTGAAGTTCGCGCCGTCACAGTAGAAGTAGGCGCCGGCAGCATGCACGGCGTCAGCGATCCCAACGATCTGGCGTTCAAAAAGCCCGCAAGTGTTCGGGTTCGTCAGCATGATTGCCGCAACGTCGGGTCCAAGAGCGCCCTTGACGGCGTCCAGCCCGACGTTTCCGTCGTCGCCCGCCGGAACCGACCGCACTGAAAAACCGAGGAGCGCTGCTGTCGCCGGGTTCGTCCCGTGTGCCGAATCCGGGACCAGCACCACACGGCGAGATTCTTGCTCGCCGCGCTCCTCGAGCGCCGCCTTGATCGTCATCATGCCGCAGAGCTCGCCGTGCGCCCCGGCCTTGGGGGACATTGCGACCGCGCTCATTCCGGTCATCTTCAGCAAGGCCTCCGCGAGCGCCTCAATCACCGCCAGCGCGCCTTGCGCGGTCGAAACGGGTTGCAGTGGATGGACGTCGGCAAAGCCCGGCAAACGGGCCATCTTCTCGTTGAGTTGGGGGTTGTGCTTCATCGTGCACGAGCCGAGCGGATAAATGCCGGCGTCGATCGAATAGTTGTTGCGCGAGAGACGGACGTAGTGACGCACCGCTTCCGGCTCGGTGAGGCCGGGCAGGTCGAGAGCGTCTTCGCGCGAGCACGGTCCCAACCTCGATTGGAACGAGGCAGGTTCGTCGATGTCGACGCCCGAGGCGTCGAACCGGCCCGTTTCAAAGATGAGCGCTTCGTTGATGTCGAGGGCGTGATTTCCGGTGAAGGTCTTGCCCGCAACCGCCGGGGTGCTTTCCGGGCGGGTCGGTCGTCCTTGGCTATTCATTGGTTGCTTCCTCGAGGCGCTATCGCATGCTTCCGGAAAGCGCCTCGGCGTAAGCGGCGCGGTCCTCGTCGGTGTTCGCTTCCGTGCTGGCGACGATCGTCAAGTCGTCCAGCCCTGCTGTTGGCAGAAGCCGAGAAACCGGCAAACCGCCGATCACCCCGCGCTGGGCCAGCGCTTCGATCAGTTCTGCGGCCGGGCGTCGCGTGCGCATCGTGAATTCATTGAAGAAGTGCTCGTTCACGATTTCGACGCCGGAAACGGCCGATAGCCTCTCGGCGAGTTGGACGGCGTTGGCGTGGTTGACTCGCGCCAGGCGCGCCAGCCCCTTTGCGCCGAGCAATGCCAGGTGGATTGAAAAGGCGAGAGCGCAGAGACCGGAGTTGGTGCAGATGTTGCTCGTCGCTTTCTCGCGGCGAATGTGCTGCTCGCGCGCCGACAGCGTCAGGACGAAGCTGCGCCGGCCGTCCGCGTCCACGGTTTCGCCGGCTAGGCGACCGGGCATCTGCCGTATGTTCTTCGTTCGCGTCGCGAACAGGCCCAGATAGGGCCCGCCGAAACTGAGGGCGTTGCCCAGGCCCTGGCCTTCGCCGACCGCGATATCAGCGCCCATCCCCCCGGGGGACCGAAGGGCGCCGAGAGCGACAGGATCGGTAAAGACCGCAATCAGCAGGGCGCCCCGCGCGTGCGCTGCCGCGGCGACCGGCGCGAGATCGCGCGGGTTGCCGAAGAAATCCGGGCTCTGGACAACGACGCAGCTCGTTTCGTCGTCGATTGCCGCGGCAAGGTGTTCATTTCCGGTCGTGTCCGGCGCAAGAGGAATGATCGTGTCGCCAGCCATGTGCGCGAGCGTCGCCGCGACGTCGGCATACTGCGGGTGCAATCCGCCAGACAGTATCGCCTTGCGCCGCTTGGTCAGGCGATGGGCCATCAGCATCGCTTCGCCGCAGGCGGTCGAGCCGTCGTACATCGAGGCGTTGGCGACCTCCATGCCCGTGAGCGCCGCCACCTGCGTCTGAAACTCGAACAAGACCTGGAGCGTGCCTTGCGAGATTTCCGGTTGGTAGGGCGTGTAGCTGGTCAGGAACTCCGAACGCTGGATGAGATGGTCCACCGTCGCAGGTATGTGGCGCCTGTAAGCCCCGGCGCCGAGAAAGAATGGGACCGAGCCCGCCGCGATGCTGCAATTGGCCATCGCGCTCAATTTCCGCTCAACCGCCATTTCGCTCATAGCGGACGGCATGTCGAGCAGGCCTTCGATCCGCTTGTCGGCGGGAATGTCGGCGAACAATGCGCCGATGTCGGGAATGCCGATCCGCGTCAGCATCATGTCGCGTTCGGCTGCGTCCAGCGGCAGATATCGCATGGTTCAGCCGAGCATCTTTAGGTAGTCGGAGTAGGCGGCTTCGTTCATCAGAGCGTCAAGCTCATTAAGATCAGCGAGCCGGATGCGAAAAAGCCATCCGCGACCCACAGCGTCTTCGTTGATGAGGCTGGGCGTCGCCTCGACGTCGGAGTTGATCGCGATCACTTCGCCCGAGGCTGGCGAGAAGACGTCACTTGCCGCCTTGACGCTCTCGACGACGGCCGCCGGGTCGCCGGCCTTCACCGTCTTACCCACTGGCGGCGGCTCGGCGAACACAATGTCGCCCAGCTGGCTCTGGGCATGGTCGCTGATGCCGACGACGCCCTCGGACCCTTCGATGCGAATATATTCGTGATCCTTGGTGTAGCGGATCTCCGCCATGGATGGTTCCCTTTTCTAGCCGCGATAATAGGCGTGAGGGTGAAAGGGCAGCGGCGCGATGTGGGCGCCGAGGGTTTTACCCCGCACGATGAGACCCACTGCCGTGCCGATCGGCGCGTAAGCGCGTTCGACAAACCCCATGGCGATCGGCGCGCCGACGCTCGGCCCGAAGCCGCCCGAGGTGACGACGCCGATCTCCGCCCCCTCGGTCGAGACAATTTTCGTCCCTTCGCGCGCTGGCGCCCGGCCGTCGGGCCGCAAGCCGACGCGCCGCCGGTTCGCTCCATTCGTCAGGGCGTTCCGGATGCGCTCAGCGCCCGGGAAACCGCCTTCGACCCGACGACGCTTCTGGATCGACCACGCAAGCCCGGCCTCTACAGGATCGACGCTCTCGTCGAGCTCGTGGCCATAGAGACAGAGCCCCGCTTCGAGCCGCAGTGAGTCGCGCGCGCCTAGCCCGATCGGCGCCACATCGGACTGACTCAGCAGGAGACGAGCGAGCATGTCGGCCCGGGCGGCGGGAAGCGAAATCTCGTACCCGTCCTCGCCGGTGTAGCCCGAGCGGGACACGAAAGTCTCGACGCCGCCGAGCCTGACCGGCCGCGCGCTCATGAACGGCATGCGCTCCAGCCCTTCACCCGGCGCGAGACGGGTCAGGGTCGGCGAGGCAAGGGGTCCCTGGAGCGCGATCAGCGCCATTTCATCGAGCGAGGTCAGGCGCACGCCTGCGGGCAGGCGCGCGCGAATGAGCGCGAAGTCGATGGCCTTGCGGGCCGCATTGACGACGAGACGCAAGACGCCGTCGGCTCCCGGGGCCCGCGTCACCATCAGGTCGTCGATGACTCCGCTGCTCTCGTTCAAGAACTGCGTGTAACGCTGCCTCCCAGGCGCGAGGCCCATGATGTCGGCGGGAACCAGCGTCTCGACGAAGGCGGCGAGGTTTGCGTGGTCCGCTCCATCGAGCAGCGCCTGGCCCATGTGCGAAACGTCGAACAGACCGGCCGCCTTGCGGGTGTGCAGATGCTCGGCGAGGACGCCCGACGGGTAATGGATCGGCATATCGAAGCCGGCGAAAGGCCCCATGCGGGCGCCGAGCTCGACGTGGAGAGCGTGGAGGGGCGTCTTCCGAATCGCGTCGTCGCTCATTGGGCCACCGCTTCAAGAACAGGCGCTGCACGGAACCACGCGCCGTCCACTTCGGCCGACGCTCCGCACGCGCCCCCTCTGTCCGATGACCTGAGAGATTTCCCGCCGTTCCGGCGGTTACCCCCGTCGGTGGGCGCTTGCTTGCTCGCAAGCGCCGCTTTCCAGAGCGTCACCACACGCGCGGTCCTGAAGCCTGAGCGTTTCCGGGGCGGTTGCGCCTTCGGCGCCGGCGGCGAGGCCGCCGGACTCTTCCGCGGGGTGTCTTCGGCTGACGGAGGCGAGCTAGCGCGACCGGGCGGGCTTTGTCAACGGAGGCCGTCCACGCGCTTCGCTACCCGGCGGGATGACGACGCCTGGGGCGGTGAGAGGGGGCGGCTGCGCTGCCCCCTTCGAACCCGACGGTGATTGTATAGAGATCGGCGAGCTGGAGCGTCGGCATCGGCAACAGGATCGGATCGCTGACGAGCTGGAAGGCGCCGGCGGTGACGCCGTCGGTCGTCGCCTCGATCTTGTAGGTCTTGGAGAAGACCTGCTTGTTGTCGGCCGCGTTGGTGACGACGATTTTGAGCGGGACGCTGTAGGTCCCGCCCGAACCGGCCGGCCCGATCACCACATCGCCCCTGACGCCGATCTTAACCGTTGCCTGGCCCGGCCCCGCCGGATCGCACTCCCGCGCGGTGTCGCCGATGTTGAACTGGTAGCGCACCGACGCGTTGTCGGCGCCGCCGACGCGGTAGGCCGCGCCGTCGTCGGCGACGTCCACCGTCGGACAGTTGATGTCGATCGAAGCGACCGGGTGGGCGATCGGCTTCTCGCTCGGGTTGGCCCCCGGCCGTGCCGTCCTCGGCGGGTTTGCGCCGAGGGCGAGCGTGGTTGCGTTCGGATCGCCGTGCGGAAGAAAATTTTCGACCGAGCTGCATCCGGCGAGAAGGCCGAGCGCGGCCAGCGGCAGCAACATGCGGACGAACGTCGGGCATCCGTTCGCGGTGAACGACTTCGGCATCGGGGCAGGCTCTCAGGAGTTCCATGACGATTCGGGGCGGTGCTTACGCCGCGCGCGTGGTCATGGCAATTGCTCGTAGGCTTCCTTGAAGCCTACGAGCGGCGCGAGTACGCCGACCCCTTGCTCCGGCGTCTGGAAGATGCCGAGCGTCGCGGTCTTGCCGGTCTTCAGCTTGTCGATGAGCTTGTCCTCCATTGCGACCTGGGCGATGCAGCCGTTGGCCAGGCACTGGAGGAAATTGAGACGGCCCATGTCCTGGTCGTCGATCCGCAAACTCACGCCGGGCGGAAGCAGCACGCCGAGCGGCGCGATGATGCGCATGAGGCGCGCCTTGCGGTCGGCGGTGTTGAGCACAATGACGACCAGCGTCAGGTTGGGTCGCTCCTGGTCGACGACGCTGAGCACGATCGCGCATTGCTCGTAGGCCGCGCCCGGCGGCGTCTCACAGCGCGTCTCCCAGTCGCCGTGCTTGTCTTTGATCGCCCCCTGGGCGTCAGCCGCGGCCCCGGCGGCGAAGTAAACCCCCGCGAGAAGAGCGAGACCCGAGAGAAAGCGAAGAATTGGGCGTGCGCTGTTCAACCGTGCCGCATTCATGAACGCCGTCGCTTCCTCGTCCCATGTCCACCTCGCCGAGCGAGCGCAGAGCCCGCGCGAGACGACGCTCATTTTGTTGGAGATGGTGGGCGCTAGAGGGATTGAACCTCTGACCCCTACCATGTCAAGGTAGTGCTCTACCGCTGAGCTAAGCGCCCATCTCCGGCCCCCGGCGATCAGGGGCCGCCCGGGGAGCGCGCCGTGCTATAGACGCTCGCGAACAGGCGCGCAACGGGGAAAATGAACCGCAGGGATCGGGCCGCCGCCAATCTCGCTCGGCCGGATACGGCGGCGTGAGCGCGGTGGCGCGTTTGGCGGCGCCCGATCGCACAGGCTCGAAGATTCGCCGCTCCGGCGGCGGACCGCCTGTGCTCACGAGAACCGATCCCTCGCTGTTGGAAGACCTGCGCGGCCTTCTGGAGTCAACGACGCTCGGCGACCCGACGCGGCCGCTGATATGGGTCTCCAAGAGCCATGCGAAGCTCGCGTTGGCGCGGGAAGGCTTGGGGCATAGGGTGTCCGCGACCCGGAGCCCGCAATTGCTCGAACGCCTCGGCTATCGCCGCCAGGTCAATCGCAAGAGCCTGGAGGGCGGTGGTAAAATTACCCCCTGTTTGTTATTGATTTGTTCCGGAACCTCATGGCATAAAGGGGTTGATCGGACCGCAATCGGCGTCGGGATGGAAAGCGAGGTTGGCATGGAGGCCGGGGTCAAATCTCACAGCAACCTGCAGCTCGACCGCCCTGGGGCGGGACGTGGCGGCAGCGGCTTTCCGCCTGAGCCCGCTTGCGCTGAGGAGGATTGAATTCGCCTCGCTTGGGCCGTCGAGCCAGCCGCCGAACGGGTTCGACGGCGTTGTCTTTGGTCGGCAGGCAGGAAGCGAGTTGGTGCCGGCGGAGCGCATCGGCGGACAGGCCGCGGACCAAGCGGAGGCGTCAGCGCGAAGCGAAAGAGAAAACAATTTGGATTCCGGCGTAACCCCTTGAGAACAGCCGATTCCTGGAAGACTTTTGCTTGGATTCTGTTATCCTGGGCTTTGCTCCGGTGCTCCCGAGCTTTGGCGGAACGTTCCGCGGCTTGGTCTTACGGGGCCGCCAGTGGGCTCGAGGCGTGAGGAACGCCGCCGCGGCCAGATCCATCCAATCCGGGGGCAGGCGATGGATTTCGGGGACGGAAACGGGCTCAACGGATAGATTCCGTATAGTTTATCGCGCCGATTTTCGGGTTATCGCTTAGCCGAAGTATAGCGCCACGATAACGGTCTAATAGCTAGCCGCAACACATCTGCTACCCAAATCGGCGTCCACGGCTACGCTCCGGCTATGGCCGGCACGGTCCCTTCGGCGCGGCCAATCTCGATCGCCGCCATCGTCGCGCGCAAGACCTCGGTCACGCCCCGTTGCGTCGCGGTCGACAACAGCAGCGGCTTCGCCCGTTTGACGCCGTCCGCGGCCGGCGGCCCATGAGCCCGCATCGCCCGCTTCAGCCGCTCGATCTGCTTCTCCATGGTCTCGCCGTCGACCGCGTCGACCTTCGACAGGCAGACGATCTCGGCCTTGGCCTCCAGCCCTTCGCCGTATGCGGCGAGCTCCCGCCGGATCGTCCGGTAGTCCGCGCCCGCGTTGTCGCCTGTGGCGTCGACGAGATGGACCAGCGCGCCGCAGCGCTCGACATGGCCCAGAAAACGATCGCCGAGGCCGTGGCCTTCATGCGCGCCCGCGATCAGTCCGGGGATGTCGGCGAGCACGAACTCGCGGTCGTCGACGCGCACCACGCCGAGGCCGGGATGCAGCGTGGTGAACGGGTAGTCGGCGATCTTCGGCTTGGCGGCGGAGACCGCGGCCAAGAACGTCGACTTGCCGGCGTTGGGCAGCCCGACGAGCCCCGCGTCGGCGATCAGCTTGAGGCGCAGAATCAGCGTGCGCTCGATCCCCGGCTGGCCAGGATTGGCGCGGCGCGGGGCGCGATTGGTCGAGGTGGTGAAATGGGCGTTGCCGAAGCCGCCGTTGCCGCCTCGCGCGACGACGACGCGCTCGCCTTCTTTCGTGAGGTCGGCGAGCATCGCGCCGGTCTCTTCGTCGATCACCTGCGTGCCGATCGGGACCTTCAGCACCGCGTCGCCGCCGCGCCCGCCGGCGCGGTTCTTGCCCATGCCGTGCGTGCCCGTCCTGGCCTTGAAATGCTGCTGGTAGCGGAAATCGATCAGCGTGTTGAGGCCGCCCGCGCATTCGACGACGACGTCGCCGCCCCGCCCCCCGTCGCCGCCGTCCGGGCCGCCGAACTCGATGAATTTTTCCCGCCGGAAGGAGACGCAGCCCGCGCCGCCATCGCCGGAGCGGACGTAGACGCGGGCCTGATCGAGGAATTTCATGGCCGCTCGCCCGAATGAGCCGACCTCAGCGTCAGCTCTTCCCGCCGCAGCGCCATCGCTTCCGCCCACACCCTGCGGGTCAGGCGGAAGTTGTGGCTCTCGACCAGGCCTCCCCGCGCCGGCGCGCCCTTCGGCCCGGTCGACGCCAGATCGAAGCCGCACTTCTCCAGCACCCGGCGGGAGGCGGGATTGTCGACCGAAGCGCTGGCGAGAATCTCGACCGCGGGGGTCAGTCCGAATCCGGCCTTGACCATCGCGCGCGCCGCCTCGGTCGCGAGGCCCTTGTTCCAGTGCTCCGGAGCGAGGGCGAAACCCAGCGTCAGGCGGTCGCTTCCGCGCGATTCGAGGCTGATCGAACCGATGACCTCGTGCTTGCCCTTCTTGGGCGCCAGGACCAGAGTCAGGTCTCGGCCGGAAGCGTTGGCTTCCCGCGCCGCGTAGATGAAACGCTCCGCCGATCCCGGCGGGTAAGGGTGGGGGATGCGCGCGGTGAAACGCGCGACATCCCACAGGCTGCAGAAGCGATGGATCGCAGCATGGTCGGACGAACGCGGCCAGCGCAGCCAAAGCCGCGCGGTCTCGAGGCGGAACACGTCGTCTCTGGCAAGATCGGGAAACATGAAAGCTCCGGCCCGGCGCCCCAACAGGGGACTTAAACGACGAAGGAGACGCGGCGGCCGCATCCCCTTCGTAAGCCTGGCTTACTGGACGGATGAAAGGAGGTCTCGCCTTTCACTCTCATCTCGAAGCTTGTTGGTTGAAGTTTCGAGAACGTCCGCGGGGCTGGTCGCCGGAGCGGGGTTCTCGTCGGCTGCCCCCGCCTATTCTGCTGCGTTCGTTACGCGTACGCTGACATATTGGCGGCCGTCGCCTTTAAACTCGAAGGCGACCTCGCCGGCGGCGGTGGCGAACAGCGTATGGTCCGTTCCCATTCCGACGTTGCGGCCGGCGTGGAATTTCGTGCCGCGCTGGCGGACAATGATGTTGCCGCCGACGACGCGCTCGCCGCCGAACTTCTTTACGCCAAGCCGCCGGCCGTCCGAGTCGCGGCCGTTGCGCGACGAACCGCCTGCTTTCTTGTGAGCCATGACCCTTGCTCCAAAACCCGCCTGCGCCGCGAAGGCGCGTGTTTGATCTCTCTATTCTCTGTATAGTGCAAGCCGCCTTGGGCGGAAATCGCGGCCCGGCCGCAAATCCGTCAGGCGCCCGCCTGGATGCCGGTGATCTTGACGATCGTCAGATCCTGCCTGTGGCCGCGCTTGCGCTTGGAATTCTTCCGTCGGCGCTTCTTGAACGCGATCACCTTGGGCCCGCGCGTCTGCTCGACGATTTCGCCGACGACGCTCGCGCCCGCGACATGCGGAGCGCCGACCTGATTGGTCTCGCCGTCGAACAGCGCGAGCACCTCGTCGAAAACCACCTGCGAACCGGCCTCGCCCGGCAGCGACATGATGGTGATTTGTTTGTCGGCGGCGACCGTGTATTGCTTGCCGCCGGTCTTGATGACTGCGAACATCGCTTTTCCCGTGTTCCTCCCGGCTCGTGCGCGAAAGCCCGCGCGGCCGGCTTCTTTGCAGTTGACCCCGATCGCGGCTCTGAGCAGAGCCGCAGACGAACGCTCTGAATTTGGGGCTTCGGTACGCCTTGTCCCGCAAAACCAAAAGCGCGGCGTCGCCGCCGCGCTGGAGCGGCCCAGGCTATAGGTGGGGCGACCGCCGAAGTCAACCGCTTTTGCGCCAGTGCGTTGGCGCGGCCTCTGGCTCCATAGAGCCTGGACTCAGTCGATCAGACGATAGGCCGGCAGGGTCAGGAACTCCTCGAACTCGTCGGCGAGCGACATGTCCGAGAAGAGCCGGATCGCCTCGGGGAAGCGCCCGCCGTCGAACGCCGCCGCGCCGACCTCGCGCTTGACGCGCTCCATTTCGCCCGCGAGCGCATCGCGAAACATCTCCGGGGTGACCTCGCGGCCGTCGTCGAGCTTCGCCCGGAGGTGAATCCACTGCCATACTTGGGCCCGCGAAATTTCCGCCGTCGCGGCGTCCTCCATCAGGTTGTAGATCGGCACGGCGCCGCGCCCACGCAGCCAAGCCTCGATATATTGCACGCCGACGCGGATGTTCAGGCGCAGGCCCTCCTCCGTCCGCTCTCCCTCGTGCATCTTGACAAGATCGGCCGCGGTCACATGCACGTCGTCCCGCAGGACCGAGAGCTGGTTCGGCCGCGGCATCAGCCGGTCGAACACCTCCATGGCGATCGGCACGAGGTCGGGATGGGCGACCCAGGTGCCGTCGTGCCCGTTCGCCGCCTCGCGCTCCTTGTCGGCCCGCACTTTGGCGAAGGCGGCTTCGTTCGCCTCGGCGTCCCCCTTGACCGGAATCTGCGCCGCCATGCCGCCCATGGCGAAGGCGCCGCGGTGGTGGCAGGTCTTGATGAGCTGGAGCGAATAAGCGTTGAGGAACGCCTGGCCCATCGTCATCACCGAGCGGTCGGGAGTGAGGAAGGCCGGATTCTTGCCGAGCCGCTTGATGAAGGAGAAGATGTAGTCCCACCGGCCGCAGTTGAGGCCTACGATGTGGTCGCGGAGCTCATAGAGAATCTCATCCATCTCGAACGCCGCCGGCAGCGTTTCGATCAGCACCGTCGCCTTGAACGAGCCGTTCGGGACGCCGAGCGCGGCTTCCGCGTGTGAGAAGACCTCGTTCCACAGACGCGCTTCGAGGTGGCTTTCCAGCTTCGGCAGATAGAAGGCGGGCGTCGCGCCCTGCGCCATCTGGGTCTTGGCGCAGTGAAACGCGTAGAGGCCGAAGTCGAACAGCGCGCCCGAGATCTCCCGGCCGTCGACCGTCACGTGCCGCTCCGGCAGATGCCAGCCGCGAGGGCGCGTCATCAGAACCGCGGGGCTGTCCTTGAGCGCATATTCCTTGCCGGAAGCCGGGTCGGCGAAGTCGATCGTTCCCGCCCAGCGGTCCTTGAGGTTCGCCTGGCCCTCGATCATGTTGGCGAACATCGGCGAGGTGGCGTCCTCGAAATCGGCCATGAACACCTTTGCGCCGGAGTTCAGCGCATTGACGATCATCTTGCGGTCGACCGGTCCGGTGATCTCGACCCGGCGGTCCATCAGGTCGGCCGGAATTGGCGCGACCGTCCAGTCGCCGTCGCGGACGGCTTTGTTTTCGGTCAGAAAATGCGGCAGCTGCCCGGCGTCGAACAGCTTCTGCCGCTCCATCCGGCGCGCCAGCAGCTCGACCCGCCGCGCGTTGAAGCGCCGGTGCAGATCGGCGAGGAACGCAAGCGCCTCGTCGGTGAGGATTTCAGCCTGTCGGGGGCTGGGACTGGCGTGGACATGGACGCCGGCGGCGGCCGATTGCGCGGTCATGGATCTCTCCGGTTCGGCGTTCAACGTCTCGCTTCGTAGACGGTTTCACCGAATTTGGGGAGGCCCGATCACGCGTTCGCCTTCGGGCCGGGTCGAAACCGCCGCTTCGTCATTCCGCGTGGCCCCGTCACGACCCCGCCCGCGCCGCTGCTTTGCCGATTTGCCCCGGTCGCGGCATAGTCGATCGGCGATGCGCAACCTCGAATAGCCTTGCCGAGGGCCAAATGGACGTCAGGATTCTTTTCCGCCTGAAGCGCCGGGCGAGAAACGTCACGCGCGCCGTACCCTTCGCAATGGCGATGGTCATGCTCGGGCCGACAAGCGCGGACGCCCTCGCTCTGACGAGCCCCGACGTCAGCCAGGGGGGTCGGATCTCTGACGAGCAGGTCTACAATGGCGGAGCCTGCAAAGGCCAGAATGTCTCCCCCACGCTTTCCTGGACCGGCGCGCCAATTGCGACCAAGAGCTTTGCAATCAGCATGTTTGATCCGGACGCGGGGGCTGGCGCCGGTTTCTGGCGCTGGGCCAAGAGGCTCGTTGTCGGCCTGTTTGATTCGAGCGCGGCGAGACGGGGCGGGTTTTGGCACTGGTGGGTCGTCAACATCCCCGCCGACGTCTCGTCGCTGCCGAAGGGGGCGGGAGGCGGCCCGGGGCTGCCGGGCGGCGCCGTCCAGGGGCGCACCAGCTTCGACGCGAACGCCTATGGCGGTCCTTGCCCGCCGTCGGGCAAGGCGCATCATTACGAAATCACGGTCTATGCGCTCGACGTCGATAAGCTCGACGTCGATCAGGACACCTCGCCTGCGGACATTGGCTTGAAATTGCAGGGACATATTTTGGCGAAGGCGTCTCTTACGGGCGTCTGGGGACGGTGATGACCTCGCGGCTTCGTCCGGCTCCCGACGCCGTTTGACGAGACCCGCAAGGGTGCGGCCGACGGGGCTGGCCGCCGACGACCCCCATTTCCTTTCCGACAGCTTCCAAACGCTACCCAAATTTTGCCAGGGACGTTCTCTGTTGCTCACGCTTTGGAGCGGCCGGGGGCGCTTACGTTCGGGAGCAGCGCGGGAACGGGTTCGCCTCTCCTTTTCGCCCGCTCCCCGCATCCTTAACAGAGGCCCTCGCGCGCCGCGCGCCGCGTCGCCGGCCTCTCGGCGCCGAACCGAAGCATGCCGGCGTCGACGACATCCTGCTGCACCAGGCCCATGTCGCGCAGTTCAAGGTCCGACATGCGCGCGAGCTGTCGCATCGCTCGGCGCTCGGCGCTGATCCGCGCCGGCCATGCGAGGGCCCGCCTGAGGGACGCTGCTCCGTGCGAGGCCCGGCGGGCGAGGGAGGACATCATCGTTTCTCTCCGAAAAAGACCATGGGAACCCGGTCGGCGCTGCGGGGGGCGCGGCGCCGGTAGGAAAGCGACTCGATTGGGGAAGTCGTGAGAAAATCTACTGCGCGACTATTGATCGGTCCAACGAATGTTTTTAAAGTTATCGATCGCGAACCCGGATGAATGACATGCTCGACACCGACCAGCTGCGCTCGTTCCTCGCCATCGTCGATTCCGGCTCGTTCACCAAGGCCGCCGAGCGCGTGCACAAGACGCAGTCGGCCGTGTCGATGCATATCCGCCGGCTCGAGGAGCAGCTCGGCTGCGCGCTGTTCGTGAAACAGGGCCGCGGCGCGCGGCTCACCGCAGAGGGGGAGAGCCTGATCGACTTCGCCCGGCGGATCATTCAGGTCGAGGCGGGCGCGATGGCGGCCTTGTCGCGCAAGGGGCTCAGGGGCTCGGCGCGGCTCGGCATTCCCGACGACTACGCCGAATTGTTCCTGGCCGAGATTCTCGGCCGCTTCAATCGTCGCCACCCGCTGGTCGAGGTGTCGGTGGTGTGCGAGGCGTCGCAGGAACTCGCGGCGCAGGTCGCCGCCGGAGCGCTGGAACTGGCGCTGGTGACCGGTCATTCCGGGTTGCACGGCTTCGAGTTGCTGCGCGAGGAGCCGCTGGTCTGGGTCGCGGCCGAGCGCTTCCGGGTCGAGGACGGCGCTCCGCTGCCGCTCGCGCTCGGCAGCGCGACTTGCATCTGGCGGCGGGCAGCCGCCGAGGCGCTGGCGGCAGCGTCGCGCCCGACCCGCGGCCTCTTCTTCTCCAAGAACTACAGCGCGATCGGGACGGTGGTGCGCGCCGGGCTCGCCGTCACCACGCTGCCCGCCTCGATGGTCGGCGAGGGTCTGCGCGTTCTCGGCCCGGAGGAGGGCCTGCCCGAACTGCCGCTGACGCGCATGGGGCTCATTCACGCTCCCGGCCGCGCGACCGAAGAAGCCAAAGCGCTCGCGGAGGCGATCCGCATGACCGTCGGCGCTCAGGCGCGGCGCGCGGCGTGAGGCGGAGGTTGTGACCCGCGCTCGCTGAGCGTGGCGCCAATAGATACGCGGGGCCGGGCCGGTAGCAACCCCGTGGCGCGAACCTTACGCTTGGCACCCGGCCGACCAGCGCGCCGGACGGCCGAAACCCTTCACCATTGCTGACCTTACTGATCAGCCTGGAACGTGCGATGAACCTCAGAAGGCTGCCTTAAGGCGCTACGGAAGCTCTGCACACAAGCTGCCGTTCACAAATTCGAAAGCGCCCAGAAATGACCGCGCCTGCCGGGCGGCGGCTGGTGACCTTGGCCTGTTTGGGTCACACACCGTTCAGTAGCGATCGGCTCGGCGGTCTCGTTTCTTCGCGTCCCGGTCGTCAGCGCCTTCCGACAAGGTGTCGGCGGGCTACTCAGACATCCTGTTCCGCGACCTTCAGTCCGGACTTGAATTCCGCCGGAGTCATTCCCGCCGCCGTCTGGAAGGCCCGGCGGAAGCTTCGGGCGTCTGAATAGCCGGTGAGCTCGGCGACCCGCTCGACCGTCGCGCCGCTGCGAAGGGCGCGCTTCGCCCTCTCCAGGCGCTGGGAGCCTACGAATTCGGAGAACCGAACGCCCTCGCGCGCCAGCAGCCGATCCAGCGAGCGTTCGCTGATCCCGAGTTCGTCCGCGAGTTCGCGGCGCCCCGTCAGCCTCGCGTTTCTCGCATCGAGGCGCTGGACGAGACTCTCTGCGTCCGTTCGTCCGATCGCCGCAAGCTCCCTGTCCGCCGTCTCGCGCCACATCCGGGCGGCGGCGGCGTCGGGAAACCTCAGCGGCGCCTTCAGGTCCTCGGTGCGATAGACGATGCAGGACCGGGCCGCCCCGTCGACGACCTGGGCGTCGATCAGTTTTTTCAGCGCGTCCTTCGCGTCGCCGCCGAGCGGCCCCTCGATCTCGAAGCGAACGGGACCTTCCGGCTCGCCGGGAAGCTGCCGCAGCATGTGGGCCACGGTCAGGAGGTGGTCGAGCCGCCAGAACTGCCGGAGCTCGTCGTCCTGGTAGAGATCGTACGCGACAATCGCGGTTTCCTCTCCGTGCGTCTCCATGTCGAGCCGCAGGACCGCGCCCGCGAGCGCCTGATAGTCGAGAGCGAACCGCAACGCCGCTTCGACCGTGGCGTGCACCATCATTCCGAGCCCGACGAGCCCCAGGGTCGCAAGCGACTTTCGAAAGGCGTATTCGACGGCGAATGTCTCGCCGATCCTGTGACCCGCGCGCAGGTAGGCTTGCCTCGCCTCCCAGTAGCTGAAGCGACGCCCCGCATCCACCGGCTGGCCGTCGCGAAATTCCGCGAAGGGAAAAATCTCGCGCGGGTTCCATCCGCGTTCGAGCGTCAGCGCGAGCAGCGGCGACATCACCTGAAGCGGCACGATCCTGTCGTGCGCCGAGGCGATCCGCAATACCCCCGGGTGTCCGGGCGACTTGGCGAGAACTGTCCCCCTGTCTGGCGACATCTGTCCTTGGCGGCCTTCCCCGACCTGCGTATCGATGCGTCGAGAGCGCGGATCCGGGATCCGAGCCTGGGCGCCTCATGACCTTATGCTGCGAAATGCCGCGGCGACCGTCAAGGCGATCCGCCCGGACCGGGAGGAGAAGACGTGAGACCATCGACCGCCGCCACGCCGAAACAGGGAGATGCGACGTGGACTCGATGACGCCCCTCTCCGGCAAGTGGGCGCTCGTCACCGGCGCGGCCTCGGGCATCGGGCTCGCGACCGCGAAAGCCTTTGCGCGGCGCCGCGCCAACGTCGTCCTGACCGACGTGAACGAAAAAGGCCTGTCCGCGGCGGACGACGCCCTGAAGGGCGAGGGCGCCCGTCGCCTCGTCGTTCCCTGCGACGTCGCCGACGACCGATCGGTCGCGTCCCTTGGCGAGCGCGTCGCCGAAGCCGGCATCACGCCGGACGTTCTCGTCAACAATGCAGGGGTCGCCTTTCTCGGCGGCTTTCTGGAAACGCCGATCGACGAATGGCGCCGCGCGCTCGAGATCAACCTGCTCGGCGCAGTGCGGATGACGCGCGCCTTCCTGCCGGCGATGCGCTCGGCCGGGGGCCCGCGCAGCATCGTCAATGTCGCTTCGGTGGCCGCGGTCCTGCCGCCCCCCAACCTGTCCGCCTACGCCGCGTCCAAAGGCGCGGTCAGGCAATTCAGCGAGGTGCTGGCGATGGAGCTGGCGAGCACCGACGTCCGGGTCCACTGCATCTACCCCGGGATCATCAACACGCCCATCGTCGGCGGCGCGGCGCGCGTCGGCGCCAACATCTCCGCCGAACAGCTTGCGACGCTTCAGGCCTACTACGCCGGCCGGGGCGGATCGCCGGACGCGGTCGGCGAGGATATCGTCCGCGCCGTGCTGCGGGGCGAGGCGCATGTCTTCACCGGGCCCAAGGCCGCCGTCGCCAACTGGGCCGCCCGCATCTCGCCGGCGCTCGCGCGACGGGTGAGCCTCGCGGCCGCTAAAGAGAGCGGCTACCTGCCGGCCGGCGGCTGATGCCCCCGGCGCAATCCATTTCAGGGAGGACAATCTTGAAAGCAGGAGTTTTGTCCGCGGCGTCGATCGCCGCGCTCCTCGCCGTCACGGCCAGCGCGGCGACGGCCGGCGCGCTCAACGGGCAAGTGACGAGCGAGGGCAAGCCGGTCCCCGGTGCGATGGTGACGGTCTTCGACGCGGCGAAGGCGCGGCGCGACACGGCATACGCCGACGCCAACGGCCGCTACAGCCTCACGACCGACATTTGCGGCAAGGTCAGCGTCCGGACGCGCGCGCCCTATTTCAAAGACGCGACAAAGGACCTCGACCTTCCGTCCGACGGGACCGAGACGCTCGACGCCGACATGGCGCGGGAGACGGATCCGGCCGCGCTCTCGAACAGCCTGACAGCCTCGGCGCACCTGACGGCGCTTTCCTGGAAGAACCCGGACACCCGCGCCGCCTTCGTCAGCCAGTGCAACTATTGCCATCAGGTCGGCAACGAACTCACCCGCGTCCCGCGGAGCCTTCAGGGATGGAACGAGACCGTCCAGCGCATGGAGGGCTATCTCGCCGTCCTCACCAACCGCGAATCCCAAGACATCGCGGCGACGCTCGCGGTCGGCTTCGACGGCAAGCCGGTCGCCGCGGTCCAGAAGCAGCCGTGGAGCGACGAGCTTGCCCGGGCCAAAGTCAAGGAATGGGTGGTCGGCGACGAACTGACCTTCATCCATGACACCGACGTCGGGGCGGACGACCGTCTCTACGGCTCGGACGAGGGGCACGACATCGTCTGGGTTCTCGACCGCAAGACCGGCAAGATTGAAGAGAACAGGGAGCCGGACATCGACCTCCCCGAGGGCGGGGTGTTCTCGGGCCTCCGCTTGCCGATCGGCGTCTTCTCCGGAAAGCACGGGCCGCACAGCATGGCCCAGGGGAAGGACGGCCGGTTCTGGATCACCAACGCGCTGTCCTCGACCCTCGCCTCGTTCGATCCGGCGACAAGGGCCTTCAAGCTCTACCACGTCGGCCGCACCCATCTCTATCCGCACACCGTCAGGATCGACGGCGAGGGGATCGTCTGGTTCACCATCGCAGCCTCCAACGAGGTCGGCCGGTTCGATCCCAAGACCGAAGAGATGAGAGTTATCCCGTTGCCGCACGACGGGTTCTGGCGCGGCGTAACCGACGTCGCCTTTCCATACCTGCTCAAGGTGGCCTCTCTGTTCCCGCAGAGCGGCATGCACCTCGCCGTCTCGCACACCAAATGGGCCGACCAGGGGCGCGACGCATTCTCGCTCCCCTACGGGATCGACGTGAACCCGGTCGACGGCTCGATCTGGTACGCCAAGCTGAACGCCAACAAGATCGGTCGGATCGACCCCAAGACCTTCGCGATCAGGGAATTCGACACGCCGCTGAAAGGGCCGCGCCGGCCGCGCTTCGACAGGGACGGCGATCTCTGGATTCCGGCCTTCGACGACGGCGGCCTGATGAAGTTCGACACGCGCGGGGAGACGTTCGAGACCTGGAAGCTGCCGCTGCTCTCGCCGAACGAATACGAGACACCCTACGCGCTGAACGTCCATCCGAAGACCGGAGACGTGTGGATCACCTCGAACATGTCCGACCGCATCTTCCGCTTCACGCCCTCGAGCAAGACCTTCGTCAGCTATCCGCTCCCGACCCGCGTCACCTGGCTGCGCGATCTCGTGTTCGCGAAGGACGGCGGCATCTGCTCGAGCTCGTCGAACCTGCCGGCCTACGGGATCGAGGGCGGCAAGGCGTCGTTCATTTGCCTCTATCCCGACGGCGAGACGGCCGCGAACTGAGACGGGAGACTTCCTCATGCAAGACGTCACCCTTTACATCGTCATCACCGCGCTCATGTCGGCGGTGCTCGTCGCCTTCGGCCTGCCGTTTCTCGCGCTCGCGTGGGCCTTCGCCCGCGCGACCCGCCGCGCGCTCGCCGACGGAACCCGCCTCGCGCTCGCCGCGGCAGTCGCGGCCGTCGGGATTGCGCCAAACTATGACGCCTATCGCGGTCCGCTGCCAATCTATATGCGGCTCCTGCGCGGCGAGCCGGTCCCGCTTGTCGCAGCGGCCGTCTCGCTCCTCGTGACGTGGCTTCTGTTGCTCGCGGTCGCGTGGGCGTTCGCGAGGCGGCGCTCCGGCGCGCGTCTCAAGACGCGCCTTTGAAGGCAGATTCGCCGCAAGATTGTCGACATGGCGCCGGGCCCGCTATCACGGGTGGCCGTGCCGAACTCTGGTTAGGGCAGAGTGCGCGCTTTCGGCATCGCGCGGGAACGCCTCCTGTCCGCCCGTTCACTGCCGTTCAGCCAACTGGCGCTTTCCGCCCATTTGCGGCATCGCCTGTCGGCGACCAAGTGTTGGATTTGAACCACAGAACCATACGGCGAAGCGAATCGTTAAGGTTAAGTCCTCGTTAAGCGATTCCGTGACAGGTTTCCCCTGCTTCCGGTTTGCGCGACCCAACGTTAAGCGCGCGCCGGACCCAGGGTCGTCATGGCAAGTTTGCAGACTTTCGCCGCCGCCGCGCTCGTCTTTGTCACCGGCGGGGGATTGGCCCAGGCGGTCGACCTTCCGCCTGCGCCCGCCCTTCCCGCCGCAGAGGCGCCGTCCGCAGCATTCAGCGGCTGGTACCTGCGCGGCGACCTCGGCGTCGGCGCCGAGACGGCGCCGAAACTGGACCCCGCTACCGGCGCGATCGATGCGGGTTTTCCGCTGCCGCGTCTGTCGCCCTTCGCGGTCTCCTCTTTCACGAGCACGACCCTCGCCCCCTCCGGGGCGCTCGACGGCGGCGTCGGATACGTTTTCAATCCCTGGCTCAGGATGGACGCGACGCTCGAATATCGCTTCGGCGGCGAGTTTCGCTCGACCTACGCCATCGACGACCCCGCCCCGCCCGGCGCCGGGTCGTTCCGCTCGGCTGACCGCCTCCGCGGGAGCCTCTCGTCGATCGTCGCGCTCATCAACGTCTATGCCGATCTCGGCAAGTATTGGGGCGCGACGCCCTTTCGTCGGCGCCGGAATCGGCGTCGCGGACAATGCGCTCTCCGGCGTCTCGGACCGGGGCCTCGCCATCGCCGAGTCCGGCGCGACCGTCCCCGTCGGCGGGTTCTTCGCCAACGCCTCGAGGACGAGCTTCGCCTGGGCGCTGACGGCGGGGATCGACGTCGACCTCGCGCCCAACCTGAAGCTCGAGGCGAGCTACCGCTATCTCAACCTCGGCTCGATTGCGATCGGCGGTGTCGCCCCGTCCTCGCGCCACGCGCTCGCCTCGAACGACCTGCGCCTCGGCCTCATTTGGCTCATCGGCGAGCTTTGGCCCGCGCCGACGCCCGGGGTCGCCCGCGACTGACCGCAGCTGGCCCCTCGTCGCGACCGCGTTTGCCGCTCGTGGACAAGCGGTGGTAAAATGCCCCAATTTGTTCTTTATATGTTCATGACCCTATGGCATAACGGAGTTGATCGAGCCGCAACGGTGGCGGGATGGAAAGCGAGGTTGGCATGGAGGCGCCTTCGAATATCACAGCAACCTGCGGCTCGACCGCCCTGGGGCGGGCAAGCGGGCTCAGGCGGAAAAGGCGGAAGGCGGGAGATTGACTTCGCCTCGCTCGGCGTCGAACCAGCCGCCGAATGGGTTTGGCGGCATTGGTCCTCGGTTCAGGCATGGCGGGTTGGCTTCCGGCGGACGGGCCGCCGACCAAGCGGAGGCGTCAGCGCGAAGCGGACAGGAAAAATAATTTGGATTCCGGCATAACCCCCTGAAAAGAGCCGATTCCTGGAAGACTTTTGCTTGGATTCGGTTATCCCGGGCTTTGCTCCGGTTATCCCGGGCTTTGGCGGAACGTCCCGCGGCTTTGTCTTCAGAGGGACGGAAGCTGATCAACTGACAGTTTATGGACGCTTCGTCGGTTTTTCGGGCTATCATTTAACCGAAACCTTCAGTGCATTTGGCCGCGCCCCGAGTCCAATCGGTTCTTCCATCACGGCCTCCGAGAACCCCTCTGAGCTTCGAACCCGCGTGACCGGCCCGGGCAAACTTTCGACCCGGCCATTGCCAGGCGGCGCAGCCGAAGGTACCCATTGGCCCCCGGTCGCCCGCGAGAGGGCGCCGGCCGGCGCAAGGCCTTCATGACGGACGCGACAATTCGCCAGCCGGGGCTTCTCCGCTCCGCCTGGGCCAACCCCATCCTGCTGCTCGTCCTGACCACGCTGATCTGGGCGGGACACTCGGTCGTCGGGCGCCTGGCGGTCGGCCAGATCGGGCCGATGACGCTCACCTGCATGCGTTGGGCGGTGGCGCTCGTTCCGATCCTGATCGCTGCGCGGCCGTCGCTGCGTCGCGACTGGCCGCTCTTGCGCGCGCATTGGATCTATCTGGCGATGATGGGCACGGCCGGCTACACCGCCTTCGTCGCGCTCTTCTATGTCGCGGCGCACCGCACCAGCGCGTTGAACCTGTCGATCATCCAGGGCGCGATTCCGGCGCTTGTCCTTCTCGGCGCCCGGCTCTTTCTTGGGCTCAGGTTCACGGCGCTCCAGGCGCTGGGCGCGATGGTAACGATGCTCGGCGTAGCCGCGATCGCCGCCCAGGGCGACCCGGCGCGGCTCGTGGCGCTCGCCTTCAACAGCGGCGACGTCATGATGGTGGTCGCGGCCGTGCTCTACGCCGGCTATACCGTCGGCCTTCGTCAACGGCCGAACGTCTCCGGCCTCAGCATGCTGGCCGCCATGGCGGTCGCCGCCCTCGTCACCTCCATTCCGCTGATGATCTGGGAGATTCTTTCCGGCGGCTTCGTGTTTCCGACCCCCGCCGGGCTTTTGGCGCTCGCCTTCGTGGCGCTCGGCCCCGCCTTCGCGGCGCAAATCTTCTTCATGCGCGGAGTCGAGTTGATCGGGCCGGGGCGGGCCGGCGTGTTCGTCAATCTGGTGCCGGTATTCGGGGCGATCATGGCGGTCGCGCTGCTCGGCGAGCCCTTCGCCGCCTATCACGTGGTCGCGCTGATTCTCGTCGTCGGCGGCATCGCCATCGCGCAACGCGGCGCCGGAACCAGCCCCTCTCGCCATGTGCGGGGAGAGGGCCTGGGTGAAGGGCGACGCCAGACGGGAGAGGTCCGCGTCGCCCCTCGTCGGGAGCCATAGGTTCTTTCGTTAGAACACGTGTCTGCCGAGCGGGCTATGGCGCTAGCGAGGGGGAGAGACGCTGCAAGGCGTATGAATATTCCGAAGCGAAGGAGAGAAACCGATGGGCCATTGGATTGAACTGAAGCCTGAAGGCGCGGGGCCGATTCGCGCCTGGCGCGCCGACCCGGAGGGGCGTCCGCGAGGCGCCGTCGTCGTCATCCAGGAGATTTTCGGCGTCAACTCCCATATCCGCGCCGTGACCGACCGCTTCGCGGTCGACGGTTATCTCGCCATCGCCCCTGCCGTGTTCGAGCATGTCGAGAAAGGCTTCGACGTCGGCTACGACGCCGAGTTGCGCGCGCGGGGAATGGCCATCGTCGGCAAGATCGATCGGGAACAGACGATGCGCGACGTAGCCGCGGCGGTCGAGGTCGCCAAGGAAGGCGGCAAGGTCGGCATCGTCGGCTATTGCTTCGGCGGCACGATCGCCTGGGTGGCCGCGGCTCGCCTGGCGGGCCTGAGCGCCGCGGTCGGCTATTACGGCGGCGGCATTGTCGGTTTGAAGGACCTCCAGCCCCGCGTCCCGACCATGCTGCATTTCGGCGAGAAGGACGAGCACATTCCGGTTGCCGGCGCGCGTGAAGTCGCCGCCCTCCACCCTGACGTGCGCGTGCACCTCTACCCCGCCGGCCACGGCTTCAACTGCGACCAGCGGGACAGCTACGACGCCCCGAGCGCCGCGCTCGCCTGGACGCGGACGTTGGAGTTTTTCCGCGAGCATCTCGGCGAGGCCGAGGATTACCCAGACGACATAAGTGCGGACGAAGCGAACAAACGAGATTGATATCGCTTCGCCAGCCCCACGTATCTGCCCGCCGTCGGCGGTTCCGTTCCGGCTAACGCAAACCCGCCTTTTCGATCCTGAGCAAGGTGAACAATCTCATTGGCGGGAGTTCCCGCTGCTCCGCGATGCGCGCGTCGTCGCGCGCGCGGATCCAGTCGCCGATCGCGGCGTAGGGGAAGTTCGGATGCCAACCCAGCCACGACGACGCGGTCTCCATTCGCTGCTCGATCGCCTTGCGCAGGCCGCCGGACGCAGCGAAGTGGTTCATCACGACGAGGTTGCCGCCGGGCCGCAGCACCCGCCAAGCCTCTTCGAGCGCGCGTTCGGGCTGTGGGACGACGCTCATCACATAGGGCGCGAGCGCGACGTCGAACGCGCTGTCGGGAAAGTCGAGCGCGCCCGCGTCCATCACATGCAGGCCCCTGACTTGGCCGAGACGCTTGCGCTCGACCCGAGCTTGCGCTGCCCGCAGCATCGGGGCGCTGATGTCGATGCCAGTGACCCGAACATTGCCAGGAAGAAGCGGAAGTTCGAGCCCCGTCCCGACGCCGATAACCAGGATATCGCCGCCTGGTCCAGCAGCTCGCGCCGCGGTGCGCGCGGCGGCGAGCCGCCCCGGGTGGAACGGAAGATCGAAAATCAGGTCATAGACTGGCGCCCAGCGGCTGTAGGCCGCCTCCGCGTCATGGCCCGCGTAACTCTGGGTAGCGTTGACGGGGTTCAAGAGCTGCAGCCCTCGCAATCAGCGTCTGCCCCGGACGCGCGCAAACAATTCGCCGACAGTCACGCAGAACGCCGCAGATTGCAAATCGCCCCCGGAGGTTCGCCAAGCGGCTGAACGGCAGTTGGCGTCGGCGCGGCGGAACGTCGCACTGGCCAAACTATCCCTTGCCCTCAATCGTTCCCGGTCCGATCTAGGAAAAGCGGCGCGTCCGCCTTTCGCGAGCTCGCCGCAGGCTCGGAGCACGGAAATTGCGGCGGGACCGCCAGTCGATTTCCACGAGGGATAGGAGAGTTCGCCGTGGCGCTTAAGGGTTCGAAAACAGAAAAACATCTGAAGGACGCCTTTGCCGGCGAATCGCAGGCCAATCGGCGTTATCTATACTTCGCCAACAAGGCGGACGTGGAGGGTTATGCTGACGTCGCTGCGCTGTTCCGCTCGACCGCCGAAGGTGAGACGGGGCACGCGCACGGTCATCTCGAATATCTCGAGCAATGCGGCGACCCTGCGACCGGCATGCCGTTCGGCCCGACCAAGGCCAACCTCGCCACCGCGGTGTCGGGTGAGACGCACGAATACACCGACATGTATCCGGGGATGGCGAAAGACGCGCGCGCCGAAGGCTTTGACGAGATCGCCGACTGGTTCGAGACGCTCGCCAAGGCCGAGCGCTCGCACGCCAACCGCTATCAGAAAGCCCTGAACGAAATGGCCTGAAGCGTCGAAGGTTGGTGACGCCCCTCTCCCGACAGGAGAGGGGCCGTCGGGGTCTGCGCCAACGCATCCTCCGGTTCGCGGTAGTCGGTTTGAAGAGGGCTCGAGAACGTGGCCGATCCCGTCAGCGAGGGCAATCTGAAGGCCCCCACGCGCAATCCGCTCGATTGGCAGAACCCGGAATTCTACGATGAGGCCTCGCTCCACAAGGAGATGGAACGGGTGTTCGACATCTGCCACGGTTGCCGACGGTGCGTGAGCCTCTGCCGGTCGTTCCCGACGCTGTTCGACCTCGTCGACTCGTCGGCGTCGATGGAGATCGACGGGGTCAAAAAGGAAGACTACCGGAGGGTCGTCGAGCACTGCTTCCTGTGCGATCTCTGCTACATGACGAAGTGCCCTTACGTTCCGTCGCACCCGTGGAACCTGGACTTCCCCCACCTGATGCTCCGCGCGAAGGCCGTTCGCTACAGGACCAAGGGCGCGAGCCTACGCGACCGCGCTCTGACGAGCACCGACGCGCTCGGCGCGCCTCTCGCCAACCCGGTCATGGCGCCGGTGGTCAATCTCATCAATTCGTTCGGCCCCGCGCGAAGCGCGCTCCAGGCGGTGGCGGGCGTCGACGCGAAGGCCTGGATTCCGAAATACGCCTCGCGGCCGTTGCGCAAGCGGCTGGAAATCCTGCCGAACGAGACGGAGGGCGAGCCCGCCGGGCGGACAACCGGCAAGGTCGCGCTCTTCGCCACCTGCTATACCAACCGAAACGAGCCGGGGCCTGGCGAGGACCTCGCGGAGGTGTTCGAGCACAACGGCATCCCAGTGACGCTGACGCGGCGTGAGAAGTGCTGCGGCATGCCCCGTCTCGAACTCGGCGATCTCGAGAGCGTGCGGCGCTACAAGGAGATCAATGTCCCCGTGCTCGCCGCGCTCGTCGACCGCGGCTGGGACCTCACGGCGCTCGTGCCATCCTGCGTCCTGATGTTCAAGCAGGAGCTGCCGCTGATGTTCCCGGGCGATCCCGGCGTGATGAAGGTGAAGGCGGCGTTCTACGATCCGTTCGAATATCTGATGCTGCGCGCCAAGGAAGGCAAGCTCAGGACGGACTTCAAGAACCCGCTCGGCAAGATCGCCTACCACGCCGCCTGCCACCAGAGAGTGCAGAACATCGGCCCAAAGACGAAAGAGGCGTTGTCGCTCATTCCCGGAACCGAGGTCGACATCATCGAGCGCTGCTCGGGGCACGACGGGACCTACGCTGTCAAGGCGGAGTTCGCCGAGTCCGCGGCGAAGATCGTCAAGCCGGTGGTTGCGCGGGTGAACCAGGCCAAGCCGGACCATTTTGGTTCGGACTGCGCCCTGGCGGGGCGCCACATAGCCCATGCGCGCGCGGACGGCAGCGAGCCCGAGCATCCGATTTCCCTTCTCCGCAAAGCCTACGGGATCTAGCCCATGCTGACGCGTGAAAACCTCTACAGTCTCGAGGACTACGCGAGCGCGCGGAAGGATTTTCGCGCTAGTGTCCTAGCGCACAAGAAGACGAGGGTAGTCGAACTCGGCGCGCACGCTTCCATTCATTTCGAGGATCGGCTGACGATGCAGTACCAGATCCAGGAGATGCTGCGCCTTGAGCGCATCTATGAACCGGAGCTGATCCAGGACGAGCTTGACATCTACAATCCGCTGATCCCGGACGGATCGAACTGGAAGGCGACCCTGATGTTCGAATACCCGGACGCCGAGGAGCGCAAAGAGGCGCTCGCTCGGCTCATCGGCGTCGAGGAGGCGACCTATGTCCAGGTGGGCGACTTCGACCGCGTGGCGCCGTTCGCCAACGAGGATCTCGACCGCGCGACGGAGGTGAAGACGTCGGCCGTCCACTTCCTGCGCTTCGAGCTGACGCCGGAGATGGCGGTGGCGGCGAAGGCGGGCGCGCCGATCCGAGTCGGAGTCGACCATCCGCACTACCGGGCGGAAACGACGCTGCCGCGCGCCACGCGCGATTCGCTGGCCGCCGACCTGAAGTGATCGCACGCTCGTGGCGGGGTCCTTCCGTCGATTTGTGAATTTCACCGGGCCGAAACCTTCGAAGCGAGCAAGTGAGTTACCGCAGAAAACCTATGCGGCTGCCAGAAGAGCAGCTCGATCGAGTCCAGCTCGTCTCCTAGCTAGCGTAAGCGGGAGACCCCCCGGCTATGCTGGGTGGCAGTAGCAGGTTTGACGTTTCCGGCGGTCCACCAGTGAAGTTCCAACGTGAGCAGCCACTCACACGAAAGGAACTCCACCGATGGACGAGTATGAGAGTCTAAGCCACACGACTTGGGACTGCAAATATCATATTGTCTTCATTCGGAAATGTCGCCGCAAGACGCTGTATCAGGAGTTGCGCCGGCATTTGGGTGAAGTGTTCCGCAAACTCGCGCTTCAGAAGGAATCGAAAGTTGAGGAAGGGCATCTGGTGCCCGATCACGTGCACGTGCACATGCTGCTGTCGATCCCGCCGAAGTACGCGGTGTCGCAGGTTGTCGGCTTCATCAAGGGCAAGAGCGCGATCCACCTGGCCAGGGTTTATGGAGAGCGAAAGCGCAATCTCGTTGGGCAACACTTTTGGGCCCGCGGATTTTTCGTGAACACCGTTGGGCGCGACGAGGAGGCGATCCGCGCTTACATCCGCAATCAAGAGAAGGAAGATCAGAGGCTCGAACAGATGAACCTCTGGCGCTAACGAACGCCACCTTCAGGTGGCGCCAAACTCAAGGGGCCGCGTCAGCGACCCCTCCTACCGCTTCGAGCGGTTCACATTCTAAAGCCCCCGGCTTTGCCGGGGGATACTTACACGAGTCGCCTGCTGGCGCAAAAGATCGGGTCGGGTCCCCAACTCGCCAGGCCCAAGAGGAGCCCGAGCGTCCCGTCGGCGCCTGACGAATGGCCGACTGACATTGCCGCAGCAGCGGCTTCGGCCACGGAAGGTCCGCCCTCCCCGGCGGCGATGCCTGACGCCAAATCGGCCAGGCGCTCCGACACCTCGCCGTCCGCAACCGCCTCGAGATAGACCCTGCTGACGTCGTTCGTGCGATTCCCGAGGCGACGAAGGATGTCGGCGAGGCGGGAGGCAAAATCCGCGCGAGGGCCATCATCCCCGACCGAGGACCACAGGCCGGCAAGATGCCCGACCAGAAGGTCGTCGCCGGCAGGGGTGCCGCCGGCGCCGAGACCAACGAGGCGTTCGGCCGCTCGCTCCGCGGACGTCAGATCGAAGCGGCGCGCCGCCTCGCCCAGATTCACGATGGCGTCATGGCCGAGGCTGGCTATCGCATTGCATCGCCCATCCGTCCGCAAAACGCGGGCAGCGGTCGCCCACCCTGTTGCCATCGCGATGTTGCAGAGATCGACAGCGAGTTCACGCAGACGGCTTCGCCAATCGTAGGCCTGACGCAAATCGATTGATCCGGCGTTGTCGGCAAGCCGAAGAACGCCCCCGCGGGAAGCGATGGGGGCGCCCAGGGTCAAGAGCTGCGCAAAATCGAGTCCTCTTTGAGCCTCGAGGGATATTGCGCTTGGCAGCCCCCCGGCCGCTTCAGGCGCCAGCGTGATCAGCGTATTCGCGACCTTCAGGATCGCGGCGTTGGCGAAGACTGAACGAACATGACCCGAAAAGGGTTCGCTCGGCACGCCGGCTCCGATTTTTACCGCGACCAGGCGCACTTCCGGCCCGGCTCAAAGCGCCGCGTAGGCCCGAGCGAGGGCATCTTTGACCTCACCCACGTCTCTTGGAGGCCGGCCAAGGCCCTGGGCGGCGCGCCGCGATCCGCCAGCGTCTCGACCGCGTAAAGCTCGAGAGCGAAGCGCAGTTCGTAGATCTCTTCGATTTCGAGCAGATTGATCTGGCGCACAGCGTAGCCCGGTTGGCCACGCGCTTCACCAGTCCATGGGTCGCCAGGACTCTCAGGGCCTCGCGCACTGGCTGCGGCTCACGTTGAATTCGCGGCATAGGCTTCTTCAGTCAGCCTGTATTCCGGGGGATATTGCCACGAGACAATCCGCTCCTTGAAGCGTTGCGACGATAGACCCGCTGAGTGTCGGACTGCTGGACGCAATCTTCTCGATGCTCACGGACATGGCCGCCGCGCTGTGATCGCGCCCTCCCCTCGAGTTGCCGGAAAAAATAAGATGCCGCTAAGTGATGGTCCACACAGTTGTATACAACATTGCACGGGAATCGGGTGAAGCTTTTTTACCGGGTGATCAGGCTGGCGAGGAAGTCGTCGTCCCATCCGGCGGTCTTTCGCTTGAGCCGCAGGGAAGCCTTTCCGGGAGCCAATCGGATCAGGTTCTGCGCCATGTGCTTGATCATACAGAAGTTGGCGGGTGCGTGATCGGTTCGCAGCCGACACTCGTCGTCGCGGAACACCATGTCCAAGATCCAGTGCAGGCTATTCTCGATCGCCCAGTGGCTGCGGACGATCGGCCCCAGCATGCACGCCATCAGCGCCAGCGACGTCAGGTAGAAGCGGGTCTCCCGCTCGATCTTGTCGCCGGTGTCCCGCTCGCTTTCGACCACCACCACGGCCTTCAATCCCGGCCAGTTGTGGCGCTCCTGCAGCCAGCCGATGTCGTGAATGACGGTCGTGGTCCTGGTCTCGATGCGGCCATGATCGCCATCCACCGTTTGGTCGCGACTGATCGTTGTGTCCCTGAAACCGGCGGCTTTCTGCTCGGCCACGAACAGTTCCACGTCCTCGCGCAGCGATCCCTGGTTGCCTTTCAGCGCCAGCACGTAGTCGGCTTTCTTCTCCACCACTGTCTGCGCGATGTCGCGCTGACACCCCATGGCGTCGATGGTGATGATCGCCCCCTCGATGACCAGCAGGTCCAGCAGTTTGGGGATGGCGACGATCTCGTTGGACTTCTCTGCCACCTTGATCTGGCCGAGCACCAGGCGCTGGCGGGCCGCGAAGGCGGAGACGATGTGGATTGGCGCCTGGCCCTTCCGCTTCTGGCCGGACCGCCGGACGGTCTTGCCATCGATGGCGATGACCCCCTCGGAGGTTCCGGTCAGTGCGGCTGCCCAGGCGACGAAGCAGCGCTGGAACTGCTCGGGATCCAGCACGGCGAGGATATCGCCAAGATGGTCGTGCGCCGGCGTGCCGTTGGCGAAGGGGCGGAAGCGGCGCAGAAAGTCCAGCTTCTTGCGGCCGAACAGGGCGATGTCGGTGATGGTCTCCGCGCCGGCCAGGACGGCGATCAGGCAGAGGAGAAGGATCTCTTCCAGCGGGTAGTCCACCTTCCCCTGCTGGCGGTGATCCTTCAGATCCCTGAAATGACTTAGAAAAACTACGGTTTCGTCAAACGCCCCGCAGTCGACTGTCGCCTCGGCCATACCTCGCCCCTCTGATGCGAATCGAGGGTCGTCATGGATTCAGCACTTTCGCCGTTTGTCACCAACTTCCTTCACCCGATTGCCCTGTACAACATTGTCTTCCCTGTTGACACTTCCATTCCTGCCTCCGAATTTGTCAGTCCGCCGTTGCTGCGGGCGAATGGATCGAAGGCAGAAAGCCGGCGCCTCGCTCGACGGCGAAATCGCGGAAAGCGCGCGCCGCCGGCGATAGGGCGCGGTCCGCGCGGCTGGTCACGAACCACCGGCGGAGGATCGGCAGTTCCTCGACGTCGAGGCAGACGAGCCTCCCGGTCTCGACCTCGGCGGCGATCGTATGGGCCGAGATGAGCGCGATCCCGAGGCCCGCCATCACGGCCTGCTTGATCGTCTCGTTGGAGCCGAGTTCCATGCCCATCGGCACCTGCCGAATCCGCGTGTCGCCGATAAAGTCATCGAACAGCGACCGCGTGCCGGAGCCCTGTTCCCTGAACAGGAACGCCTCCCCCGCAAGGTCGCCTCGGGTCAGTCCCCTGGCCTTGGCGAGGCGGTGCTCCGGCGACGCGATCAACACATAGGGGTGGGGGCCCAGCGGAAAGTTCTCCACCGCCATGTCGCGCGGCGGCCGTCCGGCCAACACGATCTCGACGTCGCCGCTCCTGAGCGATTCGATCGTCGCGTCCCGATTTCCGATCAGGAACCGGAGGTCGAGCTTGGGACGCGTCGCGAGGAAGGCCGCGATGAGGCGCGGCGCAAAATACTTCGCGGTCGACACGGCGCCGACCGACAACCGTCCGCCCTCGCCCGTGCTCAACGCATGCATCGCCTCGGCGAAGTCGCGCATCGCCCGCTCGACGCCGCGCGACGCCTCGAGCGCCGCCTCCCCCGCATTGGTCAGGCGCATGCCGGTTGACGCCCGGTCGAACAGCTTCAGTCCGACTGCGTGCTCGAGGCCCCTGACGCGGGCGGTCAGAGCGGCAGGCGTCATGTTGAGCGCCGCCGCGGCCTGCACGAGCGAACCAGCCGCTGCGATCGCCTGCAGGGTCTCGATCTGCCGAAACGAGAGGTTGCGCATTGGCCAGCTCCACCGCATTCAAAGAAATTGAACGCCAGCGCAAATTTAAATCAGTTTTGTTTGTATTCGATTCTTCGTATGGATTGCACTCCAAAAGGGACAACGCCGAGATCGGTGGGAGGGGCCGTGATCACCAGGCCGAATATCGGGGACGACCTCGACGCCTATCTGCACGTGTGCGCCCCTCGCGATGTCGCGCGGGTCCTGACCGCCATCGCAGAAGCCTCGCTGCCTCTCGTTCACCTGATCCGACGGGGCCGGCTTGCGGGCGGGCTCGACGCCGCGGTCGGGCCGGCGCCCGACGGCTCCGTGCAAAGGGCTCTGGATGTGTTCGCCGACCAGGCTTTTTTGAACGGCCTGAAAGACGCGGGCGTTCGAGGGGTCGTCTCCGAGGAACACGCCGAGCCGGTCGCGATCGACCGCGAGGGAACCTTGCTGGTGGCGATCGATCCTCTCGACGGGTCGTCGAACATCGACGCGAACATCTCCATCGGCACCTTTTTTTCCGTGCTGGACGCGCACGGCGGCCAGCTGGAGGCGAGCCATTTTCTTCAACCCGGGGTGAACCAGCGGGCCGCGGGCTTCATCATTTACGGACCGCATGTCGCCCTTGTCTTCACCACCGGCGCCGGCGTGCAAATTGCGACGCTCGACCCCGACAGCAACCGATACCGCATCTCGAGCCTCGGGATCCGGATCTCCTGGGAAACGACCGAATTCGCAATCAACGCCTCCAACTCCCGTCACTGGCCAGAACCGGTGCGGGCCTATATCGAGGACTGCGTGGAGGGGGAGGAAGGACCTCGGGGGCGGAATTTCAACATGCGCTGGGTCGCCTCGACGGTGGCGGACGTATATCGGATTCTGGCTAGGGGCGGCGTCTACCTCTACCCTGAGGACTCGCGCAAAGGTTACGAGCACGGGCGATTGCGCCTTCTGTACGAAGCTAGCCCGGTCGCGTTCCTCGTCGAACAGGCCGGAGGGGCGGCGATCGACGGTTTTCACCGCATACTCGACATCAAGCCGGCCTCGATCCATGCCCGCACGCCCTTGATCTTCGGCTCCAAAGACAAGGTCGAACGGATCGGCCTCTACTACAGCGAAGGCAGCGCCGCGAACCGCGCTCCCCTTTTCGCCAAACGCGGCCTGCTGCGTCGGTAAGTCACGGATCAACCACCATGTCGATCAAGCACCCCATCATCGCGATCACCGGCTCGTCAGGGGCTGGCACGACCTCGGTCAAGAAGACATTCGACCAGATCTTCCGGCGAGAGAAAATCAACCCCGTCTACATCGAGGGCGACGCCTTTCACCGCTGGAACCGTCTGGAAATGCGCGAACAGATGAAGTTGGCGGCGGCCGGGGGGGATCACCACTACAGCCACTTCGGGCCGCAAGCGAACCTGTTCAAAGAGCTGGAGACGAGCTTCCGCGATTATTCCGAAACCGGCGGCGGACGCACCCGCACCTATGTCCATGACGTCGATGAGGCCGAGCAGCACGGCTGCCCGCCGGGGACCTTCACGCCCTGGCGCGACTTCGAGCCGGGTTCCGATCTTCTCTTTTATGAAGGACTGCACGGCACCGTCGTCACCGACAAGGTCAATGTCGCCCAATTCGTCGATCTCAAGATCGGCGTCGTGCCGGTCATCAACCTCGAATGGATTCAGAAGCTGCATCGGGACCGGGCTTCACGCGGATATACGACAGAGGCGGTGACCGACACGATTCTCCGACGCATGCCGGACTACATCAACTACATCTGCCCCCAGTTCACGCAGACGGACATCAACTTCCAGCGCGTGCCGACGGTCGACACTTCGAATCCGTTCATCGCGCGCTGGATCCCGACGCCCGACGAATCGATGGTGGTCATCCGCTTTCGCGATCCGCACGGCATCGACTTCCCCTATCTCCTGTCGATGATTCACAACAGCTTCATGAGCCGCGCCAACTCGATCGTCATCCCCGGCGGGAAGATGGACATCGCGATGCAGCTCATCCTGACCCCGATGATCCTGAAGCTGGTCGAACGCCGGCGCCGCGCCATTCGCGCCTGAACACTCGAAGAGAGGTCCTCAAGAAATGAACGTCATGGCGCGGCAATCCGCAACGGCTTCCCATACGGCGATGGCCAACGCCATCCGCTTCCTGGCGATCGACGCGGTCGAAAAAGCCAAGTCCGGCCATCCCGGCATGCCGATGGGCATGGCCGACGTCGCGACGGTGTTGTTCACGAAGTTCCTCAAATTCGATCCCGCGGCCGCGCGTTGGCCAGACCGCGACCGTTTCGTCCTGTCGGCCGGCCACGGGTCGATGCTGCTTTACGCGCTGCTCTATCTGACCGGCTACCCCGACATGACCATCGAGGAAATCAAGCGCTTCCGACAGCTCGGCTCCAGGACCGCCGGCCATCCCGAGTACGGCCACGCTCTCGGCGTCGAGACGACGGCCGGGCCCCTTGGGCAGGGCCTCGCCACCGCTGTCGGCATGGCCATCGCCGAGCGCGCGCTGGCGGCCCGGTACGGCGATCTCGTCGATCATTGGACCTACGTGATCGCCGGCGACGGCTGCTTGATGGAGGGCGTCACCCACGAGGCGATCGACCTCGCCGGCCACCTGAAGCTGTCGCGGCTCATCGTGTTCTGGGACGACAACCAGATCACCATAGACGGCTCGACCTCGCTCGCCACGAGCACCGACCAGCGCGCCCGTTTCGCCGCCGCCGGCTGGCACGCCATCGCAATCAACGGTCACGATCCGGCGGCGATCGAGGCCGCGATCGCGGAGGCCAGGCGCCAGGACCGCCCAACGATGATCGCCTGCCGCACCGTGATCGGCTTCGGCGCTCCCAACAAGCAGGGCAGCGAGGCGACGCACGGCGCGCCGCTCGGCGCAACCGAGGTCGAGGCGGCGCGCGTGAAGCTCGACTGGGCTCATCCGCCCTTCGAGATTCCGGTGGACGTTCTGGATGGCTGGCGGGCCGCCGGCCAGCGGTCGCGCGACGAACGCCTGGCGTGGGAGGATAGGCTGCGTTCTCACCCCGATTGCGCGCGCTTCAAGGCGGCGGTCGCGGGCGACATTCCCGCGGGCTTTGCCGAGCGCATGGCCGCCTACAAGGCTGCGCTCGTCGCCAAGGCGCCCAACGTCGCCTCGCGCAAGGCGTCGGAAATGGCGCTCGAGGTAATCAATGAATCGATCGAGACGACGCTCGGCGGCTCGGCCGACCTCACGCATTCGAACCTGACGATCACCAAGGGCATGCAGTCGCTAAAAGCCGGTGACTTCGCAGGCCGTTACCTGCGCTATGGCGTCCGCGAATTCGGCATGGCGACGGCGATGAACGGCGTCGCCCTGCATGGCGGCTTCATCCCCTATGGCGGCACTTTCTTCGTCTTCTCCGACTACGCTCGCGGAGCGATCCGGCTTTCTGCGCTCATGGGCGTCCGGGTGATCTACGTGCTGACACACGACTCGATCGGGCTCGGCGAGGACGGGCCGACGCATCAGCCGGTCGAGCATTTCGCGATGCTTCGCGCCACGCCGAACTTGCAGGTGTTCCGCCCCTGCGACGCGGTCGAGACGGCCGAATGCTGGGAGCTTGCGCTCGCCGCTAAAAACATGCCCTCGGCTCTGCTGCTTTCGCGACAGAACCTGCCGGCGCTCAGGACCTCGGCCGAGACCAACGAGAGCGCTCGCGGCGCCTACGTCCTGAGCCCGGCCGACGGCCCACGGGACCTGACGTTGCTCGCGACCGGCTCGGAGGCGTCCATTGCGATCGACGCGGCGAAGGCGCTCCGATCCGAACGCAAGCGCGTCGCCGTGGTGTCAATGCCGAGCTGGGAATTGTTCGAGGCGCAGCCGGCCGACTACCGGGCCGAAGTGCTCGGCTCCGCCCCGCGTATCGCGATCGAGGCGGGAGTGCGGCTGGGCTGGGACCGCTGGATCGGCGAACGCGGCGCCTTCATCGGCATGAACGGCTTCGGCGCCTCGGCCCCCGCTTCCGATCTCTATCGCCATTTCGGCATCACCGCGGATGCGGTCGTCGAGGCGGCGAGATCGCTGACGTCCTGAAAGGACCTCACGGACGGGTTTCGAATTCAGGCGCCGTCGTTTCACGACGACGACGACCCGCCGCAGGCGACCGGGCCGTTGGGCCGGCGTCGAAGGATTGGAGAGGAAGAATGGACCAGTCGGATCGCTACGCTAATCTTGAACTCGCGGAACAGCAGTTGATCGAAGGCGGCCGCCACGTTCTGTGCGCCTATGTCATGAAGCCCAAGCAAGGCTTCGGCGATTATCTTCAGACCGCCGCGCACTTCGCCGCCGAATCCTCGACCGGCACCAATGTCGAGGTGTCGACGACCGACGATTTTACCCGCGGCGTCGACGCGCTGGTTTATGAAATCGACGAAGCCAGGGAGGTGATGAAGATCGCCTTTCCCGTCGAACTCTTTGACCGCAACATCATTGACGGCCGCGCGATGATCGCCTCGTTCCTAACGCTGACCATCGGCAACAACCAGGGGATGGGCGACGTGGAATACGGCAAGATGCACGATTTCTATGTGCCGCCGGCTTACCTCAAACTGTTTGACGGCCCGTCGACTACGATCAAGGATCTCTGGCGCGTGCTCGGGCGCCCGGTGGTCGACGGCGGGTTCATCGTCGGCACGATCATCAAGCCGAAGCTCGGCCTAAGGCCTCGGCCTTTCGCCGAGGCTTGTTATGATTTCTGGCTCGGCGGCGATTTCATCAAGAACGATGAGCCGCAAGGAAACCAGACCTTTGCGCCGCTCAAGGAAACGGTCCGCGCGGTCAGCGACGCGATGATCCGCGCCCAGGACAAGACCGGCCAGCCCAAGCTGTTCTCGTTCAACATCACCGCCGACGATCACCACGAGATGGTCGCCCGCGGCGAATTCATCCTCGAGACGTTCGGGCCGAACGCCGACCATGTCGCTTTCCTGGTCGACGGTTATGTCGCCGGTCCCGCCGCGGTCACCACCGCGCGCCGGCGATTCCCGAAGCAATATCTGCACTACCACCGCGCCGGCCACGGCGCGGTGACGTCGCCGCAGTCGAAGCGCGGGTACACCGGCATGGTCCTCGCCAAGATGGCGCGCCTGCAGGGAGCCTCGGGCATCCATGTCGGCACGATGGGATTCGGCAAGATGGAAGGCGAAGCCAGCGACAAGGCGATCGCCCACATGATCGCCGATGACAGCGCCGACGGGCCGTTCTATCATCAGGAATGGCTCGGCATGAACCCGACCACTCCGATCATTTCCGGCGGCATGAATGCGCTCCGCATGCCAGGCTTCTTCAAGAATCTGGGACATTCCAACCTGATCATGACCGCGGGCGGCGGCGCCTTCGGCCATGTCGACGGCGGCGCGGCGGGCGCGAGGTCCCTGCGGCAGGCGGAGCAGTGCTGGAAGGCCGGCGTCGATCCGGTGGAGTTCGCCAGGGACCATCGCGAGTTCGCACGCGCCTTCGAGAGCTTCCCGCACGACGCCGACGCACTCTATCCCGGCTGGCGCGACCGGCTCGGCAAGGCCGCCGCCTGAGACGCCGACGGGGACGGGCGGAGCCAATCGCCGCGCCGCCCGTTCCTTCGCCGGCGCTTGAGAAAAGCGATGACTTCAACGAACTGCTCGATGAGAGCAGGAGGCAAGGTCAATATGAGCCCAATCTCCCGAGAGGTCCGAATCGCGCCGTCGATCCTGTCATCCGATTTTTCCAAACTCGGCCATGAGGTCCGCGACATCGCGGCGGCGGGCGCCGATTGGATTCATCTCGACGTGATGGATGGACACTTCGTGCCCAATATCACGTTTGGACCGCCGATCGTGGCTGCGCTTCGGCCGCACACCGACAAGGTCTTCGATTGCCATCTGATGATCGAACCCTGCGATCCGTATCTGGAAGCCTTCGCCAAGGCGGGCTGCGACCGCATCACCGTCCATGCCGAAGCGACCCAGCATCTCGACCGATCGCTGCACGAGATCCGCGCCCTCGGCAAGAAGGCCGGGGTGGCGCTCAATCCGGCGACGTCGGAGAGCGCGATCGAATACGTGCTCGACCGGCTCGACCTCATCCTCGTGATGACCGTCAACCCCGGGTTCGGCGGGCAGACGTTCATTCAGGCGATGGTGGACAAGATCGCGCGGGTGAAGACGATGATCGGCGACCGCGACATCCGTATCGAGGTCGACGGCGGCATTGCGCCCGAGACGGCGCCGCTCGTCGTAAACGCCGGGGCCGACATTCTGGTCGCGGGCTCTGCAGTGTTCAAGGGGGGGACGTCGGCCTACGCCCCCAACATTGCTGCGATCCGCGCGAGCTTCGGCTCGGAGGCCCGCGCCGCCTGACAGGCCCTGTCCCGGTTTAGCGCCAGTTTAGGGTCGGCCACCAACGATTCCAGCAAGTTGTGACCCCGTTTAGGGTCGACCTGCGATTCGCGCCAGCAAATGCCTGCGTCCGGCGATCGCTCCGGTCCCGTCGCGGCTCGCCTGTCGCGGACAAGGGAGGCCGGTTCTTCCTCGGCGCAGTCTCTCTCGTCCTCAGGCGTTCGGCAGGTTTCGCGCCAGCGCCTCGAGCACGGCCATCCTGACCGCGACGCCCATCTCGACCTGCTCGCGGATCAGCGATTGCGCGCCGTCGGCGATCAGCGTGTCGATCTCGACCCCGCGGTTCATCGGCCCGGGGTGCATGACGAGCGCGCCAGGCTTCGCCCAGGAGAGCTTCTCCTGGTCGAGGCCGAAATAGCGGAAATATTCCTTGGTCGAGGGCACGAGCGCGCCCGTCATCCGCTCCCGCTGCAGGCGCAGCATCATCACGATGTCGGCCTCCTCGAGCCCGGAACGCATGTTGCGGCAGACCTCGACGCCCATCAGTTCGACGCCGGCCGGGAGAAGCGTCGAAGGGCCGACCACCCGCACGCGGGCGCCGAGCTTGCCGAGCAGGAGGATGTTCGACCGCGCGACGCGCGAATGGGAAATGTCGCCGCAGATCGCGACCGTGAGACCCTCGATCCGGCCGAGATTGCGGCGAATGGTCAGCGCATCGAGCAGCGCCTGCGTCGGGTGCTCGTGCGCCCCGTCGCCGGCGTTGATCACCGAGCAATCGACCTTCCGCGCGAGCAGCCCGACCGCCCCGGCCGCATGGTGGCGCACGACGAGAATGTCGGGCCGCATCGCGTTGAGGGTCATCGCCGTGTCGATCAGCGTCTCGCCCTTTTTCACGCTCGACGCGCTGACCGCCATGTTCATCACGTCGGCCCCGAGCCGCTTTCCCGCCAGCTCGAACGACGATTGGGTGCGAGTCGAAGCCTCAAAAAAGAGATTGATCTGGGTGCGGCCGCGCAGGGTGGAGCGCTTCTTCTCGACCTGGCGCGAGACGGCCACCGCCTCGTCCGCAAGGTCAAGCAGCGCCTCGACTTCCGGACGCGACAGATGCTCGATGCCGAGCAGGTGACGCTGGGAGAAGACGGGTGGAGAGGGAGCGGTCATCGGGCGGCGAGGGTATAGGGCGCCAGGAATGCGCGAGCAACTGGAAGGTCTTCAATCAGCCCATCAAATTCGGCCAGTCCCTACCGCCATTAAATACCCGCAAGAACGTCACTCGATCATTGTCGACAGTGAATGCGATCGTCAACCGACGCTCAAACCCCACCACCCGAAGTCCTTCGCGGATGTCATCCCGTCGGTTTCCGCGCTCGGACGCGAGATCGAACGAAAGACAATAGGCTCGAACCGTCCGATATATTTCGTTGCGGCGGGCTTTCCCGCCGCGGCCGAAATCCAGTCGAACAAGGCAAACACGTCATCGCGCGCTTCCGGCGCGAAGACAACCTCGCGGCGTCTCACGAACCGCGCTTGATCGCGCGATGGCCGCGTCTACGGAGCTCCGAAAAGACGGTGTCGGCCTTAATGGCGCGGCTCGGATCGGCCGCCATGGCGCCATAGGTCGGCCCGACTTCGTTGAGAAGCCAACGCTCGACTGCAGCGTCTCGCTCTTGCAAAGCTCGCAACCCCGCGCGGACCACTTCGCTGCCCGAGGCATAAACGCCGGATTCGACCTTTGCGTCGATGTATTTCACCTGCTCGGCCGGAAGGCTGAAGGTCCGCTTTCGCGCGGTCATCATGGGCATCGGGTTCTCGGCATCGGACAAAAATCATACCAGAATTGCGGACGGCTCGCTGAGAATTGTCGCTGACGCAACCGCCACGACGTTGTCGGATCCCCCAACAATGGCGGAGTCGTGGCTGCCGGGCCGGCCACTGCCGCGCCTGTCGAATCATTCGTCCCGGCCTGCGCGTCTGCGCCGAGTCGGCTCAAGTCGAGAGGATCGCGAGCGTGGCCGGGTCGGGCACGCCGCCGAAATACTTCTCGAGACACTGCGCAAACAGCGGCTCGTCGGGCGCCGCGCGGGCGAACAGGGTCATCGAGGAGCGGAATTTCATCTCGTCCACCGGCCCGAAGATTTCGCGCGCCGATTTGCCCTCGACGTCGAGCGTGAGCTTCGCGCATTCCCTCAGGCGCGGCCCGAGGATGGGGTGGGCGAGATAGGCCCGCGCCTCGTCCAGCGAGGCGACGGCGAAACGGACCGCCGTTGGGCTGCGGCCGAGGCCCGCGATCTGCGGGAAGATGAACCACATCCAGTGGCTCTGCTTCGAGCCCGCGCGCAATTCGCTGATGACCCGCTCGTAGAGCGGCTTTTGCGCGTCCACAAAGCGTTGCAGGTCGTAAGCGTCGGCCATGGCGCTGGCTCAAACCGCCTTGGGATAATCCGCGCCGCGTGCGACCCTCTCGTTTGCCACATATTCCTTGCGTAGGGCCTCGAGCTCGGCGCCCATCGCGTCATAGGCGAAATTGCCGAGCGGAAGCCTCAGCGGCGGATGGTCCCGCTCGACGGTCGCGATGATCGCCTCGGCGCCCCGCACGGGATCGCCGGGCTGGTTTCCGCTGTAGCCCTGGGTCTGGCGGCGACGCGCGATTGCGGTCTCTTCGTACGCGTCGATCGGCCGCGTCGGGACTTTCAGCGAGCGGCCGGCCCAGTCGGTGCGGAACGGGCCGGGCTCGACGATGAGAACCTTGATCCCGAACGGCGCGACCTCCTTGGCGAGCGATTCCGACAGGCCCTCGACGGCGAACTTGGTCGCCGCGTAATAGCCGGAGCCGGGAAAGCCGATGAAGCCGCCCATCGAGGAGATGTTGACGATCGCGCCCGATTTTTGCGCCCGCATGACCGGCAGCACCGCGCGGGTCATGGCGGCGAGGCCGAAGAAATTCGTCTCGAACATGGCGCGGATGTCGGCATCCTCGCCCTCCTCGACCGCGGCCAGGTAGCCGTAGCCAGCGTTGTTGACGAGGACGTCGATGCGCCCGAACTTCTGCTTTGCGGCCTCCACGGTGGCGTCGATGTCGGCCTGATTCCCGACGTCGAGCTTCGAGGCGAGAGCCGTCGAGCCATGGTCATCGACGAGATCGGCGATCGTCTTCGGATCGCGGGCTGTCGCGACGACGCGATAGCCGCGGGCGATGAGAACTTTCGAAAGCTCTCGCCCGAAGCCGGTCGAGCAGCCGGTGACGAGCCAGACGGGTTTGTCGTTTGCAGAAGCGTCAGCCATGGCGACCTCGTGGGTTTGGAGCCCCAGCGGAAGCAACGCGTTCGAGCCTGCCCCTGTTCATCCCGCCGCACGCCCGCGATCTAAGGATGGACGGCCTCGACCTGGGGTTCGGTGAATGGTTCGGTGCGATGCACCACGTTTTGCTCGTAGAGCGCCGAGATTTCCCCCTCGGACAGCCGCAGCAACTTCGACAAAATATCCGTCGTGTCCTCGCCGACGGCCGGCGCGCCGCGCCAGACGCGACCCGGGGTCAGCGACATCTTCGGCACGACGCCATAGACGCGGACCGGCACTCCGGACTGGCGGTCCAGCACCGGCGCCGTCATCTCCCGCTCGCGGTAGTGCTCGTCGACATACTGGTCAGGCGTTCCGTAGACGCGCGAGCAGCCGATCCGCGCCTTGTTTAGGGCGGTCTCGACGTCGAGCGCGGTGTGCGCGGCGCAATATTCCCGCAGGCGGCGGTCGAGCTCGCGGCCCAGTTCGGAGTTGACGGCGGCCGCGTCCTTCGAGCAGGCGTCGTAGCTGAAGACCTCTGGATCGAGGCCGAGGAACTTTGGCACCCGCTCGAAGATGGCGCCGCCGACGGCGCCGATGAACACCCAGCCGTCTGCACATTGGAACGTGTCGTAAGGCTGAAAGCCGGGAGCGCGGTTGCCGGTGTGCCCGTAGGTGGCCCCCTCCCCAGTGTAAAGCGGCATCAGGTTCCCCTGGGTCTGCGCGACCGCCTCGTACTGGGCAAGGTCGATGACCTGCCCCCGACCGGTCTTCTTCACCTCCCACAGCGCCATCATCGTGGAAGCCCAGCCGGTCAGCGCGGTGATGTAGTCGCCGGTGTAGGTCTTGGCGCGCTGCGGCGGCCCGCTCGGGTCGCCGGTAATGTTCATCATCCCGCCATAGGCCTGTGCGAGCGCGTCGTAGCCCGGGCGGCCGAGATAATCCGCCTTGCCGTATTGGCCGTAGGTGCTGACCCGCACGATGACGAGCGACGGATTGACGGCGAGCGCCAGCTCATTGGTGATCCCGCAACGCTCGAGCGTGCCGGGCATGGACGACTCCATCCAGACGTCGGAGATCTTCCACAGCGCCATCAGGAGCTCGACCCCGCGCGCATCCTTCAGATCCAGCCCCATGGACAGCTTGCTCTTCATGATTTCGGCTTTGTCGCAACCATGCTTTCGCGGGCCGCGCGTGAGGACAGGAGCGGTCCAGCGGAAGATGTCGCCGCCGGGGCGTTCGACATGGATGACCTCGGCTCCGAATTCGGCGAGCTTCGTGCCGATGAACGGCTGCGCGATGAGAATGCCGGTGCCGACGGCGCGAACGCCTTCGAGCGGGCCGAATGCCGGCGCAATCGCCGGCGCAGCCGGCCGCTCGAGCCGCATGATCCAGTCTGGAACTGTCTTTCGCAACTCCTCGATCTGATCCTCGTTTTTCACAATCCGTCGATCGTGCGCCATCCCGGCTTTCCCCATTCACTGATTGACCAGGTTCGCCGGTCGCGGCGGTCAATTCCAGACGACTTTGGGCCGATCTCACAACTCAGGCAAGGCCTCTTCTTCCGCAAGCCATCTTGACGTATTGAACGCCTCCACACACCTTCAATACGCGACGAGGGAATTCGACGTGCTTCAGATTCGCAACGAGCGGGTCGTCGAATTGGCGGCGAAGCTCGCGGAGATTCGTCACACCACGAAGACGGAAGCCGTTCGTCGGGCGCTGGAAAACGAGCCGGCCCGCATCGAGGCCGGGAAATCGCTCGCCGAACGTTTGCGACCGCTTCAGGACCGGGTCGTTCAGTGGCCCTCCACCGGGCTGGAAGCGGACAAGGCGTTCTATGAGGATTTGAGCGGCGAGTTCTTGATCGTTCTGGACGCGTCGGCCATCGTCGCGATCCTGACGCTCGAACCTGAGTTCGAGTTGCTGATGGCTGTCCTGGAGCGGGCGAACGGCGCGGAAACTTCCCCACTCGCGATTTTCGAGGCGAGTCTCGCGCTTCGTCGAAAGCGGAGATGTTCTGTCACCCAAGCGGAAGCGGCCGTGATGGATTTTCTCACGTTGGCGCGCGTCCGACTCGCGCCGATCGAACCTCCCGCGGCGCATGAAGCGCTTGCGGCTCATTCACGTTACGGAAACGGCACGCAGCATCCGGTGCAACTTAATCTCGGGGACTGTTTCGCTTATGCCCAGGCGAAGTCGGCGCAGGCGCCGCTGCTCTTCAAAGGCGACGATTTTTCAAAGACCGACGTCGAACGCGCCTGCTGATCGTTCCCGCGCCCGAGCCCCCGCGGCCAGGTTCCACAAAAAGCCTACGATTTGACACGCGGCCTCCCCGTCTCCATATCCCGCGCCCGAATTCGAAGCGCGGCCGGGGCTGGCCGACTAAGGGTAGATGAATGAAAGTCGTGATCGTCGAATTGCCCGCCAAGGCGAAGACCATCAACAAATATCTCGGCAAGGACTACGACGTCTACGCCTCGTTCGGGCATGTGCGGGATCTCGCCGCCAAGGACGGCTCGGTCGATCCCGACGACGATTTCGCCATGCGCTGGGAGGTCGACGCCAAGGCCGCCAAGCGGATGAGCGACATCGGCGGCGCGGTCAGGAACGCGGACCGCGTCATCCTGGCGACCGACCCGGACCGCGAGGGCGAGGCGATCTCCTGGCACATCCACGAGATTCTGAAAAACAAGAAGCTGTTGAAGGACAAGCGCGTCGACCGCGTGGTGTTCAACGCGGTCACCAAGGACGCGGTCCAGGACGCGATGCGCCATCCGCGCGAGATCGATGACGCGCTGGTCGACGCCTACCGGGCGCGCCGTGCGCTCGATTATCTCGTTGGCTTCACCCTCTCGCCGGTGCTTTGGCGAAAGCTGCCCGGCGCCCGCTCGGCCGGGCGGGTCCAGTCGGTTGCGCTGCGAATCGTGTGCGACCGCGAGGTCGAGATCGAGAGATTCGTGTCGCGCGAATATTGGTCGATCGTCGCCCATCTGAGAACGGAGGCCGACGCGCCCTTCGCCGCGCGCCTCGTCGGCGCGGACGGTAAGAAGATCGGGCGCCTCGATGTCGGCTCGGGGGCGGAGGCGGAAGCATTCAAGGAAGCGCTGGAGAAGGCGAAGTTCGTCGTCGCGACGGTCGAATTGAAGCCGGTCAAGCGCCACCCCTATCCGCCCTTCACCACTTCCACCCTGCAGCAGGAGGCCTCTCGCAAGCTCGGCTTGGCGCCGGCTCGCACCATGCAGATCGCCCAGCGCCTCTACGAGGGCGTCGACATCGGCGACGGGGCGGTCGGGCTCATCACTTACATGCGCACCGACGGCGTCGACCTCGCGCCGGAGGCGGTCGCGGCGGCGCGCCGCGTGATCGGCAAGGATTTCGGCGACGACTACGTGCCGGGCGCGCCGCGCAAATACACCGCCAAGGCGAAGAACGCGCAGGAGGCGCACGAGGCGATCCGCCCGACCGACATGACGCGACGGCCGCGCGACATCGCCCGCCATCTCGAGCCCGAGCAGGCGAAGCTTTACGAGCTCATCTGGACGCGCACCATCGCCTGCCAGATGGAGAGCGCCGAGCTCGAGCGCACCACGGTCGATATTGTCGCCGAGGCGGGTGCGCGAAAACTCGAGTTTCGCGCCAGCGGCCAGGTCGTCCGTTTTCCCGGTTTCCTCGCCCTCTACCAGGAGGGCCGCGACGACGAGGAGGACGAGGATTCTGGCCGCCTGCCGCCGATGCGCGAAGGCGAAAGGCTGGTGAAGGAACGGATCGACGCGAGCCAGCATTTCACCGAGCCGCCGCCGCGCTACACCGAAGCGACGCTCGTGAAGAGGATGGAGGAACTCGGCATCGGCCGTCCCTCGACCTACGCCTCGACCATCGCGGTGCTGCGCGACCGCGACTATGTCCGGATCGAGAAGAAGCGCCTCATCCCCGAGGACAAGGGCCGGTTGGTGACGGCCTTCCTCGAATCCTTCTTCACCAAATATGTCGGCTACGACTTCACCGCCGACCTCGAGGAGAAGCTCGACCAGGTGTCGAACAGCGAGATCGACTGGAAAGAGCTGTTGCGCGACTTTTGGAAGGACTTCAACGGCGCCGTCGGCGACATCAAGGACCTGCGCACCGGCCAGGTGCTCGACAGCCTCAACGAGCTCCTCGGGCCGCACATCTTTCCCGATCGCGGCGACGGCGTCGATCCCAGGCTATGCCCGTCGTGCGGCAAGGGGCAATTGTCGCTGAAGCTCGGCAAGTTCGGCGCGTTCATCGGCTGCTCGAATTATCCAGAGTGCAAATACACCCGCGTTCTGTCGCCGAGCGGGTCCGAGAGCGGCGAGGGCGACCGTCCGGGCGTGCGTGTGCTCGGCGAGGAGCCGGAATTGAGCGAGGAAATCACGCTGCGCACCGGCCGCTTCGGCGACTACGTGCAGCAGGGCGAGGGCGAGAAGCCCAAACGCTCGTCGCTGCCGCGGGGGCTCAAGCCCGAGGACGTGACGCTCGAGAAAGCGTTGAAACTCCTCTCGCTGCCGCGCGAGGTGGCGCGGCATCCGACCAGCGGCGAGCCGATTCTGGCCGGCATCGGCCGCTACGGCGCCTATGTCCAGCACGGCAAGACCTACGCCAACCTCGGGCGCGACGACGACGTGCTCGAGATCGGCGGCAACCGCGCGATCGACTTGATCGTCGCCAAGGAGAGCGGCGCTTCCGGCTCGCGCTTCGGCGCCGGGGCGGGCCGCGTCCTCGGCGAGCACCCCGAGGGCGGGCCGGTCAGCGTCAAGCAGGGCCGCTTCGGCGCCTATGTCAGTCACGGAAAGATCAACGCGACCATCCCCCGCGGGACGGATGCGGCGAGCGTCACGCTCGACGACGCGCTCGCGATGCTGAAGGCGAAGGCCGCCGGAGGCGGCGTCTCCGGGCGGCTCGTCGGCCAGCACCCCGATGGCGGCCCGGTCACCGTACGGGACGGCCGATTTGGCCCTTACGTCAACTGGGGTAGGGTCAACGCGACCATACCCAAATCGACGCCGCCCGAGTTGATTTCGCTGAGCGAGGCGCTGGAACTCCTCGCCGAGCGCGAGGGGAAGCCCGCGGCGAGGGCGAAGCCGCCCGCGAAGGCCGCGAGGGGAAAGGCGCCGGCCAAGGCGGCGACGACAACGGCGCCGGCCAAAAAGGCGCCCGCCAAGAAAGCGCCCGCCAAGAGCAGGCCGCATGCCGCTGCGAAAAATCCGGCGGCGAGGACCTCGACCAAGGCGAAGCCGAAGGCGGCGGCGAAAAAGCAGTAGCTGTAGGCGCCGGCAGCGCTCGCGCGGCTGTAGACGCGGCCGCTGGCCGCGCGCCCAGCGAGCGAGGCTACAGAGGCCGGTGGCAGACCGCCTCGATGTTGTTTCCGTCGGGGTCGAGGACGAAGGCGCCGTAATAGTCGGCGTGATAGTGGGGCCTGAGGCCGGGCGCGCCGTTGTCCCTTCCTCCCGCGGCGAGCGCGGCGCGGTAAAACGCCTCGACCTCGGCGCGCGTTTCTGCGGCGAAGGCGACATGCGTCCCGCCTTTCGACATCTTCCCCGTCCCGATCCAGAAGAAGGGCCTGTCCGCGCCGAATCCGGCGTGCGCCTCGGCGCCGGTCTCGGCCGCCGTGACCTCCATGACGAGGCCGAGGCCAAGCGGCTTCAGCGCGGCTTGATAGAACGCTTTCGAGCGGTCCATGTCGGCGACCGCGAGCCCGATATGGTCGAGCATTCTTTCGCTCCCTCGAAGCTCGGCGCAACAGCCTTGAGCAGCAGCGAGATGTCGTTACCGAGGGCGACTCCGAAACCGCCCTGGTGAACGAAATCGCGCAGCACGTCGATGATGACCAGCGCGACGGCGCCGGGCACGAACGTGGATTCATAAGGCTCGGCCGGGATGGCGACCATGTTCCCCCTCCTATGATGCGGCCGGCCGGAGCCTTTTTTCCTCCAGGTACCGGCGCCAGCCGCCGAGTTCGGTGATGTCGGCGGCGTCGGCGACGCCGTAACTTTCGCAAACGAAGCCTTTGACGTTCTCGCCGTCGGCGAGTTCGACTGTGCCGATGGCGAGCGGCGGCGGAACGGCGTCGACAAAGCCGCCGAATTCGGACGTCGGCACTGCCCAGACTTCGACTTCAATGGCGTCGCCGTCGTCGACTCGCACCATGCCCGGCCGCGCCGGCGGCCCGCCGGGCAAGGCGTAGAGACGGTACAGCGGCGCGGTTCGAGCCGTGCGGACAAGCCTGGCGCCGCGGTCGAGGAGTTGGGAATTGAGCGGAAGTCCGCTCATATGCGCCCCGCACACCGCGACCTGTACCGTGCCGGTGCTGGAAGCAGCCGGACGCTTCGCCGGCATTTCCGCGCCTGTCGCCCCTAGCGGCAGGCTCGCCGCACGATGAATCTCGTCGCCGAGGTTCAGCAAAGCGGCGTCGCTGAAGGCCGGCGCGGCAAGCGTGATGCCGAAGGGCAGGCCGTCGGCCTGGAACCCAGTCGGAATCGCGACGCCAGAGAGATCGAGCAGATTCATAAAGTTCGTATAGGCGCCGAGATTGCTGTTCAGGCGGATCGGATTCGCGAGCATTTCAGCGATCGTGTAATGGCGCGCCGCCGTCGGAGTGACGAGCGCGTCCATCCGCCGCCATGCCGCCTCCGTGACGCGGCGCAATTTCTTCAAACGGTAATAGGCTGCGAAAGCGTCTGCGGCGGTCGGCCGCGCGCCGCCGGCGATGATTTGACGCGTCACCGGGTGAAGCGCTTCCTGGTTCTTGTCGAAGAAGTCTCGAATGGCGACAAAGCGCTCGGCGACCCAGGGCCCCTCGTACAGAAGCCGGGCGGCCTCGAGGAACGGACGCAGATCGATTTCGACCAAGACGCCGCCCAGGCCGGCAATGGACTCCAGCGTCGAATTGAAAAGCCTCTCGCCCTCGTGGTTGCCGAAGAACTGAAGATCCTCCCGTCGAGGAACGCCAAAACGCGTGCCGGCAATCTGCGACGACAGAGCCGCGGGCGAATCCTGGCGCGAGAAAGGATCGGCTGCGTCAAACCCCTTTGCGACGGAAAGGACGTCGCGCGCATCGTCCGAGCAGAGGGCGAAAATCGACACGCAATCCAGCGAGCGGCAGGCGGGAACGACCCCGCTCGTGCTCAGCAACCCTCTGGTCGGCTTCATGCCGACCAGGTTGTTGAATTGCGCCGGCACGCGGCCTGAGCCGGCCGTGTCGGTGCCGAGAGAGAAGCTCACGAGGCTTGCCGCGACCGCCACCGCCGAGCCTGAACTCGATCCGCCAGATATATGCTCGGCGTTGAGCGCGCTGCCCGGGGCGCCGTAGGGCGACCGCGTGCCGTTGAGTCCGGTCGCGAACTGGTCGAGATTGGTCTTGCCGATCGGAATTGCGCCGGCCTCAGTCAAGCGCTGTACGACCGTGGCCGACACGCTAGGCATGTAGGCGTAAGCAGGACAGCCCGCGGTGGTTGGAACGCCGGCCAGGTCGATATTGTCCTTGATGGCGAAGGGAACTCCGTAAAGCGGTTTGGTCGACGGATCAGCCCGCTCGAGGGCGGCCGCCATCGACAAGAGCGCGTCGCGCGGGAGAAGATGAATCCATACCTTGTCGTCGCCTCGCCGGTCGATGCGATCGAGGACGCCGGAGACGAGGCCTGTCGGGGAGAGCGAGCGGCTTCGGTAGGCATCTGCGAGGGCGGCGAGATCGAGGCTGTCGCTTGGTCCGAGCACGGCGTTTTGTCCTTAAGAGATTACCCCACTTGACGTCCATACCACGCAATTTCGTATACAATTTTGGGGGCGTCGGAAACTGCGCGCGAATCAGGGCCCAAGTGCGCCGGGGAAGGTCTGCTCGATGGCGACCGCGTCCAGAATCATCCGAAACTTCTACCGGGATTCCGTCTCGCTGATGCAGTTGTCGTCGCGGCTGGCGAAGCTCCCCGGCATCGTCCAGGCTTCCGCTGTCATGGCCTCCGAGGCCAATCTCGCCCTGCTGCGAGAGGCCGGGCTGCTCGACGAGGTCACGGACGCCGGCCCCAATGATCTTCTCATCACGCTGGAGGGGCAGAGCGAAGCAGCGATGGCGGGCGGGTTCAGCGCGGCGCAGGCCGCCTTCGACCAAAAGCCGGCGACAACGGGCGAAGGACCGAAGCGCCAGGCGCCGCGCAGCCTGGAAATGGGTCTCGAACTCGAGCCCCGCTCGAATCTCGCCTTGATCTCAACGCCCGGCGACTATGCCGCCTCGGAAGCGCTGAAGGCGCTTCATCTCGGCCTCAACGTGATGATCTTCAGCGACAATGTCTCGGTCGAGGATGAGGTCGCCCTCAAGCGTTACGCCAGGCGCCGCGGCCTACTGGTCATGGGCCCCGACTGCGGCACCGCCATTCTCAACGGGATACCGCTCGGTTTCGCCAACGTGATCAGGCGCGGCGTCATCGGCGTCGTCGCCGCCTCGGGCACCGGCCTGCAGCAAGTCGCTTGCCTCATCGACCGGTTGGGGGCGGGCGTCAGCCAGGCGGTCGGCGCCGGCGGCCATGATCTCAGCCGCGAGGTCGGGGGGATCACGATGTTGCAAAGCATCGAGGCGATGGCCGCCGACGAGGCGACCGAGGTCATCGTTCTGATCTCGAAGCCTCCTGCGGCGGATGTCGCAATGCGCGTGCTCGAGCGGGCGCGCGCCACAGGCAAGCCCGTGGTGGTCTGCTTTCTCGGCGTCGATCCGAAGACAGTGGAGGGCGACAATTTGACGGCCGCGAATACGCTGGAGGACGCCGCTTATTTCGCCGCGGCCATCGCCAACGTCCAAACGCCGAAGCGCGAACCGCCGAAACCGCTGGCCAACGCGCCAAAATTCAGTCTGGGTCAGAAATACATACGCGGCCTCTATAGCGGCGGCACGTTCTGCTTCGAGGCTTCGCTTCTTCTCGGCGATGTGCTTTCGCCCATCTATTCCAACACGCCGGTCGGCGGTACCGTCCGGCTCGAGGACGTCTGGAAGAGCCGGGCGCATACGCTCGTCGATCTCGGGGACGACGTGTTCACGCGCGGCCGCCCGCATCCGATGATCGATCATCGCCTGCGAAACGAGCGCATCCTCAAAGAAGCGGCCGATCCCGAGACGGCGATAATCCTCCTCGACGTGGTGCTTGGCTACGGCTCGCACATGAATCCGGCGAGCGAGATCGTTCCGGCGATCGACGCCGCCAGAAAACGCGCGGTGAAAGAAGGTCGCGATCTCGCCTTCGTCGGCTTCGTTTGTGGCGCGGAGCGGGACCCGCAAAACCTATCCGCGCAGGAGGCGGCGCTTCGCCAAGCCGGCATGGTCCTCGCGCGCAGCAATGCCGAAGCGGCGCGGCTGGCCGCAGGCCTCGTCGAACATGCAAAGACAGGCCGGGCCGGGGAGCGGATAGCGTTATGAAGCTCTTCAGTGAAGACCTGCAGGTCCTCAATGTCGGCCTCGCGTCTTTCGCCGAGGCGATCGCCGACGCCGGCGGCAAGGCCGTTCAGATCGAGTGGACGCCGCCAGCTATGGGAGACGCTGCGGTTGGCCGGGCGCTCGCCAGGCTCATCAATCATGAGGATGTCGAGGCGGCCAACCGCAAAGCCTATGGCGCCTATCTTTCGTCGCAGCCGATCCTCGAGGGCGTCGGGCTCGCCAAAACCGCGATTCCCGGCATGGGACGCCGCATGCTTCTCCACGCCGGGCCGCCAATCGCCTGGACGGATATGTGCGGCCCGATGCAAGGCGCGATTGCGGGCGCGATCGTATGGGAGGGGTGGGCCAAGAACGACGTCGGAGCGCGAAAGCTTGTCGAAAGCGGCGCGATCCGGTGCGAGCCTTGCCACGATCACGGCGCCGTCGGACCCATGGCCGGCGTCATCAGCCCATCCATGCCAGTATGGATCGTGCGCGACGGCGAGCACGGTCATCGGACTTTCTCGAATTTCAACGAAGGGCTCGGAAAGGCGCTTCGGTTCGGCGCGAATGGGCACACGGTGCTGGCGCGACTGGATTGGATGGCGACCAAGCTGCGCAAGGCGCTCGCCGCGGCGTTCGACATCGGCGGACCGATCGAGCTGAAGCCTCTGATGGCCCAGGCGCTGCAGATGGGCGACGAGTTGCACAACCGGAACGCTGCTGCGACATCGCTGCTCCTCAAGAGACTGGCGCCGGCGCTGCTCAAATCGAAGGTCAGCCGATCGGACGTCGGCGAGGCGGTGTCTTTCATCGCCGGCAACGACCATTTCTTTCTCAATATTTCGATGGCCGCGTGCAAGGCGATGACCGACGCCGCACGCGGCGTACCGCTGTCCAGCATGGTGACCGCGATGGCGCGCAACGGCGTCGAGTTCGGCGTGCGGATCAGCGGCGCCGGCTCGCGCTGGTTCACCGCTCCCGCGCCTCTCGTCGACGGCCTCTACTTTCCCGGCTACTCGATCGCCGACGCGGCGCCCGATCTCGGCGATAGCGCGATCACCGAGACGGCTGGCCTCGGCGGCTTCGCAATGGCCGCGGCGCCGGCGATCGTCCACTTCGTCGGCGGAGCAGCGGACGACGCGATCGTCAACACCGCGCAGATGGGCCACATCACGCTCGGCCGCAACAGCGCCTTCACCTTGCCGGCGATGAATTTCGCCGGAACGCCGTCCGGCGTCGACGCCCGGCGCGTCGTGGACACCGGCATCTGCCCGGTGATCGACACCGGGATCGCTGACAAGGAGGCCGGCGTCGGACAGATCGGCGCCGGCGTCACGCGCGCGCCGCTCGATTGCTTCGCCAAAGCCGTGTCCGCTCTGGCGGCGGAATTGCCGCCCGATCGCGGAGGCTCGTGATGGCGGACGGATCCAGGCTCGCTGTCGTCGCCGTCGGCGGCAACGCCCTCATCAGCGACAAAGACCATCTGTCGATCGCCGATCAATACCGGCAGGCGTCGGTCACCGCGCGGCACATCGCCGACATGATCGAGACTGGCTGGAACGTCATCGTCACCCACGGAAACGGCCCGCAGATGGGCTTCATCCTCAGGCGATCCGAACTGTCGATCCACGAAGTGGCGCCGGTGCCGATGGATTACGCGGGCGCGGACCTTCAGGGCGCCATCGGCTACATGTTCGTGAAGGCGTTCCGCAACGAGTTCAGGCGGCGGAGGCTTCGGCGCCAGCCGGTCGCGGTGGTGACCGAAACGTTGGTTGATATCGACGACCCGGCTTTCAAGAATCCGACCAAGCCGATCGGCTCGCACATGGACGAAGGCCGCGCCAAGGACCTCGCCGCCCGGCAGGGCTGGACGGTCAGGGAGGACGCGGGCAGGGGTTGGCGCCGCGTCGTGCCGTCCCCGGCGCCGAAGAAGATCGTCGACCTCGACGTGATCAAGACTCTCGCCGACGCCGGCTATCTGGTGATCGGGTGCGGCGGCGGTGGCATCCCCGTGGTCGAAGACGGCGAGGGCGCTCTGCGCGGTGTCGAGGCGGTGATCGACAAGGACCTCGCGTCGAGCCTGCTCGCGCGCACGGTCGGCGCCGAACTGTTTATGGTGTCGACCGGAGTCGAGCGCGTCGCCATTCATTTCAACAAGCCGAACCAGCTTTGGCTCGACAGGATCACGATCAGCGAGGCGGAACGGTATTATGCGGAGGGCCAGTTCGACAAGGGCAGCATGGGCCCCAAGATTTGCGCGCTCATCGACTACGTCGCGGCGGGCGGCAAGGAAGGGCTGATCACCAACACCGAGAATATCGGACGTGCGCTCTCCGGCGAAACGGGAACCCGCATCGTGCGCGGGTAACGCCGAGCGGACGGCCGGCTGTCTACCCATGGCCGGTCGGCGCGATATCAATCGTCACTGAGCCGATCGACGCTCTTGACTTGGCAAGTCTCCGCGTCGACGGGGGCGCCGCCGGAACTGTCCTGCCGCCCGCGGATGCGCGGCCGATGGCGCCACGCGCCCTCGTCACAGGAGCTTTTCGCCATGCTATATTCGCCATGCTACAACCGTCAAAGCTCCCCGAACGTGTGCCGACGATGCCGACAGCCCCGACAAGCAAACCGACGGTCATAATTATTGATGATGATCCAGGAATTCGAGAGTCGATTTCGAGCCTCGTCCGATCAGTCGGCTTTCAGCCGAAGCTAATGGCTTCGGTAGATGACTTCCTTCAATCGGGGCGCCCGGAGGGTCCCGCTTGCCTTGTGCTCGACGTCCGGCTCCCCGGACGCAGCGGCCTTGAGCTCCAGCGAGAGCTTGCCGACAAACTCATCCGACTGCCGATCGTCTTCATCACCGGGCACGGCGACATCCCGATGTCGGTGCAGGCGATGAAAGGCGGAGCAATCGAATTTCTGACCAAGCCCTTCAGAGACCAGGATCTCCTGGATGCGATACAACTTGGGCTGACGCGCGACCGGGCTCGACTTGACGCGGAGAGTTTGACGGCCGAGGTGCGAAAGCGCTTCGAGACCCTGACCGCTCGCGAGCGCGAGGTGATGGCCGGGGTCGTCGCGGGCCGCCTCAACAAGCAGATTGCGGGCGATCTGGGCATCAGCGAAATCACGGTAAAGGTCCACCGAGGCCAGGTGATGCGAAAGATGAAGGCCTCATCCGTTCCTGATCTGGCGCGGATGGCGGAAAAGTTGAAACTGGGCCTGGGCCTGTAACGACCGCCCTGCTTTTGCCGCCTTCAGGCAAGTCGGTCAAAAAAAGCCCCTCCGGGAGGAGGGGCTCAATCGGGCCATTCGTAGGAGTTCTCGGCCCTCGCAGGATACGCTGCCGCGGGGAGGACGCGCCCGGCGCAGATCCACATTATCATCCTCAATCACTCGGACTATTGAACGAAGGGTCCGATTGGCGACTCCAATGGTTCCCCGGGCTATACCTTCGCATCGCGTTTCGCCACCTCATGCAGCGTCTTGGCCTGTATCACATGACAGATGGTTATTAACCTTCGCAAGGTCTGGCCAGGCTATACCAAGGCGCCGGGTCATGCACCAAACCGACAATCGACGATCCGGGAGCTGCTGGTTATATCAACGAGGAGGCAATGGCCGGTGCGGCGGACCTCATGTGGACGGCCGGATCAGGAAATGGAATTGCCCGACACAACCGTCATTGCAGTCGTCGACGACGACGAATCCGTCCGCGAGGCTGTAGTCAGCCTCGTAAAATCTCTTGGTTATGATGCCGTCGCCTTCAGCCGCGCCGAGGATTTCCTGAGATCCGATCAGCGTGGCGACTTCGGCTGTCTCATCGCCGACGTGCAAATGCCGAGGATGACGGGACTCGACCTCCATGCTCGGCTGGTCGCGACAGGCGAAGCCATTCCCACCATTTTGATTACCGCTTTTCCGGATCAAGCGGCGCGGGCGCGCGCGCTTCGAGCCGGAGTGAAGTGCTACCTGACAAAGCCCTTCCGCGACGAGGACCTCCATGGATGCATACGATCCGCGCTCGGTTCGGACTGCGCATGCGCCCCGCGGCAATCTCGAGATGGCGGCTGAGGAAACGAGCATATCTCGAGATTGCGCTTGGCCCCGTTCAGCGACACTATCACCGGCGCGCTTGCCGATTGCGGCGGGATCCAGGAATTGCATCCGAAACTTCAACTTGGCGTCGATGGAGTCTGCGATCTCAAGCTCCTGTCGGACGACGGCGAGCGCATCCTTTGCCGTGGACGACGAGTTGCTGGCGAAGGCGGCGAACCATCCGTTCTGCTCGCTTTTCCGGCCGCGGGCCATTCTCCGCCGGCTGCGCTCGATCGCCTCGCCCATGAATTTGCACTAAGAGACGAACTCGACTCCACTTGGGCCGCACGGCCGTTGGAGCTTCGGCAAGAGCACGGAAAGGCTCGGCTTCTGCTCGAGGACCCGGGCGGTGAACCGCTCGAGCGCCTGCTCGGCGCGCCGATGGAGCCGCGGCGCTTCCTGCTCTTGGCGATTGGCGTCGCCGCAGCGCTCGGCAAGATGCACCGGCGGGGCCTCGTCCACAAAGACATCAAGCCGGCCAATCTCTTGGTGAACTGCGGCGACGGACTGTCTCGGCTCACCGGGTTCGGCGTCGCCGCGCGGCCTTCGCGCATGCGCCAAGCCGGGCCGGAACCGCCCAAATTCATATCGGGCACGCTCGCCTATATGGCCCCCGAGCAGACCGGCCGGATGAACCGAACTGTCGATTCCCGCAGCGATCTCTACGCGCTCGGCGTCACATTCTATCGCATGCTCACGGGCCATCTGCCGTTCAGCGCCGCCGATCCGGCCGAGTGGGTCTATTGCCATATCGCCAGAAAGCCGACTCCGCCGGCTGAGCGTTCGGCGAACGTTCCAACCGTGTTTTCTGAGATCGTCATGAAGCTTCTCGCTAAGACGGCCGAGGAGCGCTACCAAACCGCGGCCGGCCTCGAGCACGACCTTCGGCGCTGCCTCCTCCAATGGGAGCGCAAAAGCCGCACCGACCCGTTTCCTCTCGGCGAACGGGATGCGCCCGACAGGCTGTTGATGCCGGAGAAGCTTTATGGGCGAGAGGGCGAGGTCGAGACCTTGCTCGCGGCCTTCGATCGCGTCTCGTCGGGCGGGCCGCCGGAACTCGTCTTGGTCGTTGGCCAAGCCGGAGTGGGCAAGTCGGCTGTAGTGCATGAGCTTGCTGCCGCGCTCGGGCCGCGAGGCGGTCTGTTCGGGTCCGGAAAGTTCGACCAGTTGAAGCGTGACATTCCCTATGCCAGCCTGGGGCAAGCGCTGGGGGACCTGATCCGGCCTCTACTTAGAAAGAACGAGGCCGAATTGGCGCCCTGGCGGGCGGCGCTTACCGCGGCGCTCGGCGCGAACGGCGCGCTCATGGTCGCGCTCATCCCCGACCTCGAGCTCCTGATCGGCCCGCAGTCACCCGCAGCGGAGCTGCCGCCACGAGACGCACGGCGCCGGTTCCAGCTTGTGTTCCGACGCCTGCTCGGCGTCTTCGCTCGGCCAGAACATCCCTTGGCGCTGTTTCTCGACGACCTGCAATGGCTGGACGCAGCCACGCTCGATCTGCTCGAGGACCTTCTGACGCAACCGGATCTGCATCACCTGCTTCTCATCGGCGCCTATCGCCATGACGAGGTCACGCCCGCGCACCCTCTGATGCAGAGGCTGCCGACGATAGGCCATGCGGAGGGCCGGGTGCAGGAGATCGCCGTGAAGTCGCTCGGGCTCGCGCATGTGAGCCGGATCGTCGCCGACGCTTTGCACTCCAGTGTCACCCTGCCGCTGGCCCGGCTCGTACACCAGAAGACCGCGGGCAATCCGTTCTTCGTCATCCAGTTTCTGACCGAATTGGCGGAGGAAGGGCTCCTTGCCTTCGACCGCGACAGGGCGTGCTGGTCTTGGGACCTCAAGCGGATAAGAGCGAAAGGCTACACCGATAATGTCGCCGATTTGATGCTGGACAAGCTGCGCCGCCTGCCCGCCAGAACCCGGGCGGTCCTGAGAGCGCTGGCCTGTCTCGGCAACTCCGCGCCGGTCGCAAGCCTAATCCTTGTCCAAAGCAAAAGCGAGGATGCGTTGCACGCGAACCTTTGGCCCGCGGTGCGGGCTGGGCTATTGTTGCGGGACGGGGCGGCGTACCGGTTTCTGCACGATCGGGTGAGGGAAGCGGCCTATGCGCTGATCCCGAACGGCGAGCGGGCGGCGACGCACCTCGCCATCGGCCGGCGGCTCGCTGCGCGCATGTCGCCGAGTGCGGTCGAAGAGAGCGTCTTCGAGATCGTCGGCCAACTTAGCCGCGGATCCGCACTGATCAGCTCGGACAGGGAGCGCGAGCGCCTCTCTGAGCTGAACTTGATTGCGGGCCGCCGCGCCAAATCTTCAACCGCCTATGTCTCGGCCCTGACCTACCTCGCCGCCGGTACGGCGCTGTTGCCGGAAGACGCCTGGGAGCGGCGTCATGATCTGGCCTTTGCGCTCGAGCTCAATCGGGCCGAATGCGAGTTCCTCACCGGCGCGCTTGCGGAGGCGGAGGCTCGACTCGCCGAGCTGGCGCGTCGCGCCGAAAGCCCCTTAGAGCTGGCGACCCTCACCCGCCTCCGGGTTGACCTCTTCATGACCCTTGGCCGAAGCGACCGCGCCGTCGCGGTTGGCCTCGAGTGTCTGCGCCGCTTCGGCATCGACTGGTCGGCGCATCCGACCGCCGACTCGGTGAGGAAAGAATACGCCGTGCTTTGGCGACGGCTAGGCGATCGCCCGATCGAAGCGCTGATCGAGCTGCCCGCGATGGCGGATCCGGTCGCGTGCGCGACGATCGACGTTCTCACCTCCCTCGTGACGCCGGCTCTGTACACGGACGAGAACCTACGCTGTCTCGTCATCGGCCGAATGGGGAGTGTCAGCCTGGAGCACGGCAACAGCGACGCGTCGTGCTACGCCTATACCGCGGTCGGCAACGTACTGGGCCTTACCTTCGGCGACTACCAAACCGGGTTCCGTTTCGGCCAGCTTGGACTTGACCTCGCCGAGCGGCCGGGAATGGAACGCTTGAGAGCCCGCGTCTACCTGGCCTTCGGGAATCTCGCCAAACCCTCCCCGCGCCACGATCGTACTGGACCCCCGCTCGCTCGGCACGCCTTTGAAACCGCGCAGCAGGCTGGCGACCTCACCTACGCGGCGTTCAGCTGCAACAACATCCTCACGCAGCTTCTTGCCAGCGCCGCCCCGCTTGCGGAGGTGCAGCGCGAGGCCGAGGCCGGACTCGACTTTGCGCGCCGCGCTCGCTTCGATCTCGTCGTAGTGCTCATCACCGCGCAGCTCCGCTTGATCCGGACGCTCCGCGATCTCACTTCCGATTTCGGCTCCTTCAGCGACGACGCCTTCGACGAGCATCAGTTCGAACGGCGGCTCGAGGCCGAACCGAGCCTCGGGATTGCCGCCTGCATGTACTGGATTCGGAAGCTGCAGGCGCTCGTCTTCGCCAATGACCCCGCCGGCGCCGTGGCCGCAGCCAAGAAAGCAGAACGTCTCCTGTGGATGTCGCCAGCCATCTTCGAGCGGGCCGACTACCATTTCTTCGCATCTCTTGCGCTTATTGCGCATTGCGGGACGGCGTCCGCCGCCGTGATCGATCAGCACCGCGAGACCTTGGCCGCCCACCTCAGCCAGCTCCAGGCGTGGGCCCAAAACTGCCCGGAGAACTTTGCCGATCGCGCCGCTCTGGTCAGTGCGGAAATTGCGCGGTTGGAGGGCCGCGAACTCGAGGCCGAGCGTCAATATGAACAGGCCATCCGCTTGGCTCAGGGCGCCGGCTTCATCCACGATGAAGCCCTCGCCAACGAATTGGCCGCGCGCTTTTATGAGACACGGGGCTTCGCGACGATTGCACGCGCCTATCTGCATAACGCCCGTTATTGCTACACGCGCTGGGGCGCCCACGGAAAGGCGCGACAGCTCGTCGAGATGGACCCGCACCTGAGGGACGAAGAGCGAACTCCTTCGATCGACGGCACAATCGGCGCGCCGGTCGAGCAGCTCGATCTCGCGACGGTCATCAAGGTGTCGCAGGTCGTCTCGAGAGAGAGTGTCGTAGAAAAACTGGTTGACTCGCTCGTGCGCACGGCGACCGAGCAGGCGGGCGCCGAGCGCGGCGTGTTGATCCTCACACGCGGAGCCGAGCTCGAGATCGCCGCAGAAGCCAGGATCGTCGGCGACGCCGTAGTCGTTGAACTTTGCAGGGGGCCGGTTAGCGCAGATTCGCTGCCGGTGTCGGTGCTCAACTACGTGCAACGCACGCGGGAGAGCGTGATACTCGACGACGCCTCGGTCCACTCCCCGTTTGTTGAAGACCTGCATATCCGCGAGCGCCAGGTCCGTTCGCTTCTCTGCCTGCCGCTGCTCAATCAGGCCAAGCTGATTGGCGTTCTTTACCTCGAGAACAATCTGGCTCCCCGGGTTTTCCCGCCGGCCCGCACCGCCGTCTTGAAGCTGCTCGCCTCGCAGGCAGCGATCGCAATCGAGAAGAACCGTGCTGCGGAGGCCTTGCGCGAGATGGAGCTACAGCTGGCCCACGCGAACCGCCTTGAAACAATGGGACAGCTGACGGCGTCGATCGCCCACGAAGTGAAGCAGCCGATCGCCGCCGTAGTGACCAACGCCCAGGCGGCCCTTCGCTGGCTTCGCCTCGACCCGCCGGATCTGAACGAGGTACGGCAGGCGCTCGACCGAATTATCAGGGACAGCGCGCGCGCGGGCGCGGTCGTCCAAGGAATACGCGATCTCAGCAAGAAGGCGTCGCACCACGACGACCGGGTGGAAATCAACACCACTGCTTGCGAGATGATCGAGTTGACCCGAAACGAAGCGGCGAAGACTGGCGTGTCGGTGCGCCAGGAGCTCACCGAGGGCCTGCCGCTGATCCGCGGTGACCGGATTGAGTTGCAACAGGTGATCCTCAACCTGATCCTGAACGCCGTCGAGGCCATGAGGGACATGAAAGAAGGCGCGCGGGAATTGGTGATCACGACGGGCAGGAACGAGTTGGGAGACATCCTCGTTTCGGTGCGGGACTCCGGTCCGGGGATGCCGCCGGCAGTCCAGGAGAATCTGTTCAAGGCCTTCTACACGACCAAGCCAAACGGCCTGGGACTCGGGCTGTCCATCTGTCGCTCGATCGTCGAAGGGCACGGCGGACGCCTATGGGCGAGCGCAGATGCGCCGCGGGGCGCGGTCTTCCAATTCACGCTGCCTGTCCAGTCGCACATTGCCTGATTGCGGCCATCGCCGCTCTGGTCGCGAGCCGTGACGTGCAAAGAAGACTCGCTCTGCTTGTCCCGCCCGCGGCGCCGATACCCTAAACCAACGTATGGGGCGCCCCCTTCCAAGCGACGCCCGGACCGTCCGTTCTGTCAATTTTCATCGAGCTCACGCCAGCTAAACTGATGGTGTCTCTGCGGCAACGCGAGAACCAAACGGCGCAAGCGCAGGGACGTCTGTCTTAAGGGGCCTACAATGCGGATGCTGTTGGCGGTTCTCGTGGCCATAACCATCGCGTGCGGCGCCGCGGCGAGCGCAGTCATCATTCTCGCGCCGGCGGCGGACAGCCGTGACGGCTATTTTGACGGCGAATCGTGATCCCGCCTTCGAGTGGAGCGTTGCTGGGCCGCGCGCGGGGCTCTGACGCGAGCCGCTTTCGGCCCCGGCTCACCCATCCCGCCGGACATTCGCTGGGCCGTGACGCCGGCATACGCGAGGCCCGAGGCTTGAGCGGCTGCGTCTGAGATAGGAGCTGAAATGAAAGACTTTTTCGAGCTGACCGACCATGAGCTGCTGGCGCTGGGCATTCCTCTGGAAGAGGAAACCGATGGCGATATCGCCCAGGGATTGAAAGTCTTCATTAGGCGGAAAAGTGTCTGGCTGAGCCGTTTGCTCGGGTTCGACAAAAAGTGGGACCACGCCGAGTCGATGGAGGCCCGGCGCTTCTGCGAGACCGCCGTGCGGCGGCCAAATGGCTAATCTCGCCGGCTCCGAATTGACCGAGGCCAAGGAGCGAAGCGGACCCACCCGAGCGGTGGGTTTCTCCTGCTGTAGATTGTGCAGCCCGGACACGCGCTTGAACCCGACGTCCGTCGGCGGGATCCGAGCCCTCGTCGCATTGCGTGACAACGGGTGCTGTTCGGCTCGGCGTGCTTGTCGCGTCCTTCGAGGACGATGCGGCATGAAAAAGGCCCCGGTCGGGGCTTCTTGCGGTCTTGCGGACGCTAAGCCGTTGATTTTTGAGATGGTGGGGGAGGTAGGACTCGAACCTACGAAGGCTTAGCCAGCGGATTTACAGTCCGCCCCCTTTGCCGCTCGGGACACTCCCCCTTGACGTCGGCGAGCCGGGCTCGGGACGAAAACGCCTCGGTCAGGCCGAGGCGCGGGCATCGGCTTATGTTGCCTCGGCGGCCGGCCTGTCAACAGGAAAATCGGCTGGCCGGCGGCCGCTTGCGGCTCTCTGGCCTCGGGCGGCGAAGGCGCTTATGACCGATCGAAACCGAAGCGGAACGTGTTCCCCATGACCCGCAAGCATGGACGCCGCGAGGCGCCGCCTCCGCCTAGGCGCGACGAGCGCCGGCCCGATCCTCCGGCGAAGCCGGCGGCCCGCCCGCCGGCGGCGCAGGCGGCTGACGCAAGGCGTGAGCGGCCGCGCGAGAGGCACGAAGCGGACGTCGTGCGCATCTACGGCTTCCACAGCGTCGGGGCGGCGCTGAAGGCGCCGCGGCGCGCGCTCGTCCGCCTCTACGCCACGGCGGCAGCGGCCGAGCGGCTGAGACCCGAGATCGAGGCGCGCGGGGTCGAAACGCGGGTCATGAGCCTCGAGGAGATCGCCGCCTTGAGCCCGCGCGACGCCGTGCACCAGGGCGTGCTGCTCGAGGCGCGGCCGCTCGCGCCGATCGACCTCTCCGAACTGCCGCAAAACGGCCTGGTCGTGGTCCTCGACCAGGTCACCGACCCGCACAACGTAGGGGCGATCCTGCGCACCGCCGCCGCCTTCGCCGTCGACGCGCTCGTCACCACGGAGCGTCATTCGCCGGAATTTTCGGGGGCGCTGGCCAAATCGGCCTCGGGCGGGCTCGAGCACGTGCCGATCTCATCCGTCCCCAACCTCGCCCGGGCGCTCGCCGAATTGGGGGATCTAGGCTACCTGCGGGTCGGCCTCGATTCGGAAGCGCCTGCTTTGCTGGACGAGGTCCCGCTCGCCCGCCCGCTGGCGCTTGTCCTCGGGGCCGAGGGCAAGGGGCTGCGCCGTCTGACCCGCGAACGCTGCGACCTCCTCGCCCGGCTCGACCTGCCCGGCGCGATCAAGAGCCTCAACGTCTCCAACGCCGCGGCGATCACGCTGGCGCTGGCGTGGCGGCGGCTGTCGCAGGGGGCGTAGGCCGGCGGAGTCCCGGCCCCGGGCGCGGAACCAGTTTTTTCAAGGCCTTGCGGCGCCTTTTTGCGGAGCGATTGCTCACCCCTCCGGTTCCTTAAGAGCGCGCGAGGGGAGCAAGGGCGTTCGCCGGGCGAAGCGCCGCGGGCTCTGGCGCCGCGAGGCGGCGGAACGTCCTGGAACGCAGCGGGAAGGCGGCGGCTCGCCCGGGGAAGGGAACGGCGCGCCCGGGGGAAGTCAAAGGAACGCCAGGGGAAGCAAAAGGAACGCCAGGGGAAGCCAGATCCGTTCACGATTCCCGCCTTTTCAACGACTTACACCAGATGCCCGAAAATTTCCGGACGACTGGACGCTCCCGCCGCCGCCTGACGCTTGAACGCGCCGCGCCTTTCCTCGCCCGTGGCCGCGCAATAGCCGGTTGTCGCGGCGCCGACCGCAGGCGAAACGGAAGCCGATCCCGAATCCATGCCAACTTTCAGCAATGGGCGCCCATCGCCGCGTTGAGCCTTTTCAAGGGTTGCGGGCGACAAGGGCATTATTCGAATTTTCAAACAGCGCCGACATAATCCCGAAGCTCCTCCTGCCTCGTTTCAGTTAGGTATGTTATACACGTCAACTTCCGTAAAGTCGAGGTTTTTTCCCCCGCGGCTGGCGCCCGAGTTGCAACCGGGCCCAAATGGCCGCCCACGGCGTTTGGCGCAGTTGAAAAACGGCTTCGCCGACGGCGCCTTCGCAATGCAAAGGGAAGCGGGCAAACGAAAGAACAGGAAAGAGTCGTAGGAGCGTAACAGCAAGCTAACAGCTGCTTAACAGCAAGAAAATCGCGAAAAATCGCCCGTTTCGTAAGCCATCGGAAAGACGAAAGGGCTCCACTTTCGCTCCGAACGCCGGAATATTTTGCGCCGTGACCTCGATCCCGGTCCGGCAGCCAAGACAATGCCCAAAACCGCAAATCGATGGCAAGACTGCATGACCGATCGCCTGTTTCCTGGGCGGGGGTCGTCGGCTCGTCGAGGATCAGGAGGCGCCGGTCACGGATCAGCAAGCAACACAGGCCGAGCTTCCCTGTGGTTCTCGCGATGCAACATCGACCGCGAGATCAATCCCGTAAGCTACGCCTATGGAATCAGCGCGTTAAGACCTTGGAGTGCGTTGCTTCCCACCTTCGTGCGCTACCTTATGTCGCATTGAAGTGAACATTTGAAAAGCATTAATTATTGCCCGAACGGAAGCTCGAATAGACGCGAATACAATTCGATAAGCCGGTGAATACCGCCGAAAGGTCCGCTGGACTGGGTTCGGCGCGAGAGCCGGGACAGAATAGCGTTTCAGCGTTGTTACTTTCGTAGGAGATCCCATGAAGATCCCGCGGTATGTGGTGATCCTGGCGGCGGCGGTGGTTGTGATCGGCGGCGGCGCGGCGGGTTACGTGGCCTGGCAACAATACGAGGCCGCGCAACTGCCCGCAGGCATCGTCAGCACCAACGGCCGGGTCGAGGCGACCCAGGTCGACATCTCGACCAAGATTCCCGGGCGCGTCGTCGAGATCGTGCCTCACGAGGGCGACATGGTGTCGCCCGGGGAGGTCGTCGCCCGCATCGACACCTCCGAAACAGGCGCGCAGTTGGACCAGGCGAAGGCCGCCGCCGCCCTCGCCCGCCAAACGGTGGCAACCCGTGAGGCGGAGGTCGCCAGCGACGACGCCCAATCGCAATTCGCGAACGAAGAGTTGCGACGCACGTCAACGCTGGTCAACAAGGGCTGGTCCACCCACGAACTCCTCGACCAGCGAAACCAGCAACTGAAGAGCGCCAATGCGGCCCTCAACGCGGCCCAGTCGCAGGTCGACGAAGCCCGCGCATCCGTCAAGACCGCGGACGCCAAGGTCGCAGAGCTGCAGGCGGTGGTCGACGATTCGACGATCAAGTCGCCTGTCCAAGGCCGGGTGCAATATCGCCTTGTCGAGCCGGGGGCGGTGCTTCCGCCAGGCGGCAAAATCGCGACGGTGATCGATCTCAACGACGTCTATACGACCGTGTTCCTTGCCGCTCCCCAGGCTGGCAGGCTCAAAGTCGGGAATGACCCTAACGCTTCGCGCCTCGTGATGGACGCCTACCCGGATTACGTTTTCCCCGCCTCGGTCTCGTTTGTAGCGCCCGAGTCGCAATTCACACCCAAAACGGTCGAGGTCCAGTCCGAACGCGAGCAGCTCTACTTCCGCGTCAAGCTGCAAAAGCCGCCTGGCGTGCTTAAAGGGATGGAGGAAGCGATAAAGTCCGGGTTGCGCGCGGTCGCCTATGTGAGGCTTGATCCCTCCGTCGAATGGCCCGCGAACCTCGCGGTCAAGCTGCCGCCCAATGACGAGCAGGCCGGCAAATAGGCTGCCGCGAGCATGACCGCGCTCCTCGTCGAGACGGAACGGCCGGCGAAGGTGGCCGCCGTCGCAGCTTCGCTCACAGGCGTCACGCATCGTTACGGCAAGACCTTGGCGCTCGACGACGTGACGATCGAAATTCCGGCCGGATGCATGACCGGACTCATCGGCCCCGACGGCGTCGGCAAGTCGACCCTGCTCGGGCTGATCGCCGGGGTGCGCAAGGTCCAGTCCGGCAAGGTCAGGGCGCTGGACGGAGACCTCAAAGACGAAGCGTTCCGGCAGGGCGCCTACGCGCGCATCGCTTATATGCCGCAAGGCCTCGGCCGCAATCTCTACCCCACGCTCAGCGTGTTCGAGAACATGGACTTCATCGGCCGGCTGTTCGGCCAGGGGGAGGCGGAGCGGAAGGCGCGCATCGACGATCTGACCCGCTCGACCGCCCTCGATCCGTTCCTCGAGCGGCCTGCCGGCAAGCTCTCCGGCGGCATGAAGCAGAAGCTGTCGCTCTGCTGCTCGCTGATCCACGATCCGGACCTCCTCATCCTCGACGAGCCGACGACCGGCGTCGACCCGCTGTCGCGGCGGCAGTTCTGGGAGCTGATCGATCGCATCCGCGGACGGCGGCCGCAGATGAGCGTGGTGGTCGCCACCGCCTATATGGATGAAGCGGAGCAGTACGCCTGGCTCGCGGCCATGGACGGCGGCCATGTGATCGCCATGGGCTCGCCGGCCGAGATCAAGAGCCGCGTCGGCGCCAAAGACCTCGAATCGGCTTTCATCGCGCTCTTGCCCGAGGAAAAGCGCAAGGGCCACAAGGCCTTGGAGATTCCGCCGCTGAAGCATGAGGGCGGCACGCCGGCGATCGAAGCCGACGGGCTCACCAAGCGCTTCGGCGCCTTCACCGCGGTCGATCATGTGAGCTTCCGCATCGAGAAGGGCGAGATCTTCGGCTTTCTCGGCTCGAACGGCTGCGGCAAGTCCACCACCATGAAGATGCTGACCGGCCTTTTGCCGCCGACCGAAGGCAAGGCCATGTTGTTCGGTGAGCCCGTGAGCGGGGCGGAAGACCTCGAGATGCGTCGGCGCGTCGGCTACATGTCGCAGGCCTTCTCGCTCTATGGCGAGCTCTCGGTCCGGAAAAACCTCGAGCTCCACGCCAAGCTGTTCGATCTTCCCGCGGCCGAGCAAGCCAAGCGCGTCGACGAGATGCTGGACCGCTTCGGACTCCGCGAGGTGGCCGACGTCGAGCCTGAAAGCCTGCCGCTCGGCATCCGTCAGCGCCTGCAATTGGCGGTCGCCATCCAGCATCGCCCCGAGATGCTGATCCTGGACGAGCCGACATCGGGCGTCGATCCGGTCGCCCGCGACGGGTTCTGGGAATACTTGGTCGCTCTCTCCCGCAATGACGGGGTGACGATCTTTCTCTCGACGCACTTCATGAACGAGGCGCTTCGCTGCGACCGAATCTCGCTGATGAACGCCGGCAAGGTCCTGGCCGCGGGAACGCCGCCGGAGCTGATCGAAGCCCGTCACGCCAAGTCGCTCGAGGAGGCGTTCATCGGCTTTCTCGAGGACGCTGCCGGCGTCGCCCACAAGGGGGAGAAATCGGTCGAACCGGGGGCCTCGGAGGCGAAGGTCTTTGCGCCGCCGAGGGGAGGAGACCGCGGCTTCAGCCTTACGCGGCTCTGGGCCTACGCACGCCGGGAAGCGGTCGAGATCATGCGCGACCCGGTGCGGATCGCCTTTGCGCTCTTCAATCCGATCATCCTGATGTTCGCCATCGGCTACGGCATCTCGTTCGACGTCGAGCATCTGCGCTGGGCGGCCTTCGATCAGGACCAGTCGCTCGAGAGCCGGCAGTTCCTGGACAGCTTCCAGGACCCGAAATACTTCGACCGGGAGCCAAACCTCAGGACTGCCGATCAGATCGTGTCCGGCCTGCGCAGCGGCGAGCTCAAATTCGCCGTGGAGGTTCCGACGAACTTTGGCCACGACCTGATCACCCAGCAGACGCCGGAAGTCGGCGCCTGGATCAGCGGCGACATGCCTTTCCGGGCCGAGACGACGCGCAGCTATCTCGGCGGCGTGATGCAAAGCTATCTCGCCGACCTGTCGGCGCGCCTCACCGGCAAACCCTCGTCGTTCTCACTGATCAATGTCGAGGAGCGCTACCGCTACAATCAGTCGTTCAAGAGCATCTATTCTGAGGTGCCCAGCACCATCATGGTGATGCTGATCCTCATCCCCGCGATCATGACGGCGCTCGGCGTCGTGCGCGAGGTGGAAACCGGCTCGATCGCCAACTTCCGCTCGACTCCGGTGACGCGCGTCGAATTCCTGCTCGGCAAGCAGCTTCCCTATGTCCTGATCGGCGTCTCGAGCTTCGCCACGCTCGTCCTGTTGGCGATTTTCGTGTTCGGAGTTCCGGTCACGGGCTCGTGGGCGGCGCTCATCGCCGGCGGCTTGCTCTGCGTGTGCGCGGCGACCGGGTTTGGCCTCATGGTTTCGACCATTGTTCGCACCCAGGTGGCGGCGGTGTTCGGCACGACCTGCATCGCGCTCATTCCGACCGTCAGCTTCTCCGGCCTGCTCGTTCCGGTCTCGTCCCTGTCGGGGGCCGGGCGCGCCATCGGCCTCGGGTTTCCGTCGTCCTGGTTCCAGCAGATCAGCGTCGGCGCCTTCACCAAGGGGCTCGGGTTCCCTGAGCTCTGGGTCAACCACCTGGCGCTCGTGATCTTTACCGTCCTCTTCATCGCCGCAGCCGCGCTCATTCTCCGGAAACAGGAGGCCTGAAGTGCTGAGGAAGCTGCTCCACATCCTCGCGCTCGGCTTGAAGGAACTGAACAGCATCCGCGCCGACCCGATCCTGTTGGCGCTGACGGTTTACACCTTCAGCTACGCCGTTTACGCCGTGGCGACCGGGGCCAAGACCGAAGTCGATCATGTCTCCACCGCGATTGTCGACGAGGACCGTTCGGAGCTTTCCCGGCTGATCCGGCAAGCCATCCTGCCGCCGTGGTTCCAGCCTCCGGTCGAGATCCCGGCGACGGAAATCGGTCCGTCGATGGACTCCGGCCGCTTCGTGTTCGTGATCGAGATCCCGCCCAAGTTCGAGCAGGACGTCATCTCGAACCGCTATCCGAGCCTCCAGATCAATATGGATGCGACGGCGGTCGCCCAGGCCGGCAACGGCGGGGCCTATCTGCAGCAGATCATCAATCAGGTGGTGCAAACCTACGCCACGCACGCCGGAGGAACCGCCACAACCCCCAGCGGAACGGAAATTCAACCGGTCAATCTCGCCCTCCGCGTCATGTTCAATCCCAATCTCAAGTCGGAATGGTTCACCTCGGTGATGCAGGTCATCAACAACATCACCATGCTCTCGATCATACTGACCGGCGCCGCGCTCATTCGCGAGCGCGAACATGGCACGATCGAGCATCTGCTCGCGATGCCGGTGACGCCGAGCGAAATCATGCTGTCGAAGATTTGGGCGAACGGGCTCGTGATCCTGGTGGCGGCGATCCTCTCGGTGAAACTGGTCGTGCAATTGTGGCTTCAGGTCCCGATCGCCGGCTCGCTCGTCCTGTTCCTCGTCGGAGCTGTGGTCTACGCGTTTTCCGTCACCTCGATGGGTATTCTGCTCGCGACCTACACGACCTCGATGGGGCAGTTCGGCCTCCTGGTGATCCCGGTCCTCGTCATCCTGCAGATGCTCTCCGGCTCCGCGACGCCGATGGAGACCATGCCGGTCTGGCTGCAAGACGTCATGCAGATCTTTCCCACACCGCATTTCGTCAACTTCGCTCAGGCCGTTCTTTATCGGGCGGCCGGCCTCAATATCGTCTGGCCAGAGCTCGTCGTCATGACGATCATCAGCGCCGTGTATTTCGCCATCTCCGGGTTGCGTTTCCGCAAGACGCTTGTCGTCTTGGGCTAGCGAGGAGCAGATGCGAAGACGCTTTCCGGTCGATCTTGCGTTCCTGAGTGCGGCTGTCGCTTGTTCGCAGCCGGCTTCGGTCCCGTGGCAATTTGCGCCGTCGCAAAGGGCCGTCAACACCAGCGGAAGGCTAGCTCGCGTTTTTCTCCGGCGAAGCCTGACGGTCGGAGTTTGGGACAAAATCGCATGAATGATTTCACTGTTTCAACCTCCGCGCCCGCCGCTCTCGACCAGCGCTTCGCTCCCGAGAGCGTGGGCGTCCCATCGCCGGCGATGACGCCGGCCGCCTTCACGCATGCGATCGTGCCGCTGCTGCTAGCCGTCCAATACGCGAACAACGCGGTCGACCGCCTCTTTTACGATACCGAACAGTTCTGGCTCAAACTCTGCGTTCGCGCCCTGCCCGTGTCGACGCAGATCGCAGGGCAAGAGGACGCGGCCGGAAGGCGAGCCGCGGCGTATGAGGCAGCGGTCCAAGTCGTCCTGAAGGACCTCTACAGTCCAGAAGGCGCAGTTCTCGTCGTTGACGCTTATCGCCCACCGTTCGTCTCCCAATACGGGGACGTCAATATATTCCTGGCTGAAGGACTGAAGTTTCCTCAGCCCGCAGCCGCCGCCGCGCTCAGCGTCGCCCCGGAAGACGTGGAGGCGATTGCGGTGACCGGCGTCGGCAGTTCGGCGCTGGGCTCGGCCGCCTTCGCCTGGAATGTGTCAGAAGCGCTGCACAAGCCCGTCGCCGCGATAGTGCCGGGCTTCGGTCTCGCCGACCTCGTTCCGCAAGCCCTGGTCGGCTGGCTCGGCTTCGGCATGCTTGATTTCGTGCGCCGGACCACCGAGGCCGCCCTCAAGGCTGTCGCTCCCGAGCTGACGAAAGTTGGCCGCCGTCTCTCCTTGACGGCGCTGCCCCTGATGGCGCTGCCTGATCCGTTCCTCAGCGACGCCCCGGAGAGTGAGGTTCTGCGCGCCATCCTGACGGCGGCGCCGCAGATCAAGCGGCTCTACGGCCACAGCAAGGGCGCGTTCTGCCTCCGGAACGCCATCCGCAGCCTGCCGCGCGAGCGCATCGCCGATCTGCATGTGACCACCTTCGGCTGCGTCGTCGCGGAGGAGACGCGGGCCGAGTACGATCAGATCCTCGGAACCATCGACGGCCTTGGCCAGCTCAACTCGTGGGGCGCCTTGCCGGAGCAATGGATCAACGCCTGGCACAGCACCAACACCTTGCTCCCCATGACGATGCATGTCGGGGAGCTTCTGAGCCATGAAGAGCCGGCGCCCCGGCAAAGAATGTCGTACGCAGGAGCATAAGATGAGAGCTCGGAACGGACGCGCTTTCGCGACGGCGGCGTTGGTAGTCGGCGCGACCTGCCTGGCGTCAGTTGCGCATTACGCCGGAGAAACCAACCAATACGGAGTTGTCTCATCGGCGCAGGCCCAGCCCCAGCCGATCCGCAGATTGATCGATTGGCTGCGCAGCCTGACCATGCCAGCCGGGATCGTCAAGGCGGAGGGCCGCATCGAGGCGACGCAGATCGACGTGTCGTCGAAATATGCCGGCGAGGTCGTGGACGTTGCGGTGCAGGAGGGAGACAAGGTCGCCGCAGGGCAAGTCATCGCCAGGCTGTCCTCGCCGCAGCTCGAGGCGCAATTGCAAGCCGCGCAATCAGAACTCCTTTCCGCCAAGCAGGCGCGGGCGCAGGACGCGATCAAAGCGGCTGAGGCCAAGGCCGAGCAGATCAAGTCGATGATCAGCGAGCTCACGCTGGTGTCGCCGCGCGGAGGAAAGGTTCAGTATCAGCTGGCGCGTGCGGGGGACAGCGTTGCGGCGGGCGCGCCGATCGTGACGCTCATCGATCTTAGCGACGTGTACATGACCGTGTTTCTTCGCGCCGCCGACGCGGGCAAACTAACGATGGGCGACGAAGCGCGCGTCATCCTGGACGAGGCCCCGAACTATGTCGTTCCCGCGACGGTGGGCTTTGACGCCGCCAATGCGCAATCTCCGCCCAAGGCCGTCGAGACCAAGGAGGAGCCCGCCAAGCTGATGCTCCGGGTCGACCTCAAGATCGATCCCAAGGTTGTGGACACGTATTACGGGAAGGTTGAGACCGGGCTGCGCGGCGCAGGATTCGTGCGCACGAGAACGGACGTGAAATGGGCGGCCGATTTGCAAGTCAAGCTGCCGCCTGCGCCCGTTGCGGAGGAGCCTAAGCCCGCTCCGGCGCCTGTCGCACAGGAGGTCGCGCCCGCATCCGCTCCTCCGCCCAAGACCGAGCCGGCCGCGCCCGCGCCCGCACCGCCCGCGCCGGCGGCGCGGGAAGCCGCGCAGGCTGGGGCGCCGCCATCCACGCCCGGTCCCGCCCATGTCGCGGTCGCGGCGCCGCCTGCGCCCGTTGCACAGGAGCTGCCGCCCACGCGGCAGGAAAGCAAGCCAATTCCTCCTTCCCTGCCCGTTCCCGCTCCTCCGTCCGTGTCCGCCCCCGCTCATGCGCCTTCCGCGCGCGCCTCCGTGTCGGCGGGGCTCGGGCCGGAGCCTGCCGCCGAGTTCGCTCCCGAGAGCCTCGCGCAGCTGGCGGGAGCGTGGGCCCAGTCCGCCTCCGACTGCCAAAAGCTGTTCCAACGGCGCGGCAGCGCTTTGACTTACCGACAGCCTGTCGATCAATTCGCGCAGGCGGCGATTATCGAGTTGCAGCGAATCCGTCTGCCTAAGGGCTCGTGCCGGTTGGAGCGCGCGTCGCGTGAGCGTGGCGCTCTCAAGCTGAGCGGCGAGTGTCAAGACTCGATCAGCTACACGCCGCAAACCGCATATGTGAAACTCAGATCCAAGAATGAGATTGTCTTCAACCCGAACGGCGATTCGGCGCTCGACACCTCCCTGATGAGATGCGCGCCCTGACGGTCGCAATCCCGGCGGAGCGCCGCATTCGAGCCGCGCGAGAACGGCGCCAGTGTTGGCGGCCACGGGGATGCAAGGAACCGCTTCACGAGATCGACAACTTTCAGGACAGAGGCTGAGGCCGAAAGATGAGCGACACGATGCTTGGCGTGATAGGGGCGGCCGTGGCTGCTGCGGTCATCTTCATATGGGCCGCGTTCTGGCGACGCCGTTTCCGCACGCAACGACTGGTGAAGGGGCTCCTCGGCGAGTACTTCAACAGCGACATGCCCCCCGACCAACTCGGCAAGCGCTCACGAGACATCGCCAGCCGCCATTTCCTGCTCAGCCCGGAATTTTATTCGCTGGCCATCGCCGCATTTCAGAGCGCCTTCGACGCGAAATTCCCAAGGCGGGCGCCCTCTGAAGACGCAAATCATCCGCGACTCGAGGACGAGAGCAAGCTGGTGAGGCGGCTGGCGGCGTTGAAGAACGAATTTGGACTGACGGATCGCTATCGCTTCGAAGGGCGGCCGGGGCGCGAGTAACGCGAGCGGCTCGAACATCGCCCCTATTGCACGTCGCGGTCCGAGATTTTATTGTCTGCATGCTCCTCGAGAAGAGCTCGTCCCAAAGGCGTCAACTCGAAAATTGCTCGCATGCGCTCATCCAACGCGAGGTAACGAATCCATCCCCGGCTCGAGCACCTGCCGACAGGCCCGGAGTTGAGTGCGTGGGGACCGGGAGCGAGCTGCTTCATGAGGGTGATTTCATTTTCCCGAGGCCGTCGCAGTTTTCCAGATATTTTCATCCTGCAGCTTCGCCCGCAAAACACGATCCATTAGTCGCGCCATTTTCGGCCGCCGAGCGGCGCCGGTTATTCATTTTGAACCCGGACTCGAGCTATGGTCTTCCCCAGCGATCCGCCAGAATGGTCCCCTGATTGCGACCAGCGGCCGCCCAGGCTCGCCCGGCTTCAATCCGTAGCGAACCAAAGCGGCAAGATCGGAACGCACCGCCGGATTCGACAGGAAATATCCGTGCCCGAACGCGCCCGTATTGTCGTCGACTTCGATCAGGTCGACGCGATGGCCGGGGTCGGCGCGCAACGCTTTCGCTTCCGGCCCGCTCAGATCCAGCTGGCCGAGCCGCAGTCTGCTGCCAAAGATGCTGCTCGAAAGCCCCAGAGCCTGGTCGGCAGGAGAGGAATAAATCGTCAAATGAAACGATCCCTGCTTGATCGTGGCGTTCGGGTTCTTCTTGGCGCCGTACGGCGCGTCCGGATCAGAGAACACGTCGAAAATTTTCGTCGCGGCGACGTCGATATCGAGATCCGGGGCGAACAGAACGATATTCCTCACCTTTAAGCTCTCGGTGACCGACGAGCGTGAAACATAGGCCTCGCCGCCCAGCTGCTGAAAGGCCGACGCCAGCACGTCGGCGCCGCGGCTGTGTGCGATTATATCGACCCCGCGCAGGCCCTCGGTCTCGCCGATCGCGCGGATCGCCTTGCGCATGTCGGCGACGGCGAACTCGCCCAATTCGCGGTCGACGTTGTAGCCCATGAAAGCGCCGCGCGTCCCGCCGGCCGGCCACGTCAGCAAGACGCAAACGAAATCCCGTCCGAGAGAGCTGCAGATGTTCCCCGTTGCTTCGGCCGCGTCCGCGAACGAATTGTTGTAGCCATGGATGAAGACGACGACTTCCTTTCGTTCGGTCTTCGCCAGGCGACGACGAATTTCGCCTTGCAGCAAGGCGACCGCCTCTTCGTGCGCGGCCACGACCTCAGGCGCGCGGCGGTAGCCGGAGGCAGTGACGACCGCCGGATAAGGGACCTCGGGAAAGCGGCCGATTTCCTTGATTCCGTCGAGCTTCATCTCTCCCAGGGAGCCGCTCGCATCCGGCTCGATGAGGAGATCGACCGATCCAAAACTCATGGTGCGCGAGCGCTCGGACCCGTAGGCGAGCGCGTTCGTTTGAGGATCCGTCGTCGGCGCCCGGTCGGTGACGTAAAGAAGATTGAGATGGTCGGGTGCGGATATAGATCGCGCGCTGTTAACCCGCGCGTCGTCCGGCCGAACGACAAAAGCCGCTGGCGTCGGCGCCATCGGGCCGCCTGAAGGGGAGCAGGCGCCGAGGAGTGTAGCCGCCATCAGACCGACAGAGAAGCCGAGAGAGGCCCAACGGCTCATTGCATTGTTCCCCCCTTTTTTGCTCTTCTCTATCCCTCTCGGCGGCCTGCGGGCAAGCCAGCGTCTCTCACGCCGCCGCCTCGTAGGCGAAGAATCCCTTGCCGCTCTTGCGGCCGAGATAGCCGGCGTCGCACATCTGCTTGAGGAGCGGGCTCGGGCGGTATTTTGAGTTGTCGAAGCCGTTGTAGAGCGTCTCCATGATGTCGAGCACGATGTCGAGGCCGATGAGGTCGGCGAGGGCCAAGGGCCCCATCGGATGGTTGGCGCCGAGCTTCATCATCTGGTCGACGTCGTCAGGCGAGGCGAGGCCCTCGTGGACGCAGTTGATCGCCTCGTTGATCATCGGCACGAGCACCCGGTTGACCACGAAGCCGTAGAGTTCCTTCGACACCCGCGCCTTCTTGCCGATCTTCTCGGTCAGCGCGACGATCGTCCTCGTCGTCTCGTCGGTCGTCTGCAGCGCGCGGATGATCTCGACGAGCTGCATCATCGGCACGGGGTTGAAGAAATGCATGCCGATGACCCGCCCGGGGATTTTCGACGTCGAGGCGATGCGGGTGACCGAGATCGACGAGGTGTTGGTCGCCAGAATGGCCTCGGCCCGGCAGATGGCGTCGAGCTGAGCCATCACCGCCTTCTTGAGGTCGAACTGCTCGAGCACCGCCTCGACCACGACGTCGCAGTCGGCCAGGTCTTCCATTTTGGTAGTCGGCGCGATCCGTTCGAGCGTCGCATCCCGCTCCTGCGCCGTGAGCTTGCCGCGTCCGACGAGGCGCTCGAGGCTCTTCTTGATCGCGCCCATGCCACGGCCGAGCGGCGCCTCGGCGATGTCGCGCAGGCGCACCGGATAGCCCGCGGCGGCAAAGGTCTGCGCCACCCCTGCGCCCATCGTCCCGGCGCCGACCACGCCGATCTTTTTCACGCCTTCAACCATGTGAGGCCTCCACGCATCGACAGGCTCCGCGCCACCCTTGGAAAGGAAATGGCTTGCTACAGACGGGTTACTCCGCGGCTTTGGCGACCGTCGGCTCCGCCGCCGAAGGCCCGGCCTTCTCGGCGATAGTACTCGTAAAGCTGGGCGAGCGCGCAGGAGGCGAGGCGGGCGCGATCGTTGTCGGCGCGGCTCGTCAGCATCACTGGCGCCTTGGCCCCCAGCACCAGTCCCGCCGCTTCCGCCCGCGCGACGAAGGTGAGTTCCTTGGCGAGCATGTTGCCGGCTTCGAGATTGGGGACGATCAGCACGTTGGCGCGGCCGGCGACCAGCGAGGCGATGCCTTTGGTGCGCGCCGCCTCGATGTCGATGGCGTTGTCCATCGCCAGCGGCCCGTCGACGATCGCCCCGCGGATCTGGCCGCGCTCCGCCATCTTGGACAGCACCGCTGCGTCGAGCGTGGAGGGGATGGCGGGATTGATCGTTTCGACCGCCGACAGGATGCCGACCCTCGGCTTGTCGAGACCGCAGGCGTGCGCCAGATCGATCGCGTTCTGCACGATGTCGACCTTGGTCATCAGATCGGGGGCGATGTTGATCGCCGCATCGGAGATGTAGAGAATTTCGTCGAGCGTCGGCACGTCGAGCGCGAAGACGTGGCTGATGCGCACGTGCGTGCGTAAGCCGCCGTCCTTCTTCACGACTTCGGCGAGCAGCGCGTCGGAATGGATCGCGCCCTTCATCACCGCGTTCGCCTTGCCCTCGAGAACCATCGCCACCGCGCGCGCGGCCGCCGCATGCGGATCGGAGATTGCGACGAGAGTGAAAGCCGAAATGTCGGCGTCGAGCTCCTTCGCCGCGGCCCGGATGCGTGCGGGATCGCCCACCAGCATCGGTTCGATCAGGCCGGCTTTGGCCGAGAGCAGCGCGCCGCTCAGCGAATTGTGGTCCTCCGGGCAGACGACGGCGGTCTTCAGCGGCGGAAGTTTCGCCGCCAGCGCGACGAGCTTGCCGAAATGGTCGGCCGTGTCGACGATGAGAGCAGGCAGATCGCGCGCCTCGGTGATCCGGCTGACGGTCGGCGCCTCGACGACCGCGGCTCCGTCGCACACGACGTCTCCCGCCGCGTTCTCGACCCTGGTGTCGAACAGCGCGACCGGCGCTTCGCGCTTCTCGCGGCAGACGACCGACACCTTGAGCTTGTCTCCGACGTGAACGCGCTTCAGGAACCGCAAGTCCTGTTCGCGGTAGAGTGTGCCCGGGCCCGGCAGCAGGTTTCCGAGCACGGCGGAGACGAGTGAGCCGACCCACATCGACGGCGCGACCGGCTCGGTCTTTTGCGGGCTGCCCTCGGCCGACGGCAGCATCAGCGGATTGACGTTGCCCGATACGTGCGCGAACAGGAAAAGATCCTGCACGGAGCAGCTTCGCTCGATGCTGGCCGCATCTCCGACCTTGAGTTCGGCCCAGGTCCTGTTCCGAATTGCGGGTTTGGCGCTCATGTCAGCTCCTCCACGCTTGCTCGGCGGGGCCGCCGTCAACGCGATGAACGAAACGGTCACGCGGCGCCGGCGTCCCTGATCCAGCGTGCGACCAAGGGCCATGTCTCCTTCAGCGTCCGGGACCCCATGAACAGGCCGATGTGCCCGCCTGGGACCAGTTTCTTCGCGATCCGCTCTTTTGGCGTCCCCAGATAGTTTTCCGCGTCGAACACCTGCTCCTTGGTCGTGATGTCGTCGCTCTCGCCAGCCAGCAGATAGACAGGGCAAGTGATCGCATTGAGGTTCAATCGGCGGCCGAGGCCGACGAACTCGCCTTTGGCGAACCGGTTCTCCTTGAACAATTGACCGATCGCCTGAAGATACCAGCGTCCCGGCAGGTCGAGCGGGTTCTCGTACCACCTCGCGAAGATCTCGCGCTTGGCGACAAAGGCCGGATCGTCGATGTTCTCGTAAAGGTCGATGTGCTCTTTGACGTAATGCTCATCGGGATGCATGTTCTTCCACCCCTGGAGCATGAACTTGCCCCTCATCAGCCCCCCGCCGAGCTCTACCAGGTCCTCGTAGAACGACATCGGCGTCTCGTGAGCCGTGCGCCTGATCGGCCCGTCGCCGGCGTCGGCGTCGATCGGCGAACCGGCGAGAACGAGCGTGTTCACCTTCTCGGGAAAACGCGCCGCCGCCATCGCCGACATCCAGCCACCCTGGCAAAGCCCGACAAGATTGACGCGGCCTCCCAGGTCGTCGATCGCGACGATGAGTTCGGCAAGATAGTTGTCGATGTCGAAATCCTTCATGTCGTCGGTCGCCGACTTCCAATGGGTCAGGGCGACGTGGCCGATGCCGTTGGCGAGCAAGGTCTCGACCAGGCTCTGGCCTTTGGCATAGTCGGCGATCACCGCCGAGTGGCCCGCGTAGGGCGCGTCGATAAGGGTCGGAATTCCGCCCGGACGCCCATAATCGCGCAAGAGCATGGTGCGCAGATCGAGGCGAACGACGTTGGGCGTCGCCACTTCCGGTACGGCCTCGGCGTGGATCTTGATCTCCTCGTCAGCGAACTTGAGGTTCTTCTCCAACATTTCCGGCGCCGCTTTCGCCAGGACCATCGGCCACAAGAGGGGAACGCTGAGCTCCGGCGGTATGGGCGGCAGCGGCGGGAGCGGCGGCATGAAAGGCAGCGGCGGTATGGGATAATCGGCAGTCGGCGCGTTCGTCATGACGGCCCCCTTTCGAGCGTTGGCGGCGAATATCAATAACGGGCTGGTGACGAACCGTAATTGATTCGGGTCAATTGCGAACCCCTCGCCGAGTAGCGAATCCCTGGCTGATGGTCTTAGGCGCCTTAGCCTTTGGCATCGATGCTGGCGGCTATCGCTCCACGACGTGAGCCGGCGGGATGTGGACGAGCATCATCGCCCTATTGACGCCGCTCGCATTGGGCCAAAGTCTGCGCAGCTCGCCGACCGGGCCCGATCGAAGACGGGAATGCAGGCGCGGCCGGTTCGTGGTAAAGGGCCGTCATTCGCCGATTTTTGGACGAAGCAGGGGGGCTTCGCCGATCATGTTCGACCCGGCCAGCTTTCACGTGACCGAAACGCTCAGCGACGGGCGCAAGGTCGAGATCCGCGCGCAGCGGCCGGAAGACCGCGAGGCCCTACATGAAGCGGTCCAGCGCGCCAGCCCGGACACCCTCTATCACCGCTTCTTCGCCGTGAAGCGGACCTTTTCCGAGCAGGAGGTCCACTTCTTCCTCGACATCGATTTCGTCAACCATGTCGCCCTGGTCGCGGTGGAGAAGGAGGATGGCGAGCCGAAAATCGTCGGCGGGTGCCGCTATGTCGTCGTCGAGCCCGGCCGCGCGGAAGTGGCCTTTTCGGTCGTCGACGATTACCAGAAGAGAGGCCTCGGAACGGCGCTCATGCGCCACATCGCGGCGATCGGGCGCGAAGCCGGCGTCAGGGAGCTCGTCGCCGAGGTCCTCTCGGACAACGCGCCGATGCTGAAGGTGTTCGAGCAGAGCGGGCTCACCGTTACGATGAAGCGCGATGGAACGGTGGTCCACGTGTCGATGAGCTATCCGCCGCACGCGGCGCCTGACGCCGAGCTCGAGCGCCCACTCACTTCCCGCACTTGATCAGGGTCGTCTCGAGCGCCGGGTCGCCGGTCGGGCTGTAGACGATTTCGCCGGTTGGCGTGACCTTGATCTGTACGTTCTGGGTCGTGTAGCTGATGGAGTTGTTGCACTCGGCGGTGATCTTTACGACGTTCTTCTCATGTGAGACACGCTGAACCCGGCAGGTGCTGGCCGGCAGGCGGATCGCCTGCGGCCCGATGATCGCGGCCTGGGCGAACTTGTCGACCGGCTGTCGATAGCTCAACCCGCCGCCGCTCCTGACGAACACTTTCGCGCAGTCGGGCTGGGAGGTCGTCCAGGCGCCGACCAGGCGCGCGTCGATCGAGTCGGCAAGACAGCCCGACTCGCCGAGGACGAAACCCAGAAGCCCGATCGCGCCGACAAACACGCTTCGGCCGCTCATTCTCATCTTTGGACCCCCGCAAGCTGGGCGGGACCATAGTTCAAAAGGCGGAGAGCCGCCAACCCGCATAAGGACGGTCGCGGCATTCCGCCGCAATCGGACGAAAAGCGCTTTGCAGGATGAGAAACCGAATTGCCCCAGGCTACTGCAGCCCGGTCCATCGCTCCCAAAGGGAGAAGGGAGCGTCAGCCCCGCAGGGCGGCATTCTCCGGATCATACGGGCTGTCGGCGATCACCGCCGCCCGAAGCGTGTCGCCGAGCACGCGAACCTCGACCTCGGTCCCCAGGGCCGCGCAATCCGGCCTCACCATCGCGAGCGCCAGCGACTTGCCAGTGCGCCAGCCGTAACCGCCCGACGTCGTCCGGCCGACCGTCACGCCGTCCTTCCTGACCGGCTCCGAGCCGCGCGGGTCGGCGTCGGTCACGCCGAAAACCTCAAGCGTGACGAGGTTGTTCTCGAAACCCTTGCCGGTCCAGGTGACAAGCGCGCTTCGGCCGAGAAAGGGCCCTTTGTGGAAATCGACGAATCGCTCGAGCCCGGACTCGAGCGCGGCATATTCGATCGACAGCTCGCGCCCGACGAGCTTGTACGATTTTTCCAGCCTCAAGGAATCCATGGCGCGAATCCCGAAGGGCCGAATGCCGTACTCGGCGCCCGCATCCATCAAAGCGTCGAACACGTAGTTCTGCGTCTCGATCGGGTGGTGCAGCTCGTAGCCGAGCTCGCCGACGAAATTGACCCGCATCGCGAGAAGCCCGGCGGCGCGCACCGAGCAAGGGCGGGCGGCGAGCCACGGGAACGCCTTGTCGGAGACGTCGATGTCGGCGACTTTCGCCAAAACGTCGCGCGAGCGCGGGCCAGCGAGCACCAGCACCCCGCGCTCTGTCGTCACCCTGTCGAGGCGGACGCTCCCGTCGCCAGGAAGCAGCTTCTCCAGGCAGTCGAAATCGTGCGTCTCGAGCGCTCCGGCCGAGACGAGATAGAAGCGCTGCGGCCCGAGTCTTGTCAGCGTGAACTCGGCCCTCACGCCGCCGCGGGCCGTGAGCAGATAGGTCAGCGTCACCCGACCGATCGCTTTCGGGATGCGGTTCGTCAGGATCGAGTTCGAGCCAAGCTTCGGCGCCCCGTCCGGAGACCTCGACCTTGGCGAAGGCCGACATGTCCTGAAGGCCGACGTTCTCGTGCACGTTGCGGCATTCGGCGCCGACGAAGGCGAAATCGTTGGAGCGCCGAAAACTCCATTTTTCGCGCGGCCGCTCGCCGGGCTTCGGCGCCGGATGGTTCTCGTTCAGGAGCACGTCGGCCTTCGTGAGGTCGGCGTCGCTGAGGCCGTAGTCGAGGGGCGCGAAGAAATTCGGCCGCTCCCAGCCATAGGTCGAGCCGAACACCGCGCCGAGCGCCTTCATCCGGTCGTAACACGGCGTCTGCCGCAGAGGCCGCGCGGCGACGCGCTCCTCGTTGGGATAGTGAACGGTGAAGACCTTGGAATAGGCCTCCTCGTTCTTCTCGACGAGATAGCCCGTCTGCGCATAAGCGCCGAAGCGCCGCGGATCGACTCCCAGCATGTCGACGGTCGGCTCCCCGTCGACCATCCATTCCGCGAGCTGCCAGCCTGCGCCGCCGGCGGCGGTGACGCCGAACGAATGGCCCTCGTTGAGCCAGAAATTCCTGAGGCCCGGCGCAGGGCCGACGATCGGCGAGCCGTCCGGCGTGTAGGCGATGGCGCCGTTGTAGACTTTCTTCACCCCAACCTCGCCGAAGGCGGGCACGCGGGCGATCGCGGTTTCGATATGCGGGGCGAGGCGATCCAGGTCCTCGGGGAAGAGCTCGTATTCGCTGACTGCCGACGGCCCCTCGACATAGCAGGCCGGCGCTCCGACCTCGTAGGGCCCGAGCAGCAGGCCGCCCGCCTCCTCGCGCATGTACCAGGAGGAGTCCGACTCGCGTAACACCCCCATTTCCGGCAGGCCTGCCGCCTTGCGCTTCAGGATCGCCGGATGCGCCTCGGTGACGATGTATTGATGCTGCACCGGAACGACCGGAACATTGATCCCGACCATGCGACCCGTATTACGGGCGAAATTGCCCGAGGCGGAGACGACGTGCTCGCAAGTAATGTCGCCCTTGTCGGTCACCACCTTCCACTCGCCGTTCGCCTGCCGCTCGATCGCCGACACAGTCGTCTGGCGGTTGATCTCGCCGCCGCGGTCGCGCGCGCCCCGCGCCAGCGCCTGGGTGAGGTCGGCCGGCTGGATGTAGCCGTCTTGCGGATGCTGGATGGCGCCGACGATCCCCTCGACGTTGCAGAGCGGCCAGATGTCCTCGACCTCGCGGGGGGTGAGGAACTTCACCTCGATCCCGCCGATCGTCGCGGCGACGCCGGCGTAATAATGGTACTCGTCGAGCCGGTCGCGGGTGCGGGCGAGGCGGATGTTGGATACCTGGCGGAAGCCGACGTCGAGGCCGGTCTCCTTCTCCAGCGTCTTATAGAGGGCGACGGAATATTTGTGGATCTGCCCAACCGAGTAGCTGAGGTTGAACAGCGGCAGAAGCCCGGCCGCATGCCATGTCGAGCCGGAGGTCAGCTCCCTGCGCTCGACCAGCACGCTGTCCGTCCAGCCCTTCTTGCACAGATGATACAGCGTCGAGACGCCGACCACGCCCCCGCCGATCACCACCGCCCGCGCATGCGTTCTCATGGAATGCCCTCACCACGTTTCCTTCCCCCTTGCGGGGGAAGGTGGCGCGAAGCGCCGGATGAGGGGTCAGGCCCGAAGGGCCTCCGCGGTGCGCGCCATCCGGCGCGGACCCCTCATCCGGCCGCGCCTTCAGCGCGTCCACCTTCTCCCGCAAGGGGAGAAGGGAATCCGCGAGCCCTTACCTCATTTGCTTCTTCATCAATAGGTCGCGTCCGGCATCGACGCCTTGCGCTCGTCGATGAAGGCGCGGATCGCTTCATCCGTGGCCGGATCGAGCGGCGGCGCTTCGTATTCCTTGAGCATCGTCTTCCACAAAGCGTTGGCGCGCGTCGCCGCGTCCTTTGAGCCTTCCTCCATCCACTGCTCGACCGAATTGTTGTCGGCGATATTGGAGCGGTAGAAGGCGGTCTCGAAATTCGCCTGCGTGTGAGGGCAGCCGAGGAAATGCCCGCCCGGCTCGACCTGCCGAAAGGCCTCCATCCCCTGACCGTTTTCGCTGAGGTCGACGCCCTTGGCCAGCACGTGCATCGCGCCGAGCTGATCGAAATCCATGACGAACTTTTCGTAGGAGGCCGCAAGCCCGCCCTCGAGCCAGCCGGCGGCGTGCAGCACGAAATTGGCCCCGGCGAGCACGGTCGGGACCAGCGTTTGCGCGCTTTCGTAGGCCGCCTGGGCGTCGGGGATCTTCGAGGCGCAGAGCGAGCCGCCGGTGCGGAACGGCATGTTCATCCGCCGCGCCAGCTGCGCCGCGCCGTAGATCGCCAGCGCGGCCTCCGGCGTGCCGAAGGTCGGCGCGCCGGACTGCATCGACAGCGTCGAGACGAAGGTTCCGAACACGACCGGCGCGCCCGGGCGCGTGAGCTGGCAGAAAGCGGTCCCGGCCATCACCTCGGCCAGCACCTGCGTCAGCGTGCCGGCGACCGTTACCGGGCTCATCGCGCCGGACAGGATGAAGGGCGTGATGATGCAGGCCTGATTGCTCTTCGCGTAGACCTCTGCGGCGCCGAGCATGGTCGAGTCCCAGACGAGCGGCGAGTTGGCGTTGATGAGGCTGGTCAGCACGGTGTTGTCGCGGACAAAATCCTCGCCGAACAGGAGCTCGCAGATGCGCACGCTGTCGGCGGCGCGCTCGGGCTTGGTCACCGAGCCCATGAACGGCTTGTCGGAATATTTGAGGTGGGAATAGACCATCTCGAAATGCCGCTTGTTGACCGGCAGATCGACCGGCTCGCACAAAGTCCCGCCCGAATGGTGGATGTATGGGCTGAGATACGCGAGCTTGACGAAGTTCTGGAAGTCCTCGAGCGTTCCGTAGCGCCGGCCCTTGTCGAGGTCGTGGACGAAGGGCGAGCCGTAGTTCGGAGCGAACACCATCTCGTCCCCGCCGATGACGACGTTGCGCTCCGGATTGCGCGCGTGCTGCACGTAGCTCGGCGGCGCAGTCGCGCAGAGCTGGCGCGCCAAACCACGCGGAAAGCGCACCCGCTGGCCCTTGACCTCGCAGCCCGCGCCGCGAAAGAGGTCGAGCGCGCGCGGAAAGTCGCGGAACTCGACGCCGATCTCCTCGAGCAGGGTATCCGCGTTGCGCTCGATGATCTCGAGGCCTTCGGCGCTCAGGATCTCGGTCAGCGGAATTTTTCGCGTGATGTAGGGGATGTGGGCGGCCGAGCGATGGGCGCGGGCCGACCGGCGCGCCTCGCGCCCGCGGCGCGGCTCGCGGATGGCGGTCGAGGCGGGTTCCAGCATGACGGTCCCTCGGGCTGGGTTGGCTTCGCCAGTCACATTGCGACGGCGCGAGCCGCATTTCCACACAGAAAAATTGAGCCCCGGCATGCGGCGCGGGCGAGCGGCTTTCAACGCAGCTCTCCGGAAGATCGCGCTTCAGCCGCGCCACTGCATTCGCGCGGCGCGGTGAATATGGATGACCCAGACTTCGTTCGCCTCCACCGAAAACGAGAGCGGGCGCTCGTTCGGTTCGACCCGCTCACTTCCGGCGTTGTGCGGCGTCAGTTGCTATCGCGCTTGCCATTGCGAGTAAACAATTTGCGCGATAGTTTCACATAGGAGAACCGAGTGGCTGACATCCCCGACAAGGTCACGTTGGAGTGGCTCGCGCGCCATCTGGTCGAGTTCCGCCAGGAGGCGCGAATTCGGCTGGACGGGCTGGAGCGCAACCTGCAACGGCTGCATGACGATTTCGGCATCTCGGCCGCAATTCTGCGGCGCGTCGATCATGGCCAGGACGCCTATCGCGAGGATATCCGCACGCTGTTCGAGGCGCTTGGCGGCCTGCGCAGCCGGCTCGACGCCATCGAGCGCGATCCGCGCGACTAATTGCGGTCAACCATCGTCGCGAAAAGATCACCCGGTCGTTTTGTCCCCGTGCGGCCCATCGAGTTTGCTTCGCTCCTTGGCGCAATTACACTATAGCTTCCAGAGATCGGCGATTTCCACGTCCGTCGCGAACTCGCCGCGCCCAGCGTGCGCGGGACCTTCCTCGATCGCAGCGATGGTCTCGTCATCGAGCGGAATCGATCCGCTCAGCGTCTCAATCGCCGGGCGCGGGTAGGACATGGACTTTGAGCTCGGCCCGATTGGCGAAAGCGGTGATGTCCTTTCCGCCGTCGGAGCAGAAATCGGTCAAAGGAGGAATTCGTTCGCCGAATGCTTCTTCGAGGCTGGATGGTTGCTACCGCTGCCGCGTCTCCCAGTCCTTCGCGAGGTAGTAGGGCGCGTTCGACGCCGGGAGCGGCTCGCGGCCGCGGATCAGGTCCGCGGCCTTCTCCGCGATCATGATCGTCGGCGCGTTGAGGTTGCCGTTGGTGATCGAGGGCATGATCGAGGAGTCGATGACGCGCAAGGCCTCGACGCCGATGACGCGCGTCTCGGGATCGACGACGGCCAGCGGATCGTCGGGCGCGCCCATCCTGCTCGTGCCGCACGGATGGTAGGCGCTCTCGACATGGTGGCTGACGAAGGCGTCGATCGCCTCGTCGCTGACGCAATCCGCGCCGGGCAGAATCTCGCGGCCGCGATAGGGATCGAATGCCTCTTGAGAAAAAATCTCGCGGGTGAGCCTCACGCAGGCCCGCATCTCGGCCCAGTCGTCGGGATGGCTCATGTAGTTGAACCGGATTCTCGGCGGCTCGGCGGGATCGGGGGATTTCAGCAGCACCGAGCCTCGGCTCTTTGATCGCATCGGTCCGACATGCGCCTGAAAGCCGTGCTCTCTGGCGAGCGACGAGCCGTCGTAGGCGACCGCCATCGGCAGGAAATGGAACTGGATGTCCGGATAGCGCACGCCGGCGCGCGAGCGGATGAAGCCGCCTGCCTCGAAATGATTGGAGGCGCCGAGGCCTCGCCCGCGCGCGAGCCAGTGCAGGCCGACGAGGCCGCGCGCGAAAAGCCCGGTGTGGGCATAGAGCGTGATCGGCTGCTTCGATGCGACCTGGAAATAGAACTCGAGATGGTCCTGCAGGTTCTGGCCGACGCCCGGCCGGTCGGCGACGACGTCGATGCCGAGGCCCTTGAGCTCGGCCGCGGGGCCGATTCCCGAGAGCATGAGGAGCTGCGGGGTATTGATCGGGCCGCCGCTCAAGATCACTTCCCGCTTCGCTCTCGCCAGAAAATCCCGCCCGCCGCGGCGGTAATAAACTCCGCTCGCCCGGCGGCCGTCGAAGGCGACGCGTTTGGCGAGCGCATGGGTGAGGACCGTCAGGTTCGGCCGCTTCATCGCCGGCCGCAGATAGGCGTTGGCGGTCGACCAGCGCACGCCGTCCTTCACCGTCATGTCGAACCAGCCGAACCCCTCCTGCCGCTCCCCGTTGAGGTCGGGGCTGACGGCGTAGCCGGCCTGCCGTCCAGCCTCGATGAAGGCCTCGTAGAGCGGGCTCGCTTTCAGGCCGCGCGACGTAGCGAGCGGCCCGTCGCGCCCCCGCCAGGCGTCGCCGCCGCCGCGAAAGCTCTCCGCGCGGCGAAAGTAGGGAAGGACATTCGCATAAGACCAGCCTTTGGCGCCCTCCTCCTCCCATCGCTCGAAATCGAGCGGGTGCCCGCGGACGTAGACGAGACCGTTGATCGACGACGAGCCGCCGAGCACTTTTCCGCGGGGGCAATTGACCTGGCGGCCGCCGAGATGTGGCTCGGGCTCGGTGCGATAGCCCCAGTTGTAGGTGCGGGAATTCATCGGCAGCGACAGCGCCGCCGGCATCTGGATGATCAGCGCCCGGTCGGACCCGCCGTATTCGAGGGCGAGCACGGTCGATCGCCCGTCCTCGGTCAGCCGATCGGCCAGCACGCAGCCGGCCGAACCGGCGCCGACGATGACGTAGTCGTAGGCTGCCTCCGTCATCCCGTTGTCCGCACTCCGTACGCTCGCCCGCGCAGGTCTGCGTCAAGGGAGGCGGCGCGACAAGCGCGATGTTGAGCGGAGACGATCCAAAAGTTGCCTCCAGCGCATTCTGCGCTCATACCGAAACGGCGAGCGCTAAGCGCGCTCACGGCCAACGAAGTCCGTCGGCGACGGGTATCCGAGAATTTTTGCCGACCCACGGCCGCCTCCCTCGACCCGACCCCGCTGCCTTGATAGGGGTTCAATCACTGCGTTCGAAATCAAAATCGTCGTCGAGGGTGATGTCCGGCGGCTTTTGGCGGCCATGCCGAATGGCGAGCACGAGAACCGCGTCGCCGGAGATTTCGTAGTCCAGCAGATAGTTTCCAACGATGAGCCGCCGCATGCCGGGGACCGGCAACCCCTCCTTGGCAAATCCCAACTCGCTGAAGTTCGCCAAATTCTGGCGCGCTTTTCGCATTGCCGCCGTCAGCGCTCTCGCGGCGGCGGGGCTGCGTTGGCGCAAGTACTTGGCTTCATCGCGAAGATAGGCTCGGACGTCATCCGACATCCGAACCTTCATCAAGCGGCCTTCCCATCGGCGATGGCGTCGAGCTCTGTGATGACTTCATCCATGTCGTGAGATTTCCCCTCGGCGATCTGACGGCGTCCCTCGATCGCCGCAAGAATCTCACGACCTTCGCCGCCGAGATAGTATCGTAGCGCACGCACCATGACCCAGCTTCGCGTCCGCTCGGTCGCGGCGGCGACTGCCTCGATTTGTGCAAGGACGTCAACGGGAATGCGCATGGCGATCGGGTCGCTCAGTTCAGTCTTTTTCAAGGCGGGCGGCCTCCATTTGTAATACCATGTATAACAAAATTGCGAGAAGGAGTCCATGGCGGCGGTCATGACCGGTTGTGGGATGCCCTCGAAGACTGCGCGAAAACGGTCATCCGCGACCGGGATTACAAGGCCTTCAACGAATCCGCCCGGGAGATCATAAGATTCCTCCCGCCTGCCCCCGTTAAGGCCCATCGTCCGCCCTTTGCTGGCTGAAATCGGCGGCGCCGCCAAAATCCGCTGTTTCGGCGAATTATTCCGCTGTTCCATCCGCAGCGGTGGTCTCCGATCAGCGCCTTGAATTTGCGAGGTTTTTGGCCGAGGAGGGCGCGGCGGAGACGCCTCGTTTGGCGAAATCCGCTGTTTTTGCCCCTGTACAGGCAAATCCGGCGTTAGGGCGATTTCGTCTAAAATTCATTCCCCCTTCAGATCGGATCCGGCCCGCGCGAGATCGCCGCCACCCCGGTCCGCGACACTTCCACCAGACCGAGCGGGCGCATCAGCGAGACGAAATCGTCGATCTTCTGCGGGGCGCCGGTCAGTTCGAAGATGAAACTGCCGACGGTCGCGTCAATCACCTTGGCGCGGAAGGCCTCGGCAAGGTTCATCGCCTCGACCCGGTTCTCGCCCTTGCCGCGCACCTTGATCATCGCGAGCTCGCGCTCGATCGCGCGCACAGTGAGCGTCAGGTCCTTCACCGAATGGATCGGCACCAGGCGTTCGAGCTGATGGCGGATCTGCTCGATGATCTCCGGCGTGCCGGAGGTGACGATGGTGATGCGCGACAGATGATTCTCGTGCGCGACCTCCGCCACCGTCAGGCTCTCGATATTGTAGCCGCGGCCGGAGAAAAGGCCGACGACGCGGGCGAGCACGCCGGGCTCGTTGTCGACCAGCACCGACAGCGTATGCCGCTCGATGTTGGATTTCACGGTCGCCGACGAATAGGGCGAAAGCGGCGCGCTGGGTGTCTTGATCATGTTCATGAACGTCCTCATCGATGGAACGGCCGCTTGATGCGGCGCTCGGAAAGAATTTCAGGCCGCCTCGGCGTTCGGCGCCGCCGCGACCCAGCGTTGGAAGAGGTCAAAGTCGATGTTGCCGCCCGACAGCACGAGGCCCACCTTGCGCCCTTGAAGGCGGGCGCGCTCCTTCATCGCCGCCGCCAGGGGCGCCGCGCCCGCGCCCTCGGCGAGATTGTGCGTGTCGGTCCAGTAAGCGCGGATCGCCGCCGCGATCTCGTCGTCGCGAACGAGCGCGATACGGGACGCGCCTTTGGCGATGACTTCGAGGGCCTCCTCGTCGGGGACCCTGGTCGCCATGCCGTCGGCAAGCGTGTCGGCGCTCGCGGTCGGCACGACGTGGCCGGCGGCGAAGGACAGCGCATAGGCCGGCGCCGCGGCGGACTGGACGCCAATGATCTCGGTCCCGAGCCCCAGCGCGTCGCGAGCCGAGATGCAGCCGCAGATCCCCGAGCCCTGGCCGATCGGGACGTAGAGCACGTCGAGGTCGGCGTGCTCGCTCATGAGTTCGAGGGCGTAGGTCGACACGCCGAGCGCGAGACCGCGGTGAAAGGAGGGGACCATGTGCAGCCCGCGCTCGTCCGCGAGCCGCGCGGCCTCCTCGCGCGCGGCCTGGAAATCCTGGCCGTGCTCGATCAACTCGGCTCCGAACGCCCGCATGGCGGCGTTCTTCTCGCGCGAATTGCCGTGCGGCGCGACGATCGTGACGAAGAGGCCGAAGCGCCGTCCGGCGAAGGCGAGGCTCTGCCCGTGGTTGCCGCGCGTCGCAGAGACTAGGCCCTTGACCCCACGATGACGGCGCAATAGCGCCTCCACATAGGTCAGGCCGCCGCGCACCTTGAACGCGCCGATCGGCTGATGGTTCTCGTGCTTGACGACGACTTCGGCCCCGAGGCGCGCCGCGAGCAGCGGCCAGGAGATGGCCGGCGTCGGGCGCAAGGCCGTGAGCACGACCTCATGCGCCTTGCGGATCTCTTCGAGACTGAACATCGCCCCTCCGGCTCCGTCCGTTGTAGGCGCGATCGCTGATCGCGCCTGCCGCGCTCAGCGCGCGCGGCTACAAGATCGTGGCTACAAAAGCACGGCTGTCACACCAGCATCTTGCCCTTTTCGTCGATGACGTTGCCGAGTTCGATCCCCGCGTCGTCCTCGAGATCGGCCATGATCATCTCGTTGTGCGCCTTGCCCGACGGAATCATCGGGAAGCAGTTCTCCTTCTGGTCGACCAGGCAGTCGAAGATCACCGCCTTCGGCGAATCGATCATCTCCTTGATTGCGGCGTCGAGGCGAGTCGGATCGGCGCAGCGGATGCCGTGCGCGCCGTAGGCCTCGGCGAGCTTGACGAAGTCCGGCAGCGAATCGGTGTAGCTCTCGGAATAGCGCCCGCCATGCAGAAGCTCCTGCCACTGGCGCACCATCCCCATGTACTGGTTGTTGAGGATGAAGATCTTGACCGGCAGGCGATATTGCGCTGCCGTTGACATCTCCTGCATGTTCATCAGGATCGAGGCCTCGCCGGCGACGTCGATCACCAGCGACTTCGGATGCGCGATCTGCGCGCCGATCGCCGCCGGCAGGCCGTAGCCCATTGTGCCCAGGCCACCCGACGTCATCAGCCGATTCGGCTCATCGAAGCCGAAGTGCTGGGCGACCCACATCTGGTGCTGCCCCACCTCGGTGGTGATGTAGAGATCCCGGCCCCTGGTCAGCTCATAGAGGCGCTTGATCGCGTGCTGCGGCTTGATGATCTTGTCCGAGTTGCGGAAGTTGAACGAGTTGCGCGCCCGCCAGGCGTCAATCACGCCCCACCACTTGGCGAGGGCGGCGGGATCAGCCTGGAACGGCCCCGAGCGCCAGAGACGCACCATGTCCTCGAGCACGTGGGCACAGTCGCCGATGATGCCGAGGTCGACCTTGACGTTCTTGTTGATCGACGACGGGTCGACGTCGATGTGGATCTTCCTCGATCTCGGCGAGAAGGCGTCGATGCGGCCGGTGATCCGGTCGTCGAAGCGGGCGCCGACGCAGATCATGAGGTCGCAGTCGTGCATGGCGTTGTTCGCCTCAAACGAGCCGTGCATGCCGAGCATGCCGAGCCATTGCTTGTCGGTCGCGGGATAGGCGCCGAGGCCCATCAGCGTCGAGGTGACCGGGAAGCCGGTGGCGCGGACGAGCTCGCGCAGAAGAGTCGAGGCGTGCGGGCCGGAGTTGATGACGCCGCCGCCGGTGTAGAACAACGGCTTCTTGGCCGCGGCCATCATCTCGACCGCGTGCCGCACCCGCTCGAGGTCGCCCTTGAGCTGCGGATGATAGGTCTTGTGCTGGATGTTGCGCTGGAACGAATAGGCGCCGCCGGCGAACTGCACGTCCTTCGGGATGTCGATGACGACCGGGCCTGGCCGGCCGCTCGAGGCGATATAGAACGCCTCGTGCAGGATGCGCGGCAGGTCCTCGATGCGGCGCACGAGATAATTGTGCTTGGTGCAGTTGCGGGTGATGCCGGTCGTGTCGCATTCCTGGAACGCGTCCGAGCCGATGAGATGGGTCGGCACCTGGCCGGTGATGCAGACGAGCGGGATCGAATCCATCAACGCGTCGGTCAGGCCGGTGATGGCGTTGGTCGCGCCGGGGCCGGAGGTGACGAGAAGGACGCCGACCTTGCCGGAGGAGCGGGCGTAGCCCTCGGCGGCGTGCGCGGCTCCCTGCTCGTGGCGCACCAGAATGTGGCGGACCTTGTCCTGGTTGAAGATCGCGTCATAGATCGGCAGCACCGCTCCGCCGGGATAGCCGAAGACGCACTCGACGCCCTGATCCTTGAGCGCCTCGACCACCATTTCGGCGCCGGTCATCTGCTTGGCCATAATCGCTTCTCTCCGCTTTCGTCCGTCGTCTTTGGAAGTGAAGGCAACAAAAAAGGCCCTCGAAGGGGCCTTTGGGTACGCGCTGTTGAACGGGTTGCAGGGTCTAGGCCTGCCCGCTCTCCAGCGCCGAACATACGATGAGGGTCGTCACCGATCGCAGCCTTTTTCCGTCGATCACCTAAGCGTACGTGAAGAGGGACGCCCGCGTCAAGAGCGGGGTTCATGACATTTTGGCGATGGCGATAGCTCGGGCGCGGCTAGCGCGGCGATAGGCGGTTTGACTGGCGCAGCATGGCGACGACCGTGGCGGAGTGGTCGCCGACCTGGATTCCACGAGGCGGTGTCCGAGCGCAAAGTGGCCGCCCGCGAGAATTCTCCCTGCGCCGTCGTCGAGGCGCGGGCGATGGCCGAAGGCTCCCTGCTCTAATGCTGCACCTTCCAGTCTTCCCATCGGGTCGATTCCAAAACCACCGGGTGGGTAAAGGCAAATTTGATAGCCTGGAGGCAGTTCGGCAGCGTCGCATCAGCAATAACTTGGCGGAAAAGCGGATCATTTGGAGGTCCGTTCACGACGTGAGAGATGTTCATGTCCGTTACGTCGCCGGACCGCGGTGGGAGCTGGGCTGTCTGATGCCCTGGCTTCGTATCGAAATGCGCCCGCCATCGGACGTTCCATTGAAACGATTTCAACACCTCGATTGGTTTTTTCCAGTTCTTTTGGACGGCGAACAGGGTGGCGTAGGCATTCCCGCTGTACAGAGAGTAGAGGTTGTTCAGCTTCTGAGCCTTGTTGTTAACTCGCGTGACTTCAATAGCCGACCGTCGCCCGGGGCTGTCCGAGTAAGTCAGAGTGAAAGATAACTTGCCGCTGGCGGGGATTTGCGTCCCCAGGGGGAGCACCCCAGTGATCTCTTCACCCCGAGCGCCTGTCAAAGCCTCGTTCGGATAATAGAAGAGCGTATCCGTGTAAGGAAACCCCTTAATTCTGTCGATCAACCCGATTTCTTCGGCTGTGTCCCGGCAAAGCTGCTTCGGACGGGCTGGTGGTCGGTCCATGGCGACGAACACGCTGCCGTCGGCGGGTGTCATGCCGCGATAGTGAGCCCATTCGTCGGTGATGAATTTCAGCTGGATAAAGCCGAACCTCCAAAGCCCCACGTCCTCCCCCGGCGCGCCCCGTAACGTCACTGTCGCCGTCGCACGAATCTCGGGGGCGCGTAAATCGGCCGACCCCGCAACCGCGACATGACCTTGCGCCCCGGGAGCGCCAGGCTGGATGAGCGTGATGGTGGCCGCGCCAACCCGGGAAGTGGTAAGGACGACGTCGCCGGGCGTCACGTCAGCCATGTGGCGCACTCCATCCCCGACCTGGGCGTCAGCCCAGGAACACGATCGTCAAATCAGCTCTGCATCGCGCCCGGCCCCGGGATCGCGCCGGGGGGGCACTTGCCGAGGATGATCATGCCGAGCACTTCGTCCTTGGTCATGTCCTGGACCCGGCCGGTGCCGACGATCTGGCCGTTTTTCATCACCGTCACGCGGTCGGCCAGGTCGAACACGTCGTGGATGTCGTGGCTGATGAGAAAGATGCCGATGCCGTCGGCTTTGAGCTGCTTGATCAGTTCGCCGACCTGCGCCGTCTCGGCCGGTCCCAGCGCCGCGGTCGGCTCGTCCATGATGAGGATTTTGGCGTTGAAGTGGATCGCGCGCGCGATGGCGACCGACTGGCGCTGGCCGCCCGAGAGCGCGATCACCGGCTCCTTGAACCGGCGGAAATTGGGATTGAGCCTCCCCATCACCTTGCGCGCCTCCGCCTCCATCGAGGCGTCGTCGAGCGTTCCCCAGCGCGTCCTCAGCTCGCGGCCGAGATAGAGGTTCGACGCTGCGTCGACGTTGTCGGCGAGCGCCAGCGCCTGATAGACCGTCTCGATGCCGTAACTCTTGGCGTCGCGCGGATTGTTGATCGTCGCTTCCTGGCCCTTGATGAAGATGTGCCCGGAATTGCGCTTGTAGGCGCCGGAGAGCACCTTGATCAGGCACGACTTGCCTGCGCCGTTGTGACCGAGCAGGCCCATGACCTCGCCCGGATAGAGATCGATCGAAGCGTCGTCGACCGCCTTCAGACCGCCGAAGGCGAGCGAGATGTCCTTCATCTCGACGAGCGGGGTGGCTTGAGCGTCCATGGCTTAACCCTTGGCGGTTCTGCGGCGATAGAAGGTGTCGAGGCCGACCGCGCCAACCAGCACCACGCCGACCACCATCTGCTGATAGGCCGAGTCGAAGCCGAGCAGCACCATGCCCGACTGCAGCGACTGGATGACGAGCGCGCCGATGATCGCGCCGTAGATCGTGCCGACGCCGCCCGAGAGCGAGGTGCCGCCGATCACCGCCGCGGCGATGACGTAAAGCTCGTCGAACTGGCCGAGGACGTTGGTCGCCGAATTGAGGCGCGCCGAATTGATGCAGGCCGCGACCCCGGCGAGCAGGCCCATCAGCGCGAACACCAGCACCGTGATCCTTCTGGTGTTGATGCCGGCGAGTTCCGCGGCTTCCGGATTGCCGCCGATCGCGTAGACGTAGCGGCCGAACCGGGTGCGCCGCGCGAGGAAGGTCATAAGGACGCCGATCACCAGCGCGATCAGCACCGGAATCGCGTAGCCGGTCGAAATGAACAGGCCGCCGTCCGGCACGGGAATGTTGTGCTCTTGCGCATAGCGCGCCGCGACCCGCTCCGGCCACGGATATGCGTTCATGATCGCGGTCGCGCCGAAGACGAGCAGGCAGCCGACGCCGCCGATCGTGTATTCGGCCCACATCGGTCGCTGCGGGAAGCGGAAGCGGGCCCGCCTTTGGCGTCCGGCGTAGAGACTGAAAACGATCGCGGCGCACGCGACCAGGCAGAGAGCCCAGCTCGCTATCGCGCCGATCGAGCCGTGCGGGCCGCCGCCCATCAGGGCGAAGCGGTCGTCGAGCGGCGCGATGGTCTGGCCCGTCGTCACCCACCAGGCTGCGCCGCGCCAGAACAACTGGGCGCCGAGCGTGACGATGAAGGCCGGAATCCCGAGATAGGCGACGAGCGACCCCTGAAAGGCGCCGATCGCTGCGCCGAGCGCCAGCGCTATGCCGACCGACAGAATCCAGATCGCCGGGTTATCGAGGCCGAGGAAGACCGGCATGATGTGAACCTGCGAGACGCCGATGATCGTCGATACGAATCCGATGATCGAGCCGACCGACAGGTCGATGTGCCGCATGACGATGACGAGCACCATGCCCGTCGCCATGATGGCGATCGACGACGTCTGGACGCTCAGGTTCCACAGGTTGCGGGGCGTCAGGAACAGGCTCTCGCCCGTCTGGATCTGCGTGTAGATATTGAACCCGACCCAGATCAGCGCCAGCGCGCCGATCATTCCGAGCATGCGCGTGTCGATTTCGGTGGCGCGAAGCAGGCGGCGAACGGCCGGTTCGGTGGGGGGTGCGCTCGTGGCGCTCGGCGCTGCGGAGGTCATGATCTCTCCCCGGTTCGTCTTCTCGACGTCGCCGCCATTCCTGCGGCCGTCGTATTTTTTCAAGGGCCCCGCCGCCCATGAGAGAGCGACGTGGCCTTCGTTGCCGTCGCGTTCGCTGATCGCTCAGCCGGGGTCGCCGACCCCGGCGGCGATGCGACGCGGTCAGCTCACTTGCAATACGGGGTCACGTCGGGCTTCACGCCGGCGCAGACTTCCGCCTTGGTGATCCATCCCTTGTCGACGATCACGTTGAGGTTGGCCTTGGTGACCGGCAGCGGAGTGAGCAGGATGCCGTTGACGGTGATGTGCTTGGCGCCGCCCGAGAAAGGTTTCACGCCGGCGATGGCCGTCATCTTCTTGCCGTTGGCGAGTTCGACCGCCGCATCGCCAGCAGTCTTGCCCAGATCGCGCGCGTCTTTCCAGATCGAGACGGTCTGGGTACCGAGCGCGATGCGATTGATCGCCGCATGGTCGCCATCCTGACCCGAAACGGGAACGGAGCCCGCCATGCCCTGCGCGGTCAGCGCCGCCACGACGCCGCCCGCCATGCCGTCGTTCTCGGACACGACCGCGTCCACCTTGTTGTCGTTCTTGGTGAGGATCTGCTCCATGTTCTTCTGCGCATTGTCCGGCTTCCACCCGTCGGTGTAGCTCTCGCCGACGTTCTTGATCTTGCCGGCGGTCATCGCGGGTTTCAGGACTTCGGTGATGCCCGAGAACAGGAAGTCGGCGTTCGGGTCGCCCTTGTCGCCCTTGATGAAGGCGTAGTTGCCCGCGGGCTTGGCCGCCTCGATCGCCTTTGCCATCATGCGGCCGACGCCGACGTTGTCGAAGGTGACGTAGAGCACGTTCGGGCTCTCGATCAGCCGGTCATAGGCGATAACCGGGATGCCTTCATCGGAGGCCTTCTTGACTGCCGGCAGGATCGCTTCCGAGTCCATCGCGAGGATGAGAAGCACATTCGCGCCCTTCGAAATCAGGCTCTCGACGTCGGTCAGTTGCTTCGACGGCGAGCCCTGCGCGTCAGCCGAGATGTATTTGGCGCCTGACTTCGCGAGCGCCGCCTTGATCGCCGCCTCGTCGGTCTTCCACCGCTCTTCCTGGAAGTTCGACCAGGAGACGCCGACCGTGACGTCCTTCGCCAGCGCCGCGATCGACGTCAGGCTCACGGAAGCAAGCAACGTCGCCCCCAGCACCACTGATTTTGCAAGTTTCATTATGTTTCCTCCACACAAGGTCCCCTTACGGACCGGTCAAAAGTCTTTTCTGATCGTTGGCCGGACGATCCGACGAGGCGGCACAGTAACTCCCGATCGAGCCTTAGCGCAACCAGCCGATAGTGGAATGATCGGGCAAAACCATGTGGCGGCGCGGGCCTACCGCACGCCTCGTTCGCCCGCTCTTACGCGCGGTGAGATGTTCCTCAGGTCCTGCCCCTGGCCTTGGCCTTGCCCTTTGCCCCTCCTATGGCGCCTTGCCCCTTCGCCCTCCCATATCAATCGGCGCTGAACTGCGCAAATCAGATACCGGCGCACATCGCGCCGCCCGACCGATTGGGCTTGCGAGGCGCGCCCCGAGCGTGACAAAGAGGGCCAACCATACGCCGTTCCGCGGCGAGGCGAGGGACATGAAACGAGGCCTGGGAGCATTTGCGGCGTGCGGCGCGTACGCCATGCTTGCGGCCGGCGCCGCGGCCGGCGGAAGCTGGGACGAGCGGGTCTTCACCTCGCATCTCGACTTCGAGTTGGTCGCCGCGGCCGGCCCTTCGGCGCTCGCGGCGCTCATCGATCGCGGGCGCCAGCTGTTCAAGGCGAAATTCACCACGGCCGACGGCGCGGGCCGGCCGAAGGCCACTCAGGCGATCATCCCGACCCGGCGCAAATCCGGGGTCAACCCGCCCTTCAGCCGCACCAGCGGCCCCGACTCGAACTCCTGCTTCGGCTGCCACAACGATCCCGTCGCGGGCGGCGCCGGCGACGACGTCTCCAACGCCTTCGTGTCGGAAGGGTTCGAAAGCGCCCAGTTCGACAACACCGACCCCTCGTTTTCGAGCGAGCGCCACACGATCGCGCTCATGGGCGCGGGCCTCATCGAGTTGCTGGCGCGCGAGATGACGGCGGATCTGCAGGCGATCCGCTCCGACGCCGTCAAGCGCGCCAGCGCCTCGGAAGCGGACGTCCGGGCGGACCTCGTCAGCAAGGGCGTGCGCTTCGGCTGGATCGTCGCCCACCCTGACGGCATGGTCGAGCTCGAGTCTGTCGATGGCGTCGACGCCGACTTGATCGTGCGCCCGTTCAGCCGCAAGGGGGTGTTCGCCTCGCTGAGGCAGTTCACCATCAACGCCCTCAATGCCCACCACGGCATGGAGGCGGTCGAGCGCTTCGGCGTGCGCTGGACGGGCAGCCACGACTTCGCCGAAAGCGGCGTGCCGGACGCGATGACGACCGGCGACGTCTCGGCGCTTGTCGCCTTCCAGGCCACGCTGCCGCCGCCGACGGTCAAGATAGACCTGCCGGATGATTGGCGACGAGCGGCGGCCGAAGGGGCGAAACAGTTCGACGCGATCGGCTGCGCCTCCTGCCACGTCAAGACGCTCCCGCTGAAGTCGCTCGTCTTCACCGATCCGGCGCCCTACGACATGGCGGGAACGCTTCGGGCCTCCGAGGTCCGGACGCCGATCCGCATCGACCTCTCCGCCCTGCCCTTCGCCAAAACGATCGAGCGCAACGACAAGGGCGAGTGGCTGATCCCGCTTTATAGCGACCTGAAGCGCCATATGGTCGTCGACGATCAGGTCGACGCGCTCGGCAACGAGTTGCAGGCGCAGCGCTTCGTCGAGCGCGACGTCTTCTTGACGCCGCGGCTGTGGGGCGTCGGCTCGACCGCGCCATACGGACACAACGGCGCTTTCCGCATGCTCGACGAAATCATCGCCGCGCACGGCGGCGACGCGCGTTTCTCCCGCGACGCCTACCTGGCGCTCACGCCGGACAAGCGCGATAGCGTCGTCGCCTTTCTGCGTTCGCTGGTGATCGAGGCGCCGTGATGCGGTTCGTGGCCTTTCTGCTCGCCCTCGTCGTCACGTTCGGCGCCGCGTGCGCTGCCGATGGCCCGCTGCGGCCGGTCGGCGACGTGCCGGTCATGCACGAGGAGACGGACGCGGCGGGGATACACAGCGTCTACGACGGTCCGTGGGAATTCTTCGTCGGCGGCGGCGGAGCGGCGCTCGACTGCGACGGTTCGGGCTTCCCCTCCGTCTTCCTCGCTGGAGGCAAGAACCCGGCAAAACTCTTCGTCAACAGGTCGAAGGCGGGCGGCGCGCTGAAATTCGAGGAGAAGCCGATCGACGTCGACCCCAAGCTGCTCGTCAACGTCATCGGCGCCTATCCGATCGATATTGACGGCGACGGCCGCATGGACCTGTTCGTGCTGAGGGTGGGGAGCAATCTCCTGCTCAAGGGCGGCCCCGACTGCACCTTCACCCTCGCCAACAAGGAGTGGAATTTCGAGGGCGACGCCGGCTGGACGACCTCGTTCGCCGCGGAGTGGGAACCGGGCCAGAAGTTTCCGACGCTGGCGATCGGCCATTATGTCGACCGCGACGCGCCGGGTTCTCCTTGGGGAACCTGCGAGGAGAACTCGCTCTACCGACCTCAGCCCGGCGACAGGCCCGATTATTCGGTGCGCATCCCGCTCGTCCCCGGGTTCTGCGCGCTCTCGATGCTGTTCACCGACTGGAACAAGTCTGGCACGCCCTCCCTCCGGATCTCGAACGACCGGCAGTACTATCGCGGCGGCGAGGAGCAGATGTGGCGCGTCGAGCCCGGCAAGACGCCTCGCCCCTATGCCCGCGCCGACGGCTGGCGGCATGTGTCGATCTTCGGAATGGGCATCGCCGAGGGCGACATCGACGGTTCCGGCTACCCAGAATATTTCCTCACCTCGATGGGCGACGAGAGGCTGCAGAAGCTCGACCCGGATGAGGCGGGCCGAGGCGAACTGCCGGTCTATCGCGACATCGCGGGTGAAGTCGGCGCCACGGCGCACATCCCCTATACGGGCGGCGACAAACGGCCCTCGACCGCGTGGCACGCCGAATTCGCCGACTTCAACAACGACGGCCTGCTCGACATCTTCGTCTCCAAGGGCAATCTCTCGCAGATGCCTGACTTTGCGGCTTACGATCCGAGCAACCTGCTTCTCGGCCAGTGGAGCGGCAAGTTCGCTGAGGCCGGCGATCTGGCGGGTATCTCGGGCAAGCGCACTGGCCGCGGCGCGCTCATCGCCGACTTCAACCTGGACGGCATGCTCGACATCCTGCAGATCGACCGGGGCTCGAACGTCGCGTTGTTCCGCAACCTCGGCGCTAAGTGCGACGATGGTTCGACGATGCCGATGGGCAACTGGACCGAGATCCGCCTCGTCGAGCCCAATCCGAACCGCAACGCGGTCGGGGCCAAGGTTTCCGTCAAGACGGGCGTGCGCACCCAGACCCGCACCGTCCAGGTCGGCGGCGGCGACGCGTCCGGACACGCCGGCTGGATTCATCTCGGCCTCGGCACGGCGGAGCGGGCGGAGATCCGCGTGCAATGGCCGGACGGGGACTGGAGCCCGACCTACCGGGTGTTCGCCAACCAGTTCGTCGTCCTCGAGCGGGAAAAGCCACAGGCGGCCTACTGGTATCCGAGGCGGTAGAACCGCCGCCTCATGCGTTAGCTCCAGCCGGCGAGCGTCGCCCGCGCGCGCTGGCGCCTGTCTAAGACGCGCCGAGGAAGGGATTTAGAAGCTTTCGGCCGGCGGGCGGCCGCGGAGTCCTTCGGCAAATGCTCTTTGATCCAGGCGTTCGCCACTGCCGGGCCCAATTAGCAGCTCGCGGAACGAGCAACTCGGGGTGACAATGGAGCCGCCAGGAAGAAAAGCGACGCGCGAAGTAAGGGTTTCGCGCGCCGCACCCGGATTAGCCGTCCGCCGGTGGGAGGTGCGAGGCGGGTCGAGGCGGACGGCTTGGCCGGGATCTCAAGGCCTCAAAACGACGCCGGCCGGGCCGGCGTCGCTGGATGGTCACGGATTCCCGCACGGGGCGACGTGCGTGGACGCCATGGCCTGCGCGCCCTCGTTCATCGCTTCGCCGCCGCCCGTGTTGATGACTTCAACGACGTGCCGCGTCGAGGGCTGCACGATGACGATCTCATCATTCGCGACGACGTAGTCGTAGCCGCGGTACTCCGGGACCATGTCGACGATCGTGCCGGGCAGGGGCATCAGATTGACGTCGCTCGGCAAGGCCGCTCCGACCCTGATGTCGTTGACGTTGAGGTTGACGTGCTCCGAGTTGGAGGAAAGGAGCGTGTCGGCGACCCGCGCCGCCTGGTCGTTCGAGATGTGGGCGTTGCCCTCGACGTGGACCTTCTGCGGGCTCACGTGGTTTTCGCCACGCGCGTTCTGCTCGCCCTGCCGATTGTTCTGAGTCTCGTTGCGGCCGGTCTGGGCTTCGCCAGCGCGGTGTCCGTTCGTCTGCCCTTCGGCCGCGGTGTTGCCCTTCTCTCTCCCCGTCTCCGCGCCGCGGTTCTGTTGCTCGTTCTGGCCGGCGCGCTCGGCCGACTTGCCCTTCTCACCGGGCTGATTGGCGGCGCCGTTCTCCTGGTTGTTCATCGCGCCGTGTTCGTTCTTCTGGTTCTCCTGGCCGGCGCGCTCCTGGCCCTTGGTTTTTTCGTTCTGCGCCTGGTTGTGCTCTTCGCCAGCACGCTGCGCGCCCTGCGCGGCCTTGCCCTCTTCGCCAGGCTTCATGCCCTGGCCCATCTTCTCCTGGCCCATCTTCTCTTGGCCCATCTTCCCCTGGCCCATCTTCTCCTGGCCGCTGCGCTCATTCCGCAGCCGCTCCTCGCCGGAAGACTGAGCTTGGGCGCTCTGCGCCCGCTCGCCCTTCTGCATGCCGGCGCCTGCCGCTTGGCCGCCGCCCTTCTCCATCTGATGCGCTGCTGGCCCCTCGTGTCCGGGCTGCCGCTCCTGAGCAACGGCGAGGCTAACCGCCGAAACCGTCGTCAAGCCCGCGATCGCCGCGGCGCCGATCCATGTCCTACTCCTCATGACATTCTCCCAAACTGAAACCTTTGCGAGGACATGCTCCCCGCAACCCTGTGAAAACTTGCGGCCTAGGCGAATGTTCCGGGGCGTCACCGGCTTGGCCGATCGGAGGCGGATGGGAGGCGAAACCTGGGCGCTTTTGGAAGCGATGTATCTCGCCAAATTGCGTCACCCGATCGCATTTCCATGCAACCAGACCGGCTTGAGTGCGACTGAATATTATGCCATGGCTGATGCTTGATGAGGAGATGTTTGATGCGCACGACCCTCGATATCGCCGACGACGTGCTCGCCGCGGTGAAAGCCATCGCAGACGAGCAGAGAAAATCGATCGGCGATGTGGTTTCCGACCTGGCGAGACAGGGCTTGAGGCGGCCGATCGAGACCGGTTTGCGCGACGGCGTGCCGATCCTGAAAGTTCGCAAACCGGCCGCCCGCGTGAGCCTGGAAACGGTCAACGCTCTGCGCGACGAAACGCCATGACGTTTCTTCTCGACGTCAACGTCCTGGTCGCGCTCGTCGACAGCTCCCACGTCAGCCACGACGCGACGCACGATTGGTTCGGCCGCGAGGGGCGCAGGGATTGGGCGACGTGCCCGATCACAGAAAACGGCCTCGTGCGGATTATCGCCAACCCGAAGTATCCGAACGCGCTTCCGACAGCGGGGGACGCCGTCGCCCTTCTCGCGCAACTGGTGAGCCTGCCCGGTCACGTCTTCTGGACGGCGGACGTCACCCTTCGCGACACAAACCGCTTCAGCGCGCCCAGGATGTTGACCGCGGGCCAAATCACCGACGGCTATCTCCTGGCGCTCGCGGTCTCCAGGGGTGGCAAGCTGGCGACCCTCGACCGGCGCCTTTCCCCCGTCGCCGTCCATAAAGGCGCACAGGGTCTGCACCTGATCGGCGCGTGACGCAGCCGGGGCATTAACTCGTTCTCGCGAGCCGCGAGCGGCCGCGGCGAGCCTCGCAAACGCGCAGCCCGCGCAACTGACGCCCTTTCGACTCCCCTTGACGCCTTCATTCTGACGTTGTCCTCGCGGCCCCCGGCCGCGCCGACATTCGCGATCGTGGCGCTCCTCCGGTCGTGTTTCGCGGCGCAGAGAATGGTGGATTGGGCCGAAGCGGAGTCGGAGGACTTCTCGGCCTGGAAAGTCGCAGGCTTGATCTCCGAAAATTCACGGGCTCAACGGGGTATGAGCCCGATCTGTGGAATTGGCTGACGGAACCGTGTTCGACAAGCGGCTATGGGCGCGCTTAACCCGAGAGCCTTTCCTTCCTGCGCTGGACCAGCGAGTTGATCCGAGCTGCGAGCCGAGCCAGCTTACGCGGCGAAGGGGATACGCCGATGCCGAGCAGGAAAGACGTTCGCCGGGCGATGACGCCTTCGATCCGGCCCAGATCGTCGAGATAGGCCACGACCGCCTGACCGACCTCTCCCGCCAGAAACCCTCTGATGGCTATTCCCACCGGCGATACATCGACCGTCTGGCAGCGAAATTCGCTTCCGTCTTCGATCATATAGCGGCCCAGCAGAGCCAAAGGTGCGCGAACATGGCGACGGCGTTCGATGTCGACCGCCCAACTCGACGGCGTCGTATCGCCGGAGTCAGCCCTTGGAGACCATACGGACAATTCCGGCAGGGTTTGCGTCCAGAGTTCACTGAGTGGGGATTTGTCCCGAGGCGGATGAGTAGACATGACGCGACCCTGCAGAAGGCGAGACCGGTTATGTCGGTCCGTGCCCGGTTTAGCTCTTCCAGCATGGCACTTGCCGTCTAACGGCCAATTGCATGCGTCCCGCATAGCAGGTGAATCCAGTTTAACGCTGGATCATTACCGAAGGAGCGCTCCATAACTCTGTTTCCGGAGCAAGAGCCCGCCCGTTTTCCCCGCACGACCGCGAAACTGCCATCCACAGGCCAACCAGGATGGGCGCCATCAGCAGCGACACCTTCTCAAGGGGGTTACCTCCCGTCCATCAACGCGTACCGCTCGGGCGATACGGTCGACCTGCCGGCGCCCCGCTTCGTGAGCCAGCGTGTGCGAATTCGTCCGAAGCCGGTTAAGCCGAAGCCTCGTGGGAAAGCTATGCAGATAAAGGAACTCTACGCAGCCAGTCCAACCTGCCTCGCTCTCGTCTCTATCTGTCGACCAAATTCGTCGAGCGCGCACTCCGACGGTGATAGTTTGTTCTTACGGCACCAACTGAAAAAATCTTCGATTACGACAGGAATCAACTCTGTATCGACTCCTCCAAGAGACCACCCCATGAAGCGTCCATACTGATAATCCAGCCAGTCATCGTAATCCTGATAGCCAGAAAGTTCGGGAATGAAGCTGCGCGCAATCTCGAATTCGTCCGCCGATATTAGCGCCATCGGAATTTTTGTCATTGCGGTCTCCGGTCAGGTGCGGCGTTCGCGCACACCAGATCATTCATCGATCAGATCCCTAACGGTTCCTGACGAGCCGGCCGCCCTTTAGCGCAAGAATAATCACATGGCTAAGGAAATCCTGATGGATTAATGAAACACCAAGGCTAGTGGCGGGGCCGGATTGGGTTCGACTTCGGCTTTTGGACCTGCTTGCACACGGCGTCCTCGTCGGCAACGCCACGGAATGCGGGCTGGCGGTGAAAGTGGAGATCGCGAGACCAATCCGCTTCAAATGACCGTGCCGGCGGTCAAAACGGCGGAATGCACGCGACGCTCATCGGCGTCGGCATCGGCTCGCCAGGCGGGTCGTCCGCAGGTGTGATGAACGGAAGGCTTCCTGCCTGACGTTCTTCTCGGCATGCTTCTCAATCAGCCGCCGCTTTCGCCGCCGTTCCGTGAGACTTCCGGTCGAAGAACAAAGCCTGGCTGATGACGGCCTTCACCGAATCCGTGGTGAAGGGCTTGGTGATCAGGAATGCCGGCTCGGGCGCCTGTCCGGTGAGAAAGAGCTCCGGGAAGGCGGTGATGAAGATAACCGGGACTTCCTCCGATCCAAGGATCTCGTTGACTGCGTCGAGCCCCGAGCTCCCGTCCGCAAGCTGAATGTCGGAGAGGATGAGGCCAGGGCGGCGCTTGAGCGCGGCACGAACGGCTTCCTCATGGGTCCGAGCCACTGTCGTCACCTCGTGTCCCAATTCCTCAACGAGCGTCTGTATATCGAGGGCTATGAGGGGCTCATCCTCCACGATCAATACGCGCGTGCGGATCTGGGCCGAAATCTCCCGCCCGGCGAGGTCGATGAGCTCCAGCGCTTCATTTTCAGAGCGTCCAAGGATTTGCGCGATCTCCTTCGGACTGAAGGACTCCAATGCGTTCAACAGGAAAGCGATCCGCGGCTCGACGGAGATGGCCGCTAGGTTTCTCCCTGCGGAGGTCTCGTCGCCGAAAGTCGGGAAATCGACGTGAACGTTCGCGGATACGTTTCGCCATCCGCGGAGGAACAGCTTATAGAGCGCGACCTTCGGACTCAATTGGGTGTCCAGACAATCCGGCTCCGCCAGAATGGTCTCCAGTGTCGCCACGACGTAGGAGTTGCCGCCGCCCTGGGTCCCGGTTAGCACCCGGGCAAACCGCCGCAAAAAAGGCAGATGCGGGGCGACGGCTTCAGATATCGACATGATGTCCCTCCTGGCGTCGGTAACTAAAGGAAGGCCAGCCATGCGCCGCCAAGTCCATAACCCGGCGCGCTGGCAAGACTGTGCCGACCCCCAGGAAGAATGCCCGCGCCGCGTCCTCCCCGTACAGCCCGATAAAACGTTCGAGGTCGCATTATGTTCAATGCGATGTACGGCAACCGCCACGATTGCCCGAACTCAAAGCACAAGGGCGAGCGGCGATTTCGGTGAGAACACGAAGACGGACCCGAGCGGCCTTTCTGATCGGCGACATGCAACGCAGAAGCAACGAAAACGCCCGCAGTCCATGGGTGGTGTCGAAGCCCTTCGGGGCGGCCCAGGAAGGGCATCGACCTTTGGCGGCAATCTTCGTCTGGCGGGACAATCCGCCCGAATTGCGGCGCTGTAGCTGCGCAAGCGCCGCCCGCTGAAGCTTGGCCGGCTCGGGCGTCTGAATGTTACATGAACATCATGTTGCAGAAAATGGCGATGCCGTGCTGCCCTGCGTTCGCGGTGTCCGCGGCACAATGACCGGCAATCTTTTGCTGCGTCTGAAAGAACGAGATTGCTTCGACAATCAGTTAAAAGAACACGATATACTAGTTCTTAAGGGCGCCAAGAGGACAGCTTTTTGCGCCCACGACATTGAAATCGCTGGCGCGCGACCAAAACTGCACCTTCGCTTCGCCTAGACTGCGCCCGCGTTGGACGCTAGTTCAAGACGCGGCTGCCATGCGGCGAGTCGAGGGAAAAGGCTGGAACGGCGACGTCGAAGCTCTCGCCGTCCTCGCTCACCATCCGGTATTCCCCGACCATCACGCCGCTCGGGGTGGCGAGCGGACAGCCCGACGCGTAGCGAAAGGCTTCCCCAGGTCGGATGGTCGGCTGTTCCCCGACCACGCCCGGTCCCCGCACCTCCTGCTGGCGTCCCTCGGCGTCGGTGATCCGCCAATGGCGCTCGATCAGCGTGACGGGCTTGTCGCCGAGATTGGCGATCTCGACGTCGTAGCGCCAGAAATATCGGCTCGCGTCGGGGTTGGACCGGTCTGGCTCGAAGGCCGGCTCGACCGTGACTTTGACCTGATGCGTGACTGCCATGTACATGGGGGCGTCATTCTAGCCCCGAGCGGCGGCGGGTCCAACGTCTTTGTCGCCGGGCCTGCCGGAACCGGACAGAAAGCCTTGCGATGAGCGCAGACCGTCTCTCAAGGGCCAAGGCGCTTCTGGCCCGGCTTATCGCCTTCGACAGCGTCAGCGATCGGTCCAACTTCCCCGTCGTAGACTTCCTCGAAGACTATCTCGCCGAACACGGGGTCGCGGCGCGCCGCGCGGTCAATCCCTCCGGGGACAAGGCTGCGATACTTGCAACGATCGGCCCCCGGGTCGACGGCGGCGTCGTCCTGTCCGGCCACACCGATGTCGTGCCCGTCGAAGGCCAGATCTGGTCGAGCCCTCCCTTCACGTTGCGGGCGGCGGACGGACGGCTTTACGGCCGCGGCGCGTGCGACATGAAGGGTTTCGACGCCTGCGTGCTGGCGATGGTCCCCACGTTCCAGGCTGCGGAGCTGAAGCGGCCGATCCAGATCGCCCTGAGCTACGACGAGGAAACGACCTGCCTAGGCTCGACCGACGTTATTCGGTGGTTTGGACGAGATGAACCACGGCCGGGCGCGGTCATCGTGGGCGAGCCCACTATGATGGAGGTCGCCGACTCCCATAAGAGCGTGGCGACGCTGCGCACGCTGGTGACCGGGCAGGAGGCGCATTCCGCCCTGCCCGAGCTCGGCGCCAACGCGGTGGCCGTCGCCGCCGACGTCGTCAGCGAGATCGGCCGCCTTGCGCGCGAATACGAGAATGGTCCCCTCGACGCGCGCTTCACCCCTCCCTATTCGACGCTGCACGTCGGAATGATCCACGGCGGAACGGCGCGCAACATCCTCGCCCGGGCGTGCGTCTTCCACTGGGAGTTTCGCGGCCTGCCGGGAACCCCGACTGCGTCCGCATTGGCGAAGGTTCAGGCTTTTGTCGACGCCGTGGCGCTGCCGCGGCTGACGCGGTTCGTCGGAGGCCCGACAATCGTGACCCAGGTCGAGGTCGATGTGCCCCCTCTCGCCGCGCAGCCCGGATCAGCGGCGGAAGCGCTTGCCCTGAGACTCACGCGCTCGAACCGCACCGTCGCGGTCTCCTTCGCCACTGAGTCCGGTCATTTCCAGGCGGCCGGTCTCCCGACCGTCGTTTGCGGACCCGGCTCGATCGATCAGGCGCATAAGCCGAACGAATTCGTCGAGGAAGCCCAGCTCGCCGCCTGCCTGGGCTTCCTTGACAATCTCGCCCGCGAACTGTCGCGCTGACGGCGTTTATGCTACTGGCGCAGCGCCGGAACAACCTTGGCGTAGCTCAGATCGTACGTCTTGTTGAGCAGCGGATCGAGCTTCGTCCCCTCGGAAGCGTCGTAGATCCGCGGCCGTCCGGATGCGGTCGGTTGCTGAGTCGGGGTCGCGGCGAGGATCTTCAAGTCGTCGGAGGCCTGGAGCGCGGGCGTTCCGTATCTCGCTTCCCGCGCCCTCTGATCGGCCAGCATGGCCGGCGAGAGCGGAACGGAAGCGACCGGGGCAGCGCCGGCGGAACCTGGGTCGGCGAACGCCTCGCCCTCGGCGGGCGTGGGCGAGTCGTTTACTCCCGCCACGACGGCGCCGCTTTCCTCGATCGACTTGGCGCCGGGCGAGGTCGACGCCAGCGACGCCAGCGCCGAGTCCAACGCGTTGCGGCGCGCCCCGATCTTCGCGAGTTGGGCGAGAACCACGACGGAAGTCGCCTGCGACGCAGTCGGCGCGGTGAGAGCGCCAAACGAGGCTGAGTCGAGGTTTTCGAGGGCTCCGTGGATGGAAGGAACGGCGGACGGGGTTGCATCAGGGGCGAGCCGGTCCTTGGCGTCCTTCTCGATTTGCCGCCAACGCGCAACATTCATTCGGTGTTGCTCGAGGGTGTCGGCGAAGACGTGCCCTCCGGTTCCGTCGGCCACGAAATACAGATCCTTGCTTCGGACGGGATTGGCGACCGCTTCGAGCGCCGCCTTGCCGGGGTTTGAAATGGGCCCCGGCGGGAGGCCGTCGATAATGTAAGTGTTGTAAGGCGTCGGCTGGCCAAGTTCCGCTTTGGTTATGGAGTGCCCGAGCGTCCCCTTGCCGAACACGAGACCGTAAACGATGGTCGGATCGGACTCGAGACGCATGTGCTTCTGCAATCGGTTGACGAAGACGCCGGCCACGCGAGGTCGCTCATCGGCCCTGCCGGTTTCCTTCTCGACGATCGAGGCGAGGGTGACCATTTCACCCGGCGACTTGATCGGAAGATCCGGCGCGCGCTTCCTCCAGATTTCGTCGACGGTCTTGGTTTGCGCCTTCGCCATTCGCGTCAATGCCGCCTGTCGGCTGAAGCCGCGCGGAAAGTCATAGGTCTCCGGCAGAAGCGACCCTTCGCGCGGCGTCTCTTTCACGTCTCCCGAAAGAAATTCAGCATCACGCACGCGCTGGACAATCTGCTCGCTCGTCAACCCCTCGGGGATCGTCAAAGGATGCAAGACGACCTTGCCCGAGATTAATTTCGCCTCAACCTGGCGGATGCTGTCGCCAGCCTTGAACTCATACTCGCCGCGCTTCAGCGCGCTACGGGCTCCGTCGAGCAGAGTCAGAAGCCCGAACCAAGTCGCGCTCTCAATGACGCCGGCGCGCTCGAGCTGGTCGGCGATGCTGCCGCCGTCGTCCTCGCGTACGATGTTGACCGTCTTGTCGGCGGTCAGGGGGCCGGGTTTTCCGGCTTCTATCATCAGCCAAGCGACCGCTCCGATCGCCAGGACGGCCCCGATGAGCACGAAAGTCAGAAACCCGCTCACGAGCGACAGAGTTGAACGACGAGGCGGCTTCGGCTCCTTTCCGTTTGGCGGCGAGGCGCCGCCCGCACCGGAAGGGTACCTGCGGGTAGCCCGCCCGAACAGGCTTGCGCGCGGGCGAGGATCGTTCCCGCCACTGCTCGATTGTCCGCTCATGCCGTCGCCGGCCTCCCGAATGACGCCGTCACCCGCGTGCCAGCCCTGGTTCAGGTTCAACACGCGCTCGCCGCGGCCCAAATGAACTCTACATGACCTCGCGCTTTGACGAAACGGCTAATCGCCCAAGCACCTGTCAGGTCATGGCGCGGAAAATGAGCGAGGCATTCGTACCGCCGAATCCAAACGAGTTCGATAGCGCCGCGCGGATCAAACGTTTGCGCGCGACATGCGGCGCCAGATCGATCGCTGTTTCAACGGAAGGATTGTCTAGATTGAGCGTCGGCGGGGCAATCTGATCTCGAATTGCAAGAATTGAGAATATCGCCTCGACAGCTCCCGCCGCTCCGAGAAGATGGCCGATTGACGACTTGGTCGAGGACATCGTCGTCTTTCCGGCGGAGTTGCCAAGCAGTCGCTCGACCGCCCGCAGTTCGATTTCGTCCCCGACGGGCGTCGAGGTGCCGTGAGCGTTGATGTAGTCGATTTCGTCCACGGTCATTCCGGCCCGTTTCACGGCGGCGCCCATCGATCGGAACGCGCCGTCGCCGTCCGGTGCAGGGGAGGTGATATGATAGGCGTCCCCGGACAAACCATAGCCAACCAGCTCGGCGTAAACGCGGGCCCCGCGAGCGCTCGCGTGCTCCAGTTCCTCGAGCACGACGCAGCCTGCGCCCTCGCCCATTACGAACCCGTCGCGATCTCGATCATAAGGGCGCGAAGCCTGTTTCGGTCGATCGTTGAACCCTATTGATAGCGCACGGCACGCCGAAAAGCCTGCAAGCGAAAGCCTGTTGACGGCGGACTCCGCACCGCCCGCCACCATCACATTGGCGTCGCCGAGCGCAATAATCCGCCCGGCGTCGCCGATTGCATGCGCGCCGGTCGAACAGGCAGTGACCACCGAGTGGTTTGGGCCTTTGAGATTGTGGGCAATCGAGACATGACCGCTCACGAGATTGATCAACCTTCCCGGAATGAAGAAGGGCGAGATGCGCCGGGGTCCTCTTTCGTGCAGGGTTATCGAAGCGTCATAAATTCCGCCCAAACCCCCGATACCGGATCCGATCAAGACTCCTGTCTCGATCTGTTCCTCGTAGCTCTGCGGCGCCCAATTGGCGTCTCGTAAGGCTTGCGTCGCGGCGCTGACGCCGTAGACGATGAAGTCGTCGAACTCGGCGCTGTTCCTTCGGGTCCATCCAGTCGGAAGGATCGAAGGCGTCGGGCGCGTCGCCTCGTGGAACTTGCGCCGCAATCTGGCAAGGCAGGTCTGAAACGTCGAAGTTCTCGACCCGGGCGACCGCCGAGTCGCCTGCAACCAGGCGCCGCCATGTCGCCTCAACACCGCAACCCATCGGACTGACCATGCCGACGCCGGTTATAACGACGCGCTTCATTCGCTCCGTCCGCGCTTGCGCCACAGCCTGATTTTCAATGTGCGCCGACCTCCTGACGCGATCGTCGAAACGCGACAGAGGCCAAGCAGGAAGCCGGCCTTTGCATGCTCGAAGGCGCTAGCCTTAAGGGGGACGGCTGCCAAGTCAGCTCGGCAGAACCCGCAATCACTTGTTCGCGGTCGCCTTTTCCAGGAATTTGATTGCGTCTCCAACAGTCACGATCGTTTCCGCCTGATCGTCGGGTATCTCGACGCCGAACTCCTCCTCGAAGGCCATAACAAGCTCAACCGTGTCGAGCGAGTCGGCGCCCAGATCGTCTATGAAATTGGCGCTGTCGACGACTTTGTCCGCCTCCACGCCGAGGTGCTCCACGACGATCTTCTTGACGCGCTCTGCCACATCGCTCATCTCTTTATTTCCTTTGTCCGCCGGGCCTTCTCGCCCGCGTTGTTAAAATTTCCGGCATTTCCCCATCGCCCCCCGCTCGGGACGCCAGACATCCGGCCGCCCGCTCCGCCGTTGGCGATGCGGCCCAAGCCCTGTGTTGGATTCCGATGACGCCGGCGCTCGAAATTCCTGCCCGGCGCCGAGGCGCCAGGCAACGAACGCGGTCGATAGCATATCTTCTTCGCCAAGGCGAGAGGTCCCACCATAGCCTCCTGGTAGTTCACGCGTCTATCCGTAAGCTTCTCAGATCATTGTCATTCCACCATTGACGTGAAGCGTTTGCCCGGTGATGTACGACGCCTCGGAACTTGCCAAATAGACAGCCGCGAAGCCGATGTCGGAACCGGCGCCGAGGCGGCCCATCGGCACCGAGGCGAGAATCGACTCGCGTTGTTTTTCGTTCAGCGAATCGGTCATCGGGGTGGCGATGAAGCCGGGCGCTATGCAATTGACGGTAATGCCTCGCGACGCGACTTCTGCCGCCAGCGCCTTGGACATTCCGATCAGTCCGGCCTTGGCCGCCGCATAATTGCTCTGGCCGGGATTGCCTTTGACCCCCACAATCGAACTGATGTTGATGATCCGGCCATGGCGACGCTTCATCATGCCTTTCAGCGCCGCCCGCGACAGAAGGAAAGCCGCAGTCAAGTCAATCCCGAGCACCGACTCCCACTCCGCATTTTTCATCCGCATGAGGAGATTGTCGCGCGTGACGCCCGCGTTGTTCACGAGGATGTCCAGGGATCCGAGGGCGGATTCCGCAGCCGGAACAAGCGATTCGACCGATTTCTGATCCGACAGGTCGCAAGGCGTCACGTGCGCCCGGTTCTTCAAGTCGGCGGCGAGCGTTTCAAGGGCGTCCCGGCGGGTGCCGGAGAGCGCAATCGCTGCGCCCTGAGCGTGAAGCGCCCTCGCTATCGCGCCCCCCAGCCCGCCGGAGGCGCCTGTGACAAGAGCAGTCTTACCTGTCAGATCGAACACGCTTCGCCCCTCTCAGGCTCACGTCGCCGCCATTTTGAACCGCGCAACGTCGGCGGGAGTCCCGACGCTGACCACGGTCGCGTCCCCCGCTATTCGCTTGATCAGGCCGGCCAGGACCTTGCCCGTTCCCACCTCGACAAAGCGCGCAACGCCCCGCCTCTCCATGTAGGCCACGCTCTCGCGCCAGCGCACGACGCCGGTCACTTGTGTGACAAGCGAGGACCGAATGGATTCGGGTTCGTCGACAGCGGATGCCGTAACATTGGCGACCAGAGGCGGTTTGGGTCGGCGGATGGGGACGTCTTTCAGCGCTGCCTCCATCGCGAGCGCCGCTGGCTGCATCAGCGCAGAATGGAATGGCGCGGACACCGGCAGAGGAAGGGCCCGTTTGGCTCCGGACAGTTTGGCTAGCTCCATCGCTCGTTCGACCGCATCTCGTGTCCCCGAGATGACGACCTGTAGCCCGCCATTGTCATTCGCGGCTTGGCAGACTGCGCCTGTCAGGTAGAGATCGCTGGCCGCCTGCGTCGCAATCTTTGTCACGAGTTCGAATTCAAGACCGAGGACGGCCGCCATTGCCCCTTCTCCCAAGGGAACGGCCTTCTGCATAGCCTCGCCCCGGAGCCGCAGCAATTTGGCCGCATCCTCGAGCGTCAGGGACCCAGCTGCGCAAAGCGCCGAGTATTCACCGAGCGAATGGCCGGCGACAAACGCCACATCCTCGCCAACGTTGAGGCCGGCTTCTTTTTCCAGCACCTTGAGCGCGGCGATGCTTGACGCCATCAGGGCGGGCTGGGCGTTCGCGGTCAACGTCAGTTCGGAGTCAGGGCCTTCAAACATGACTTTGGAGAGCTTTTGCGAAAGGGCCGCGTCGACGCGCTCGAAAATCTCCCGGGCGATCGGAAAGTCGTCCGCAAGCGCTTTGCCCATTCCGACCGTTTGCGACCCTTGACCTGGAAACACCAAGGCTGTCTTCATGAAGAACCCCCTTTGGGGCGCGGAAAGACACAGCTCCGCTCGCGCTGTCAAGCCAACGTCATTCGCGCCTCTCTTCGCCACCCTCTCGCGCACGACCAAAGGATGATAGGGGAGGCGCGCCGGTTGGTTGATTCGAATTCGAGCCGGAGAGCTGATTGATGACTGCGGCGCCAGGCAAATCATGCGGACCTTGCACAATGTGCTGCTCGGCGTTGGAGATCGCGGAGCTCAGCAAACCCGCTGGTCCTCTTTGCGCAAATTGCAGTCTTGGACGCGGCTGCGCCATCTACCGCGACCGCCCAAAGGTCTGCCGCGATTTCGAATGCGAATGGCTGATGAGGCGCGATCTTCCAAGCAGGTTCAGGCCTGACGCGGCGCGGGTGATTCTGATGGAAGATGCGGATAGCGACGAATATCGCGCGGTCTGCTCGCCCGAAAAACCGATGGCCTGGCGCCAGCCGCAAATTTTCGCCCATCTTGTCGCTACTGCGAAATCCGGCCGCGTGGTGGTTGCCAAGGCCGGCCTCATGTCTTGGCGAATCTTTCCCTCTGGGGAATGGGGCCTGACTGTGTGACAGGACGTTTTTGCGTCAGGTTGCACAAAAACGGTGCAAAATCTGTCGCCGAACCGGTTCGCGCCGCGTTTGAGGGCGCCCATGGCGCGATCCGCCACCGGATGCTAAGAGCCTGCGCTGGCCGGCGGGCGAGATGGCCCATGGGGCGCGGGGAGCGGAGTTTTCGCCGCAATGAAGAAGATCGAAGCGATCATCAAGCCGTTCAAGCTCGATGAAGTGAAGGAAGCCCTGCAAGAAGCCGGCATACAAGGCATCACCGTCATCGAGGCCAAGGGGTTCGGCCGTCAAAAAGGGCACACCGAGCTCTATCGCGGCGCAGAATACGTCGTGGACTTCCTGCCGAAGGTGAAGATCGAGCTGGTCGTCGCCGATGAGAACCTGCCCTCGGCGATCGAAGCGATCCGCAACGCCGCCCAGACCGGGCGCATCGGAGATGGCAAGATATTTGTATCGCACATCGAGGAAGCCATCCGGATCCGCACAGGCGAGACCGGCGCAGACGCAATCTGATGGCCATGGCGAACGATCACAGGGCTACCCGGCGCGGCAGCGGCGGGCGGGAAAAGACAATTCATCGTAAGGAAAGGCAAACCATGAAGACCGCCAAGGATGTCCTGAAGGCGATCAAGGACAATGACGTCAAGTATGTCGATCTCCGTTTCACCGACCCGCGCGGCAAATGGCAGCACGTGACGTTCGACCAGACGCTCGTCGACGAGGACGCGTTCGCCGACGGCCTGATGTTCGACGGCTCCTCGATCGCCGGCTGGAGAGCGATCAACGAGTCCGACATGACGCTGATGCCCGATCCGAGCTCGGCATGCATGGACCCGTTCTTCGCCGCTTCGACGATGGTCATGAACTGCGACGTGATCGATCCCGCGAGCGGCCAGCCCTACAATCGCGACCCGCGCGGCATCGCCAAGAAGGCCGAGGCCTATCTGAAGTCGACCGGCGTCGGCGACGCCGTGTTCTTCGGCCCGGAAGCCGAATTCTTCGTGTTCGACGACGTCCGCTTCGCCTCCGATCCGTACAACACCGGCTTCCAGATCGACTCGACGGAACTGCCGATCAACTCCGACACGGCCTACGAAGGCGGCAACCTCGGCCACCGGGTGCGCACCAAGGGCGGCTATTTCCCGGTTCCCCCGCAGGATTCGGCCCAGGACATGCGCGGCGAAATGCTGGCGGCGATGGCGCAGATGGGCGCGGTGGTCGAGAAGCACCACCACGAGGTCGCCTCCGCCCAGCACGAGCTCGGGCTCAAGTTCGGCCCGTTGACCACCATGGCCGACAACCTGCAGATCTATAAGTACTGCATCCACATGGTCGCCCAGAGCTACGGCAAGACCGCGACCTTCATGCCCAAGCCGATCTACGGCGACAACGGCTCGGGCATGCACGTCCACCAGTCGATCTGGAAGGCCGGCAAGCCGGTGATGGCCGGCAACCTCTACGCCGACCTCAGCCAGGAATGCCTGTGGTACATCGGCGGCGTCATCAAGCACGCCAAGGCGCTGAACGGCTTCACCAACCCGACGACCAACAGCTACAAGCGCCTCGTCCCGGGCTTCGAGGCGCCGGTGCTGCTCGCCTATTCGGTGCGCAACCGCTCGGCTTCCTGCCGCATTCCGTGGACTGCCAATCCGAAGGCCAAGCGCGTCGAGGTCCGCTTCCCCGACCCGGCGGCCAACCCCTATCTCGCCTTCTCGGCGATGCTGATGGCTGGCCTCGACGGCATCAAGAACAAGATCGACCCGGGCCCGGCGATGGACAAGGACCTCTACGATCTGCCGCCGAAGGAGCTCAAGAAGATCCCCACCGTCTGCGGATCCTTGCGGGAAGCGCTCGGCAACCTCGACAAGGACCGCGCCTTCCTCAAGGCCGGCGACGTGTTCAGCGACGACTTCATCGACAGTTACATCGAGCTCAAGATGGCCGACGTCATGCGCTTCGAGATGACGCCGCACCCGGTCGAGTTCGACATGTACTATTCCTACTGAGGCCTCGCCTCCGACGGATGGAAGGGCGGCCCCGGGCCGCCCTTTTGCTTTCGGGGCGCGACGCTTCGCCGCGTGGCCGCCGGCCGCCGGCGCCTTATCCTGCGGCTTTCCGGCATGAAGGAGCCGCAAAGAGATGACCACTTCTTCCAGACGTGTCCTGGCCGGCGCGGCCGCGGGCTTCATTCTGTCGGCGGCGATTGTGGGCGCGGGGGCGGCGGCGGACGCCGACCACGGGGAACAGCTGGCGAAGCGCTGGTGCGCCTCGTGCCATATCGTCGCGCCGGACCAGACGCGCGGAGCGGACAACGCGCCGGCCTTCGCCACGATCGCCAAGAGGCCCGGCTTCAGCGAGGACACGGCGACGCGTTTTCTGATGGACCCGCATCCCAAGATGCCGGACATGCAGCTCGGGCGCGGCGAGGCCAAGGACCTCGCCGCCTATATCGCGAGCCAGGCCCGATAGGAGGCGACAGTCAGCCGTAGGGCGTCCCGTCCTTGTGGGTGAAGCGCCACCTGCCGTCGACGAGGGTCACGGCCAGATCGTCGTCGGGGTAGCTCGCTGCGTCTCCCGGCGTCCGGTCGCCGATCTCGAGATAGACGACGTCCGCTTGCGTCTCGTTGACGAGATGATGCGCATCGCCCGTCCCGGCCTTGAAGCCGGCGCACATGCCGGGCTTCAGCCGCGTGCGGCCAGCGTCGGTCACCAGGGTCGGCTCGCCCTCGAGAATGTAGACGAACTCGTCCTGTTTGACGTGAGCGTGGCGCAGCGCGGACGCCCCGCCAGCGGCGATGCGGGTCAGGTTGACGCCGAAGTTGCTCAGGCCGAACAGGTCGCCGAGCGGCCGCTTCTCGCGCTTCGTCATCTGCGAGTAGAACGGCTCGGGATAGTTCGACGATCTCGCCCGCGGCGGCGCCTCCGCGGCGACGACGGCGACGGGAGGCTTGAGCGCGGGTTCGGACATGGGGACCTCCGCCGCCAGTCTAGCGCATTGTCGCCAGAGGCAAAGCCCGCTCCCGTTCTTTTTGGGCAAACAATAACTGGCGCGGCGCCATCGCTAAATTAACTTTTGGCACACGGTAAATTTCCAAGCAAATCCAAGGAATTTCGGCTTGGATTTCCTTTATTTCGCTTGGATTCGCTTGGAACTGGGTTTGGTTTTCTTTGGAATTCTTGCTTCCTTCGTGCGATTCGAGGTTTTTCAATAGCTTACAGGTCGAACTGAACGGGAAAAAAATTTTCCGTCGACGGCCCGGCGCGGGATAGGCCGAATAAGCTCTGCAAATTCGAAATCAAACACCTGTCCCTCCGCCATGGGGCGCTCATCTCCCTTCCCTGGCTGGCCGGGCGGGCGCGGGAAACCGTTTCCGAACATAACGGGAACAATGACACAGGCCCGGCTCGCCGTCAAGAAGAATGGCCAGGCGTAGGGGGTCCCAGTTTGAAACGAGGCGACGCTCACGAAGTTCGCTGTTTTAAACAGCCGGGTTCGCCACGCTGCATCCGATTGAGTTACGATTGGCTAAGCCTTCCGGCGCCGCTTTTCGGCTTCCTTGCGCCAGGCCGGCCAGTCGACCACTGCTGATTCTTCGACTGTCATATTGTGCGGCGCGAGTTGGTCGGTGAACGCCACCAGGTTCTGGCAGTCCCATCGCGCGCTGGGGACGAGCAGGCCATCGAAACCGAGGAAATAGGCCGCGTCGCCAATCGCCTGGCTGCGCGCATAGTCGAGTTCGCCATAGCGGTCCGCGCTCATGCCGAGCGCCTCGGCTGCAGACAGGTCCGCGAGCTGCAGGGCACGATGGGCGCGGAGCGTGATACGGTGCAGCACCGATACCAACTTGGACGGGAAAACCGGTTGGCGACTGAGGTGAAAGTGAATCTCCGCCAGCGATCCGTCGCGCGCGAGCGAGGTGTAGATTACGTCGAACGCGCCTGGATCCCACCGTGCGGCGGCAGAATAGCCCTGCAACGGATCGCGACCCTCGCGCGTGATCCGCCACACGATCCCTTCATGGGGCGTCCGGGGCAGCGCATCGATTTTGTCCAGCAGATCGAGATCGCGGGGCCGCCGGTCCGCCATGAGCTGCTCAGATGTAGGAGCTCGAAGTCGAGGCGCTCGATCACAGCCAGCACCTCCTCGGTGCGGCCGTCGTTGATCAGGTCGATTGCGCGTTGGCCGTTCAGCAGGGGATGGCGCGCATGCAGCCACAGCCGCGTCTCGTCCGGGGTGTAGACGTCGGAGAGACGGTCGACGACATAGCGCAGTTCGGCGATCACAGTCTGCGTGCGCAGCGGGGGGACCCCGTTGCCGCGCGACCAGCGCGACACTGTGGGCGGCGAGGCGCCTACGATGTTGGCGATGTCCTTCCCCTGGAGGCCTCCGCGCTCGCGAAGGTCGTCCAGGATGCGGGCGACGGCAGTCGCCATCACCGCCTCGCGGTGCGGGCGCCGGCCGCCCGGTCGCCGCGGCGCGTCGGAATACGGGCATGAGAGCCGTCGTCCACCGTCGCGTGGAGGTCTCCCAACACTGAGCCCAATCGCGCCAGCCGCTCGTTGGTCCGCCGAAGCGTCTCCGCCGTCTCCGCATCTGACTCTGGCTGGGGGTGCAGATAGACGACGTTCGCGGACATGCGGCCCTCCACGGTATCCGCTTAGTTCATTGCATTTTGCTTTCACAAACGTCAATTCACGAAATCAAATTAGAATTGGCCTGCTCTTGGCGCGGCCCGGCGTTCTCAATTCGCGTATCAGAAGGCCGTTTCGTTGGAATGCAGGCGCACCCGTTCCGCGGCTCCGCCCTGGCGCTCACACACCTCAAGTCGCGGGGGCGCCTTCCTTCTCCAGCTTTGTGGGGAAGGCGCCGTCGAGAGACGCCCTATGGCGGCGCCTTCCCCGCTTCGCGGAGAAGGGGGCGCCCGCCGGCGGTTTACAGACTCGATGACTTCGGTGAATGCCGTAGGCGTAGAGGCGCGGCTGCACGCTCCTTCAGTGTTCTTGTCCCGCAAGAGCAGACGCGCCTCGTCCAAAGCGCGCTCGGCCTTCCGCATGTAGGCGGCGACGGTAAGGGCGGCGCGCTGCTCATAGCCGCAACCCGCTTGTGGTCGCCGCGCGCGGCTGCCGTACACAAGCCCCTCGATCGCCGGATACGTGCCTTCGAGCCGCTGCATGAAGGCGCGGGCGGCGCGTTCCGGGCGTCGAGCGCCGGTCGGAGGGACAGGGCAGGGGGAGCGGCCTTCTCTGCCAGCCGGATCGCTCGTTGCTCTAGCCCCTTCGGAGCTTGAGGAGCTGTTAACTGACGAAGATTATAGCAGTTGGGAACGTGCAAAAAAATCGCGCGAGCGGCTTGCGCGGCTGAGATGATCGGATACATGTTTCCAACATGACAAACATCTCGAAGCCCACGACCAAGCGCCCGAAACTGAAGCATGGCAAGCTGAGTGGGAAGCTCGATGTTAGCTCGCCGGCGACAGCGACGGCCTTCCGCGCAGCTGCGAAAGCCTACACCAAGCAGGCTACGAAAAGTAAAGCGGCAGCTGTGAAGACCCTCCAACGTGAACGCATACTGACGAAGGGTGGCAAGTTCACAAAGGCCTACGCTTAAAGGGCTAATTGCACCGCCTCTCTGCCAGCTTCATTCTTGGCTACCACGGGTGCGACCAGGCCGTGGCTGAGAAGCTGCTGGCCGGCGATTCCTTCGAGAAAAGCCAGAACGATTATGACTGGCTGGGTGGGGGAATTTATTTTTGGGAGGCCAATCCGAAGCGCGGGCTCGATTTTGCAGCAGAGGCAATGAATTGTCCCGGCTCCAAAATCAAGGCGCCGGCAGTCATTGGCGCAGTCGTTGATCTTGGCAGCTGCCTCGATCTGATGAGCGCGGTCGGTATCGACATGGTGCGTGCGGCCTACGACTCTCTCTCCGCGACTCTCAACGCAGCTGGGCAGGAGCTACCGGCAAATCGTGATCGCTTCCGCCGGCAGCTTGATTGCGCCGTCATCGAGCACCTGCATGCGATTTACGAGGCCCAGGGCGGCTCCATAGAAACAGTACGTGCGGTCTTCACTGAGGGCCAACCAATCTATCCCGGTGCGGGCTTCGATGCCAAGACGCATGTCCACATCGCTGTGCGCAATCCTGATTGCATTAAGGGAGTATTTAGGGTGCCGCCGAATCATCTCGTCGTCTGACATTCGATTTTGCGTACGCCTTGAACGCATCGTGCAGGTCCCCTTCGGAAAAGTATTTCCGAATTTCGAACCGAACTTTTCGGCCGTTCGGCACTTCTCTCAAAACCTCCCGCTTTTGGGGCAACAATCGTTGACTTCTGCAGAGAAAGGGAAAATCGGCCCACAAGGAGCCGACATACCGCGCGGCGGGGTCCTCGGGATCAAATTCCGCCGTTTCTGTTTCCGCTTCGGGCGGTAGGAGAGATTTCAGGGTGAGAAATTTTGCCCTTACGCGTTCAAGCGCGTCCGTGACGTCATTTATAATGTGCCGCCAAATTGACCATTGCAGCCTAGGGAGCCCGAAATGCGTCGCGTAGCGCTTTGATCCTCATATTCGTCTCCGCCAGGTCGTCGACCGTCATCCCGGCATTTCCCGCCTTGGTGTAGAGAGCCTCGGCGAGGGTTCTGGTTTTGGCGCGCATGGCGCGGCCTTGTTGGGTGAGAACGACCTTCACCTGCCGCTCGTCCTCGGGATTGCGCTTGCGAACGACGCGCCCCGCCTGTTCGAGGCGTTTCACCAGTGGGGTGATCGTGCTCGGCTCGAGATCGAGGCGCGAGGCGATGGCGGAAATGGTTTGGTCGTCGGCTTCCCAAAGGACGCTCAGAACGAGGTACTGCGGGTAAGTGAGGCCGATTTGATCGAGCCAGAGCTTATACGTGCGGCCGACGGCCATGAACGCGCCGTAGAGCGCAAAGCCGAGCTGTTTGTCCAAGGGCAGGGGAAATTCATACTTCACGTTCGCGCGCTCCTAGGCCGCCGACGACGACAATCTATATCGCGATAAAAAATATCTTGACAAGGGAGTCTGGCGAGTTAGGAGTATGATTATCGCGATAACAATTATCGCGGCTTGCAAAAGGGAGCAGCGTTCATGTCGAAACTCAGTGGATTTCTCGCCTCGGCTGCTGTGTTCGGGCCTCCCGGCGAAGCTGGCGGCGGCGCTCAGGCCGCGCCCGCGGCAATCAGGAATGTCGTTCTCGTCCATGGAGGGTTCGTGGACGGATCGGGTTGGCAAGGCGTCCATGACGTCCTTACCAAGGATGGCTACAAGGTCACCGTCGTTCAGAACCCGACGGCATCGCTCGCCGATGACGTCGCGGTCACACGCCGCGCCATCGCCGCCCAGGACGGCCCGGCCGTTCTCGTTGGCCATTCATACGGCGGCGCGGTGATTACCGAAGCTGGCAATGACCCGAAGGTCAAGGCGCTCGTGTACGTCGCCGCCTTCGCGCTCGACAGCGGCGAGTTTGTCGGCTCGCTGATCGCTAATCCGCCGCCTGGCGCCGCCGCGCCGCCGATCCTGCCGCCGCAAGACGGCTTCCTGCTCCTCGATCCGGAGAAATTCGCCGCCGCATTTGCCGCCGACGTGAACCCCGCCCAGGCGGCGTTCATGGCGCACTCGCAGGTTCCCTGGGGCGTGGCGGCGTTGAACGGAGTGGTGACCACGCCGGCCTGGAAGACGAAGCCGAGCTGGTATCTCGTCACGTCCGACGACAGGATGATCCCGCCGCCCGCGCAGCGCAGCATGGCGTCTCGGGCCGGCGCGACCGTCATCGAAACCGCCGGAAGCCATGCGGTCTTCGTATCGAATCCGCAGGTCGTGGCCGACGTGATTGAAAAAGCGGCGCAGGGAGCGGCGAAGTAATCGCTCGTCTCGATGGTAATTGCAGGACCTCGAAGCTGACCTTCGGGGTGGTTCTTGCCCCTTCGCTGAGGAAATTTGCGTGTCTCGCAAAAGTCCAGATTTTTTTCAGGCAATAAACGCTTCGTCAGATTTCTTGATTTCTGCACACCCCTTTTGAGAGGCAGGAATCAAGAACGCGTTTTGAGAGGCGCCTGCCGCGCCGCGTCCGGCTGACGGCCCTGTCTTGCTCCCCGCGGCGCCTTCAGCCAAGGCTTGGCCGTGGCACGGCGGCGGCCTTCTCTCCTCGGCGCGGTCGCGCGCGGCGTCCTCTGGACGGGGCTCGCGCTCGCCGTCCTGTTCGCCGGCCTCGTCGCCCTCTACGCCTTCGTCGACCCCGTTTCGACGCTGATGGTCGCGCGCACGCTTGAAGGCAAGCCCTATCAGCGCATTCCGGTGCGCCTCGAGAATGTTTCGCCCGCGGCGGTCGCGGCGGTGATCGCCTCGGAGGACGCGACCTTCTGCTCGAACGACGGGGTCGACTGGGGCGCGTTGCACGAGGTTCTGCGCGGCGCCCGCGGCGGCGAGCCGAAGCGCGGCGCCTCGACGATCACCATGCAGACGGCCAAGAACCTGTTCCTGTGGCCGGGCCGCTCGGCCCTGCGCAAGAGCATCGAAATCCCCATGGCGCTGGTGCTCGGCAAGGTCTGGCCGAAGCGGCGGGTGATGGAAGTCTATCTCAACGTCGCCGAGTGGGGCGATGGGATCTTTGGGATCGAGGCCGCCGCCGAGCATTATTTCCATGAACCCGCGAGCCGGCTCGACGCGCGCGAGGGCGCGCTGCTCGCGACCGCGCTGCCGAATCCGCTACCTGCGCAACCCGGCCCATCCCCGCCCCTTCCAGCGCCTGCTCGCCGCCCGGATCATGGCGCGCGCGGCGGCAGCCGGACCGGAAAAGCAGAAGTGTCTGGCGCGGTGACGGCGGCGGCTTGGAAAGCGCGCTACAGCCCGACGCTGCTTTGCATCAAGCCGCCGTCGGCAAAGATCGTCGTTGCGGTCAGATAGCTCGCTCCGTCGCCCGCCAGAAAGACCACGACATTGGCGATTTCTTCCGGCTTGGCCATGCGGCCGAGCGGGATCGCAGCGTCCAGTTTCTTCAGCAGCGCGGGGTCTTGCATCGTGCTGAGATTGATCGGCGTCGCCACCGCGCCGGGCCCCACGCCGACCACCAATATTCCGTGCGGCGCCAGTTCCACGCCCGCCGTCCGCGTGAGCATCCGCATGCCGCCTTTCGCCAGGCAATAAGCCGTGTTGCCGGGCATCGGCCAATCCTCGTGCACCGACGTGATGTTGATGATCCTTCCGCCGCTGTTCTGCTTCATCATTTGTCTTGCGGCGATCTGCGTGCCGAAAAAAGCGCTCTTCAGGTTGATCGAGAGGACCTTGTCGTACTGCGCCTCCGTCGTGTCCAGCACCGAGGTGCGGGTCTCGACGCCCGCATTGTTGACCATGATGTCGACGCGGCCAAATTTCGCGACCGCCGCATCCACGAGCTTCTGCAGGTCGTCGACCTTGCTCACATCCGCGTCGACGCCGATGGATTGGTCGCCGAGAGACGCGATCTCCCGCTCCAGCGCCTCGGTCGCCTCCGGATGGGCGATGTAGTCGATTGCGATATTGGCGCCGGCGGCCGCGAGCCCGAGCGCGACGGCCTGGCCGATCCCGCTGTTCCCGCCGGTGACGATGGCGACCTTGCCTTTCAGCGACATGATTTTTTTCCTCCTTGGCGCAGCCCAGCTTGCCACAACGCGATCACCCGCGCCCGAGCCACTTCTCAGGCGAGAAGATCGATCGCCAGCAGGTATTGTGTCGCGGCGATGAACAGCCTTCTCATCCCCCGGCCGCCGAACGCGCAATTGGAGCATACGTCGGAGACCGGAATGTAGCCGAGCCGGGCGCGGTCGGGGGCGATGACGTGAACGCCGTCGCCGGCCGTGGTCCATACCCAGCCGCGCTTGTCGACCCTGAATCCGTCCGGGACCCCGTGGTCGGAATGCCAGAAGAAGCGCCGGCCGGAGAGCTCGCCGTCGGCGGCGACGTCGAAGGCCAGGATCTCGTGGGTGTGGCCCGTTTGAGGCCCGGGAATCTCGTTGAGCGACATCGCGGTGTCGGACACGTAGAGCGTGCGCCCGTCGGGCGAGAAGGCGAGCCCGTTGGGTTGTTCGAAATCCGCCATCCGGCGCAGTTCGCCGCTGTCGGGATCGAACCGGTAGACGCTGCGATGGTCGAGTTCGGGATCGGCCAGGCAGCCTTGACTGGGCATGAGCAGCCCGAATGTCGGGTCGGTGAACCAGATGGCGCCGTCGGCCGCCACGGTGACGTCGTTCGGCGAGTTGAGGCGCTTTCCCTCGAAATGGGTTACGATCGGTTCGGCCGCGCCGTCGCCATCGGAGCGGCTGATGCAACGCCGTCCGTGCTCGCAATGCACGAGCCGGCCTTCGGCGTCGACCGCATTGCCGTTCATGAAGTACGTGCCGTCGATGGCGACCGTCACCCGCCCGTCGCCGGAATGCCACTGGAGCAGGCGGCGGTTCGGCACGTCCGACCAGTAGAGGCTGCCCGAGGCCTCATGCCAGACCGTGCCCTCGCCGTGCAGCGTCCCCTCATAGAGGCAGACGAGCGGCGCGTCCGGGGCCAGCGCCTCGGCGAGCCGGGGATCGTCGATCTGCACGCCCGGGAACGTCTCCACGCGCCGAGGCGGTCCTGACCTGCGCAACAGGCGTCCCGGCAGCAGCGAGGCGTCGTCGGTCATGGGCCTTTTCTCCTCATGCCTGAACCTCATGCAGGTGACCGTCCGGATCGGCGATCAACATTGGCTTCGAGCCCGCGCCAGACGATGCGCGTCGCCGCAACGTCGTTGGCCAGCAGCGCGAGGCCGCGCTCGCCCTTCGGCGTGCGGTAGCCGAGCAGTTCGAGATGCGGCGTCCCTTCGGGCGGGTCCATCGGGACGACCATGACCTCGACGTCGGGCAGGCCATCGAGGCGTTGCTGGGCAGGCCCCTGATTGAGGGTGGGATCGCCGGCGCTCAGCCCGAGGGTCCGATAAAAATCAGCGCTCGCATCCGAATCGGCGACGCTGATGGCCGAATGATCGACGCCGAGGCCGATCTGCCCTTCCAGCTTGCGCCGGCCTCGCCAGGCGGCGGGCGTCCTCCCGGGCGGAAACTGCAGCAATTCGAGCGGGTGCAGGTCGGGATCCCGGAACTTGAAGGCGAGCACGGAGCCGTCCGAGCGCGGCAGTTGCTGCGGCTCCCCTCGCGTTATCGGCGTGACGTCGAGAAGACGGCCGTAGGCCGCGCGCATGTCGTCCACGACGAGCGCGAGATGCTGGAACCACAGCGAGGCCGCATCGCCATGCGCGGGATAGGAGCGGCCCCGCTGTTCGAATGCGTCGATCGACAGGATTTGCCCGCCCAGGCTCAACACCTGCCGCCGGCCACGACCCGAGAGGCCGAGCAACGCCATCTCGGCCTGGTCGATCGGCTCGTCCTCCCCGTGCGCCAAGAAGCCCAGCACGTCGCGATAAAATCGCACCAGGCGCGGCAGGTCGGCCGTGACCAGGCTGAAGCCGGCGATGGCCCGCAGCGTCTGCGAGCCCGGAGCGCGGCTCTCGGCCGAGCCGCCGCCCTCACCCGATGTGACAGGGCTCACGGCGCGGGTCGACGTGGAGTTGCACGGTCATCAGGACGGCGGGCTGATCGCCGATGGCGCCGGAGCGGTGTCCTTTCCGGCCGTCCGCGCTCTGCCTGCAGCCCTGGTCCTCGCCAAAGGAAAACTCGCCGGGCCCTTGCTCGATGCGGACGCCGTCCATGCTCTCGATCCACCACCGGCCCGAAAGCACGACGATCCATTGCGGCGCCGGGTTCTCATGCCAGTCGCCGATCCAGCCGACCGGCTGAACCGTGACGACAACGGTGGAGGGGACCTTCTCATGCTTGTTGTTCCACTGCGGCTCGGCTCCCCCCACGCCCTTCAATTCGAAATTGGTCAGCGCGCACTGCGTCTGGTGGCTGACGCCGTCCTCGTCGGTCCAGAGATGCCAGTAGGGGATGCTCGGCCTGGGCCCGCTTTTGGCGTCGGACGCCGACCCTTCGGCGCCCGCGGTCATCGCCAATGGATTGCGCATCGAATGATCTCCAGACATCAGGGCGTCGGCGACGCCGCCGCATAGGGCAGCGAGGACGCGAACGGGTCGGCGAGGAACGGGCGCCAGCCGGCGCCGTTGATGCCGATGGTGATCAGCAGAAAGCCGGATGCGAGCGAAAAGTTCTTCAAGAAATCCCAGAACAGGTCGCGAGCCTTGCTGTCGCCCGCCCGCCAGAAGTCGCCTGGCTCCCAGAATCGCTTGAACAGGACCGCTGTCGCCGCGCAATAGCCCGCCATGATGAAGGCGGCGAGCCGGTCGGCGACGCCCGTCAATATGCCGAGCGGCATGACGATTTCCACGAAGACGCCAACGAGGATCACCGCTGCGGAGAGCCAGTTCGCCTTGAACACCTCCGAGGCCTGTTTCCTGGCGCCGCCGAAGTTGAAAATCTTGTCGAGAGCGCTCGCCGGGAAGAACAACACGACCAAGCCGTATCGCACAATGAGGATGAGGATGTTGGACGTGGTCATGGCGGCGTGGTCCCGGCGTCTTTCCTCCCCTGCGAAGCGGGGGAGGGGGACCGGCCGAAGGCCGGTGGAGGGGGGCCGCCTGGCGGCCGATCGGAGCGACCGCGCCGCCGGTTTTCGTCAAGGCCATTGGCCCGTATGGGCGTGCTCTTACCCCATCCACCATGCTTCGCATGGTCCCCCTCCCCCGCTCCGCAGGGGAGGACGGCGGCGGCCGACGCGGAACGCGATGAAAACAACATGAGCTCGACGTGTCCGAATCTCATAGCGCCTTCCGGGAGACGACAGCGAACGAAACGCTTCAAAACGGTCCAAGTTGCGCTTTTGGAGGATACGCCCTCGTCCGAAGGAACGCCACGCGCCCGTCCGGCATTCGGCAGAAGAGGGTCGAACATGGCTGAACCCCAAATGCCGCCGTGGCGGTTAGTGTTGCGCCGCCCGTCGATTACCGGCGAAAGCCCCGTCTGGTGCGAGCGCGCGGGCCGGCTCTACTGGGTGGACATCCAGGAGCCGGCGCTGCACCGGCTCGATCCGGAAACCGGCGTCGACGAGAGCTGGACCATGCCGGCCTGGATCGGCAGCTTTGCGCTCGGCGGCGGCGCGGCGGAGGGCAGCGTGCTCGTCGGGCTGCGCACGGGCGCTTATCGGTTCGAGCTCGCGACCGGGGCGCTGTCGATGCTGGCGCCCGCCCCCTACGACCCGCGCCGTTTCTTCCTCAATGACGGAAAGTGCGATCGCGCCGGGCGGTTTTGGGTCGGGCCGATGCGCCATTCCCTGCCGCCGCAGGTGGGCGATCCCGGGCCTGACAAGGCGCCGCTGTGGCGGCTCGACGGCGACCGCCTCGTTGCCCACGACAAGGATTCGGCGCTGTCGAACGGCCTGGCGTGGAGCCCGGACGGCAAAACCATGTATCACAGCCACACCGAGACCGGCGAGATTTTTGCCTGGGACTACGACCCGGAGGCGGGCGAGACGTCGGGCGGCCGACTGTTCGCCAAGGTCGAGGGGCCGCCGGGCCCCGACGGCGCCGAGGTCGATCGCGACGGTTTTTACTGGTCGGCCATCAACGGCCAGGGGAAGCTCGTCCGGTTCGATCCCGACGGCAAGGTCGAGCGCGAGCTTCGGCTGCCGTTCACGTTCCCGACCATGCCCGCGTTCGGCGGCCCTGACCTGAAGACGCTCTTCGTCACCTCGGGGCGGTGGGGAATCGCGGACAAGGACGCGGCAAGATACCCGCTCGACGGCGGCATCATCGCGCTCGAGGCGCCCGTTCCGGGACTGCCCTGCTCGCGCTGGGCGGGGTAGCGGCCGGTTTCGAGATCCTTTGTTGACACGAAGAATTACCCGTTGAGCCGGCCCGCGATGTGGTCGGCGACGCGGAGCGCGTTGGCGATGATGGTCAGCGTCGGGTTCACCGCCCCGATCGACGGAAAAAAGCTGGCGTCGGCGACATAGAGGTTGTCCACCTCGTGCGCCCGGCAGTCGAGGTTCAGCACCGAAGCGGCCGGATCGGTCCCAAACCGGCAAGTGCCGGCCTGGTGCGCGGTGCCGCCGATCGGAATGTTCTTGCCGAGATAGAGGCGCCGCTCGAACAGATGCTTTTGCGCCCCGATGGGCTCGAGCAAATCCTCCAGCTTCCGCTTCAGCCGGTGGGCGGCCTCCATGTTGTTCTCGTTGATGTCGAGCACGACCTTGTCGCCGTCGTAGTAAATGCGGTTTTCGGGCCGCGGCAGGTCCTCGCTTTGCAGCCAGAAATCGATCGAGTGCTCGGCCATCGTCTCGAACGGCGTCTCCGGCAGGAAGGACAGCCAGGAGGGGAGCGCTTCGCCTCGAATCTGCTCGCCGTGCGAGGTGGCGCACATCTGGATCAGCCCCAACGGATAGTCCCAGTCCGGCGAATTGAAGTAATAATCGCTCACCGCGAGGGTCTTCTGGAAGACCGTGCGGTTGGGCTCCTTCAGGAGCGCCATCAGGATCGACATGTTGTGACGCATGTAGTTGCGCCCCACCTGGTCCGATCCGTTCGCCAGTCCGCGGGGATGCGCATCCGACGCCGAACGGAGCAGCAGAAGGGCCGAGCTCAGCGCGCCGCAGGCGACGACGACGATATCGGCCGAGTATCGCTCCTCTTGCCCGTCGCGGGTCACGTGAACCCGATTGACCGCGTGGCCCGAAGGGTCTGTCTCGAGCTTCGACACGTAGGCGCCCGTCAGCAGCGTGAAGTTGGGGTGGGCGGCGAGCGTCGGGTCGATGCAGATCACTTGCGCGTCCGCCTTCGCGTTGACCGGACAAGGAAACCCGTCGAAGGCGTCGCAGCGGATGCAAGGGCTGGTCGGCGTCGGCTTGCCGTCGCGCTCGTCGAGGAGGATGCCGAGCGGCAGGTGGAACGGATGCAGCCCGAGCCCAGTGAGCTTGTCGTTGAGCTCCTGAATGCGAGGCTCATGGCTGACCGGCGGATAGGCATAGGGCCTGCTCGACCAAGGCTCGTTGGGATCCTCGCCGCGCAGCCCATGCACGTGGAACAGCGCCTCGGCCTCACTATAGTAGGGTTCGAACGCGTCGTAGCCGAGCGGCCAAGCGGGTGAGACGCCGCCCTTGTGATGGAGTTCGCCGAAATCGCGCTCCCGAAGGCGGAACAATGCCGACCCGTACATCTTGGAGTTGCCGCCGACCCAGTAGTGCAGCCCGGGATGGAACGCCTCGCCGTTCTTCCCGAACCAGGTTTCGGTCGCCTGGTAGGCGGCGTCGACAAACACAGTCTTGGCGTCCCAATTGGCGCGCGAGCGAGGCAGGTAGCCGCCCCGCTCGAGCATCAAGATGCGCTTGCCCGTCGGCGCCAGGCGGTGCGCGACCGACCCTCCGCCGGGCCCGCTGCCAATGACGATGACGTCGTAATGGTCGGGCAAAGCCATGGCGAGGCGCTCCAAACTTTGTTTGTTGAACAGCAATCGCAACGACGTCGGCTGCACGGGTTCCGGCCCGAGAATACTCTAGCGATCGCCTGCTCCACCAATTGAGTGCGCGGCGCGACGTTCCACGCCTTTGCTTTTTACACCCGGGGCCGCCTTCTCCCGGGGAAGAAATCGCTGTCTCTGGCGAATTCCCCGCCGCATCCCTAAATCTTGAGCATGATAGGAGTCGACATGGCTGGATTTCTCATCCGCGCGGCCGTGGTGGCGATCGGCCTTTGGCTCGCCTCGCAGATCGTCCCCGGGATCCACATCCTCACCCCCGGGGCATTGATCGCCGCCGCGCTTCTGCTCGGCGTCGTCAACGCGATCGTGCGGCCGATCCTGGTGATCCTGACCTTCCCGATCACGCTCTTGACGCTCGGGCTCTTCCTGCTGGTCATCAATGGGCTGATGATCGAGCTCGTGGCCTATTTCCTGCCGGGCTTCGTCGTCGCCGGCCTGGGGTCGGCGATCCTCGCGTCGATCATCGTCAGTCTCACGAGCTGGGTCATGTCGGGCTGGTTCGGCCCGCCGCACGGCCGCATCGAGGTCGTGACCATGCGCCATGGGCGGTGGGAGTGACGATCGCCGCAGAGGCGCCGGGCGGGGTCCGATCCGCGGCCTTCAATCTTTTCCAGCAGGGGAACCGACCATGTCGGCTACTTCTCGCGCAACCGCCTTCGAGCCGTGGGTGATCAGACTATAGGTGTAGCGCCCCCGCCCGCCGGCGCGGTCCACGCAGACCAGAGGCGACTGCATCACCGCCTTTGAGACCAGCACTTTGCCGAAGCCGGCGGCATACAGGTGGGAGCTGATCTCCTGCCAACTGGCTGTGGGCTTTTCTCGAAAGTACCGGACGATCGCCTTTTGTATGCTCGTGAGCTCTCCCCGCTCGCCGAGGAAACGAGCGTTACGCTTCCCGCAGCTGAAGTGCCTCGATCCCCGAATGAAACGCAGGATGCGGTCCGGATCGGGATATGCGTATCTCAGCGATCTCGCCCTCAAGGCGTTGGAGAAGCACTGAGCGAGTCGGGAACAATCGATCTCATCCGCCAGCGCGAACGCCTTTTCGGCCATGCCTATCAGAGTGTTCTCTCGGTTCTCCAGACTGTACCAGTAGTCTTCGCCGTCCGGCTCCATCCAGGCGTTGGGGTCCCAACGGAGCGCCGTGACCAGAACATTCAAATCGATGTTTTTGAACAGTTCCGCCAGGTACCGCGTATTGGCGAGCCCCAACTGGCCGGGCAACGTCCGCGCGACGTGCAAAGCTATCCTCAGCTCGTTGGCCGCTTTCGATTCGATAACAAAACAATTCGGCTCCGTATCGATGTCCGCTCGGCTGATCCTCATGAAGCTGTAGTTGTACAGTTCATATTGATCGCAGAGCGAAAGATCGTGCATCAGGTTCAACAAACCGGGCGTGCTGAGACGAGCAGACGAGTAACCGCAGTCCGACATCGCTGCGAGGAAGTCGCCCCCGATCCATGCCTTCTTCGATTCGAGAAGAGCAGCGCACGCCCGCAGCCTGGGCAGGTCGGACGGGGATACGAAATCCCAGAAAGCCTCGTTGAGGATCTGCCTCACCCTCTCCCGTGTGCCGACGCCAAATCTCTCCGCCGTCGATTCCAGGGTGGGCCATTGCGAATCCCCGAAGCCGTAGAAATGACTTACGATGGCGACGTTGCGTTTCTTGAGGCGGCGCCGCGGCGTAACGCGATCTAGATAGGCGAGAAGTTCTTCTTCGACGCTCGGTTGACGTTTCACGATCTTTGTCTCGACGAAGGGCGTTTTTCGGATTCGCGGGCCTGACCAGTCTTAGATCGCAACGGCGCCCAACGTCCAGTTCGGTCCACGGCGTCCACTTTGTGCACACTGGCAGTTTCGTTATCGCCAGTCGAAGGTCGTCGACCACGCTCAAGCGGCCACGAGAGACGCCAGCCTCGCCACCGCCACTTCGCCGTCGGCGACGTAGTGGTTGACGCGGCCGAGGTTCAGGCGCTCGCCCTCCCGGCGCCAGGTCACATCGCTGATCGCGCCGGGGCGCTTCAACTCGCCGAGGATGAAATCGCGCTCCGCATTGGCGTCGCTGTCGGTCGCGTGAGTGACCTGAAAAGTGAATTTCGTCAGCGAGAAGCCGGTGTCCCTGGTGCCGGCGCCGACCCAGAGCACGGTCTCCTCGAACGGCGGGCGGTCGGCGTTCAGCCAGAAGGCGGCGGTGTTGACGGTGTCTTCGGCGCGCTCGACGCTCAGCGCCCAGAAGCGAACGTGATGGCGCTTGCGCGGACTGCCATCGATCGCCTTCTGAAAACCGACGTCCTGCCCGCGGCCGAACAGATAGAGCGTGCTGAACGGCGCGGCGGGGTAAGGCCGGTTGAACACGAAGGCCACGACCATCGCCCATGAGCTTTTCAGGCCGAGCGGGTCGGCTGCGATCCATCCGGCGGCGGCGAAAGCGGCTCCGAGCTCGGCGAGCGTGCCGACGAGGGCGAGATTGACCGGGTCGCCTGGAAAGCCGTCGCCGGTCAGCGTGAAGCTCGGCACGCTCTTGCGCTGCATGATCTTGAGGCTCATGTGCACGATCCGCGGCAGAATGACATAGGCCGCGAGGCCATAGGTCAGCGCCAGCGCGAGAATCCACGGAAGCCGGTGGTCGGCGACCCTGAAGACGACGAAGACGATGAACCAGACGGCGAAGATGCCGAGCGCGACGACCAGCAGGCGCCGGATGAGCAGAACGAGAAACCTCATGCCGCAGTCTTTCCTTGCCCCGCGCTCGCCGAACCTGTTTGATTCGAAGTCTGCCCGGCTTGGGCTGGCGCGGCAAGCAGTTGCCAAAAAATTCAGCGCGGCGGGCGGGAGCGTCCGGGCGTGGCCTTGGCGCCAAGTTTGCGGATTTGGCCGACGGCGCGTGCGGCGGCCCCCGGCAACAGTTGCGCCGGGCTGCGCAGGTTCGCCTGGTGATGGTTGTGGGGACGGCGCGCCAAGGCCCGGACTTCCTCCCGGGACGCTTTCGGCTCTTCGGCGACAATCGATTCAGGTCCGCCGTTGTCCGGCGCCGCCAGCGTCAGCGCCGACATGAGATCCGGCGCCGCGGCGACCCGCGGCGTCAAGGGCGGCCCGAGATCGAACAGCTTGTGCAAAGTCGCCTGGATGGAGCAGTGGTCGAACGGATACGCCGGTTCGCCGCCCGGCTGCGCCGCTGGCCGGATGATGCTGCCAGGCTTTACGAACGGCGAGACGATCACGGCCGGAACGCGGACGCCGTAGCGGTCGAACCGGAATCCGTCCGGATAAGGGCCGCCTGGCGGAACGGCCGCCGGCGGCGGCGCGTGATCGTAGCAGCCGCCGTGCTCGTCATAGAGGATGACGAGCAGGGTTCGGTCCCAGGTGGGCGCGGCGCGGACCGCGTTGTAGACCTTGGCGATGAGGCTGTCGCCATGGCGGACGTCATGGGGCGGGTGCTGGTCGTTGGGGAGCGACTGCACCCAACGGCTGGGATAATAGCGCGGTTCGATGAAGCTGTAGTTCGCCAGCCTGCCGCTCAGCGCGTGGCGCTCGAATTCGGCGTCGTACAGGCAGAAGCGGGTCGGGATTTTCGGCCACAGATCGACCAGCGTCGCCGCCTGCGGCAGGTCATGAAAGTAGACCCTCCAGCTGTAGCCGCGACGATCGAGCCGGCGGAAGATGGTCGGGAGAAATCGCGGCCAGCGGTAGGGAAAATGGGAACGTTCGTTGTTGACGTAGCCGCCCGCCGTTCCGGCATGCAGGAAATAGCGGTTCGGCCAGGTTTCGCAGGGCGCCGAGGCATGCCACCGATCGGAGACGCCGAACGCCTTGGCGAGCGCGCTGATCACCGGCACATGCGCCGGGGCGTACTGGTGCATGATGGACTCGGGATGCAGGGCGCTGGGCGGAGGCGGCGGCGCTTGCAACAGAGAGCCGTACTGCTCCGGCGGCTGGCGCATGTAATTGTCGACGAACCCCGTCATGGTCGGTCGGCCTCGCGCGGCGCCGCCCAAACCGAAAATCTGCATGCTGATATCGTCGAACAGCTCGCCCGGGTCGAGGTCCGGAAGGAGGGGCGCCCTGGGTCCGTCGCTTGTCCAGGTTCTGACTTTTTCGACGGTTCCGTCCGGCTTGTGCCACGGATTGGTCTCCGTCAGGTCGATCCCGTCGAACTGCTCGCTCTTCGGGTAAAGCTGCCCGAGCACGTTGTCGAAGGAGCGGTTCTCGAGCATGAGGACGACGACATGTTCGATTCTCGGCATGTGCTCGCGGATCGGCTTGAGAGCATTGATGCGGAACGAGCCCTGCCCGGTTCGCCCGCGGCAAACGTCACGTCGGCGAGGATGTTCCGCGCAGGACGGGCGCCGGGAACGCGCGTCGGACGTTGACGGGACATGAGCGGCGCAATCTTTTCCTGGCTCGTGGCGACGATCTCGACCCTCGGTTACGCCGGCGTGGTCGGCCTCATGGGGCTCGAGTCGGCGTGCATTCCCTTGCCGTCGGAGATCATCATGCCCTTCGCCGGTTATCTGGCGTCGACAGGCCGCTTCAGCCTGATCGGCGCCGCGATCGCCGGCGCGATCGGCTGCAATCTAGGCTCAACGGCGGCCTACCTGGCAGGCGCCTACGGCGGCCGGGCGGTTGTGCTGCGTTGGGGCGGCTACGTGCTGTTGAATTGTCGCGAGCTCGAGCTGGTCGACAGGTTTTTTGCCCGTTACGGCGGCGCATCGGTGTTCATCGCCCGGCTGCTGCCAATCGTGCGCACGTTCATCTCGCTCCCCGCCGGGATCACCCACATGCCGTTCGTCCGTTTTCAGCTCTATACATTCGTCGGTTCCTGTCCGTGGTGTTTCGCCCTCGCCTATCTCGGCTTTCGGCTCGGCAAGGCGTGGAACACGAATCCGGCCGTGCAAAGCTTCTTCCACCGCTTTGATTGGATCGTCGTCGGATTGCTCGCTGCAGGCTTCGCCTATTACATCTACGCCCGCTGGCGCGCGACCAAGGCTTGAAACCGTCGGCGGCGCCTTGGCCTGGATTGCCGGGGCGATTTCGCTGCTTCAGGAGCCGCTTTACAGAGCTTGCGATCGACTGGAATCATCCCTCGCCATGGGCGGGCTCTGGATGCAGGCGGTCCGCCATCCTTCCGAGAGCTTCCAACGGCTTCCGGGGATTTCACCCGGAACCCCCAGTATCAAAGCGTTACAACAGAGCAGCGGCGCCCAGACGTCCTGAAGGAGCGCGCCGGAATGGCCGCGGTTTGCCCGTCAGCCACGGTCATCGCGTGCAAAGACGGGCGCCTCAACGGGCGCCGGCGCCTCCAAGGGCGCCGCCTCGCCGTCAGCGCCAGGCATGGCTGCTCCTTCGCGGCGCAGCCCGAACCAGGCATCAATTGCGCGACGCAAGATCCGGCGGGATGGATTTTCCACCCAGACGTGGACGAGCGCTGTCAGGATCGCCAGCAGCACCAGGTAGAACGCGATGATGCCGGCGTCGCGCAACGGATGCGCGATCGACACGTAAGGCCTGAGCACCCTTACGGCCATTTGGACCGGCGCTTGCATCAGGTAGAGCGAGTAGCTTGCAGCTCCGACTGCGACGATCGGCCGCGCGCCAAACCAGGCCGACACCGAATTCTGCGGGATGCTGCACGCGAGGACCAGCACCACGAACAACGGGATCGCGAACAATCCAATCGGCAGTACGGTCCAGAATGACGCGACCCAAAGGGCGGCGAAAGCGGTCACGATCGCCAGCCACGGCCAGTTGCGCATGTCGACATTGTGGACCAGCCGGCAGAGAAGACAGCCGAGGGCGAATTCGGGGGCAGCGCGAATAAGCGACCACGGGCCGACGGCCTGGTTGAGGCTCCCGCCGAACACCGTCCAGTAGATGGCGGCGATTGTCGCGAGCACGAGAAGGCTCGCCGTCACCGTACCGCGAGCGCTGACGCGCGTCATGATGACCGCGACAGCCGGAAACAGCAGGTAGCAGAACCACTCGGCGCTAACCGACCACGAAGGATAGTTCCAGGTGACGTCATTGTTGAAGACCCACCCCTGGATGAGCGCCAGTTGGAGAAGGAGGTGGCCCGCGGTGTAGTTGGCCGGGTTGATCTGCGTGTCCCCCCATAACGGCCGCAGCCAGAGCAACGCTGCAAGCAACAACAGCGAGAACAGATCAACCGGATAAAGGCGGGCGAAACGGAGACTCATGAAGCGCGCGAACTTGCGGGGAGACGGTTGCGCCAGCTCCTCGGCGTGGACGTGGCAGATGACGAAGCCGCTGAGAATGAAAAAAAGGTCGACGCCGAGGTAACCCACGTCGACGAACTTCGAAATCTGAGGCCCTCCGAGAGCGCCGAACGGTCCGAGAATATAATGAAAGCTGACGACCCACGCGGCGGCGAAGGCGCGAATTCCGGTCAGGGCGTCGAATTTGCTTGGGCCAACAGGCTTTTCTGGCATTGAAGTCGCTCAGTCGTCTTGGGCGACCGGGTGGAGGGCCGGTCCATCGTGATCGGTCAACAGAAGTTTGAAGTCTTTGTTCCGAGAGTGGACGGCAAAGAGCGTCTTGCTTGGTACGGAGCCGGGGCACGATTCTCGGCGCGCCGAGTCTTTCAGCTTGCTTCAGCACTTGGAACCATTTGCCCTTGGGGCAGTCTACGTTGCGGGAACCCCACATCCGTGGGGGGCCTCGACATCAGCAAGGCGACGACCCTGGATCTGCACGGATGGCATTCGCTGCCCTTTGCGCGCTGAACATTCGAGAGCATGCGAGCCATCGGGGACGGAAAGGAGCGCGCCCGTGAACTCGCGCCTCCGCGCAATTTGGGAGTACCTGCATACAAGCTTCTGGTTTGTGCCGACGTTGATGGCGCTGGCCGCGGTGGGCCTGTCGATCGGCACGCTCAGGTTGGACAGCGGACCGATCGGATCCAAGGTGGCCCAGGAGATCAGCTGGATCTGGTCCGGGCAGGCTGATGGCGCCCGCTCGGTGCTGTCGACGGTGGCGGAATCCATGATCACCGTCGCCGGAACGGTGTTTTCGATCACCATCGCAGCCCTGACCTTGGCCAGCACGCAGTTCGGGCCGAGGCTGCTCCGCAACTTTACCCGCGACATCGGCAACCAAGTGGTGCTCGGGACTTTTGTTGCAACCTTTCTCTATTCCCTCCTGATCCTTCGGACCGTGCAAGGAAAGGCCGAAGGCGACAGCAGCTTCGTGCCCAACCTCTCTGTCACCTGCGCCGTGTTTCTCGCCGCGGCGAGCATCGGCGTTCTGATCTACTTCATCAATCACCTGGCGGACGCGATGCAGGCCGAAAGCCTCATTGCGACCGTCGCCGCGGAGCTGAAGGGGGACATCGCACGGCTGCGCCCTCCCTCGCCGCCGGGGCCGGGCGCCGCCCCGCCGCAGACCGAGGCCGCAGCGCCGTCGGGCGAAGCTCGTATCGTAAGGTCTACCAAGGCGGGCTACGTCCAGTACGTGGACCGCGACAAACTGGTTGAAGCCGCCGACGCGTACGACCTCGTGATCCGCATGGTTGCCCGCCCGGGCGACTTCGTGTCCAAAGGCGAAGCCGTTGTCGAGGCATGGTCCGACTCAGATCGCCTGTCCGAGCAGGTCGAAAAGAAACTGTGGGCGGCGTTCAGTGTCGGGAGGAGCCGCACACCCATACAGGACGTTCGGTACGGCGTCCGACAGCTTACCGAAATCGCGGAGCGGGCTTTATCCGCCGGCATCAATGACCCGATGACCGCAATGGGCTGCACGGACTGGCTCGTAGACGCGCTGGCGGATCTGGCCCGAGCCGAGCCGCCGACCGGCGTGCGGCGCGGAAAGAACGGCAAGCCGCGTTTGCTGGAGCAGCCCGTCGGCTTGGACGAGCTGGTCCATCTCGCGTTTGACCCCATTCGCTCCTACGGGGCCAACAGCGTCGCGGTGATCGAGCACCTGCTCCGCGCGATCGCCGGATTGGCCCGTCAGACGAGGCGGCCGGAAGATCGCCGCCTGCTGCTGCGCGAGGCGAAGCTCGCTGCCGACTGTGGGTGCGCCGCGCTTTCGACGGAGGACCAACGGCGCCGGGTGCAGGCCGGCTTGGACGAGGCGTGCGAGGCGTTGAAGACGCGGGCGCAGCCGTCCTGACAACCGCCTGACCCGCCAGCCGACCAACAGAGGCCAGAAATCTGTCTTGATATGGACCGCAAAAGCGCCTCCGTCGCCGCATAGGGAGCGCCGAGGAGGGCGAGAACGATCGTCATGCCCAGCTCCCCGCGGATGCTTCAGGATATTTCAAAAACTCCCATGCTCGTGATCTCCAGGCTCTTTCTTGCGTTGTTCGTGTGTGTGTTCTCTGGAGTGCAGGTTGCGCAGATGACCAAAGCGCATGCCGATCAGGCTCCGCTGGACGGATCGTCGCCCCTGCTGACCATCGCCAGTCCGGTCCAGTATCAAGTCATTCAGCGGGACGGAGACCATGGAACCGTTCAGATATCAGGCTCCCTGCTCGCAAGGCGAGCCTTCGACATCGAAGCGAGCTTCAATGGCGCGCCGTTTCAGGTCATCGCGGCCAACGCCGGCGCAGGCCGCTTTTCCGGGTCACTATCCAATCAGGCCGCAGGTCAGGGCTCTCTCACCGTACGCCTGAAGGCAGAGCCGGCGGTTGCAGTGACCGTGCCGCAAGTCGGGATCGGCGATGTGTACGTCATTGCGGGACAATCGAACGCGAGCGGCAGGGCGCTCAACCCCCAGTCCTATGTCCCGAGCGGAGTCTCCGCGAGCCTGTTCGGCAATGACGAGCAGTGGCGCAACCTCACAGATCCGACGGACTCCACCGTCAATCAGGTGGACGCCATCAGCAATGAGGAATCCGACCATAACGCGGTCCGCGCGAGCCAGGGGCGTCCGGGCGGCTCATACTGGCCGATCCTGGCGTCTCACATCCTGGCGAACGAGCGCGTCCCGGTCGCGTTCATCCCCTGCGCCCTGGGCGACTCGTCGATTGCGATGTGGCAGCCGAACGCACGCGACCGTTCGGACCGCCGCACCTTGTACGGGTCGATGGTCGCGCGAGCCAAAGCAGTCGGCGGCGTCCGCGCCGTTCTGTGGCACCAGGGAGAAACGGACGCGCATGCCCTGATGCCGGAGCAAGCCTATCGCAAGGCGCTTGCCGCCCTCGCCGCAGCGGTGCACGCCGACCTCGGCGTCCGGCTTGTACCGGCCAAACTGCAATCAGGCGGAACGATTGCACCCCAATCCGCGATCGATGCGATCAACACCGCGATTGGAGCCGAATGGGCCGACGACGCCAATGTCGCCAGGGGGCCCGATCTGTCGACGCTGTTTGTCGACGACGGGTTCGCGCACATTCGGAGCGATGAGAACATGTCGGCCGCGGGGCGCCTGTGGTGGAAAGCGCTTCGCTCGTCTCTTTATGCGACGTCCTAAACGCCGTTTCAAACTCGGCCTGGCGGGGCGGGCCGGACGGATGTCCGGCGAGTTCGATGCCGAATATGCATTCGGGGCTTATCCTCTGGAAGCAAGGGCCGGTTCGTCGAGGGCTGCGGCGCGGGTCAGACCGTAGCGCTCAACCGCCTCCGAGCACGCCGCGCATCGCCCCGTCGGTCTCCTGCGCATAGCGGCGGGCGGCGAAGGCCTCGCCGAGGATGCCGACGACATGGCCGGTCTCGCGCGACGTCACTGCCAGCGTGTCTTCATGCGCGGCGCCGAACAGCTCGAGCGCCGAACGCACGTCGTCGTCGGGATGGAGGGCCGTCGCCTGCTGCCGCGCGATCAGGCCGACCGGCCCGCCGTCGTCGCCTTCCTTCAGCGCATGGGCGTGCGCCTCCGGCACGTGGATGAGCCCGGCGTAGCGGCCGTCCTCGCCGACCGCGACCACGACATTGGCGCTGCCGAGCGGATGGGCGTCGCAGAACGCCCGGACGCTTTCCTCGGCCGGAAAGACCGGCGGCGAGGGGATCATCATCTTCGCCACCGTCAGCTCGCGCAGCCAGCCCACGTCCTGCCCGCCGCGGATCGTCTCGCCCCTGAGGTGCAGCCGCCAGGTGGTGAACGAATAGCCGAAGGTCGCCCGCACCGCGAGGGTGGTGTTGATCGAGGCGGCGAGCACGGCGCCGGCGATGCCGAGATTGCCGGTGCTCTCGAGGACGAGGAAGGTCATGGTCAGCGGCCCGCCGACGATCGCGGTGCTGAGCGCGCCCATGCCGACCAGCACGCAGGCGATCGTATCGAGCCCGAGGGACGGAAAAAGCAGGTTGATGACGACGGCGTAAAGCTTGCCGAGGAGGGAGCCGACGAACAGCGAAGCGAAGAACAGGCCGCCGCGAAAGCCGGACGCCAGCGACGCCATGCTGGCGAACAGCTTCAAGAGGATGAGGACCGCGAGCTCGGTCGCCGTCAGCGGCCAATAGAAATCGAGGCCGAGGGCGCCGTGCCCCGCGCCCAGGATCTGCGGGGTGTACAGCGCCAGGGCGCCGATCAACGCGCCGCCCGCCACCGGGCGCAGGATGCGCGAGGGGACGACCGCGCGGAAGGCGCGCTCGATCAGCGCCGCCGCCCGCATCGCCCCGACGCCGACCGCGGCCGCGACGAAGCCGAGCCCGATCAAGGCCCCGTAGTGAAGAAAGTTGAGGACCGGCGCGTCGGGCGCGTTGATCACGTAAGGCGCGCCGACGATCGCCTTGGTGACCAGCACCGCGGTGAGCGTCGCGGCGAAGACAGGCACCACATTGGCCAGCGTATAGGCGCCGATGATGAGCTCGAACGCGTAGAAGGCGCCGGTCAGAGGCGCGCCGAACGCCGCGCCGATGGCGGCGCCTGCGCCGCAGCCGACCAGCATGCGCAGATCCTGTCGGCGGAGCCGCAGGTCGAGCCCCAGCCAGGAGGCCAGGCCCGCGCCGATCTGGGCGTAGCCCGCCTCCAATCCGACCGAGGCGCCGCAGCCGTTCGACATCACTGTCTGGAGGGCGACCAGGGCGCTGTCGGAAAGCGACATGCGCCCGCCGCGCAGCGCGTTGGCCTCGACCGGGTCGACCGACGCAGGCAGTTTTTTGCGCGACCGCCAGGCGTCGATCGAGCCGAGCGCGAGCCCGGAAAGCATCGGCGCGGCGAAGGCTGCGACCGGCCGGACTCGCGCGGCGGCGCTGAGCCGCACGTCGAAGGGGATTCCGTAGATGAGCACATGGGCGAAGTCGACGATCGACGTCATCGCGGCGACGCAGAGGCCGGCCAGCGCGCCGACGGCGATCGCGATCGCGACCAGGCCCAATTCGCTGGCGCGCAGGCGGAGGCGTAGCCTGGCGAGCGCGGCCAGCGCCTTGCGCGGCAGGATACTCATCTCCACACCCCATCCGGCGCTACGCGCCACCTTCCCCAACTTCGTGGAGAAGGGGAACACGCCGATCGGCCCAAAGCCAAGTCCAAGCCTCACCGCTCCGCCAGCGCCATGTCGTCGCGGTGAATCATTTCAGCCCGGCCCGGCGTTCCCAGGATATGCGCGATGTCGCGCGACTTGCGGCCGCGGATGCGCTCGGCGTGCAGCGCATCGTAGGCGACGAGCCCGCGGCCGATCTCCGCTCCCCGCTCGTCGCGGATGGCGACGCAGTCGCCGCGCGAGAAGACGCCCTCGATCCGGGTGACGCCGGCCGGCAGCAGGCTCTTGCCGCCGGCGAGCGCCGCGGCCGCGCCCGGGTCCACGAACACCGCCCCCTTCAATTCGAGCGACCCGCCGATCCAGACCTTGCGCGCCGCGATCGGGTTCGACGGCGTGAGGAACCACGTGCAGCGTCCGCCCTCGGCGATCCGGGCGATCGGGTGGGCGACCCGCCCGTCGGCGATGACCATGTGCGTGCCGCCGCCGGTCGCGATGCGGGCGGCCTCGATCTTGGTGCGCATCCCGCCGCGCGACAGTTCGGACCCGGCCCCGCCGGCCATCGCCTCGATCTCCGGCGTCACCTTCTCGACGACCGGCAGGAATTTTGCGTGCGCATTGCTGGACGGCGGCGCATCGTAGAGGCCGTCGACGTCGGAGAGCAGGATGAGCAGGTCGGCGCTCGCCATGGTGGCGACGCGGGCGGCGAGCCGATCGTTGTCGCCGTAGCGGATCTCGCTCGTCGCGACCGTGTCGTTCTCGTTGATGACCGGAATGGCGCGCATGGCGACGAGGCGGCCGAGCGTCGCTCGGGCATTGAGGTAGCGCCGCCGCTCTTCCGTATCCTGCAGGGTGACGAGCACCTGCCCGGCTACGATCCCGTGGCTGTGCAGCGCCCGCGACCAGGCGCTGGCCAGCGCGATCTGGCCGATCGCGGCGGAGGCCTGGCTGTCCTCGAGCTTGAGCGCGCCCTTGGGCAGGCCGGCGACCGTCCGCCCGAGGGCGATCGCCCCGGACGACACGACGAGCACGTTCGCGCTCCGCCGGTGCAGCTCGGCGACGTCTTCGACCAGCGCCTCGAGCCAGGCCTGCTTCACCGCCCCGCGCGCGGAATTGACGAGCAGCGACGAGCCGACCTTGATGACGATCCGGTTGAACCGGTCGATTGAGGGAACTTTGGCCACGACCGCCGACTTGCGAGGCGAAAAATCAGGCTCGCGCCCGCGAAAAAATGCGGAATCAGGAGCGATTCTCCGTCTAGAGCAGGCAAATGGGGATGACAAGCCGCGGTCGCGGCGCGGCAAAGCGGCGAGAACAGGCCTATTTTCGGCGATCGTTCATGTGCTCGCGCAGCACGGCGTTGATGCGTGTTTGCCAACCTCGGCCCTGCCGCCGGTATGCTTCCACCACATCGGCGTGGAGTCGAAGCGTCTGGTTGATCTTCGGCCTAACTTTTCGCGGACGGCCGCGCCGCTGGGTGACGGCCTGCGCTGCTTCCGGCCCGAAGATCTCGCCGATCAGGTTCTGCGCCGACCGCGCCCGTTTAAAGTCCTCGCGGGTCCACTCCGGGTTCTCGCCATCCGGCCGAGAGGCCGGGTCGTTTTCTTTCTTCGGCATAACGCTCGATCTCTCTGGAATTGGCCTTGCGGAAGCTGATGACATGCACCGCATCCCCACGAAACGTGATGACCGCGACATGAAGCGAAGCCCCTCTCGAGTTCCGACAAATGCTGTGGCAATTGCCGAGCGTTAGCGCAATGCCCCGTGTCGCCTTGACCCCGGCGAGCCCGGCCCTCTACATACGCCGCTTCCATCGGCTCCCGCGGCCGAACGGCGCGCAGGCGGGCGTGCGCCTGCTCTACACCAAGCTGCAGTAGGACTCCGCGCAGACCATCAGAGGATGCAGCCATGCGCAATTTCGACGATCTTTCCGAGCGCGAGATGCTGGCCCTCGCCATCAGCAACGAGGAGGAGGACAGCCGCATCTACGCCGACTTCGCCGATGGGCTCATCGAAGACTATCCGGCGAGCGCAAAAGTGTTCACGGAAATGGCGGCCGAAGAGAATGAGCACCGGCGCCGGCTGATCGACCTTTTCGTGTCCAAGTTCGGCGAGCACATCCCGCTCATCCGCCGCCAGGACATCCGGGGCTACATCCCGCAACAGCCGGTCTGGCAGATCCGCCCGCTCAACCTCGAGGCCGTCCGCGCGCACGCCCACGACATGGAGCGCGCGGCGGGACGTTTTTACCGCCAGGCGATCACGCGCGCCTCCGACGCCTCGATCCGCAAGCTGCTCGGCGACCTCGCCGAGGTCGAGGAGAGGCACGACCACAGGGTGGCCGTGCTGGAGAAAGAGGTGCTGACTCCGAGCGCCCGGCATTCGGAAGAGGAGCTCGAGCGCCGGCGCTTCATCCTGCAGATCATCCAGCCGGGCCTCGTCGGCCTGATGGACGGCTCGGTGTCGACGCTGGCGCCGGTGTTCGCGGCGGCGTTCGCGACCCACAATCCCTGGAACGCTTTCGTGGTCGGCCTCGCCGCATCGGTCGGAGCCGGCATTTCGATGGGCTTCGCCGAGGCGCTCGCCGACGACGGCAAGCTGTCGGGCCGCGGCGCGCCCCTGTTGCGCGGCCTCGTCTGCGGCCTGATGACGGTCGCCGGAGGGATCGGCCACACCCTCCCCTTCCTCATCCCGTCTTTCTATACGGCGACCGTCGTCGCCGTCTGCGTGGTCGTGGTCGAACTCATCGCGATCTCGTGGGTGCAGTGGCGCTTCATGGACGTGCCGCCGCTGTCGGCCGCGGCCAAGGTGATGGTCGGCGGGGCGCTGGTGTTCGCCGCCGGCATCCTGATCGGGGTCAGCTGAAGGCGGCGCATTTGCGCGCCGCTGTATTGGACGCGCATCCGTCGCCTGGTTGGGCGGGTTGGGACGGGAGTCGCCCGAGCCTTCCGGTTTGGACTATCGGGCCGGCTATCGGAAACGCCTGGCCTCCATCACGTGGAATGCGATCCGGTGAACGGCACGAAGGGGATGATCGCGCCGCCGTAGATGTCGGAGCGGGTGACCGAGACGCGACCGTCCGCCGACCGGCTCTTGGTCGCCTTGATGACGTGCTGCGCGCCGGGCGGGCCGACCGGAATGACCATGATCCCGTCCGGGGTCAGCTGCTGCAGGAGCGGCGGCGGGATATGGTCGATGCCGCAGGTGACGATGATCTTGTCGAAGGGGGCGAATTCCTCCCAGCCGTAGTAGCCGTCGGCGTTGCGCGTGCGGATCGCGCGATACTCGCTGTAGCCGCGAGCGATCAGCCGGTCGTATAGGTCGCGGGTGCGCCTCGCGAGCGGCGGAATGATCTCGATCGACCAGACGTGCGGCGTGAGGTTGGAGAGGTAGGCCGACTGGTAGCCCGAGCCGGTGCCGATTTCGAGCGCCTTGTCGCTCCGTTTCACGCGAAGCGTGTTCGTCATCCGCGCGACCGTATGCGGGCCGGTGATGGTGACGCCGAAGCCGATGTTGAGGTGATGCCATTCATACGCGCGGTCGAGGTTTTCCGTGGTGACGAACTCTTCCCGTGGAGTCATGAGATAGGCGCGGATGTCGGCTTCGTCCCAAATGTCGTGGTGGGCGATCATCTGCTGCAGGCGGTCCCAGCGCTGCCCTAGAAAGCGCGGATCCTCGCCCCGGTTGCGGACCATCCATTCGACGAACGCCTCGCGGCTCTGCCGCGGCGGCGCCACGTCCCAGTCATAGGGCGCCGTGACGTTGGCGGCGGCGGGCGTCACCACGGCGGCCGCGGCGGCGCCGGCGAGGAAGCGACGCCGATCGATCTCGAGCCTCATCGACGCAGCGGAGCCGAAACGCGTCCGGCGGTCAAGCCCGAAAGACCTCAAGGCGATTGTGCCCCGGATAAGTCGGGCAACGACCCGGCAACCATGATTGAATTTCGGCATATTGTTTTTGAGGGAAAGAGCCCTCCCAGTAACGATCCTTCATCCCACATCTGCGACAGTCGGCGACCGTTCGGAGCGTTCGGGATGAAGGCGTTCAAACACCTGCTTCGCGACATTACGGGCGCGGAATGCGCGATGGCGGCGGCCGTCGTCCTCGTCCTCGTCACGATGGCGGCAAACGCCGGATTGCGCTCGACTTCCATTCCCGGTGGATCCCCCTGTTGCGACCACGCCGGCTTCGGGCACTATCGCGGCCCACGCGCGTGACGCGTTGCAGGCGCGCAACTCGCCTACGTAGAATCCCCTATTGCAATCGATTTCTTTACTCGCCGTAATAACACATGTTAACATCCAGCGCTGGGGATGGGGGGCGCCATGGACACAGAACAGCGGCAGGTCGCACGCGCAAGCGGCCCGGTCCCCTCCGGCCGCCGCAGGCAATTGAAGTTCCCCATCGACCGCCGAGGAAGCAGAGGCGCTGACACGGCCGGGGGCGCAGTTCCGCCCGGGCCGACGACATTGGACGATGCTGTCGAGGAAGTAGCGCAATGGCAAGAGAAGGCGATGACACGACGGCCAGCGCCTCCAATCAGAACGGAGGCGTCGACGGGGAGATCTGGCGTGCGGGCAGAGCGCAGGGCAATGGCGCGGACGGCGGACCAACGGCTCTGGACGCGCTCAAGCGCATGGTGCGGGGATCGTTCGAACTGGCGCGTGACCTGCCGTGTGGCGGCGCCTGTCTTTTTGGCGAGCCCCGATCCGAGCAGGCGACAGGTCCGACGCCGTTCGAAATGATTTCGCGTCATGTGCGGGCGGCCCAGCGCGCGGGGGAACTCAAGGCGGCCGACGCTTTCCTGATGACGGTCTTGATCCTCGGGTCGGTCGTCGGCGCGGCGGACCTTATCCAATATGTACGGGCAGGCGAGGACGGCAGCATCAACGAAGGGGAATGCCCCCCTCTGCTGCTGCTCGATCTGCTGACCACCAAGACATGCAATTGAGATGATCGCGCCTGTCAGGCCGCGGGACCTCCAGAACGCGCCGCCGCGACCGTCATCCGCCGAACCGCTGCCGCCAGCTCGGCAGAGCGCCCGGAAACGGTAAGGGCGTCGCCTCGTAGATGGCGCGCGCTATGGAACGGGCCACGCATTCGGCGGCCAGCATGCCGATCTCGGCGAGATCCCGAACTTCGGGCGCCTGCGTCGACCGGCCAGTCGCCGCGGCGAAAACGACGTCGCCGTCGACCGGAGAATGCGCGGGCCGGAAGGCGAGGGCGAAGCCGGCCTGGGCCATCACTGCAAGCCGCTTCACCTGGGCCTTCGGAAGGCTGGCGTCGGTGGCGACCACGGCGAGGGTAGTGTTGGCGGGACGGTCGCTCCTCAACCGCATGGCCCACGCGTCCTCCGGATTTTGCTCGCCAAAGCCGTGGCCTCCGAATTCGCCGTCGCGCTCGAACGGCGCCGCGAGGAAATGCCGGCTCTCGCCGCGCGTAACGCGGCCGCCCGGATTGGCGGCGGCGAGCGCCCCGACCTGGAATCCGCGCGCCGACACGGCGCTCGCCGATCCGAGGCCGCCCTTGAGGCCGAAGGAATTGGCGCCGTAGCCGGCGCCGGCCGTTCCGAGGGCGAAAACCGCGCCTGCCGCTTCGGCCGCGCGAAAGCCCAGATCCCAATAGGGCGGCTGCCTGCCCCAGGCCTTGTCGCCGCCATTGGCGAGATCGAACAGGCTCGCGCCGGGAACGATCGGCACCCGCACCCCGCGGGCCAGGAAGCCGCGCCCGGCCCCGACCAGGTAGGCCATGACGCCGCCGCCCGCGTCGAGGCCGAAGGCGGAGCCGCCCGACAGAACGAACGCGTCCACCTGCTCGACCATCATCTCCGGCTCGAGCAACGCGGTGTCCCGCACCGCGGGCGCGCCGCCGTGGATCGCGATCGAGGCGACCGCCGGCTCGTCGAAGATGACCGCGGTGACGCCGGAGGCTATGCGCTCGTCGTCAGCCGACCCGACGCGCACGCCGGCGACGTCGGTGATCAAATTGGCCGTCATCGGAGATCCTTCATCGGTCGCCCATGCGACTATCGGATTCGTTTCGCCGCCGTCAAACGCCTTCGGGCCGGTGTGCTTCGCGCAAGCTGAGGCTGGCAACAAGGGCGGCGGATTGCCGACGAGGCGGGCTTTCGAACGTGGAAGATCTGGCGACCTTGCGCGACGAAGTGTACGAACCGCTCGGGTTCCTGCAGCCGGAGCCGCGGCCGGCCGCGAGGCCCGGATGGAGGATCACGCCATTCGCCGCGCCGGCCGTCGTGGCTGCGGCGATGGCCGTCTTCACCCTCGGCGAGCGCGGTGAGCAGCCGCGCGTCGCACCGCTTGCGGCGAGCGCAGAAGTCCAACCTGCGCAGGCCCCCGCGGAGATGGCTCCTCCTCCAAAGTCCGCCGCCGTCGACAATCCGACCCCGGCGCCGGCCCCTACGGCCGACCAGATCGAGGCCGCGAGCGGCGTGAAGGTGACCCGCGGCGGCGGCGCGAGCGCGCCCGCGCCGCTGATCATCGACGTTCAGCAGGCGCTCGCCGCAATGAAAGCGAAGGCCGCCCCCGCCGTTGAGCGCTAGGGGGCGAGGCTGTCGCGCCGGCGCCCATTTCCGCGCTAAGGTCCGCGCCGCCGGGCGGCGCTGCCCGGTTCGAACCCGAGCGGACTTAATGAACAGCGATCTGCCCTATCGCCCCTGCGTCGGAGTGGCGCTGGTCAATCGCGACGGCGAAGCCTTCATCGGCCATCGCAAGCGCAAGCGGAGCAGCGAAACCTTGGACGAACGGTCGTGGCAGATGCCGCAGGGCGGCATCGACGAGGGGGAAGCGCCGCTCGAAGCGGCCAAGCGCGAGCTGTGGGAGGAGACCAACGTGCGCTCGGTCGAACTGACCGCCGAGCTCCCGGAGTGGCTGAATTACGATCTGCCCGAGGGAGCACGCGGCCGCTGGGGCGGACGCTATCGAGGGCAGTCGCAGAGATGGTTCCTGTTTCGCTTCATCGGCCAGGAGTCCGAGATCGACGTGCAGTTTCCGGCCGACGGCAAGCACGGGGCGGAATTCGACGCCTGGCGGTGGGAGCGTTTTGAACGGCTGCCGGACCTCGTCGTGCCGTTCAAGCGGAAGGTGTACGAAACCGTTGCGGCGGCCTTCGCGCCGCTGGCTCGTCCCGCCGGGCGGTAAAGGCCTCGATCTACTTGCCGGCCTTGACCGACGCGATCGCCTCGGCCATCGCCTCGGCCATCTTCTTGCCCAGGCGGTGATCGGATAGGTCGATCTTGGCGTGCTCCAGATCCTCTCTGAGCGCCGCTGCGACGGCGTCGTCGCCGAGGCCGACCTGGGCGCCGACAAAATTTTCCGCGTATTTCGCGGCCGCCTCTCCCGACAGCCCCTTCAGCTCGGCGGCCCAGAGCGCAACCGCCTTGTTGCGCCGCGCGACCGCGCGAAAGCGCAGCGCCTCGTCATTGGCGAACCGCTTCTCGAACCCGTCCTCGCGCTGATGGAATGCGTCGGACATTTCCGCCTCCGTTGCCTATGACGCGGAACCCGGCGACCCGCTCGACCACGCCGCTTTCGGGCCGCGCCTGGCCCGCTAGTCTCGAATTCTTATGATCCTTTCCCCCTCGCTGCGCAACGCGCCGATTGTCGCGCTCGCGCTCGTCGCCCTGCTCCGCCTGAGCGGGCCAAACGCGACACTTCGTCAATGGCCTGATAGGCGTAGCATTCCATCTGCCAGACACAAGGCCTTCCCGTCATGATCAGGATATCGTCTTTGGCGTTCGGAGTGATGCTGTCGTTGATTATTCCTGCATCCGGTCAGGAGAGCCAGCCTTCGAAAAATCCATCACAGAATGATCAATCGAAAGCGGCGTGTCGATCGAAGTGCGACGCCCAGTACAACGATAAGAAGGAGTGTCAGGAAGGAGTTGCCCCGATGCACAGTCCTTGCGAATTATTCAATCAGTGCCTGAGCGATTGCGACTGATTGGGCGCTACCGTCACGATAATAGGAGAGCCTAGCTGGCGGGGCGCGGGCTAAACAGCGCTCAGCCCGCCTCGCACCGCTGCTATCAGCGACGCCGCCCGCGCATCTTCATAAAGAACCGCGCCGCCGACGCCCCAGACCGGTCCCGGCCATGCCGGATCGCCAACCGTCCGCGCGACGACATGCACATGAAGCTGGCGCACGAGGTTGCCGAGCGCGCCGACATTGATCTTGTCGGCCTTCGCGTGCGCCTTGAGGAAGCGCGCCGCCGCAGCCGCCTCTTCCACGAGCGCCGCGCGGTCGCTCGCCTCGAGATCCGTCAGTTCGACAAGGGCTTCGCGGCGCGGAACCAGAATGAGCCAGGGCCAGCGCGCGTCGTTCATCAGCAGCACGCGCGACAGCGGCAGGTCGCCGACGAAAAGTGTGTCGTTCCCCAATCGCGGATCGAGCGAAAAGCTCACGCTGGCCAACTCTCCCTCGCCCCGCTTGCGGGGAGAGGGCCGGGGTGAGCGGCGAGGCGATTGGCCGCGTTTATCGCCGCCAAAGCCCCTCATCCTAACCTTCTCCCCGCGAGCGGGGAGAAGGGACCCTCGCGAAACTCATGCTGGCCAAGCCTGCCCATGCGGCCCCTTCGGCAGGCCGAGCTTCCTCGCGATCGTCTCCGCGATGTCGGCGAGCGTCTTGCGCGCCCCGATCGGCCCCGCCGGGGCGCCGGCGCCGAAGGCGATTATCGGCACGTGCTCGCGGGTGTGGTCGAAGCCTTTGTACGTCGGGTCGTTGCCATGATCGGCGGTGATCAGGCAATAGTCGCCCGGCCGCATCGCGGCCTCGATCTCGCCCAAGCGCCGGTCGAACGCTTCCAGGCAGGCGGCGAAGCCGGGAACGTCGCGTCGATGGCCGAATTCAGTGTCGAAATCCACCAGATTGACGAAGACGAGCCCGCCGTCCGGGGTCCTCGCCAGCGCTTCGATCAAAAGATCGACGTTGCCGTCGTTGCTCTTGCCCTTGCGCTCGTCGCCGGTGTCGCGGTGGGCAAAAATGTCCCCGATCTTGCCGATCGAGACGATCGCGCGGCCCGCGCTCGCGGCGCGCTGCAAAAGGTTGCCGTCCGGCGGCGGCACGGCGAAATCCTTGCGGTGGGCCGTGCGGACGAAATCCTTCGCCGTCTCGCCGATGAAGGGGCGCGCGATGACCCGCCCGATTTTTAGCGGATCGCAAAGGCGGCGCCCCAGCCGGCAGAGATCGTAGAGCCGCTCGAGACCGAACGCCTCCTCGTGCGCGGCGATCTGCAGCACGGAATTGGCCGAGGTGTAGCAGATGGGCTTCAGCGTGCGGAGGTGCTGCTCGCCATATTCCTCGATGATCGCGGTGCCGGAGGCGTGACAATTGCCGAGAATGCCGGGCAACTCGCCTTCGCGGATCAATGCGGCTGTGAGCGACTCGGGGAAGGCGGGGACGGTCTGGGGGAAATAGCCCCAGTCGAAGTCGACCGGGGTCCCGGCGATCTCCCAGTGGCCCGAGGGCGTGTCCTTGCCGCGCGAGGTCTCGACGCCAAAACCCCACTGGCCGAGCGGCGGCGCCATCGCGAAGCCGGGAGGCGCGCGGCCGGTGGATGCCTCGATCGCATGGCCGAGGCCGAGCGCGTCGAGACGCGGAAGGCTGAGCGGCCCGCGCCGCAGCCCGTCTCGATCGCCGAGGCCCAAGGCGCAGGCCTCGGCGATGTGGCCGAGCGTATCGGCCCCCTCGTCGCCGTATGCTCTCGCGTCTTCCGCGCCACCGCAGCCGACCGAGTTGAGCACGATGATGACGGCGCGAGTCATGTCAGCGCGCGTTCCCGCCGCTCGCGTCCGCTGACACGGAGGGTCCGACCCACCGCCTCATCCTGAGGAGCGATGCGAAGCATCGCCTCTCGAAGGATGCTCCAGAATGCGGCGCCGTTCGAGCCATCAGGAGCGTCCTTCGAGACGCGCCGCCGTCGGCGGCGCTCCTCAGGACGAGGGGGATAGAGGATGCTTGCGTTCACTGGCTCACCACGCCGCTCTGCGTCACTTCGTTGGAGAAGGCCGCGGCGAACAGGGCGCGCGTATAGTCGTTTTGCGGCGCGGAGAACAAAGCTGTCGCCTCGCCGCTCTCGACCACCTTGCCCCGCCGCATGACGATGACCTCGCTCGCCAGCGCCCGCACGACCTTCAGATCGTGCGAGATGAAGAGATAGGCGAGTTTGCGGCGCTTCTGCAGATCGCGCAAGAGATCGACGATCTGCGCCTGGATCGACATGTCGAGGGCGGAGGTCGGCTCGTCGAGCACGACGAATTTCGGGTTCAAGGCCATCGCCCGGGCGATGGCGATGCGCTGGCGCTGGCCGCCGGAGAACTCATGCGGATAGCGGTCGAGCGTCGAGGGATCGAGCCCGGTGTCGGCGAGCGAACGCTCGGCGATGCGCCGCCGCTCGGCCGCACTGAGCTTCGCGCCCTGCGCGATCAGGCCCTCCTCGACGATCTCGGCGACCGACATTCTCGGCGACAGCGAGCCGAACGGGTCCTGGAACACGATCTGCATGTCGCGCCTGAGCGGCCGCATGGCCTTGGCGTTGAGCCCCTCGATCGGCCGCCCGCAATAGGCGATTGCGCCCTCCGAGCGGATGAGTCTCAGCATCGCATGGCCGAGCGTCGTCTTCCCCGAGCCGGATTCGCCGACGACGCCGACGGTCTGGCCCTCGCGCACCGCAAGCGACACGCCGTCGACCGCTTTTACGTGCCCGACGGTGCGGCGGAAGAAGCCGCGCCGGATCGGAAACCAGACTTTCAGGTTGTCGGCGCTGGCGATCGTCGGCGCGCTCCTGTCTCCGGGCGGCGCGTCGCCCTTCGGCTCCGCGGCGAGCAAGGCCTGGGTATAAGGGTGCTGCGGGCCGGCGAACACGTCGGCCGTGCGTCCGGCCTCGACGATTTTGCCGTGCTGCATGACGATCACCTCGTCGGCGATGCGCCGCACGACGTTGAGATCGTGGGTGATGAACAAGAGCGCCATGCCGAACTTCGCCTGCAGGTCCTTGAGCAGTTTCAGGATCTGCGCCTGCACGGTGACGTCGAGCGCGGTCGTCGGCTCGTCGGCGATCAGGAGGTCCGGACGGTTGGCGAGCGCCATGGCGATCATCACCCGCTGCCGCTGGCCGCCGGAGAGCTGATGCGGATAGGCGCCGAGGCGCTCGGCCGGGTCGACGATGCCGACCTCGGTCAGGAGCTCGACGATGCGCGCCTTGGTCGCCGCCGCCCGCCCGTGATGCAGCGCGATGATCTCGCCGATCTGCTGCGCAATGGTGTGCAAGGGGTTCAGCGAGGTCATCGGCTCCTGGAACACCATGGTGACGGCGGCGCCGCGCATCTCGCGCAGTTCCCCCTCCGGCATCTTCAGGACGTCCCGGCCGCGAAACAGGATCTCGCCGGTCGGATAGCTCGCCGCGGGCTGCGGCAGGAGGCGGACGATGGCCTGCGCCGTCACCGTCTTGCCGGAGCCCGATTCGCCGACCAGCGCCAGCGCCTTGCCCTTCTCCAGCCGGAACGAGACGCGGTCGACCACCGTCCGGCGCTGGTCTCCCTGCGAAAAGGCGATCGAGAGGTCGCGCACGTCGATCAGAGGCGCAGCGTCTCTCACGAGAAGGTCTTTCTGGGGTCGAACGCGTCGCGCACCGCCTCGCCGATGAAGATCAGGAGCGACAGCAACAACGCGATGACGGCAAAGGCCGAAATGCCGATCCACGGCGCCGACAGATTCGACTTGCCCTCCAGCAGGAGCTCGCCGAGCGACGGCGAGCCCGGCGGCATGCCGAGCCCGAGGAAGTCGAGCGAGGTCAAGGTGCTGATCGACGAATTGACGATGAACGGCAGGAAGGTGAGGGTCGCCACCATTGCGTTCGGCAGCACGTGCTTGACGATGATCTTGGCGTTGGAGAGCCCGAGCGCACGCGCCGCGTTGACATATTCGAAGTTGCGGGCGCGCAGGAACTCCGCGCGCACCACATGGACGAGGCTCACCCAGGAGAACAACAAGCAGGATCGTCAGCAGCACGAGGAAGCTCGGCGCCAGGATCGCGGAGAGGATGATGAGAATGTAGAGATGGGGCAGCGACGACCAGATCTCGATCACCCGCTGCATCACGAGGTCGAGCCAGCCGCCGAAATAGCCCTGCACCGCCCCGGCGAACACGCCGATGACCGACGAGACGCCGGCGAGAATGAGTCCGAACAGCACCGAGATGCGGAAGCCGTAGATGAGGCGGGCGACGATGTCGTGCCCATCCTGATCGGAGCCGAGCCACAGCGGCTCGAGCTTCCAGCAAGGAGAGGACACGGTCGCCGCGTCCTTGACGCCCTGCTTTTCCAGCGCCGCGCGGCACTGGGCGTCGCTCAGCATCCAGGTCGGCGGCGTGGGCAGCGGGGTCGGCGGATCGAGGATGGTGGTCGAGTTGGCGAAGCGGATCGGCGGCCAGATCATCCAGCCGTGCGCCTTGATCTCGTTGGCGACGAACGGATCGCGAAAGTCGGCCCGCGCCTGGAAGCCGCCGAACTTGTCCTCCGGATAGTCGACGAACACCGGAAACAGAATCTCACCCTTGTAGGAGGCGATCAGCGGCCGGTCGTTGGCGATGAATTCGCCGCACAGCGAGCAGGCGAACAGCGCGAGAAAGATCCACAGCGACCAGGCGCCGCGCCGGTTGCGGCGGAAATTGTCGAGCCGCCGGCGGTTCATCGGCGAAAGCTTCAGCCAGGGGCGGGCGCTCCCCGTCGGCTTCGCTCCACCCTCTCCCGCTTGCGGGAGAGGGCCGGGGTGAGGGGCGGCGCCGCCTTCGTCAGTGAAAGGCAGAAGCGACTCGCCTGCTCCCTCGCGAAGCGCATCGAAAGAGGACGGCCTGTCGAGAGGCCCAGGAGGAGGTTGGGGCAAGGGGGCTTCGCGCCGGTCCACCCTCTACACCTCCCGCGTCTCGAAATCGATGCGCGGATCGATCCAGGTGTAGGTGAGATCGGAGATCAGGTTCACCACGAGGCCGATGAGGGCGAATATGTAGAGGTTGGCGAGCACCACCGGATAATCGCGCTGAATGAGCGAATTGTAGGAAAGATAGCCGAGGCCGTCGAGCGAAAACACCTGCTCGATCAAGAGCGAGCCGGTGAAGAAGGCGGCGATGAAGGCGCCGGGAAAGCCTGCGATGACGATCAGCATCGCGTTGCGGAACACATGGCCGTAGAGCACCCGCCGCTCGCTCAGGCCCTTCATGCGCGCCGTCTGCACGTAGGACTTCTTGATCTCGTCGAGAAAGGAGTTCTTGGTCAAGAGCGTCGAGGTGGCGAAGGAGCCGAGGACCAGCGCCGTCACCGGCAGGGTGATGTGCCAGAGGTAGTCGAGAATCTTGTGGGGCCAGTCGAGGTCGGCGAAATTGTCCGAGGTGAGGCCGCGCAAGGGGAAGATCTGCCAGAACGAGCCGCCGCAGAACAGCACGATCAGGAGCACGGCGAACAGGAAATTCGGTATCGCGTAGCCGAAGATGACGACCGCCGACGTCGCGGTGTCGAAGCGCGAGCCGTCCTTGACCGCCTTGCGGATGCCGAGCGGGATCGAGATGGCGTAAGAGATGAACGTCATCCACATGCCGAGCGAGATCGAAACCGGCAGCTTCTCCTCGATCAGCGTCAGGACGGGCGTGTCGCGGTAGTAGCTCTTGCCGAAATTGAAGGTCGCGTAGTCGCGCACCAGAATCCAGAACCGCTCCCACGCCGGCTTGTCGAAGCCGTACTGCTTCTCCAGCTCCTTGATGAACTTCGGATCGAGCCCCTGCGAGCCGCGATAGCGGGAGGAGATGTCGCCGGCCGCCTGGGACGCGCCGACGCCGATCTGACCGCCTCCGCCGCCGAACGCCGCGGTCGAGCTCTGGTCGGCGCCCTGCAGCTGGGCGATCGCGCGCTCGACCGGACCGCCCGGCACGAACTGAACGATGGCGAAGGAGACGGCCATGATCCCGAGGATCGTCGGGATCATCAAGAGGAGGCGGCGGACGAGATAGGCGAGCATGTCAGGCTTCGGCTGCGGTCGTGCGGCGCCCTTCTCCCCGTGCGGGAGAAGGTGGCGCGAAGCGCCGGATGAGGGGTCGGGCGCCGAAGGCGCCTTGGTCACAAGCGCCTCGCGGCGCAGACCCCTCACCCCCAACCCCTCTCCCGCAGCGGGAGAGGGGGGCGCTGATGCTCCTTCGGCTGTCGGCGGCAGCCACCAGATACAAAGTCACAGTCCGATCGCCTTGGCCTTGGCTTCGTCCCACCACCAGGTGCCGGGCGCGCCGACGCCGAGCCTCGGCTGGCGCTCGGGCCGCGCGAACGCGTCCCAATAGGCGACCCAGGCGGTGTCGCGGTACCACATCGGCACCCAATAATGTCCGGCCCGCAACACGCGATCGAGCGCCCGGCAGGCGACGTTGAGAGCTTCGCGGGACTTGGCGTCGGCGATCGTCTCAACCAGCGCGTCGACGACGGGGTCGGAAATTCCCGCCAGATTGCGCGAGGCGTTCTGCGCCGCAGCCTGGGAGGTGAAGGCGATCCGCAAATCGGCGCCCGGCGTCGTCAAGCCGCCGTTCGCCGCGGTGACGACGTCGAAGTCGAACGCGTCGGTGCGGCTCTTGTACTGGGCGGCGTCGACGATGCGCATGTTCGCCTGGATCCCCAGCTTTTTGAGGTTCTGGATGAACGGCATGGTGTGGGGCTGAAGGGCGCTCGAGAAGTCGAGGAACTCGATGGTCAGCGGCTTGCCGTTCGGCAGCATCAGCGCTTCGCCAACCCGCTTGCAGCCGGCCGACAGCAGGAGCTCGTAGGCCTGCTTGAGCAGCTTGCGGTCGAAACCCGAGCCGTCGCTCTCGGGCGGAATGTAGGGCTCGCCGAACACCGAAGGCGCGAGCCTGTCGCGGAATGGCTCGAGCAACTTGAGTTCGTCCGGGCCGGGCTTGCCCTTCGCCTCCATGTCGGTGTTGGGGAAATAGGAGATGATCCGCTTGTAGGCGGAATACATGATGTTCTTGTTGGTCCAGGTGAAATCGAACGCCAGGCCGATCGCCTCGCGCACGCGCGGGTCCTTGAACTGCTCGCGCCTGGTGTTGAGATACCAGCCCTGCGTGCTCGACGGCGCGCCGTTGTGCAGCGTCTCCTTCTTCACCCGGCCGTCCTTGGCGGCGGGAAAGTCGTAGGCCGTGGCCCAGAAGCGGGAGGTGAACTCCTCGTGATAGTTGATGGCGCCCGCCTTGAACGCCTCGAACGCCACCTGCCGCTCGCGGTAATATTCGAACCGCAGCCGGTCGAAATTGTTCTGGCCGAGATTGACCGGCAGCTTGGCGCCCCAATAATCGGGCCGTCGCCCGTATTCGATGAAACGGCCCTGCTCGAAGGTCTTGACCTGGTAAGCCCCGGAACCCAGCGGCGCGTCGAGGGTGGCGGCGGTGAAGTCGCGCCCTTTCCACCAGGCGGCTGAGAATACGGGCATGCCGACGACGATCAGATGGGCGTCGCGGCTGCGGTTAGGGACGAAGCGAACGTACGCCACGTCGTCTCCCTCGGCTGACGCCGAATTCGACCTCCTTGAGCAGCTGAGCGTAGACCGGGTGGCCCTTTTCCTTCAGCACATTGAGGGAGAAGGCGACATCGGCGGCCGTGACCTTCGATCCGTCGAAGAAACGCGCCTCGGGCCTCAGGCGGAACCGGTAGTCGAGCTTGTCGCCGGAGACACTGACCGACTGGGCGAGCAGCCCATAGACCGAATCGGGCTCGTCGCCGTTCGGGGCCATGAGCGTGTCGAAGGTCGCGCTCATGCCGGCTGCGCCGTTGCCCTTCCAGCTGTAGATGTTGAGCGTGTCGAAGGTGTCGAAGGTCTGATTGCCGCTGGTTCCGGCGATCTGCAGCGACAGGAGCCCGCCGGTCGGCGCCTGCGGGTTGACGTAGGAAAAATGCGGGAAGTCGGGCGGCAGGGCGAGGTCGCCGAAGGACGAGAGGCCGTGAGTCTCCACCGAATTGTCGGCGAAGGCGGCGTGCGGGCGGGCGAGAAGCGCCGCAAGCGCTCCGCCGGCGCCGGCCTTCAGCGCCGCTCTGCGGGTGAACAGCATGATCATCAACCATCGCCTCGTCGTTCGTCGCGATCTACCGCGCCCGCGGGCTCATTGCCAGCGACAGCGGCGAAAACGAGGCGCAGCGGGGGTGGAGATGGGGCTTGTCGCCTGGGGGCCTCCCGCTCGCGCATAGAAGCGTGCGTCAAGAGCCCGCCATCCTCGCCCGAGCCGCGAAGGGGCCTCCCTGGGCCCGGCGAAGGGGACGATCCGCAGGCGGCGTCGCAACCTCCTCTGGAGCATTCCTTACGCGAAAGTTCGAGCCGTGTGCCCTTCGTGCGACCTTTGTGTTTTTCGGTCCGCTGATCGATGAGGGTTTCAATCGATCGGGAGCTGTTCTAGACCGGCCGAGGGAGGAAACCATGGGCTATCGCATTGCCGATGACCTGATCGCCAAGGAGAACGCGAAGCTCGCCCATGCGCAGGACGAGGATTTTGCCGCGCTCGGCCGGCGGCTCCAACGCGGCGGCGTCGACATCGTGGCGATCACCGCCAAGGCCGCAGCCTTCGCCTGGCCGCGGAGGAAGCGCCCATGAACCATCACGCGCAGTTTTACATCGGCGGGGATTGGGTGGATCCGGCGATTCCGGCCGGGCTGGACGTCATCGACCCGTCGACCGAGCAGCCGTTCACGCGCATTGCGCTCGGCTCGAAAGCGGACGTCGACCGCGCCGTCGCCGCCGCCAGGGCGGCTTTCGAGGCCTATTCGCAGACGACGCGCCAGCAGCGGCTCGCGCTCCTGCGCAGAATTCTCGACCATTACAACCGCCGCGCGGAGGAGCTCGCCGAAGCCGTTTCCCAGGAAATGGGCGCGCCCATGGCCTTCGCCCGCGAGGCGCAGGTCTGGGCGGGCAGGGTGCATCTCGAAGCGACGATCGAAGCGCTCGAGCATTACGAATTCAGCCGGATCCGCGGAACGAGCCAGATCGTCAGGGAACCCGTCGGCGTCGCGGCGCTCATCACCCCGTGGAACTGGCCCTATAACCAGATCGTCTGCAAAGTCGCGCCCGCCCTTGCCGCAGGCTGCACGGTCGTGCTGAAGCCGAGCGAGATCGCCCCGATCAGCGGCATCCTGTTCGCCGAAATCGTCGAGGCTGCCGGCGCCCCGCCGGGCGTCTTCAATCTCGTCAACGGAACGGGCCCGGACGTCGGGCAGGTCATGGCGGCCCATGCGGAGGTCGACATGGTCTCGTTCACCGGTTCGACCCGGGCCGGAATCATCGTCGCCAAGGCGGCGGCCGACACGGTGAAGCGGGTCGCCCAGGAGCTCGGCGGCAAGTCGCCGAACATCATTCTGAGGGATGCGGATTTTCCGGCTGCGGTGCGGGCGGGGACCCTCGCCTGCTTCTCCAACAGCGGGCAGTCCTGCGACGCCCCGACCAGGATGCTGGTTCCGGAGGAAAGGCAGGACGAGGCGCTGGCGATCGCCGCCGAAGTCGCGTCGGCGCAAAAAGTCGGCCACCCGCGCGAGCCCGGCGTCGATCTGGGGCCGGTCGTCAGCCGGACGCAGTTCGACAAAATCCAGCGTCTCATCGAGGCCGGGATCGAGGAGGGCGCGAGGCTCGTCGCCGGCGGCCCCGGACGGCCCCCCGGGCTCAACCGGGGCTATTATGTCCGGCCGACCGTGTTCGGCGACGTGAGGCCCGGCATGACGATCGAGCGCGAGGAAGTTTTTGGCCCGGTGCTCGCGGTGATGGGCTACGCGCATGAGGACGAGGCGGTCCGCATCGCCAACGACACGGTCTACGGCCTCGCGGCCTATGTCTCGTCGACCGACATCGGCCATGCGCGGAAGATCGCCGCGCGGCTGCGCGCCGGCACGGTCAACCTCAACTATCCCGCCTGGGACGTCCGCGCCCCCTTCGGCGGCTTCAAGCAATCGGGCAACGGCCGCGAATACGCCGATTTCGGCATCGACGACTATCTCGAGCTGAAGGCAGTCGTGGGCTACTGCTGACAAAAAAGCGCCGGGTACGGACGCCTGCTGCGCCCCTTCTTTCTTCCCGCTTTCCCCGCGGTGAAAAGACCGCTAGGGCTGGCGGCGCAATTCGACCACGCGCGTCGCAAACGTTCGTTAACTCTCCAGTCAAAAACACCGGCATGTCTTGGGAAAGCCGCATTGTTGTTCTATGTTTGTTCTGCGCGTTCCGAAGGCGTGTATCACCAGTGGAGGAAGATTCCGCCCAGAGAGTTGTCGATTGATCTGGTAGCTGACGAGCAGTCTGGCTGGGCGACTGGCCGGGCTGAAGCCTCGTGACAAAGGCCGCCTTTGGGCGGTTGAGCGATCCAGCGGGCCGTAACGTGAGTAAAGCCTGAGCAGGCCTCGAAAGTGAAGATATGGATGCCGACCCGCCGGAACAACGGGGAAGGCCGGGTGGACGGGGAAGCAATCGACAGACGCACCCGTTCGATCCATCGGGGTAATGGGAACGGCACGTTGGAAGGGTGATGCGGGTAATCGGGGGAGACCCGCGCGGTCGGAGGTCGCGGCTTCGACGCTGTGTGTTGGCAGCGGACCGTGCGGGAGTCGGACAGGGCCGTACGACCTGTGAGGCCGGGTAATTCCGGCGGAGGAAAGGGCCCTGACTTCTGATGCGCTTTCGAAGACGGCGAGGAGGGGGTGATTGGCGATGAGTCTTGAAACGCCCGACAAGATCAGGAGCCTTCAGAGAAAGCTCTATTGCAAGGCGAAGGCGGAGCCCGCCTTCCGCTTCTACATCCTCTACGACAAGATCTGCCGCGAGGACATTCTGGCCCACGCCTTTGCGCTGGCCTGCGCCAATGCGGGCGCGCCGGGGGTGGACGGGGTGACCTTCGAGCAGATTGACGCGTCGGGCGTGGAGGCGTGGCTGGCGGGCTTGCGCGAGGAACTCGTGTCGAAGACGTATCGGGCCGATCCGGTGCGGCGGGCGACGATCCCGAAGCCGGGGGGCGGCGAACGCCCCCTCGGCATCCCGACGATCCGGGATCGGGTGGTTCAGACCGCCGTCAAGATCGTGCTGGAGCCGATCTTCGAGGCGGACTTCGAGGACAACGCCTATGGCTATCGCCCGCGTCGCAGCGCGGTCGATGCGGTCAAGGAAACGCACCGGCTGATCCGCCGGGGCTACACCGACGTCGTAGACGCTGATCTGTCGAAATACTTCGACACGATCCCGCATGCGGACCTCCTCAAATCGGTGGCCCGCCGCGTCGTCGACCGGCATGTGCTGCATCTGATCAAGATGTGGTTGCAGGCCCCGGTCGAGGAACGGGACGGCGACGGGACGCGGCGGATGAGCGGCGGCAAGACCAGCAAGCGCGGCACGCCTCAGGGCGGGGTCGCGAGCCCCTTGCTCGCCAACATCTACATGAACCGCTTCCTGAAGCATTGGCGTCTCACCGGACGCGGCGAAGCGTTCCGGGCTCACGTCGTCGCGTACGCCGACGACTTCGTCATCCTCAGCCGCGGCTGCGCGCAGGAGGCCTTGACGTGGACGAAGGCGGCGATGACGAAGCTCGGGCTGACGCTCAACGAGGCGAAAACCTCGGTGAGGGACGCCCGGAACGAGCGCTTCGATTTCCTCGGCTACACATTCGGCCCGCACCGCGACTGGAAAGACGGCCATTGGTATCCGGGCGCAAGCCCGTCCAAGAAGAGCGTTCTGCGGATCAAGGCCAAGATCGGCGATCTCCTGAGACCCGGCGAGAAAGGGCCATGGCCCGAGGTGCGCGCTCGACTGAACCGGCTTCTGACCGGTTGGTCGGCGTATTTCGGCTATGGCTCGCGCTTGCTGGCGTATCGGGCCGTCGATCATCACGTCCATGACCGCGTCCGGCACTTCCTCGCTCGACGGCACAAGGAGCCAGGGCGCGGCGTCCGACGGTTCCCTTACACGAAAGTGTTCGGGGACCTCGGCGTGCAGCGTCTCTACCGCGTGCAAATTGGACCGCCGCCGTGTGCCTTACGATGAAATCAGTCGGAAAGCCGGATGCCTTAATCGGGCACGTCCGGTTTGATGAGCGGGGAAGGGAAACGGGGCGACGCCGCAAGGCCCAAGCAACCGCGCCCTTCCTCGACTCTACGAACGTCAACATCATGAGATGTCCTGAAGGAGAAGGTCGCGTGTCTGCTTCCCTCGCAGCCGTTTCGCCTGCCGCCGCTTGCGGCAACCCGATCGGCGCTCGGCCGGCGGCCGAAGAGCCGGCGCTCGATTTCGCGAGCCGCCGCCTCCCCGTCTCCCGGGGCGCAGCGGGCCGTTCCAGCGTCAAGCGGTCCCGCCGGGAAATGGCGCCGCAAAGGATTGAAAAGGTTGAATCTGCGCCGGGAAATGGGGCAGCTCCGCTGTTGCCTGAGCGGCAATCTCCGGTGCAGGGCCGCGTCGCGATCCCCGTCTGGCAGCATTCCCTTTGCCTCTCACCTCGTTGTCGAGGCGACGCGGGCCGCACGGAAATCGCGCTGCAAAGCGTTGGAGTTTGTGAATCCGCGCTCGAAAATGGCATGGCTCAACCGGCCCCTGAACGCCGAAGCCGGGCGCGGGGAAGCGCCTTCATTCCGAAGCAGTCCGGTCGCCTCTCGCCGGATAGTCGAGGCGCGCGGCGCGCGCCTCTTCCCGGCGGGGCCGCCCAAGGTCGCCGGGAAAAGGCGCCGCAAGGGCTTGTAATCATTGAATCAGCGCCCGAAATCAGCATGGCCCGGCCTGCCCCTGAACACCGAAGTCGGGCGCGGGTACGCGCTTTCACTCCGGAGCATTCCGCTCGTCTCTCACCGGGTGGGCGATGCGTGCGGCGTGGCCCTCTTCCCGGCGGGCCCGCCGAAGATTGCCGGGAAAAGGCGCCGCAAACGCCTGGAATCGTTCAATCTGCGCCCGGAGACGGTCTGGCCGGCGGACGTCCGGTGGCGGCGGAGCGCTAGGCCGATGTTCACCCTCGACGATCTCGCCGAAACCATCGCGCGCCGCGCCGAAGCGAGCGCCGCCCAGTCCTACACCCGCAGCCTGCTGGACAGGGGCGCCGCCCAGTGCGCCAAGAAATTCGGCGAGGAGGCGGTCGAACTGGCGATCGCCGCCGCGGCGCAGGACGACAACGCCGTCCGCGCCGAAGCCGCTGACGTGCTCTATCATCTGCTCGTCGTGCTACAGGCGCGCGGCGTCGCGTTTCAGTCCGTGATGAGCGAACTGCAAAGCCGCACGCGGCAGAGCGGCCATGAGGAGAAGGCGTCTCGCAAAAGCTAGCGGCCGACGCGGAGCAGGGGCAAGGAAGAGCTTATGGATCGCCAAGTCAACAGATCTCCGCTCGAGTCTCCCTTCCGGCGATTCAACCGCGACGAATGGGCGCAGTTGCGCGCGGACACCCAGCTCACGCTCACGATCGACGATCTTCGCAAGCTGCAGTCGACCCATGACCCGATCTCGCTCGACGAGGTCGTGGCGATCTATCTTCCTTTGTCGCGCCTGCTCGCCCTTTACGTCGCCGCCACCCAGGGGCTGTTCAAGGCGACCCAGCGGTTCCTCGGCGCCCTCGACGGCAAGGTGCCCTACATCATCGGCGTCGCCGGATCGGTGGCGGTGGGCAAATCGACGACGGCGCGCGTGATGCAGGCCCTGCTGACCCGCTGGCCGAACACCCCCAAGGTTCAGCTCCTCACGACCGACGGCTTCCTGCACCCGAACGCGGAGCTGATCCGGCAGGGGATCATGGACCGCAAGGGCTTTCCGGAGAGCTACGACGGAACCGCGCTGATCCGCTTCCTGTCGGCGGTCAAGGCCGGCCGGCACAATGTCGCCGCGCCCGTCTATTCGCACCTCACCTACGACATCGTGCCGGGCGAATCGATCATCGTCGACCGTCCGGACATCCTGATCGTCGAAGGGATCAACGTTCTAGCCCCGAACCGGCTGCCGCGCGACGGCAAGGAGATCCCGTTCGTCTCCGACTTCTTCGACTTTTCGGTGTTCCTGGACGCGGACGACTCGCTGCTCGAGCATTGGTACATCGAGCGGTTCATGGGGCTCAGGCAGACCGCGTTCCGCGACCCGCGCAGCTATTTCCGCCAGTATGCGGATCTCGACGACGAAGAGGCCGAAGCGACCGCCCGCTCGATCTGGCGCAGGATCAATCTCGTCAATCTGCACGAGAACATCCTGCCGACCCGCCCGCGCGCCGATCTTCTGTTGACGAAAGGCGCAAGCCACCGCATCGAAGAGGTGGCGCTGCGGAAGCTGTAAGACTGTAGAAGGAAAGCGATGAAGTCGATTTTCGCCTTTTGCGGACTTGGACTTCTCCTGTGTCTCCCTCCGCCCGCCGCCGCCGGAGAGCCGCCGGCGTGCCGAGGCAAGGATCTGAGCGGCATCGCGGGATTGGCCGAGGCCGAGGCCAGGCGCGCCGACGATCTCGTCAACTCGGACGGCCTCTTCTGGCGTATCGACCGGACGGGGCTCGAGCCTTCCTACCTTTACGGCACGATCCATTCGACCGACGAATTGGCGATCGCGCTGGCGCGCCGCGCCTCTGGGCAGATCAATGGCGCCAAGGTCGTGGCGACGGAGATCGGCGGTCCGATGGACGCCGTCGAAAAGGCGAACGCCGGGGCGGCCATGCTGGCCAGGGCGATCGACCGCGAGCGCGACACGTTCGAGGACGCGCCTCCGGCGGATCGCGCGGGGATAGAAAAGCTGATCGCCGCCCAAGGCTATCCCAGCGAGTTCGCCCACCACCTCAAGCTCTGGTTTCTGGCGATGGTGACGGCGATCCCGCAGTGCGAGGCGGCGCGGCAGGCGCTCGATCTGCCGGAGGTCGATCAGTTGATCGCTGAAGCCGCCCATGCGTCCGGGGTCAAGGTCGTGGAACTCGAGACGGTCGCAGAGCAGATCGATGCGATTTCCGCCATGCGCCCGCGGGTCGCGGCGGTCCTGCTCGCCTTCACGGCGCGCGACCCGGGCCTGAACGACGACGTCTACGCCACCATGCTGAAACTTTATCGCGACAGCCGTCCGGCCGAGATCCTGCCCATTTCCGACGCGATCGGAGACATGAGCGACGACGAGCGCGCGGCGGAGGACGAATTCACCCGCCTCCTGCTGGTCGGCCGGAACGCCACGATGGCGGAGCGCATGGAGCCGCTGTTGAAGCATGGAGGCGCGTTCATCGCCGTGGGCGCGCTGCATCTTTCCGGCAAGGAGGGCCTGATCGAGCGCCTGCGCGCAGAGGGCTATACGGTCACGAAGGTCTGGTGAGGCCTCACTCGCCGTAGGGCGTCCAGATGTTCTTGACCTGGACGGCGCGGCGCAGAAACTCCCGGCCTTCAGCGCGATTCCAGTCCACGGCGGACGAGGCGACCCATGTCGCCTTGAGATTGCCGGTCGAAAGAGCCTCGACCTTCGCCGCCCCGGCGGCGTCGCCGACGTACCAGAGGGCGTCGACGGCGTCGTGCTCGGCGAGCGTCGTGGCGAGCGTATTCGGCTCGCCGGTGACGATATTGACCACGCCGTCGGGAACGTCCGAGGCGTCAAGGACGGTATAGAGGTCGGTCGCGCTCAACGGATGGGCCGCCGACGGGACGGCGACGACGCAATTGCCCATCGCGATCGCCGGCATGACCAGGGAGACAAAGGCGAGCAGCGGAGCTTCGTTCGGGCAGACGATCCCCATCACGCCCCACGGCTCGTTCATCGCCAGCGTAACGAAGCGCGAGCGCGTGGCGTGGACCGCGCCGTCGAACTTGTCGGCGAAGCCGGCGTAGAAGAAGGCGCGCCTGATCGAGGCCTCGACCTCGGCCTCGGCGGCGCGCCCTGGGACGCCCGTCATGGCGCGCAGACGCCGGGCGAATTCCTCCGCCCGCGCGCTCAGGTTCTCCGCCACGTAGTAGAGAACCTGCGCCCGGTTATGTGCGGTCGCGGCGCCCCAGGACGACGCCTTGGCCGCGGCCTCGACCGCGTTGCGGACGTCCTTCCGGTTGCCGAGCCCGGCGAGGCCGATCTCGCCGCCCCGTGGATCGAGGACGGCGTAGCTGTAACCGGAATCGGGCCGCGCCTGCTTGCCGCCGACGTACAGTTTGGCGGTCCGGTCGAGGCCGCTCACGCCGTCGCTGGGAGCGAGGCCCGGCAGCGCGTTGAGCGGGTCAGCCCTCGGCGGATAGGGTTTGTCCCCAGCAATGTCGGCGACCCGATACTCGAACAGGCCCTCGCGGCCGCCTTCGCGACCGAAGCCGCTCTCGCGGTAGCCGCCGAAGCCCGAGGCCGCGTCGAACATGTTGGTCGAATTGATCCACACGACGCCCGCCTTGATGCGGGCCGCGACTTCGAGCGCGCGGTTGACGTTCTCCGTCCACACCGACGCCGCAAGGCCGTAGCGGGTGTTGTTGGCGAGCGCCACCGCCTCGTCGGGCGTACGGAACGTGGTCGCGACCAGCACCGGGCCGAAGATTTCCTCGCGCGCCAGGATCGAAGCCGGCTCGACCCCGGTAACCAGGGTCGGAGGATAGAAGCAGCCACGATCCGGCATCCGGCCGTCCGCCCGCCAGAATTCGAGCCCCTCCTCGGCGCCTTCGCGCATCAGCCGCTCGATGCGCTCGAGCTGGGCGGGAGCGACGATCGCGCCGACATCGGTCGATTTGTCCAAGGGATCGCCGACTATGAGCTTCGCCATCCGCGCCCGCAACTTGGCGTAGAGGGCTTCGGCGACGCCCTCGGCCGCCAGCAGGCGCGAGCCGGCGCAGCACACCTGACCCTGGTTGAACCAGATCGCGTCGACGACGCCTTCCACTGCGCCGTCGAGGTCGGCGTCCTCGAACACGACGAAGGGCGACTTGCCGCCGAGTTCGAGCGACAGCTTCTTGCCGGTTCCGGCGGTCGCCTTGCGGATTAAGCGGCCGACCTCGGTCGAGCCGGTGAAGGCGATCTTGTCGACGCCCTCCTGGGCGACGAGCGCCGCCCCGGTCGCGCCGTCGCCGGTGACGATGTTGACGACGCCCGGCCGGCAGCCCCGCCTCGACGCAGATTTCCGCAAAGGCAAGGGCAGTAAGCGGCGTATATTCGGCCGGCTTCAGGACGACCGTATTGCCCGCGGCGAGCGCGGGGGCGATCTTCCAGGCGAGCATGAGAAGCGGGAAGTTCCACGGGATGATCTGCCCGCAGACCCCGACCGGACGTGTGCCTGGGAACTCGCTTTCGACCAGCGACGCCCAGCCGGCGTGATGGTAGAAGTGGCGGGCGACGAGCGGAATGTCGATGTCGCGCGATTCGCGGATCGGCTTGCCGTTGTCGATCGTCTCGAGCACGGTGAGGAAGCGCTCGCGCTTCTGCACGTGGCGGGCGAGAGCGTAGAGATGTTTCGAGCGCTCGTAGCCGGAGAGCGCCGCCCATTTCGGCAGCGCCTTGCGCGCCGCCGCGACCGCCGCGCCGACGTCGGCGTCGGAACCTTGCGTCGCGCCGGCGATCCGCTCGCCGGTCGCGGGGTTGAAGACGTCGAACAGCGCGCCGGGCTTCGTGAAACGGCCGTTGATGAAATGGCCGAAGCCTGCTTCGTGCTTCTTGAGCCAGGCCCTGACGTGCTCGCTGCTCTCGGGGGAAGGTCCGTAGTCCATGGTGCGCAGGATGTCCTTGATCAGCGCCATCGAATGTCCCTCACGTCATCGCGTGGCGATGGGCCGCGGAGTAGCGGCCGGTCGCATAGTGCTCGAGCTGGCGCTCGATGTCGGTCAAGAGGCCGCTCGCGCCGATGCGGAACAGGTCGGGCTGCATCCACGGCAGGCCGAGCTCCTCCTTCATGAGAATCAGCCAGGCGAGCGCGTCCTTGGCGGCGCGCAGGCCGCCCGCCGGCTTGAAGCCGACGTCGGCGCCGACCCGCTCGCGGTAGTCGCGCAGAGCCCTCACCATGACCAGGCTCACCGGCAGAGTGGCGTTGACGTCCTCCTTGCCGGTGGAAGTCTTGATGAAGTCGGCCCCGGCCTGCATCGCCACCATGCTCGCCGCATAGACGTTGCGCAAAGTCTTCAAGTCGCCCGAGCCGAGGATCGCCTTGAGATGCGCCTGCGCGCAGGCCTCGCGCATCGCCGCGACCTCGTCGTAGAGCGCGGCCCAGTCACGGGCCAACACATGGGCGCGGGTGATGACGATGTCGATCTCGCCCGCCCCTTCGCCGACCGCGTAGCGGATCTCTTCGAGCCTGAGCTTCAGCGGCATGAGGCCGGTGGGGAAGCCGGTCGCGACGGAGGCGACCGGAATTCCTGACCCCTCGAGCGCACTTACGGCCGGGGCGACCATGGTCGGATAGACGCAGACGGCGGCGACGGTCGGGGGCGCGTCGATGAGCCCGAGGGCGGCTAGGAGGTCGTCGCTCAGCGGGCGGCGCGCCTTGGCGCAGAGGCGGCGGACGCGTTCGGGCGTGTCGTCGCCGGCGAGCGTGGTGAGATCGATGCAGGTCAGCGCCTTCACCAGCCAGGCGGCCTGGTATTCCTTCTTCACCGAGCGGCGGGTCGTCAGGGTCGCGGCGCGGCGCTCGACCGCGCTCGCGTTGACGCCGACGCTCTCGAACCAGTCCGGGTTGAGCGGCGCGCCGGGATTGCGCGGACGATTGTGGCCCGGCAGGGCCGTCTCCCTCATCTGGTCCATCGGGCGCCTCGCAGTTTTTGGCGGGCGGCCGATCCGCCGCCCCTGGCGGGATTCTAGGGCTCCGGGGGCGCGCCGGAAAGATGTCTCTTGCGCCCGTCCGGACTGTCTCCTCTCGGTCATCGAGGCGCCCGTGCGCTGTTTGGCGCCGATCCATCTTTTTCAAGCGGTTAGGCGCGAAAAACTGTCGCGACGTAACTCCCAAGCAGGCAGCGAAGGTCGCCGGATTCAGTTCCACCGACCTCATCCTGAGGCGCCCTTTGTCGAAAGGCAAAGGGCCTCGAAGGATGCTCGCTGGCCACGAGCGGCCTTCGAGACGCCCGCTTCGCGGGCTCCTCAGGGCGAGGGCGGCGGTAGGCTTGGCATATTAACATATCATTGATGTGATACATTTCGGCGGGATACATCCTCGCTGCCCGGCCCCACCTGCTTTACCGGGCAGAGTGTCTGCGCTCTTCGGCTCGAGCTTGTATCCTCCTTGGCTGGCTTGGCTGGACAAATCCTCGACTCCATTCTCCATCTCGGCGATGATACCGTCGAGTCAGCGCAGGCGGTCACCAAGATGGACGTCGCCCAATGGCTGAACGGCGTCGGCCTCGGACAATACGAAGCGCTGTTCCGCGAGCATGAGATCGACGCGGACGTCCTGCCCGACCTGACCGAGGCCGACCTCGAGAAGATCGGCGTGCCGCTCGGGCATCGCAAGCGGCTGATGCGGGCGATCGCCGCTCTCGCCTCGAACGAGGCGCCTCCGCCCGCCGCGACGCCCCCCTCCACCGGCCTTCGGCCGGTTCCCCTCCCCCGCGCCGCGGGGGAGGAAAGGGCCGACTTCGCCGAGCGGCGACCGATCACGGTCATGTTCTGCGATCTCGTCGGCTCGACGAGCCTCGCGGCGGGAATGGATGCGGAGGACTGGCGCAATCTGGTCGGCGCGTATCTCGACCAAGCCTCCGCGGCGGTGACGGGCTTGGGCGGCCACGTGCTGAAGAAGCTCGGCGACGGGCTGATGGCGCTGTTCGGCTTCCCGCACGCGCAGGAGAACGACGCCGAACGGGCGGTGCGGGCGGCGCTCGCGATCCAGCGCGCCCTCGCCGACCTCAACGCCCGGAACGCCAAGTCCGGCGCGCCCGAGCTCGCGGCCCGCATCGGCCTCGATAGCGGCTCGGTCGTCGTCGACGCGGCCGGCGAAGTGTTCGGCGAGGCGCCGAATGTCGCGGCGCGGGTGCAAGCCGCGGCCGAGCCCGGGGCGGTCCTCGTCACCGCGAGCGTGCAGCGGCAGACGGCCGGGCTGTTCGTCGCCGAGGACAGGGGCGCGCATGACCTCAAGGGCGTGGCCAAGCCGGTGACGCTCTACCGCATCGTACGGGCGAGCGGCGGCGGACGGCGCGGCGGCGCCCGCGCTCTGACCCCATTCGTCGGCCGGGAAGACGACCTCGAGCTCATTATGCGGCGCTGGGAGCGCGCCAAGGCCGGCGAGGGCCAGTTCATTCAGATCGTCGGCGAGCCGGGCCTCGGCAAGTCGCGGCTGATGGACGAGTTCCATGCCCGGCTCGGCGAGACGCCGCACAGCTGGGTCGAATGGGCGTCGTCGCAGCTCCTGCAGAACACGCCGCTGCATCCGGTCGCCGAATGGGCGCGGATCCGCTTCGGCGGCCCCGAGGTCCCGCCGGAACGGCGCCTCGCCGAGCTCGAAGCCGCGCTCGCGCAGGTGAAGCTCGACGCGGGCGAGCTTGCGCCTTTGCTCGCGCCTTTGCTTGAAATCCCCATGCCCGAGGACCGCGCGCCGAAGCTCGCGCCGGAGGAGCTGAGGCGCCGCCAGCTCGCGGCGCTCGTCGGATGGCTTCTCGCCGGGGCGCGTACGCAACCGGTCGTGCTCGCCTTCGAGGATCTGCACTGGGCGGACCCGACCTCGCTCGATCTGATGAAGACGCTGGCCGAGCGCGGCGCGACGGCGCCCCTGTTCATCGTCGCCACCACGCGGCCGGAGTTCCGCGCGCCATGGGCCACGCGCTCGCATCATGGCGTGGTGTCTCTGGTCCCGCTCGACCGGGCGCAGATCCGCGAGATGGTGGGGGCGATCGCCGAGCGCCACGCCCTGCCGAAGGAGAGCGTCGAAGGCGTTGCGGATCGCACCGGCGGCGTGCCGCTGTTCGTCGAGGAGGTGACGCGGCTCTTGCTCGAGGGCGGGGCCCAGACGATTCCGCCGACCCTGCAGCAGTCGCTCGCCGCGCGGCTCGACCGTTTGGGAGAGGCGCGCGAGGTGGCGCAGATCGGCGCTGTGCTGGGACGCGAGTTTTCTTACCAATTGCTGAGCGCCGTGGCCGCGGTCGATGACCGCGGCTCGCCCCCTCCACCGCGCTCACGCGCGGTCCCCCTCCCCGCACCGCGGGGAGGGGGACCGCCCGATGGGTGGTGGAGGGGGCGGCCCTACCCTCGATGACCCCGGCTACAGCAACGCCCTGCAAACCGCGCTCGACCGGCTTGCGGAGGCCGATCTCGTCCACGTCGAAGGCGTTCCGCCCGAAGCGACTTATCGCTTCAAGCACGCGCTGGTCCAGGACGCCGCTTACGACAGCCTGCTCAAGAGCCGCCGACAAACGCTCCATCGCCGCGCCGCCGAGGTCTTGTGCGACCTACGGGCCGAGCCCGAGGCGATCGCCCATCATTTTACGCAAGCCGGACTCGACGATCTTGCGATCGAATGGTGGGGCAAGGCGGGCGACCAGGCCTTGCGGCGCTCCGCCTTCCAGGAGGCGATCGCCCATCTCGGCAAGGCGATCGCGATGGCGGACAAGGCGGGCGAGACGTCGCGGCGGGCGACAGGCGGCTTGGCCGCCGTAAGTCAGCGGCTGCCGCAATTGCACGTCGCCTACGGCAACGCGCTTTTCGCTGCGCGCGGCTACTGGGCGCCGGAAACGACGCAAGCCTTCGGCAGAGCCCGCGAGTCGGCGTCTCGCGACAAGGACGCGCCCGAACGGTTGGCGGCCGACTACGGCTTATGGGTCGGCAGCTACACGCGAGGCGAGTTGCCATCGATGCGGGCGCATGCGGCTGCCTTCCTCAGCGATGTCGAGGCGATGCCCGATTCACCCGAGGCCGGCGTCGCCCATCGCGCCGCCGGGCTCACATGCTGGTTCGCCGGCGAGTACGCGCAAGCGCGGGATCGCTTCGAAAGGGCTCTCGTCTTGTTCCAGCCTGGCCGCGACGACGATTTGGCATTCCGCTTCGGACTGGATGCTGGCGTAGCCGCGATGGCCTTTTTGGCGATTGCGTCATGGCCTCTCGGTGAGGTCGATCGCGCGATTTCGCTCATCGACCGCATGCAGATGCGGGTCGCGGACCTCACCCATGTCGGCACGCTCGCGTCTGGAAGAATGAACGCGGCCCTGTTCGAATTGATGCGCGGCGACCGCGCGCGCGCCGCGCCGAACGCCCTCGAACTCGCCCGCCTCTCGCACCAGCAAGAGCCGACCATGTTTCGCGCATTCGGCATCTTTTTCGGGGGTTGGGCGACCGCTGCGAGCGGCGCGGTCGGCAGTGGGCTCGAGGACATGCGCCGAGGCGTCGAGCAGCTGCGCGATCAGAACGTCCTAACTTTTGACGGGCTGTTCAAGATCGCGCTGGCTGAGGCCGAGGCCCGGGCGGGCGATGTCGACTGCGCCATTGCGATCCTCGACGAAGCGCTCGCGACATGTGACCGCATGGGCTTTCGCGCATTCGAGGCGGAACTGAATCGGGCGCGTGGCGAAATCCTGCTCGCGCGCGACCCCGCCAACACCGCGCCCGCGGAAGAAGCCTTTCTATCCGCCGTCGCCGTCGCGAAGCAGCAAGGCACGCGCTGCTTCGGCCTGCGCGCGGCCCTCTCCCTCGCCAAGCTCCACCAATCGACCGGCCGTCCCGCCGACGCCCACGCCGTCCTCGCGCCGGCCCTCGAAGGCTTTGCGCGGACGCCGCAAATGCCGGAGATCGCCGAGGCTGAGGCGCTGCTGGCGGCGGTGGCGCAAACCGACGAAGTCAAGGCGCAAGCCGCGCAGCGGCAGCAACTGACGCAATTGCACGTCGCCTACGGCAACGCGCTCATCGCCGCGCGGGGCGTTGGCGCGGCGGAAACGACGGAAGCCTTCGCCAGAGCCCGCGAGTTTGCGTCCGGCGAGAGGCATGCGCCCGAACGCTTGGCGGCAGACTAGGGCTTATGGGCTGGCAGCTACGTGCGTGGGGACTTGCCGACGATGCGGACGCACGCGGCGGCCTTCCTGCGCGACGTCGAAGCGAGACCCGATTCCCCCGAGGCTGGCGTCGCGCAACGCGCCGCCGGGATCCTTCGCTGGTTCGCCGGCGAGTACGCGCAAGCGCGGGATCATCTTCGAAAGGGCGCTCGCCTTGTTCCAGCCCGGGCGAGACGACGATCTCGCCTTTCGCTTCGGACAGGACCCCGGCGTCACCGCGATGGCCTATCTGGCGATTGCGTCGTGGCCTCTCGGCGAGGTCGACCGCGCGATTTCGCTCATCGCCCGCATGCAAGCACGGGTCGCGCGCCTCACCCACGGCGGCACGCTCGCATACGGAAGATTGCATGCGGCCATGTTCGAATTGATGCGCGGCGATCCGGCGCGCGGCGCGCCGAACGCATCCGAACTCGCGCGGCTCGCGGGTCGAGCACGACCTGCCCATGTGGCGAGCGGTCGGCATGTTTCTCGAGGGTTGGGCGAACGCCGCGAGCGGCGCGCTCGCCAGCGGGCTCGAGGACATGCGCCGTGGCGTCGAGCAGCTCCGCGAACAGAACGTTCTGCTTTTCGACGGGCTGTTCAAGATCGCGCTGGCCGAGGCCGAAGCCCGGGCGGGCGAACCCGACCGCGCCGTCGCGATCCTCGACGAAGCGCTGGCGACGTCCGACCGCACGGGATTTCGCGCGTTCGAAGCGGAACTGCATCGCGACGCGCGGCGAAATTCTGCTGAAGCGCGATCCCGCCAATCCCGCGCCCGCGGAAGACGCCTTCCTGACCGCCATCGCGGTCGCGAAGCAGCAAGCGCACGCGCAGCTTCGAACTGCGCGCCGCGCTCTCGCTCGCCAAACTCTACCAATCGACCGGCCGCCCCGCCGACGCCCACGCCGTCCTCGCGCCCGCGCTCGAAGGCTTTTCGCCGACGCCGGAAATGCCGGAGATCGCCGAGGCGCAGGCGCTGCTGGCGGCGCTGGCGGAGACTGACGAGGTCAAGGCCGACGCGACGCAGCGCGAGCGGCGGCTGCAGCTCCAAACCGCCTACGGCCAAGCCGTGATGTGGTCGAAGGGCTTCGCCGCCGAGGAGACAAGGCCGCCTTCGCGCGCTCCCGCGAATTGGCGGGCGGGACAGAAAGACGCCGCCGAACGATTCCCCGCCTACTATGCACAGTGGGTGCGAAGCCTCGCGCGGGGCGAGCATCGCCAAGCGCAAAGGACGGCCGAGAGCTTCCTGCGGGAGGCCGAGGAAGGCGGCTACGCCACGGAAGCCGGCGTCGCCCGCCGTTGTCTTGGCGCATCCTGTTTCTACCAAGGCAAACTCTTGGAGGCCCAAACGCACCTGGAGCGGGCGCTGGCCGATTATCGGCCCGACCGCGACGCGCAGGCGCGATTCCGTTTCGGCTACGACACGGGAATCCTCGCAACTGCAAATCTCGTAACGACAACCTGGCTCCTGGGCCAAGTGGAGCGTGCCCGGCAGCTTGCCGAACAGGCGGTCCGCAGCGCGACCGAGCTTGGTCACGTACCGACCTGTGCGTTTGCGCATGCCTTCAAAACGGGTCTTGAAATTATCCGCGATGATCCTGCGGCTGCGCTTCGCTCAGCCGAGACGCTGCTCGCGTTGGTCCGAGAACACGAGATGGAGTTCTTTGTCGCAGTGGGCGAAGCGTATGCAGGTTGGGCGCGCGGTCGACTTGGCGATCCAGAGGCCGGCGCACAAGCGATTCGGCGGGCGCTGGCGGAATATTTCAACGAAGCCAACAAAATCAACGCGCCATTGTTTCGCGGGCTGCTCGCCGAGCTCGAGGGTGCAACGTGGGGGCCTGACGCCGCTCTGACGCAGATCGGCAAGGGACTGGCGATTGCGGAGGAGACAGGGGAGCATTACACCGACCCATACCTCCATCGGCTCCGCGGCGAATTCCTGCTCAAACGCGATCCCCCCAACCCTGTCCCCGCCGAAGAGGCATTTCAGACCGCCATCGCCATCGCGAAGGAACAGGGCGCACGAAGTTTTGAACTGCTGCGCCGCCCTTTCCCTCGCCAAGCTCTACCAGTCGACCGCCCGCCCCGTGGAAGCCCACGCCGTCCTCGCGCCCGCGCTCGAAGGCTTTGCGCGCTCCCGTCTCCCCTGGAAATGCCGGGAGAGGGTTACGCCAGACGAGCGCAGGCCCTCACCCCCGACCCCTCTCCCGAACGGGAGAGGGGGACGCGCCGACGCCGGAGATGCCGGAAATCGCCGAGGCGCAGGCGTTGCTTGCGGCGTTGGCGAAGGACGAGCGGGTCCGGGAGGTTCTCGAAAGGCGGAAGGCTCACGCCAAGCTGCATATCGACTACGCCCGCGCCATGCAGTGGGCGAAGGGTGGGGCGCCGAGGAGGCGCGGGCGGCGATCGAGCGCGCCCATGAGTTCGCCGCGGCGGCGCCCGGCCATCCTGACTATTGGAGCCTGACCTACGGCCGGTTCGCGATTTCTCTCTTGCGCGGAGAGTTTCGCGCGGCGTCGGAGATTGCCGAGGCCTACCTTCGGCAAGCGCAAGTCGAGGGGCGGCCGGATCACGTGGTGAACGCGCGCCGGCTGCTCGGCACGGTCAAACTCGAGCTCCGGCGCGTTTTCCGAATTGCTCACGGACTTCGAAGAACTGCTCGCGAATTGGGACGAGGAACGAGACAGGCATCTCCGGGTCGTCACGGGCGCGGACGCGCTGTGTGTCGGACAGTGCTATATGGCGCAACTCATGATGATCCTCGGCGAGGTCGAGGACGCACTCCGCATGTCAGAGGCCGCGATCCGTCGCGCCGAATCCCTGGGCGACTTCGGTTCGCTGGCCTTCGCGACCGGTCAAAGCCTGCTCGTCCTAGCCATCTGCGGACGTGTCGAAGCCGTGCTTCGGAGGGCCGAAGCGTTCGCGGCCGACGCCTCTGAAAAAGGCGCGCAGCTTTGGGAATCGAATGCGAGGGGATGGGCAAGCTGGGCTCGGGGCCTGCTCGCTGGGCGATGCGGCGACGGCCGCAAAGGAGTATCGAGACATCATGGCCGCCAAGCTCGAGCGGCAGGAGAGGCAGGGGCTATATGTGTGGCATGGCCTTCTCGCCGAGCTCCAAGGGGCGGCGGGCGCCATCGACGACGCGCTCGCGTCGATCGCGGACGGTCTCGCGCTCGCCGAGCAGACCGGCGGTCATCGCGCGGATTCGTTCCTCCACCGGATCCGCGGCGACATCCTCGCCGAGCGCGACCCCGCCGCCGCCGAAGCCGCCTACCGAGAAGCCCTCCGTATCGCGCAGGCTCAAGGCGCGCGCACTTTTGAACTGCAAGCGGCGCACGCGCTCGCCAAGCTCTACCAAGCGACCAGCCGCCCCATGGAAGCCCACGCCGTCCTCGCGCCTGCGCTCGAAGGCTTTGCGCCGACGCCCGAAATGCCCGAGATCGCCGAGGCGCAGGCGCTGCTCGCAGCGTGCGTGTAGCGCGCCGGCCTGTGGACGACGATCACCCGCAATCAGCTCACTCAGGGCTGTGTCGGAGTCGACGATTGATGGCGGCCGAGTGAGCCGATCGAGACCGCACCGCCTTCAATCATTCAACAGTCGCGCCAGTTCGCGGGCCGAAATGCCGTCGAGCGAGGAGAGGCCCCGCCACAGCGCCGCCGCCGAAACTTCGCCGAGGAGCGAGCCGGCCTTGGCGCGCAAACCGCGCTCGAGCGTCTCCGGCGCGAGGCGCGCGGCGAGGTCGTGCGCCGCCTCGACTGACGGGCGCCCGTGCAGTTCGACGCGGACGACGGCTCCCGTGTCGGGCAGCGCCGGGTCGCCCGCGACTTCGATTATCGGCAAGAGCGCTGTGAGCCGCGTGTCGGAGCAGAGCGCGTCGTCGTAAGCCCGGTCGGCCGCGGTGTCGATGCCGCGCAAAGTCATCGCCGCGGTCATCGCATAGCTGAACTTGGCCTCGAGCCCGGTGCGCGGCCGCTTGATGTCGCAGACTTTCAGCCAGCGCGGGTTGACCCGTATATGGACTGCCGCGACCTCGTCGGGTTCGATCGCCCGGCGCGCTTTCAGCTCGCTAAGCGCCTCGATCGCCGCGTGCAGTCCGTGGCAGCAGGCATGCAGCTTGTGCTTCACGTCCTCGAACAGGAAAGCGGCGGGCGGCGGGGCGGCCCAGGCCGCATCCTCGAACGCCTGGTCGACGTGAGCGTCGACAAAACCCTGCGCGCCGCCGATGCCGTCGTCGGCGGAGACGAATCCGCGCCTCGCGAGCGCGGCCGCTTCCACGCCGTTGGATGCGGCGATCCCGGCGTTGTAGGGCTTGCCCATCGAGCCGAACTGCGACTTCAGCCCCGAGGCGCGGGTCGAAACGAGGCTCAGCGCCTGGCGGGTCTGATCGCGCGTCAGCCCGGTCACGCGCGCCGCGGCGACCGTCGCGCCGAACGCGCCGCTTGTCGCGGTCTGATGGAAGCCCCGGTCGTAGTGCGGCCGGCCGAGGACCACGCCGATGCGAATGGAGGCTTCGGCGCCTACGAGGAAGCCGTCGAGGACGGCCGCGGCCGACGCGCCGAACTCCTCGCCGGCGGCCAGCGCCGCGGGCAGGACCGCGACCGAGGGATGGCCGATATGGGCGAAATGCGTGTCGTCGTAGTCGAGCGCGTGCGAGATGGTCCCGTTGGCGAGAGCCGCGGCGCGGGCCGGGACTCTCGCGGGGAGCCCGACGACCGAGGCCGCCGGCTTGCCGGCCTCGTCGGCGACCAGGCCGCGGAGGATCTTCGCCACCGGCTCCTGCGCTCCCGCCCGCGCCACCGCGAACCAGTCGAAGAGCGAAAGACGCGCCATACCGCGCGCCTCCTGGGGGATCGAGTCGGCCGGCAGAAAAGCCAGGTTGAGGAGGCCGTCCATCGTGCGCAGCGCGAGCATGAGCTGGGGGTCCGCTTCGGTCAAAGAGAATGGGTTGTCCGCCGTCAGTAACGATCTGTCATCCCCGCGCAAGAGGGGATACATCGGCCGCGCCGGACGCCCCTGGGCCCTCTGACAAAGCAAACTGGTTTCAAACTGAATGAAGCGTAGAGTCGAGGAAAGGCGCGGTTGCTGGGCCATCCGGCGCGCCCCGTCTCCCTTCCCCGCTCATCAAACCGATTTTCGCCGACCTTGGCCTTGATCCGCAGAACGGCCGGCTGACACCGTCGGCGACCCATGCGTCACGCGTGGGTTCGCCCAGCCTCCGCCGGCGCGGCGCCCATCAGCTTGCGCGCCGCCGCGGCGCTCATCGGCTGGCCAAAGGCCGCGCCCTGGGCGAACTCGCAGCCGAGCTGGGCGAGCTCGACCGCATCGGACTCGTTTTCCGCCCCCTCGGCAATGACGTCCATGCCGATTTCGTGCGCCATCGCCACGATCGAACGCAGGACGGGCGAACGCGCTCCGAAGGCGTTCGGCCTCACCAGCGAAGCGTCGATCCGCATCGCGTCGAACCGGTACTGCGGCAGATGGCCGAGCGATGTGTAGCCGGCGCCGAACCGGTCGAGCATCAGCGCCGCGCCAATCTCCCTCACCCGCCGCAACAGAACCGCCGCGTATTCGGGGTTCTCCATCACCAGACTTTCGGCGACTGCGAGCTTGAGCGATCCTCGCTCGGCGAAGTGACGGCCGAGCGCCGCCCGCACGTCGGCGAGAAGATCGAAGCTCAAGAGCTGGCGGGAGGACGCCGAGACGGTGGCGAAGATCGGCGGGTTGACCTCCAGCGCCTTCTGCCAGGTGGCGAGCTCGCGCGCCGTCACGTCGAGGACATGCGCGCCAACGTCGACCATCACGCCGGCCGCCTCGGCGATCGAGGCGAACTCGTCCTCGTTGAGAACGCCGAGCCTCGGATGGCGCCAGCGGGCAAGCGCTTGGAAGCCGGCGACGGTCCGATCCTCCAGCCGGACGATGGGCCGGAACAGCACCATGATCTCGCCCCGCTCGAGCGCGTGGCGCATGTCGTTTTCGAGCGTCCTCCGGTCGGAGGCGTGCACGCGCATCGACGGGGCGAAGAGGACGGCCCGGTCGCCGCCCGCCTTTTTCGCGTTGGCGAGCGCGAGCTGCGCGTCGGCGAGCAGCTCGCCTCCCTTGGCGTGCTGCTTCGGAAGATAGAGCGCCGCGCCGATCGAAACGGTCAGCGCGATCTCCCTTTCGCCGAAGCTGATCGGCGCGGCGAGCGCGGCGCGCAGGCTTTCGAGCGCCGCGGCGATCCCCCCCGCCGGGGGCGGGGCCAGGACGATGGCGCCGAACTGGTCTCCCGACAGCCGCGCCAGCGTGTCGCCCGGCTTCAGGTCGCGCGAAAGGCGGCGCGCGACGGCGAGCAGAGCCGCGTCGCCCATCGAAAGCCCAAAGGAATCGTTGACGTCCTTGAAGCCGTCGATGTCGACGATAAGCACCGCCGGCGCGGTCGCGCCCGGCTTCTGGGCGAGATAGAGCGCGGAATTGAGGCGGTCCTGGAAGAGCTCTCGATTGGGGAGACCGGTCAGATTGTCGTGAATGGCGTCATGAAGCATGCGCTCCTCAGCCGACTTGATCTCGGTGACGTCCGCGAGCGAGCCGATGACGCGCACGACCTCACCGTCGGCGCTGATCACCGGCCGCGCCTTCAGCACGTACCAGAAGTAATGGCCGTCGGAGCCACGCAGGCGCAGGTCGTGGTTGATCCTGCCCGATCGCTGTTGCAGGAGCCCGTCGAGCGCCAGCGTGTAGCGGTCGCGGTCGAGCGGGTGGAGCATGTCGAGCCAGCCGGCCGCAGGTCCCTCGAGCGCGCCATGCTTCAGACCGAGTTGGCTTTCCAGGACCTCGACGCCGCCGATCTCGTCGTTGACGACGTCCCAGTCGAAAATCGCCTCGCCCGAACCGGTCATGGCGAGGGAGCGACGTTCGGCGTCGACGGCGTTTTCGCCGCCGCGGCCAGAGCCGGAGAACGCGAACTGCATCACGGTGAAGCCGATCAGCATGACGATCAGCACCAGGCCCCCCACGATGCCCGGCGCCGCGAGATCGTTGGTGAGATAGCCAAGCGCAGTCGCGCCAGCCGCGACGACCCAGACGGCCAGAAGATACCAGGTCGGGATCAGCATGACCGCGCGGTCGGACCCGCGCGCGGCTAGACTGAGGATCAGCAGCAGACCGACGCCGGCGACGGTCGCAATCGAGATGCGGGCGACGCCGGCGGCGACTGGCGCGTTGAAGACCGAGAGGGCGACCACCGCCGCCATCAGCACCAGCCACGCCAGCGCGAAATGCATGTAGCGCACGTGCCATCGCCGAAGGTTGAGATAGGCGAACAGGAACACGATCAGCGTCGCCGCGATGGTCGCCTCGACGCCGGCGCGCCAAATCCGCTCGGACGCGTCCTCGAGGCCGAACATTTTCCGCCAGAAGCCGAAATCGATGCAGACATAGGCGAAGACGGCCCAGGCCAGAGCGGCGGCGGCCGGGAAGATCATCGCCCCGCGGACGACGAAAACGATCGTCAGGAACAGGGCGAGAAGACCGGCGATGCCGATCAGAATGCCTTCGTAAAGCGTGAGGCTGGTCGACTTGTCCTTGAACGCGTCGGGCTCCCAGAGATAGAGCTGCGGCAACGACGGCGTGCGCAACTCGGCGACATAAGTCACGGTTGTCCCCGGATCGAGAGTCAGGCGGAATACGTCGGCCTGCGGGTTGTCCTCGCGCTCGGGAGCCTGGCCCTGACTCGCGGTGATGGTCGTGATGCGCGATGAGCCGAGATCGGGCCAGACGACGCCGGAACCAACCAGCCGGAAGTGTGGCGCGACGATGAGGCGCGTCAACTGCTCATCGGAATCGTTGGTGAGGGCGAAAACGATCCAAGACGGCTGAGCGCCGGCCTCAAGGGCGCTGACCTCGATTCGCCGCACGATGCCGTCCGGTCCCGGCGCGGTCGAAACCTGGATCCGATCGCCTTGGGCGCTGAAGCGTTCAACCGCCCGAGTGAGATCAATCGCGTCGGAATCGGCGGAGACCCTGACCGACTGAACCGCACGCGCGGCGGGCGCGCCGGCCACAACGAGCGCCAACAGCAGCGCGAGACGGAGAACGAGGCGGAAGGCGAGCCAGCCGGTCTTTCCGCGACTGGCAAGCCCCACCGCGACGACAGCATGAAAGAGGGTCGGCTCCGCGCCGGTCAAATCGATGTCGGACAAATCAGGACGCCGTTCGCCGCGCGCCCGCATCGGTCTCGAGCAGCCCGAAAAGAACGTGATCGCGCCAAGCGCCGTCGATCTTGAGGTAGCCGCGCGCGTAGCCTTCGCGCTGGAAGCCGTTGCGCTCGAGAACAGCGATCGAGGGCGCATTGTCCGGGATGCAGGCCGCGTCGACGCGATGCAGCCTCAACTTCGAGAACCCAAAATCGACGACGGCGGCGACCGCCCGGGTCATCCGCCCCTTGCCGGCGTGAGGGGCGCCCATCCAATAGCCGAGCGTGCCCGTCTGCGAGACACCCCGGCGGATGCCGCCGAGGGTGATGCCGCCCAGCAATTGGTCCGAAGTCTGGTCGAAGATGAGGAAGGGATACGCCTCGTCGCGCGAGATGTCCTCCTCCTGGCGGCGCAGGCGACGGCGGAATGCCGCCTGGGTCAGGTCGTCCTCGGGCCAGGTCGGCTCCCAGGGCTCGAGAAAAACACGGCTGGCGGCCCGCAGCCGCGACCACGTCGCGTAGTCGGGCGCCGTCGCGGGACGCAGATAGAGTCCGTCGCCGCGGACCAGCAGCTCCGGGTTCAGGGACCGGGTGAGGCCGAAAAGCGCCATTAAACTCCCCTAAGCGCTTCGACGATCTTGGCTTGGCCGGGGATCCTGCCGACGGCGCCGATCGCCGCGATCGTCGGAGGCGATCTAAGCATGGCTGCGGCGGTTTTACGAACCTCTTCGACCGAGACCGCCTCGACCCGCGCGACCATCTCCTCGACCGGGAGCGGGCGCCCATGGACCTGCATCTGCCGCGCCAGTTGCTGGGCGCGTGCTCCGGGCGACTCGAGCGTGGCGGCCAGCGACACCTTCATCTGCGCTTTCGCGCGCCGGACTTCCGCTTCGCTGAGCTTATGCGCAGCCTCGGCCAGGCAGTCGAGCGAGGCCGCGACCACCTCGACCGCATCGCGGTCCGCAGAGCCGGCGTAGAAGCCGAACAGCCCGGTGTCCGAGTAATCCCAGTGGAAAGAGTAGATGGAATAGGCGAGGCCGCGCTTCTCGCGGACCTCCTGAAAAAGCCTGGAGGACATGCCGCCACCCGCGGCGGCGGCGAAAACGTGCGCCGCATCGTGGTCCGAGGCTCCGATCGGCCTCCCCTCGAATCCCACGACGACGTGCGTTTGCTCGAGACGCTTGCGCAGTCGAGTCTCGCCCCCGCGGTAGTCCGCCGGCGACTGCGGCGCGGAAGGCGCCCGGGACAGCCCCTTCAGGCGCGATTCGGCCAGCGAGACGATCTCCTCGTGTCCGACAGCGCCGGCGGCGGCGACCACCATTCCGGATGCGCGATAGTGCCGGCGGAGGTACCCGCCGATCGCGTCGCGGTTGAAGGCGCCGACGCCCTCCCTCGTGCCGAGGATCGGGCGGCCGATCGCCTGGTCGGGCCAGGCGGCGGCGGTGAGGAGGTCGAACACGAGGTCGTCCGGCGTGTCCTCGACCGCGCCTATCTCCTGCACGATGACGTTCTTCTCGCGCTCCAGTTCGTCAGGCTCGAACTGGCTGTCGGTGAGGATGTCGCCGATGACGTCGAGCGCCAGGCCAATGTCGGCGCCCATGACGCGGGCGAAGTAGCCGGTCCGTTCGACTCCGGTTTCGGCGTTGAGGTCGCCGCCGACGTCCTCGATCGCTTCGGCAATGTCGCGGGCGCTTCGCTTGCGCGTGCCCTTGAAAGCCATGTGCTCGAGGAGGTGCGAAAGCCCGTGCTCGCTCGCGCTCTCATGTCGCGAGCCGGCCGCGACGAAGACGCCGATCGCCGCGGTCTTCACATGCGGCATCGCGTCGGTCGCGACGGCGAGGCCGGAGGGAAGGGTCGTGACCTGAACGCTCACGCCGGCGCCCGCGCTGTCTGATGGAGGTAATCGGCGACCACATCGCAATCGTTCGGCAGGACGACGATCGTCTCCTCGCGGTCCATGAGATCGGCGAGATGCGACGGCAACGGGACGCGGACGCCCGTGGCGCGTTCGACGGCGTCGGGAAACTTCGCCGGATGCGCGGTGGCGACCGCGACGACCGGCGTCGCCGGGGAGAGGGCGGTCAGGCGGCGGGCCGCAGCGATGCCGACTGCGCTGTGCGGGTCGACAACGAGGCCGCTGTCGCGGTAGACGCGGCCCATTTCCGCCGCGCATCCCGCCTCGTCGACGCGCTCGGCCGTGAAGTCGGCGCGAATGCGCTCGAGGGCGGGGGGCGGAATCTCGTAGCTGCCGTCGGTGGCGAAATCGGTCATCAGCGAACGAACCGTCTCGGGGCGCCGATCGGAGGCTTCGAACAGAAGGCGCTCGAAGTTCGACGAGACCTGAATGTCCATGGATGGCGACTGCGTGGTCTTCACTCCCCGCGGTTCGTAGCGCCCGCTGGCCATAGCTCTGGCGAGGATGTCGTTCTCGTTGGTCGCGACCATGAGCCGCTCGATCGGCAGGCCCATGCGCTTGGCGTAATAGCCGGCCAAAACGTCGCCGAAGTTGCCGGTCGGAACCGAGAACGACACCGGCCGGTCCGGGGCGCCCAAAGCGACTGCGGCGACGAAGTAATAAACGATTTGGGCGAGGATCCGGGCCCAGTTGATCGAGTTGACGCCGGACAGGCGCAACTCGTCGCGCAGCGCCAGATCGCCGAACAGGTCCTTGACGATCCGCTGGCAGTCGTCGAACGTTCCCTCGATTGCGAGCGCGTGCACGTTGCGCTTGCCGGCCGTCGTCATCTGGCGGCGCTGGACGTCAGACACGCGCCCGTGCGGGTAGAGGATGTAGACGTCGGTTTGCGACTGGCCGCCGAAGGCTTCGATCGCCGCCGCGCCGGTGTCGCCGGAGGTGGCGCCGAGAATGGTCGCGCGCGCGCCGCGCTCGGCCAGCGCGGCGTTCATCGCCCGGCCCAGCCATTGCATGGCGAAATCCTTGAACGCAAGGGTCGGCCCGTGGAAGAGTTCGAGCGCGAAAAGATTGGATTCGATCTGCACGAGCGGCGCGATCGCAGCGTGCCGGAAGCCGGCATAGGCGTCCTCGGTCATGGCCCTGAGCTCGGCGGCGCCGAAGTCTCCCCCGACGAAAGGAGTCATCACCCGGACGGCCGCCTCAGGGTATGCGACGCCGCGAAGGGCGCGAACGGCGTCCGCGGACCGCAACGGCAGCGTCGCGGGCGCGTAGAGCCCGCCGTCGCGCGCCAGGCCGGTCAAAAGCGCGTCCGCGAAACCGAGGGCCGGCGCCGCGCCGCGCGTCGAAATGTATTGCACGAACAGGAAATCCCTCGCCGACTTGCCTCGTCGTCTATCCCAAAAGGCGCGAATGAAGAATGTCGAGCGACTTGCCCTGACGATTGGGGCCAAACCAAGACACCGGCCCCTCCAGGGGCGCTACGCTCTTGAAATACACGTATTACCTTATGTAACTAAAGGCGGAGGAATTCGTTCATTGGCGGGGTCGGCTAAGATGGCGAACGGGAGTTTCGCGATGCCGGTTTCTTTTGCGGTGCTGCTCGGTAAGCTCGTCCGGAAGGGCGATCTCGAGCTGGAGACAGCAGACGGCGTCAAGCATCGCTTCGGCGACGGCTCCGGGCCGTCACTCGGCGTTCGGCTGGCCGACCGAAAGGCGGAGCTGCAGCTCGTGGCCAACCCGGCGCTTCGCCTCGGCGAGCTCTATATGGATGGCCGCCTGATCGTCACCAAGGGCAGCCTTTACGACGTCGTGGAGCTCGGAGCCCGAAACTTCATGGAGCTCGAGGAGCTTCCATGGGTCAGGGCGATGGAGCGCGTCCGCGTCGCTTTCCGCCGCCTCCATCAGCGCAACGATCGCCGGAGGGCGAAGAAGAACATCGCCCGCCACTACGACAACGACGCGCGCCTCTATGCGCTTTTTCTCGACTCGGACCTTCAATATTCCTGCGCCTATTTCGAGCGGCCCGGCCAGTCCCTCGACGATGCGCAGAGGGCGAAGAAGCGACATATCGCCGCAAAGCTTCTTCTAAACGACGGCGCCTCGGTGCTCGATGTCGGCTGCGGGTTCGGCGGCATGGCGCTTTATCTCGCGGGTGTGGCCGACGCGAAAGTGACCGGCGTCACACTGTCGGAGGACCAATTCGGCGTCGCAACGAAGCGGGCGCGGGAGTCGGGATTCGCCGACCGAGTCGAGTTCCGCCTCCAGGACTATCGCGATGTCTGCGAAACGTTCGACCGTATCGTCTCGGTCGGCATGTTCGAGCATGTCGGCGTGGCGCGTTACGACGAGTTTTTTCGGACCGTCCGCCGTCAGCTCAAGGACGACGGGGTGATGCTGCTCCACGCGATCGGCCGGAACTCGACGCCGGACGCGACGAACGCCTGGATCCGCAAATACATCTTTCCCGGCGGGTACATTCCGAGTCTCTCAGAGGTCCTGCCCGCGGTCGAACGCGCCGGTCTGTATGTTACGGACATCGAGATTCTTCGCCTTCATTATGCCGACACGCTGCGTGCGTGGCGCGAGCGCTTCATGGCGAACCGGGCCGAAGTGGCCCGCATCCACGACGAGCGTTTCTGCCGCATGTGGGAATTCTATCTGGCGGGGTCGGAATCCTCGTTCCGCGTCGACGGCCATATGGTTTTCCAGTTGCAGCTCGCCAAAAGGCAGGACGCGGTTCCCTTGACGCGCGACTATATTCTCGAACGTGAGGCGGAGCTCCGCCGGCGTGAGCCGGCGCTGCCGGCGTTGCGGGAGGCCGCCGAGTGAAGGCTCGTTTGAGGGTCGAGGGCGTCAGGCCGCCTGGGCGAAGCGAACCGCGAGGCCTGTGACGGCGACCCGCTGCAGCGCGACGCCGTCAATATCGACGCCCTTGACGTCGTCCACCTCAAACCGCACGTCCACGACGGCGTCCGCGCCGTACTCGGCCGCCTCGCGCTTCAAGGCCTCGATCGCGGCCAGACGTTCGGCTTCGGAGCCCGGCTTGTCCGCCGCCCGCCAGCGGGCGGTCGCCTTGACCCGTCCGATGGCCATTGTCTTGCGGCCGTCGTCGAAACCGCTCGAAAAGCTGACCTGCATCCGTCCGATCCGTGCCGGTTGCGATGGCGCGCCAATACCGCAAAGCGCCTTTCCGGCCCGTTAAGAAACGATGGATTCCTGGTTGGAATTGCTTCGGGCGGACAAGTCGCCCGAAAAGAAAGCGGCGCCCGCGGGCGCCGCGCCAATTCGCCGGAATCCGGCTTTTTTGTCACTCGCTGGCGGTCGCGGGTTCCGCGGCCTGAGCCTTCTCCAGATCCGCTCCGGTCTGCTGATCGACGATGCGCATCGAGAGCTTCACCTTGCCGCGATCGTCGTAGCCGAGCACCTTGACCTTGACCTTGTCGCCTTCCTTGACCACGTCCGTCGTCTTGGCGACGCGGCCTTTGGCGAGCTGCGAGATGTGGACCAGCCCGTCCTTCGAGCCGAAGAAGTTGACAAAGGCGCCGAACTCGACGGTCTTGACCACCGTGCCGTCGTAGATTTGCCCGACCTCCGGCTCGGAGGCGATAGACTTGATCCAGTTGACGGCGGCCTTGATCTTGGCGCCGTCGCTGGAGGCGATCTTCACCGTCCCGTCGTCCTCGATGTTGATCTTGGCGCCGGTCTTCTCGACGATCTCGCGGATCACCTTGCCGCCCGTGCCGATCACCTCGCGGATCTTGTCGGTCGGGATCTTCATCGTCTCGATGCGCGGGGCGAACTCGCCGAGCTCGGAGCGTGCGCCGGTGATCGCCTTGCTCATCTCGCCGAGGATGTGCATGCGGCCTTCGCGCGCCTGGGCGAGCGCGACCCTCATGATTTCCTCGGTGATGCCGGCGATCTTGATGTCCATCTGCAGCGACGTGACGCCTTCGCTGGTCCCTGCGACCTTGAAGTCCATGTCGCCGAGATGGTCCTCGTCGCCCAGGATGTCGGACAGGACGGCGTAGCGCGAGCCCTCGAGAATGAGCCCCATCGCGATGCCCGCCGTCGGGCGCTTCAGCGGCACGCCGGCGTCCATCAGCGCGAGAGACGAGCCGCAGACCGTCGCCATCGAGGACGAGCCGTTCGACTCGGTGATCTCCGAAACAACGCGGATCGTGTACGGGAATTCCGCCGCCGTCGGCAGCATCGGATGGATCGCGCGCCAGGCGAGCTTGCCGTGCCCGACCTCGCGCCGGCCAGGCGAGCCCATCCGCCCCGTCTCGCCTACCGAATAGGGTGGAAAGTTGTAGTGGAGCAGGAACCGCTCCTTGTAGGTGCCGTCCAGCGAGTTGATGTACTGTTCGTCCTCGCCCGTGCCGAGCGTCGCGACGACGAGCGCTTGCGTTTCGCCGCGGGTGAACAGGGCGGAGCCGTGGGTGCGGGGCAGGATGCCGACCTGCGCCAGGATCGGGCGGACGGTCGTCAGGTCGCGGCCGTCGATGCGGCGCTTGTGGTCGAGGATGTTCCAGCGCACCACTTTCGCCTGGGCGTTGTGGAACGCCTCGGCGACTTCCGCAGCAGGGAAACTGGCGTCGCCGCCGTTGGGGGCGAGCGCGGCCGTGACCTTCGTCTTGACGGCGTCGACCGCGGCGTAGCGTTGCTGCTTCTCGGTGATCGAATAGGCTGCGCGCAGATCCGCTTCGCCGATGTCGAGCACCGCCTTCTCCACCTCGGCGCGATCGCTGGCGGGCAGGTCGCGCGGATCCTTGGCGGCCTTTTCGGCCAGCCGGATGATCGCCTGAATGACCGGCTGGAAGCCGGCGTGGCCGGTCATGACCGCTTTCAGCATGGTCTCCTCGGACAGCTCCTGAGCCTCCGATTCGACCATCAGAACCGCGTCCGCGGTGCCGGCGACGACGAGGTCGAGAGTCGAGTCCTTCATCTCCTCGACCGTCGGGTTGAGCCTGACCTCGCCCTTGATGAAGCCGACCCGTGCAGCCCCGATTGGCCCCATGAAGGGCACGCCGGAAAGGGTGAGGGCAGCGGACGAGGCGATCATCGCCAGAATGTCCGAATCCGTCTCTAGGTCATAAGACAGCACGGTCGCGATGACCTGGGTCTCGCAACGGAATTCGTCGGGAAACAGCGGGCGGATCGGGCGGTCGATGAGCCGCGAAGTGAGCGTCTCGCGGTCGGAGGGACGTCCCTCGCGCTTCAGGTAGCCGCCCGGAATGCGGCCCGCGGCGAACGCCTTCTCCTGATAATGAACGGTGAGGGGGAAAAAGTCCTGCCCGGCCTTGGCCTCCTTCAGCGCTACGACCGTCGCGAGCACGGTGGTCTCGCCCCAGGTGGCGAACACGGCGCCGTCGGCCTGGCGCGCCATGCGGCCGGTTTCCAGCACGAGCCTGCGCCCGCACCAGTCGAGTTCTTCGCGTTGAATGTCAAACATCTTTTCTTCATCCTGCGGTTGAGGATGCGAAAGCCTGCGGCTCGGCGCCGCGGTTCAAGCTCGTCAACGGCAAGACGGCGGGGGGCGGGGCCAAAGCGCCAGCCCTCGGCGATCCTGCCATGACGCGCGGCTCTCGCATGTCATGCGGTCGGCGGCCCCATGCCGTCGCCCGGGTCGTTTAGCGGGGCGCACGGAAGCGCCCCGGCGCGCTGCGTCAGCGGCGGATGCCGAGGCGCTCGATAAGAGTCTTGTAGCGCGCCTCGTCCTGCTTCTTGACATAGTCGAGAAGCGTGCGGCGCTGCGAAACCATTTTCAGCAGGCCTCGACGGGAGTGGTTGTCCTTCACATGGGTCTTGAAATGGCCGGTCAGATTGGCGATGCGCTCGGTGAGGATCGCGACCTGCACTTCCGGCGACCCGGTGTCGCCGACCTTCAAGGCATATTGGTTGATGAGCGCAGTCTTGCGCTCGGCCGTAATCGACATCGGAGTTTTCCTTGGTGTTTTCGGGGGCGGAAGCCCTCCGGATCATTGAAAACGCGGCCGAGCCGGGATGTCGTCCAGGTCGGTCGCAGCGCGAGTCCGCGCGCCGTTTGCATCGCGGTCCGCGCGCTTATACAGATTTTGCGCCGCAATGCCAGCGGTTTGTTCGGGGCGGTACAGGCGAAGCAACGCCGCGACAAAAGTCGTTGGGTCGGAAATCGTCCAGCCGCAGGGCGCTGCCTGGCGTCAAGACAAATTGCCTCGACGCCAAGCGTCCGGGCGTTTGAAGGCGGCGGTCAGCGCCGTTGGGCGTGAGCTTTGCGGCTTGGGCGGGCGCCGCCGCAAGCAGCGCCGCTGGTGCGGCGAACACTTTATCCAGAAAATCTGCATCTTCATGCGCCTATCGTGCTTGACCAATCCGTTAGGCTGGCCCCAAGTCGGCTCCGAAATTTCAGGTCAATCCATGGACGAAGGCGGGAAATCGCTCCGCCCTGAACGCCAGGGGTCCTTTGGCGACCGCCTTTTTCGGCTCGTCGTCGAAGCGGCCCCGAACGCCATGGTGATGACCAGGGCGACGGGCGAGATCGTCCTGGTCAACGCCCAGGCGGAGCGCGTTTTCGGATATCCACGGTCCGAACTGCTCGGACGCCCGGTGGAACTTCTCGTCCCGAAAAGGTTCGCCGGGCATCACCCTGATCTACGCCAGTCGTTTTTCGCTGATCCAAAGCCGCGACCGATGGGGGTCGGGCGCGATCTCTACGGCCTGAGAAAGGACGGAAGCGAGTTCCCGGTCGAGATCGGGTTGAACCCAATCGACACCGACGATGGGACCATGGTTCTTTCGGCCATCGTGGACATCACCGAACGCAAAGCCGCCGAAACCGCCCTGCGCGACAGCGAGCATCGGCTCAGATCGTTAGCCGCAATCGTCGAGTTGTCGGACGACGCGATCATTGGCGCCGATCTCGACGGTGTCGTGACAAGCGCAAATAAAGCGGCCGAGCGCATCTTCGGCTACGCTAATTCAGAACTCGTCGGATGGTCCGTCTCGCGCTTGAACGTCCCCGGCCACGGCGGCGACATGCTTGGCATTCTCGGCCGAATCAAGCGAGGCGAGCGCGTCGACCATTACGAGACATTGCGCCGGCATCGCGACGGATCGACTCTTCATGTATCACTGACTGTCTCGCCGATCTTTGACGTTGCAGGCGCACTCGTCGGGGCCTCTATTGTCGCTCGCGACATCACCGCCGCCGCCAAAGCCGACGCCGCATTGAAGGACTCGCAGATCAGACTCGAGGCTTTGCATTCCGAACTGCTGCATGTATCGCGGCTCAGCGCGATGGGGGAGATGGCTTCGGCGCTGGCGCACGAACTCAATCAGCCGCTCGCGGCGATCAGCAATTACATGAAAGGCTCGCGCCGGCTCTTGGCCTCCAGCGCCGGGATCGACGCCGCCAAGATCGAGACGGGCCTCGACAAGGCGGCTGAACAGGCGATCCGCGCCGGCCAGATCATCCGACGACTTCGAGATTTCGTGGCGCGCGGCGAATCGGAAAGGCGGGTGGAAAGCATCGCCAAGATGGTGGAAGATGCGAGCGCGCTCGGCCTTGTTGGCGCACGGGAGCGCGGCGTGCTGTTGACCTTCGACATCGATCAAACGGCCGATCTGGTGATCGCGGATCGTGTCCAAATCCAGCAAGTCCTGGTCAACCTTTTTCGCAACGCGATCGAGGCGATGACGGAGAGTGCAAATCGCGAGCTCGTCGTAACGAGCGCCCGCGCCGCCGACGACATGCTCGAAATCAGCGTGTCGGATACAGGGCACGGTCTTTCCGAGAGCGCGCTCTCCAATCTGTTTCAGCCCTTCTTCACCACCAAGGACGCCGGGATGGGCGTCGGACTATCGATCAGCCGAAGCATCGTGGAAGCCCACGGCGGCCGAATGCGCGCCGAAGCCAACGATCGGGGTGGCGCGAGCTTCCGCTTCACCCTGCCGATCGCCCGACAAAAAGAGCTTGGCGATGGCTGACAGGGCGGTCGTCTACGCCGTCGATGACGACGTCGCCATGCGCGAGTTGCTCGCCTTTCTCCTCGACGCAGCCGGGTTCACGGTCGTTGCGTTCGAAACCGCCTCGAGTTTCCTCGAGGCGCTGCCGGGAATTGAATCGGGATGCGTCGTCACCGACGTCCGGATGCCCGGCATCGACGGTATCGAGCTCTTGAGGCGCGTCAAGCGAGCCAAGCCGGCGCTTTCGGTGATCGTCATCACTGCACACGGCGAGATTCCACTTGCGGTCCAGGCGATGAAACTCGGCGCGATCGATTTCCTCGAAAAACCTTTTGAAGACGAACGCCTCGTCGACGCAATCCGCGCTGCTGTGGCGAACACGACGGATAGGGCGAAAGCGGAAGCGGCAGCAACGCAAATCGCCTCCCGCGTCGCCGCTCTTAGTCCGCGGGAACGTCAGGTCATGGAGGGGCTTGTCGCCGGCCTTTCCAACAAGACGATCGCTCGCGATCTTAGCATCAGCCCCCGCACCGTCGAGGTCTACCGGGATAACGTGATGACGAAGCTGCAAGCCGCCAGCCTGTCCGAACTCGTCCGCCTCGCGGTGCGCGCCGGCGTTCTGAAGGATTGACTTATGTCAATATCGACAGGGCCGATCGGGCCTATCCATCCTCCGGGCCGATTTCTCTGCCCGAGGCCCATTCCGGGTACGGATGTTCCATGGATAGGAAGCCATTTGCGGCCACCGTGTATGTCGCGGACGATGATCCCGACGTGCTGGTTTCGCTGCGGTTCCTTTTGGAGGCGGAAGGGTTCAAGGTGAAGACCTTCGCCGACGGCCAGGCTTTGCTCGAATCCGACTTGCCTGAGCCTGGCGATTGCCTCGTCATCGATTACAAAATGACGGGAATGAACGGGTTGGAGCTGGTTCGCAGATTGCGCGCCCGACACGTCGAGGCCCCGGTCGTTCTCATTACCGCCTACGAAAACGCCGCCGCGAAGGCCGCCGCCTCCGGCATATTGCATGTCGTGCTGAAGCCGCATATCGAGGTCAGCCTGATCGCGCATGTGCAGGACGCGCTGCGTGAGGCGGGAGCGGCTTGACCCGACCTCCGTAATTTCCCTTAGGCGGCGGCCCTTAAGTCATCGACCGAAATTTCGCCGCAGGGCGGATCCGCCTAGCGTCGCTTCATCGCCGGTAAGGAGATGAAGAACAATGTTACATGAGACCATCGCCAATCAGATCGCTCTGCCTTTCGCCCCGCCGGCGCGCTCCGACAAATTCCCATTCTTCGGCGATCGGCCCGCTCTTGTCGCGAGCGAGCATTCCTATCCCGGCGACACGGAGATCTACGGCGAATGCGAGCCGGCCGAATACGTCTATCAGGTGGTTTACGGCGCGGTTCGGACGTTCAAGGTCCTAAACGACGGACGGAGGCAAATCGGGGCTTTTCACCTTCCTGGCGACGTGTTCGGCCTGGAATGCGGCGCCGAGCACACTTGGACCGCCGAGGCCGTCGTCGACACCACGGCGCGCATTTTGAAGCGCCGCACGCTGGAGAAGGCGGCCCAAAACGACGCAAAGATCGCCTGCAGCCTGTGGACGACGACCGCCTCCGATCTGCGACATGCCGAGAGCCGCATGATGCTCCTGGGGCGCAAGACCGCCGCCGAACGAGTAGCGAACTTCGTTCTTGAAATGGATCGCCGGCTCGCGAAGGTCGATATGGTCGAGTTGCCGATGCCTCGGAGGGACATCGCCGACTATCTGGGCCTCACGATCGAGACTGTCTCGCGGGCCTTGTCGGAGTTAAACGAGTGGGGAGTGCTCATCTTTTCCGGACCGCGCCAGTTTACGCTTCTCAATAAAGGCCGCCTCGCCGCGATGGATCTATGACAATCGAGGCGCCGAGACCATCCCTCAGCGGTGGAGACGGCGGTCGGGACCGCCTGTTCCCACGCGAGGTCGCGGCAACCAAGGTTTCAGCGCGATTGGCCTCGACAAGACGACCGGATGCTCCCTTCTCTCTTCACACATGCGACCCGCGTTGCGGGCCAAAACTGGTCAAACAGGCGCCGACCTGGATTCGGCGTCAAGAAATTGAAGTTCCCCGTTGGCCTTGAGTAATCAAGGAGATAGTTTTGGTTTGCGACTCGAAAGTCATCACCGACGGAGTGCGGGGATGTCGGCACATCCTCGACGCTCAGATTGGCCACGTACTTCTCGACCGCAATTTCCTTCTTGGCCACGAATCACACCGTCGCTGCTCGCCCGGCGACAGAGATTCAGAAAATCACCACCAATTCGTTGACGCTGGCGACTAGGCCTAAGTCTAGATGCGCACGTTGAAACGACCGGCCAGCGCCAGCAGCGGCGCCCGCAGCGATGCCTCGTCTCGGCCCTCCGTCAACATCTCCTCGACCTCGCGGGCGATTTCAAGAACCTTCAGCGAAAGCGTCATCGCCTTGACCGGTCCGATCGAGGTCGCAGACATCGAAAGGTCCCGATAGCCGATCGCCATCAGGGCCATCGCTTCGAGCGGCCGCCCCCCGATCTCGCCGCACAGCGTGACGGGGGTCCCGGCGCGCAATCCGGCCTGGGCGATGGTTCTCAGAGCCCTTAAGAACCCGACGCTCAGCGGATCGAAGCGGTTGGCCACACGCCGGTTGTCGCGATCGACGGCGTAAAGGTATTGCATCAGATCGTTCGAGCCGACCGACAGGAAATCGGCGCAGGCGGCGATTTCGTCAATCTGCCAAAGCAGCGACGGCACCTCGACCATGACGCCGAGGTTGACCGACCGCGGCGGCTCGTGGCCATGGGCGGCGTTCCACGCCAGCTCACGATCGAACAGAGCGCGCGCGGTCTTGAACTCCTCGACCGTCGACACCATCGGCGTCATGACCCGCAGATCGGCGCCTGCCGTGGCGCGAATGAAGGCTCGAAACTGCATGCGCAAGAGAGCTGGGCGGTCAAGCCCGATCCGAAGCGCTCGCCAGCCGAGCGCCGGATTCTCCTCTTCCAAACCCTTCATGTAGGGAAGCAGCTTGTCCCCGCCGATATCGAGGGTGCGGAACGTCACGGGACGATCGCCGGCCGCTTCGAGAATGGCCCGGTAGAGCTTTTCCTGCGCGTTCGGCCTCGGGAAGCGCGAGACGAGCATGAATTGCAGTTCGGTCCGGAAGAGGCCGATCGACTTCGCGCCCGTTTCAGCCAGATGCGGCATGTCGACCAGCAGGCCGGCGTTCATGTGCAGCCCGATCGGCACGCCGTCCAAAGTGACGGTCGGCAGCTCGCGCAGCGCCCGATACTGCGCCTGCTTCCGCGCGCGCATCCGGGCCTTTTCGGCGTAGGCGGCCTCGACGTCCGGCGGCGGACGCAAATGGACCTCGCCGGCGTCGCCGTCGACGATGATCGCGTCGCCATGCTCGACGATTTCGGAAATGTTGGGGATGTCGCTGACCGCCGGCAGCGCGAGAGCGCGCGCAACGATGGCGATATGGCTCGAGGCGCCCGCCTCCTCGAGCACGATGCCGCGCAGGCGGGCCCGGTCGTAGTCGAGCAGCGCCGCCGGGCCCATCGAGCGGGCGACCAGAATCGCGCTCTCCGGCAGCTCGTCGGGCAGGAGGACGAGGCTCTGGCCGGCGAGCTGATGCAGGAGGCGGTTGGCGATGTCGGTCAGATCGTGCAAGCGGTCGCGAAGATAAGGATCGGTCTGCCGCTGCAGCTTGGCCCGCGCGTCATTTTGGACCCGCTCGACCGCCGCTTCGGCGGTCAGGCCAGAGCTGACCGCCTCGCGCAGCCGGCGCAACCAGCCCCGGTCGTGCGCGATCATGCGGAAGGCCTCCAGCACGTCGCGGTGCTCGCCGGACATGCCGTCGTCGGTGCGGTCGATGAGGTCGTCGACCGAGGCGCGCATCGCGCCGATCGCCTTTTCGAGCCGCTGCAGTTCCGAGTCCACGTCGTCGGCGACGATCTTCGACACAGCCACGCGCGGCTGATGCATGACGACATGCCCGAGACCGAGGCCGTCGGCGATGCCTCGCCCCTTGAGCGACATCGGCCGCCGAATTGCGATCGGCGCGCCCTGCGCGGCGATGCCTTGAAGCTCGCCCGAGGCGATCATCTCGGCAAGCAGCATGGCGGTGGTCTGGAGCGCCTCCACCTCTTCTTCCGAATAGGTGCGCCGCGCGCGGTTTTGTACGACCAGTACGCCGATCGTCGCGCCGCTGCGCAGCACAGGCACGCCGAGGAACGACTGATAGATCTCTTCGCCCGTCTCGGGCTTGTAGGAGAACGCCGGATGGTGCTGGGCGTCGGACAGCGCCAGCGGCTCGGCGCTCGAGGCGATCAAGCCGACGAGGCCCTCGCCCGGCTCCATCGTGGTCAGGTGGACGGCTTCACGATTGAGCCCCTCGGTCGCAAACAGCTCCATCGCGCCGTCGGCCCGCACGACGTAGAGAGAGCACACCTCCGCCACCATGTTGGAGGCGATCAGGACGACGATGCGGTCGAGGCGCGCCTGTGCGGTGACGGGCTCCGCCATGACCTCGCGGAGCCGCCGCAGCAACAGACGGGGACCGCCCGGCGCGCGCATTCAGAATCATCCTCTCCTGCCGCCTAACGGTATGTCGGCGCTTCCAACCATGCAATGAACGGGCCGAGTGCGCCGTCGCTCGGACGCGCGCCTGGGCAGTCCTCCGGCGTCGCGGGCGGGTATAGAAACGATTTTCCGACGCGGCAAGGGGCAGCGCTATATTTCACGCGATCGTCATGTCGTCTGCCGCCGCTCATGGCGCGCGCATAAGCGCCGCTGTCGCCGCGGCCACTGTCGCACGCTTCGCAAGAACCTCGTCGAGCCAGTCCGGTCGCATCTCCGGGACCGAGGATAGCAGCAACTCCGTATAGGGGTGGTAGGGCGGCGCGAAGACGGTCGCCGTGTCTCCGCTCGCGACGACCTTGCCCTTGAGCATCACGGCGACCTTGTTGGCGATCCGTCTCACGGTGCCGAGATCGTGGGTGATGAAGAGATAGGCGACCCCCAGTTCGTCCTGCAGCTTTTTCAGGAGCCGCAAGATTTCCTCGCCGACAAGTTGATCGAGGGCGGACGTCACTTCGTCGCAGATGATGAGATCGGGCTCGGCCGCCAGCGCCCGCGCGATCGACACGCGCTGCTTCTGGCCGCCGGACAATTCGCTCGTCTTGCGGGTGATGAAGGTCTCGGGCAGATCCATTTGCCGCAAGAGTTCGAGGACGCGCTTGCGCACCTCGCTCCGCGACCGGTTGAAATAGAAGGCGACGGGCCTGCCGATCGTGTCGAGCAGCGTGTGCTGGGGATTCAGAGCGACGTCCGGCATCTGATAGATCATCTGCACCCGGCGCAACTGGTCCTTCGTCCGGCTTTGCAGGCGAGGCGGCAAGCTGACGCCGTTGAAGCGGACGTCTCCCGAGACGCGAGGCAGGAGCCCGGTCACGACGCGCGCCAGAGTCGATTTGCCGGAGCCCGACTCCCCGACCACGGCGACCGTGTCTCCCCGCCGGACTTCCACCGTGACGTCGTCGATGACCTTGGGCTTACCCGGATAGTCGGCGGTGATGTGATCGATGGCGAGGATCGGGGTCTCGGCGGCCGTGTTGGCGTCGACGAATTCATGGCCCGCGACCCGTTCCCGAACGAGGCGGCGCGTATATTCTTCCTTCGGGTCCTGCAGGATCTGCCGGGCGTCGCCGAACTCGACCATCTTGCCGCGTCTGAGCACCATGATCCGGTCGGCGATTTGCGCGACGACCGCGAGATCGTGGGTGATGTAGAGCGCGGCCGTCCCGTGCTCGCGAATGAGCTTGCGAAACGCGGCGAGGCATTCGACCTGCGTCGTGACGTCGAGCGCAGTCGTCGGTTCGTCGAAGATGAGGATGTCGGGCTTGGCGACCATCGCCATCGCCGCCATCACGCGCTGCAACTGCCCGCCCGAGACCTGGTGCGGATACCGGCCACCGATCGTTTCCGGGCTCGGCAGATCGAGCTCCCTGAAGAGGCCGACCGCCGCAGCGCGCGCTTCGGAGGGGCTCAGGACTCCATGGCGAACAGAGGCTTCGCAAACCTGCTCCATCAGCGTGTGGGCGGGATTGAACGATGCGGCGGCGCTCTGGGCGATGTAGGCGATTTTCGGCCCGCGCAGCGCCCGCCGTTCGTCCGGGCCGATCGTCCGGATATCCTCGCCGCCGAAGATGATGTCGCCGCCGACGATGTGGCAGCCGCGGCGCGTGTAGCCCATCGAGGCGAGGCCGATGGTCGATTTGCCGGCGCCGGATTCGCCGATGAGGCCGATGACCTCGCCGCGCCTGAGCTGCAGGGAGACGTCGTCGACCAGAACCGGACCGTCGCCGAGATCGGTGCGCACGGCGACGCGCATGCCGCGAACGTCGAGGACGATCGAGCCGTCGTTGGCGCTCCGAGCGGTGTCGGTCGCCGGGCTCATGCGCTTTCTCCCTGGCCGCGCGAGTGGATCGACAGCATCCAGTCGACGACGAAATTGACGCCGATAGTGAGAATGGCGATGGCGGCGGCGGGATAGAGCGGCGCCGGCGACCCGAAATTGATCATGTCGCGGTAGTCCTTGACCATGCTGCCCCAGTCCGCCGCCGGCGGCTGTACGCCGAGGCCGAGAAAGCTCAGGGCTGCGATGAACAGAAAAGTGAAGCAGAAACGCAGGCCGAATTCGGCGGTGAGCGGCGCGACGGCGTTCGGCAGGATCTCGCGGCTGACGATCCACCACCAGCCTTCGCCCCTGAGGCGGGCCGCCTCGACGAATTCGAGGCTGACGAGCCCGACCGCCACGGAACGGGCGAGGCGAAACACCTTCGTCGAGTCGAGTATGGCGATCGTCACGATGAGCACCGGTAGCCCTGAGCCGAGAACCGACAGGATTACGAAGGCGAAGATCAGCGTCGGCATCGACAGCAGAAGGTCGACGAGGCGCGACAGCGCCTGATCGACCCAGCCGCCGGCGACCGCGGCGGCGAAGCCCGAAAGGATGCCGATGCAGAACGACAGCGCCGTGATGACGAGCGAGAGGCCGATCGACATGCGAGCGCCGTAGATGAGCCGGCTCAAGAGATCGCGCCCGAGATTGTCGAGGCCGAGCCAGTGCTGCGGGTCCGGGTCGGCCCAGGCGTCGCCCAGCACACTCGTCTGGTCGTAGGGCGCGATCAGCGGCGCGAAGATCGCCAGAATCAGGTTGAGCGCGATAATCGCCAGGCCGATCTGGGCAGGAATGCTGAGCTTGTGTCCAAAGATGCGCATCGACCGGCCTCAGCGCGGCTGCCGCAGACGCGGATTGGAGAGAATCGAGAGAATGTCGGCCACCATGTTGAGGAGGATGAAGGCGGCGGCGAAGATCAGGCCGCAGGCCTGCACGACCGGCACGTCGTGTTTGGACACCTCGTCGACCATCAGCTGTCCGAGGCCGGGATAGACGAAGACCGTCTCGACCACGACGACGCCGACGATGAGATAGGCGAGGTTCAGGGCGATCACCGCGATGATGGGGGCGAGCGCGTTCGGAAGCGCGTGGCGGAGGACGATGCGAGTCTTGGTCAGCCCCTTGAGAATCGCCATTTCGATATAGGGGCTCGCCATGACCGCCAGCACGGAGGCGCGCGTCATCCGCATCATATGGGCGACGATCACCAGCACCAGCGTCAGCATCGGCAGGAACGCGTAGTACAGCCGATCGAAAAAGGGCGTGTCCGAAGACACGTTGGCGAGAGACGGGAACCAGCCAAGGTCGACCGCGACATATTTGATCAACAGATAGGCAAGGAAATATTCCGGGACCGAGATCGTCATCAGCGTTACGACGTTGACCAGCCGGTCGAACACACCGCCCTGCCTGATCGCTGCCGCCAGCCCAAGGCCGACCGCGAGCGGGACAGACACGACCGCTGCGTACGCCGCCAGGAACATCGTGTTGGCGAAGCGGGGACCGATCTCCTCCAGCACGTCGCGGCCGTTGGCGAGCGAATGGCCGAAATGGCCCTGCAGCGCGCCGAACAGCCATTGGAAGTAGCGGAGCGCCGCCGGGCGGTCGAGGCCGAGCTCGAGGCGCAGCTTGGCGAGGTTTTCCGGAGTGGCCTGATTCTGCAGGATGGCGGAGGCCAGGTCCCCCGGGAGGATTTCGGTGCCGATGAAAATGAGCGCCGACGCGGCGAGAAGCGTCAGGATCCCGAGCATCGACCGCTGGAGGATCAACTTTCCCACGCTTGGCCCGCCTCAGTCGTCAGCTGAATGACGAAGCGCGCCGGCTGTCCGGCGCGCCACGGTTGGTCGGCGGCTAGGACTTCAGCCAAGCCTTGTCGAGGATCATGCCGTTGTCCATGTCGAAGCCGCTATGCGGCGTGTGGCCGCCGACCTTGTTGTTATGGGCGTCGAGCCAGTCGCGGAAGGCGGGGATCAGCGCGCCTCCGTCCTCGTTGAGCATCGCCTGCATGTCCCAGATGTAGGTTTTGCGCTTGGCCTCGTCCGTCTCGGCGCGCGCGTCGTCGAGCAGCTTGGTGAACTTGTCGTTCTTCCAGTGCGTCTCGTTCCACGGCGCGTTCGCGGCGAAGGCGACGGAGAGCATCTGGGTCGCCGCAGGCCGGCCGCCCCAGTAACTTTCGACGAACGCGCCCTTCAGCCAAACGTTGTCGAAGAAACCATCCGCCGGCTCCTTCTTGACGTCAACTTTGATGCCGGCCTTCGCGGCGTTCGCCTGGAACAGCGTCGCCATGTCGACCGCCCCGTTGAACGCCGCGTCCGAGGCCTGCAGCATGACCTTGGGATCGGCGACTCCCGACTTCTTCAAATGGAAGGCCGCCTTCTCCGGATCGTACTTGCGCTGCGGCAGTTCGCTGTTGAAATAGGGGTCGCTGCGCGGAATCGGGTGATCGTTCCCTAGCGTCCCGTAGCCGCTGAACATCGCCTTGAGAATCTCCTCGCGATTGGCTGCATATTTGAGCGCGAGGCGGATGTCCGGGTTCGTGTAGGGCTCCTTGTCGATCTGCATCGCCAGGATCGTGAACCAGCCGCCCGGCGCGCGCACGACCTCGATTCTCGGCGTCTTGGATAGGAGGGCGACAGCCCTGTGGTCGACGCGGTTGATTGCGTCCACCTGCCCGGAGATCAACGCGTTGAGCCGCGCGGAACCGTCATTGATCACCGTCACGTCGGCGCCGTCGAGCCAGCCGCGGCCCTCCTTCCAATAGTCGGGCCGCTTCTTCAAGACGATGCGGACGCCGGGATCGAACTTCTCGAGCGTGAACGGACCGGTTCCGACCGGCTTGGCCCAGTCCTTGAATCCGTTTGGCGCCATCAGTAGGTGGTAATCGGTCAACGTGTAGGGAAAGTCCGCGTCAGGCGACGCAAGCGAGACTTGGATCTGATATTTGTCCAGCTTCTTGACGTCCGAGACTTCCTTCATCGGCCCGGCGGCGCCGGACTTGGTGTCGCCGCGATGCAGATTGAGCGAATAGATCGCGTCGTCGGCAGTGAATTCCTGGCCGTTCGAGAACTTGATCCCCTTGCGCAGACTGAAGATCCAGTCCTTCGCTCCGTCTTTCGGCTCGAAGCTCTCGGCGAGTTCCGGATGCGGTTTTCCGTCCTGGCCCCATTCGACGAGGCCATTGAAGAGCCCGTGGCTGACGTCGATCATCACCGAGTCGTTGTAAGAGGTGACGTCGATGCTGTCGGTCGTGCTGCCGCCGGCGAGGCCGAGCTTGAGGACGCCTCCCTTGCGCGGCGTGTCGGCGGCGAGGGCGTCGGCGCTCGCCAGCATGGTCGAGATCGCCGCGCCCGAGGCTCCCAGCGCTGCGGCGCGGCCCATGAATTCGCGGCGCGATACTGCGCCCTTGAGCAGTCGCGCGTTCCAGTATTCCAGTTCACTCATTTGCGTTCTCTCTCCCGGGTTTCAGGCGCCGTGCTCTGAAGCAGCGGCTGCCGTCGTTCACCGATATCGCGCCCGCCTGCCGCATTGTCCTGTTTGCCGGAGACCTCTGTCAATCGAGAAAGGAGGACAGGCCGAGCTTGAGCGCCGCCGGTCCTGCGCCTGACGTTGGGCTTCACGCCCGATTGGCAAGAAACGCGATCCGCCAAACCTTGCTTCTCAGGCTTTCGCCTGCGCAGGCGCGAGGTTTCGCCTCGTTGACTTGCGCAACAGCCGAGACTAGGGGTTCCGGCCCTGGATTGCCGGGCGAAGCCGCCCGGACCGGGTGGAGTGAGTCTGCTCATGAAGATTCTCGTGCCCGTCAAGCGGGTGGTCGACTATAATATCAAGATTCGCATCAAGGCGGACGGGTCGGGCGTGGAGCTCGCCAACGTCAAGATGTCGATGAATCCTTTCGACGAAATCGCCGTCGAGGAGGCGCTTCGGCAGAAGGAGGCGGGCAAGGCGACCGAAATCGTCGTGGTTTCGATCGGCGCCGCACAGGCGAGCGAGACCATCCGCACCGCCTTGGCGATGGGCGCCGACCGCGGCGTCCTGGTCAAGACCGACGCGATCGTCGAGCCGCTCGCTGTGGCGAAGATCCTCAAAGGGGTCGTCGCAGCCGAGCAGCCGGGCCTCGTGATCATGGGCAAGCAGGCGATCGACGACGACTGCAACCAGACTGGGCAGATGCTGGCTGCGCTGACCGGTTGGGGCCAGGGCGCCTTCGCCTCGAAGGTCGTCATCGGAGACGGCAGCGTCGAAGTAACCCGCGAGGTCGACGGCGGCATGCAGACCGTCTCGCTGAAGCTGCCGGCGATCGTCACGACGGACCTGCGCCTCAACGAGCCGCGCTATGCGTCGCTGCCGAACATCATGAAGGCGAAGAAGAAGCCGATCGACGAGAAGACGCCGGCCGATTACGGCGTCGACGTCGCTCCCCGGCTCAAGGTTCTCAAGACATCCGAGCCGAGCGGGCGCAAGTCGGGCGTGAAGGTGAAGTCGGTGGCGGAGCTCGTCGCGAAGCTGCACGACGAAGCAGGAGTAATCTGATCATGGCGACCCTTCTTCTGGCCGAGGTCGCCGGCGGCGCCTTGAGCGACATGACCGCGCGGGCGCTCACTGCGGCGCTCGAGATCGGGCGGCCGGTCGACATTCTCATCGCCGGCCACAACGTCAGCGCCGCGGCCGATACGGCAGCGAAGCTCTCGGGCGTGGCGAAAGTGCGCGTCGCGGACGATCCGATCTACGCCCATGCGCTCGCCGAGCCGACGGCTCAGCTCATCGTCTCGCTCGCCCCGGCTTATGACGCGATCGTCGCGCCCTCGACCGCAAGCGCCAAGAACATCGCCCCGCGGGTCGCGGCGCTCCTCGACGTGATGCAGGTCTCCGACATCATCAAGGTCGTCGGGCCCAAGACTTTCGAGCGGCCGATCTACGCCGGCAACGCCATCCAGACGGTCGAGTTCGACCGACCCGAAGATCGTCGTCACCGTGCGCACGGCCTCGTTCGGCGCGACAGCCGAGGGAGGCGAGGCCCCGATCGAGCCAATCGCGGCGGCCGGCGACCCGGGCGTGTCGTCTTTCGTCGGCGAGGCGCTCGCCAAGTCCGACCGGCCGGAGCTCACCTCCGCCAGGATCATCATCTCGGGCGGCCGGGCGATGCAGAAGGCCGAGAACTTCAAGACCTATATCGAGCCGGTGGCCGACAAGCTCGGGGCCGCGATGGGCGCCTCTCGCGCCGCGGTCGACGCCGGCTATGCGCCAAATGACTGGCAGGTCGGCCAGACGGGCAAAGTTGTCGCGCCTGAGCTCTATATCGCCGTCGGCATATCTGGCGCGATCCAGCATTTGGCCGGAATGAAGGACTCGAAGATTATCGTCGCAATCAACAAAGACGAAGAGGCGCCGATCTTCCAGGTGGCCGACTATGGCCTCGTTGCAGACCTGTACCAGGCGCTCCCCGAGCTCGTGGCGGAACTCTCCAAAATCGGCCGCTGACGCCGTCCCGCCTTGCGACGAAAAGACGGGCCGTGCGACTGGACGCCTGTGGCCGCTCGTCTATGATCCCGGCCCGTAACGGGGCGGCATCTGGATTAGAAACATGGGACTGATCATCAAGACAGTTGGGGTCATCGGCGCCGGTCAGATGGGCGCCGGCATCGCTCAAGTCGTCGCCCAGGCCGGCATGGGCGTTCTCCTCAACGACGTGGCGGAGGAGCGGGTCAACGCGGCTCTGGCGACGATCAACGGCCATCTGTCGCGCCAGGTTGCGAGGGGGCAACTCGACGAGCCGGGCCGCAAGGCGACCCTCGACCGCATCAACTACGCCCCGACGATCGACAAGCTCGCCGAGTGTGATCTCGTGGTCGAGGCCGCCTCGGAGAACGAGGAAGTGAAGCGAAGGATCTTCACCTCTCTTCGCCCCTTCATGAAGCCGGACGCGATCCTCGCCTCCAACACCTCGTCGATCTCGATCACCCGGCTCGCCTCGGTCACCGTCAACCCTGAGCGCTTCATCGGAATGCATTTCATGAATCCGGTGCCGCGCATGCAGCTCGTCGAGCTCATTCGCGGCATCGCCACCAAAGACGACACGTTCGAGGCGGCGAAAGACTTCGTCACACGGCTCGGCAAGACGGCGACTATGTCGGAGGACTTTCCGGCCTTCATCGTCAACCGAATCCTCCTGCCGATGATCAACGAGGCGGTCTACACGCTCTATGAGGGGGTCGGCTCGGTGGAGGCGATCGACACCGCGATGCGGCTCGGCGCCAACCACCCGATGGGTCCGTTGCAGCTCGCCGACTTCATCGGCCTCGACACTTGCCTCTCCGTGATGCAGGTTCTACACGAAGGTTTGGCAGATTCTAAATACCGCCCTTGCCCGCTTTTGGTGAAATATGTCGAGGCCGGCTGGCTGGGCCGCAAGACTCAGCGCGGCTTCTACGACTACCGCGGCGAACACCCGGTGCCGACTCGGTAGGTGCTATTAGCGGGCTGCCGTTTTCCGGGCCCTTCCCCACTTGCGCAGAACCGAATCGCACCCCTCCCGAGCAGGCCGCGGCGCCGCCCCCTCCACGCCCTTCGGCCGGTCCCCATCCCCCGCAAGCATAAGGCATTCACACATCAAATCGCCGCGCGCACCCCTTCCCCAGTTTGCTGGGGAAGGTGGCGCGGAGCGCCGGATGGGGTGTGGGCCGCCGTTTCGCCCGAGTCGGCTTGCACGACCGTCACCGCAAGCCAGCATCGATCCATACCTGCTCGCCACACCCCATCCGGCCCTTCGGGCCACCTTCCCCGCTTCGCGGAGAAGGGGGGACCGGCGACCGCCCGCAGGCTCGATGACTTGTGTGAATGCCGTAGCCCGCAAGCGGGGGAGGATAGCGGCGCCGGCCATATCCTCCCCTGTGAAGCGTTAGCGGAACGGGGAGGGGGACCACGCGCAGCGTGGTGGAGCGGGCATTGCCGCGAAGACCGACCGCGGCTTGGGCGATCGCGTGCATCAGCAGGCCTTGCGTATCGACAAGACCATGCCTCTTCTTGCCCTTGATCTTCTTGCCCTTGATCTTCTTGCCTGCGTCGAAGCCGGGCGGATCGATGCGCGCCCCCCTTTTTCCACGGTCTTGACGCCCTCATCCCGAGCTTGTCGAGGGATGGTATCGACGATCGCGGCGGTCGGGCTCGCCTCGCGCGCGGCGGCTTCGCGACACTTCACGTAGAGCGCATCGCGGATTCGATCGAGCCTGCCCGTCCCAACTCCAGCCCCATTGCAATGCTGGCGAAATTGGGCTTACCTCATATCGTATGAGGAAACGTCGCTCATAGACCTGTTTCCGGCGGGAGGGAGAAGAATGGCGCCGGAGGCTCCGGGTTTCAGCTCGATCGTGCGGATGGAGGCGGTGCAGAAATTCTTCGGCGCCGTTCACGCGCTGCATGACATCGACATCGCGATCGGCCGCAATGAGATCGTCGGGCTGATCGGCGACAATGGGGCCGGCAAGTCGACCCTGATCAAGGTGATGACCGGCGTGCTCGCGCCGACCTCGGGCAAGATCTTCATTCGCGATCGAGAAATCCAGCCGAACGAATATTCGGTCCGCATGGCGCACGATCTCTCGATAGAGACCGTCTACCAGGACAAGTCGCTGGCGGAGAAGCAGCCGCTGTGGCGCAATTTTTTCGTCGGCCGGCAGATCGCCAACAGATTCGGCTTCATCGACATCAAGAAAGAGAAGGAGCTCGCGCAGCAGATCCTCCTTGAGGTGATCGGCTTCCGCGGCGTCGGCATCACCGTCGACTCGACTGTCGGCAAGCTTTCCGGCGGCGAGCGGCAGGGCATCGCGATCGGGCGGGCGATGCACTACAACGCCGATCTCATCGTGCTCGACGAGCCGACCGCGGCGCTTGGCGTCGCCGAAGTTCGGAAAGTGATCGACTTTGTCCGCAAGATCAAACAGTCGGGCCGCGCCTGCATCTATATCGAGCACAACCTCGCGCATGTGCACGAGGTCGCGGACCGGCTGGTGGTGCTGGATCGAGGCCGCATCGTGTCGCAGATCAATCCGAAGGACATGACGGTGCCGGAGCTGACCGAGTACCTTATCGGCCTGCAACACCAGAGCTGAGGAGGACGGAGGCGCATGGTCCAGCGGTCGGACGTATCGCTCGTGCAGCGCTTCGAAGCGCTGCCGATCATCATCGTCTATGCGTTGCTGCTGGCGCTGTTCATGTATCTCGCGCCGGAGGTCTTCCTCGCCCCCTATATTTACACGACTTTCCTCTCCACCCTGCCGCCGCTGATCCTGCTCGCCGCTGGCTTGACCTTCGTGATCGGGGCGGGAGAGATCGACCTCAGCTTTCCCTCGATCATCGCCTTTTCGGGCTTCGTCTTCGCCGTGCTGTTCAAGGAATATGGGCTCGGCTGGTTCGCGGTCGTCGCGGGCCTGGCGTCCGGCGTCCTGGTCGGCTTCATCAACGGCCTCATCATCGCCAAGGTCGGGATTCCGTCTTTCATGACGACCTTGGGAACACAGTTCTTCTGGGCCGGCATGGCGACGGTGCTGTCGGGCGGCAAGTCCTATGCGCTGCGCGGCGCCGAGGAGAGCTCGGTCTGGCAATGGATCGTCGGGCGCCCGTTCGCTTCCTCGACGAATGTGGTCTGGCTGCAGGAACTCTCGATCCAGGCGCTGTGGACGGCGCTCATCGTCGCCTTCCTCTGGCTCGTGCTCACCCGCCACCGTTTCGGCGAGCACACCCTGTTCATCGGCGATTCGAACGACGTTTCGCGCGTCGTCGGCATCGACGTCGACCGCGAGAAGATCAAGATCTTCACGCTGATGGGCCTTCTCGCCGCCTGCGCCGCCATCATCCTGACGCTCGAGAACAAGAATTTCTTCGGCAACCAGGGCCAGGGCTATCTCTTGACCGCCATCGCTTCCGTGCTGATCGGCGGCACCTCGATCTTCGGCGGCCGCGCGACCATCCTCGGCACGGTGTTCGGCTGCCTCATCATCGGCATGGTCGAGGCCGGCCTGGTCGCCGCGGGCCTCACCGGCGCCTGGGTCAGGACCGTGCAGGGGCTCATCTTTCTCGTCGCGATCATCTTCTACATGTATGCGGACGAACCGCAGCGCCGGCAGGCGTTTCTCGCCCGGCTGGGTTCGTTCTCGAAATTCGGCGGTAAGGGTACTTCCGAATAGCAACGGGCCGCCGCGGAAGGCGGACCCGAATATGATAGGGAGAGAGAAGATGCGTCTGTGCAATTTGCTTCTGGTTGGGGTCGCCGCTGTGGCGGTCACGGCGATTGCGGGTCCGGCCTCGGCCGATCCGATCGGCAAGGGCCTGGTGATGTACATGCAGATGGGCGGCAACCCGGGTGACGGGGCGACGCTGGCCCGCCAGACCGGGGCGAAGGAAGCGGCCGAAGCCCTCGGCGTCGATCTCAAGTCGCAGTTCTCGGCCTGGGCGCCCGAAAAAATGATCGACCAGTTCAAGGAGGCGATGGCCGCCAAGCCGAGCTGCATCGAAATCATGGGCCATCCCGGCAGCACCGCCTTCCATGACCTCGTCAAACAGGCGGTCGATCAGGGCATCGTCGTCACCGACGGCAACTCCCCGTTGACCGAGCTGCAGAACGACTTCGGCACCAAGGGCTTCGGCTACGCCGGCGTCGACCTCTACGCGGGCGGCGCGCTGACGGCCAAGGCGATGCTTGCGCAGGGGCTCAAGGCCGGCGACCAGGCGATGGTCTATGGCGTGTTCAGCCAGGCCGAGCGGGGCCAGTCGGAAAAGGGTCTCGCCGATACGCTGGAGAAGGCGGGCCTCAAGGTCGACCGGCTCGAGATCACCCAGGAGGCCAACAGCGACATGTCTTTGGCCGTACCGGTCCTCGCCGCCTACGTTCAGGCGCATCCGAACCTGAAGGCGATCGGCACGCAGCACGGCGGCGCGACGGGCATCATGGAGCAGATGCTGAAGAAGGCCGGCAAGAAGCCCGGCGAAATCGTCGTCGGCGGCATCGACCTCGCCCCGTCGACGATCGATGGGCTGAAGTCGGGCTATGTGAGCGCCACCCTCGATCAGCTGCTCTACATGCAGGGCTTCATGCCGGTCGTGCAGTGCGTGATGTCCGCCAAGTACAAGATGCCGGGCCTGTCGCTCAACACCGGGGCGGGCGTCGTCACGCCGAAGACGATCGACGCCTTGACCAAGCTGATCGACGCGGGCATCCGCTGATCCAATCATGAAACAGGAAGGACGCGGGCGGCCTCCGCCGGCGTCCTCAATCTTCGAAAGCAGCCGCCAAGCGCCAGGTCGAAGACTTTTGGCGTGGTCTCTTTCTGGTGCTCCAGGGTAACGGGCGAAAGACGCGCGAACCGACGGCGCCGGGAGCGATTTTGTCGGACGGAGCCCGGAATTGGCGGCTTCTCCCGCCGAAATTTTCGAAAGCGCAAGGTATTGACGAAATAGTGCCGCTGCAGGGAACAGCTGGAAAATACGCTGGAACCGCGGCGACACCCTAATGCGCGATTCCCGAGCCTGCGGCTTCGTCGATCAGGCGGCCGGCGGCGAAACGGTCGAGGTCGAAGGGGCGGCTGATCGGGTGGTGCGAGCCGGTCGCCATCAGATGCGCGAGCAGCGTGCCGCCGGCCGGGATGGCCTTGAAGCCGCCGGTGCCCCAGCCGCAGTTGAGGAAGATCCCCGGAATTGGCGATGGCCCGATGATCGGCGAGGAATCCGGCACGACGTCGACGATGCCGGCCCATTGCCGCATCAGCTTCAGCTGCCCGAAGGCGGGGAACATTTCGATCAGGCCGGAGACGACGATCTCCTGCATCGGCGGATTGCCGCGCTGAGCATAGGAGGGTATGCGGTCGAGGCCGCCGCCGAACACGATCTCGCCCTTGTCCGACTGGCTCGCATAGACGCCCGTCCCGAGATGGAGAAGGACGATGTCGAGACAGGGCTTGACCGGCTCGCTGACCATCGCCTGCAGGGCGTAGGAGTGGATCGGCAGTTTCACGCCCGCCTTCGCCATCAGTTGCGAAGAATGGCCGGCGACGGCGACTCCGACCGCCTCGGCGCGGATTTCGCCTTGGGTGGTCTCCACTCCGGCGCAGGCGCCGTTCCGTATGACGAATCCGGTGACCTCGCAGTTCTCGACGATGTCCACCCCGAGGCCGTCGGCGGCGCGGGCATAACCCCAGGCGACGGCGTCGTGCCGCGCGGTCCCGCCTCTTCGCTGCCAGACGCCGCCGTTCGGCAGGTAGCGCGAGTTCGAGCGACTGGGTCATCAGCGGCAGGCGCTTGCGGATCTCGTCCGGCCCCCAGAGTTCCGCGTCGACCCCGTTGAGCTGCATGGCGTTGGTGAGCCGGGCGGCAATTTCGAGCTGGGCCGGGGTGTGCGAAATGTTGAGAATGCCGCGCTGGCTCAGCATCACGTTGAAGTTGAGCTCGCGCGACAGGCCCTCGTAGAGCCTCAGCGCCAGGTCGTACAGGGCGACGGACTCGGGATAGAAATAGTTCGAGCGCACGATCGTGGTGTTGCGCCCGGTGTTGCCGCCGCCGAGCCAGCCTTTCTCGATGACGGCGACGCGCGCGCGGCCGTGGTTCTTCGCCAGATAATAGGCGGTCGCGAGGCCGTGCCCGCCTCCGCCGATCACCACGAAATCGTAGGCTTCCTTCGGCTTCGCCTTGCGCCAGGCCTGCGTCCAGCCCTTGTGGCCGCCAATAGCCTCGCGAAAAATCCTCAGCGCGGAATAACGCGGGGTCATCGGCCGGCCTCGGGGGCGTCAGGTCCGGCGCTCGTCACGCGCGTATCGCCTTGCCGGCCGGATCATACGGCGAGGGAGGGATGACCCGCGCCTTGCGCTCGACCCCGACGACGTGGACTGCAAGCTCGCTTCCGACGTCTGCCGCCTCCGGCGCGATCAGCGCCATCGCCAGGCTCCTTCCGACCGTGTGCCCGTAGCCGCCCGAGGTGACGAACCCGACCTTCTTTCCGTCGCGCCAGACCGGCTCGTAGCCGGATGCGTCAGCGTCAAGCGCCTCCACCTCCAGCGTGATGAGCCGATGCGAAGGGTCCGGGCCGTCCCGCTCGTCGAGGGCCGGCTTGCGGCCGACGAAATCGCCCTTGTCCCACGCGATCCATCGGTCCATGCCAGTCATCCGGGGCGTATAGGCCTGGGTGAATTCGGCCGACCAGATGCCGAAGCTCTTTTCGAGTTTGAGCGACAGAAGCGCGTTGTAGCCGTATTCCCTGACCCCGAGGTCGGCGCCCGCCGCCAGCAGGATCCGGCGCAGCGTGGCGTGTTCAAGCGCCCGGCAATTGATCTCATATCCGAGTTCGCCCGTGACCGACAGGCGTGCGACCTTCGCCCGAACGAGGCCGACGTCGAGGACGGCGGCTCCCATGAACGGCAGCGCGGCGTTCGAGACATCCGCATGCGCCACGCGCTCCAGCAATTCCCGCGACCTCGGCCCTGACAGCGAAAAGCCGATCACGTCGTCGGAAATGTCGCGCACAAACGCGCCGTCGCGAGCGTGGTCGGCGAACCAGCGCATATGCCACTGTCGAAGGTAATAGGAGCCCTCGATCCAGAAGGTTCCGTCGCCCCAGTTGATGACGGTGAGGTCGCCCTTGAGCCTACCCGTCTCGGAGAGCATCGGAGCGAGCTTCGCCCGTCCGGGCCTCGGAAGGCGAGCGGCCATGAGCCAGTCGAGCCAGCGCTCGGCCTCCGGACCGGTCACTTCATAGCGAGAGAACGGCGCGATATCGAGGAGTCCCACCCCTTCGCGCACCGCGCGACACTCCGCGCCGATGATGGGAAAGGCGTTCGAGCGCTTCAGGGTCGGTTTTTCCTTGAACCCGGGAGGGCCGAAGTAGAGCGGGATCTCGAGGCCCCAGGAATTGCCCCACTGACAGCCGGCCGTGGACATCGCATCATAGGCCGGCGTCGTCTTCAGCGGGCGTCCCGCGGGCAATTGCTCGTTGGGATACGTCATCACGAACCTGCGCGCGTAGAACTCGCCGGTGGTCTGCCGGACGTATTCCCGGTTGGACGCGTAGGCGCCGTAGCGGGCGATGTCGAGGCCGTAGACGTCTTCTGTCGTTTCCCCTCGGATCATCCATTCGGCGAGCGCCTTCCCGACCCCTCCGCCCTGAAGGAACCCGGCCATCACGCCGCAGGCGAGCCAGTAGCCCGGCTTCCCCGCGACCGGACCGACGAGCGGATTCCCATCGGGAGAAAAGGTGAAAGCCCCGTTGACCCATTTGCGGATTCCGGCCCTCTCCAAAACCGGATAGCGGCGGTGGACGAGTTCGAGCTCCTCCGAGATGCGCTCGATGTTCTCCTGAAGAAGCTCGACGCCATAATCCCATGGCGCCCCGTCCATCGACCAGTGTTGCGGGCGCGTTTCATAGATGCCGACCAGCATCCCCTTCTGGTCCTGGCGCATGTAGGTGTAGCCTTCGAGGTCGACGACCATCGGCATTTCGGTCTTCATCGCCGCGACTTCGGGGATTGGTTCGGTAATGAGGTAGTGGTGTTCGAGCGGGGACACCGGCAGATCGAGTTCAATCATCCGGCCAACCTGTTTGGCCCAGAGGCCGCCGGCGTTGACCACGTGCTGGGCGTTGATGGTTCCCTTCTCGGCGACGACGTCCCAGGTCCGGTCGGGACGTTGGTTGAGTTCGAGGACCCTGTTGTGCTCGATCACCGTTGCGCCGCGCTTTTTCGCCGCGCCGGCGTAGGCCCAGACCGTGCCGGTCGTGTCGACGTAGCCCTCGCGGTCGGCCCACATGCCTCCGAGCACGCCGTCGATGTTGATGATCGGGCAACGCGCTTGGATTTCCTCGGGCGCCAACAGGCGCACGTCCTCGATGCCGATCGCCTGGAAGCGGCGGTAGGACGACTGCAGCCACTCCCAGCGCTCCGGGGCCGACGCCACGTGAATGCCGCCGGTCATGTGCATGCCGATCGACTGGCCGGACTCGGTTTCGACTTCCTTGAGGAGGTCGATCGTATAGGCCTGCAGGATCGCCATATTCGGGTTGGCGTTGAGCGCGTGAAATCCGCCCGCTGCATGCCATGACGAGCCTGCCGTCAGGATGGAGCGCTCCACCAGCGCGACGTCGGTCCAGCCAAATTTCGCAAGATGGTAAAGAACCGAGGCGCCCACCACGCCGCCGCCGATCACCACGACCCGATAGTGCGACGTCATTCTCGCCCCCTCCCGCAGGCCTTCCATCCTTCGGCCGCAACGCTCGTCAGCTCTTAGGTCGATCCGAGTCGAACTGACGCGCAGACGTCTCAGGCAATGCGAATCACCCTCGTCAATTCACGGGGAAGGTCGTAGCCGTCCCACACCGTGTCGAAATTGAGCGCCTCGCCCACCGGCACGACGCGCGTCAGCCCCAACGGCGTACACAACGGAAACAGCGCTTCAAGCTCGGCTCGTTCAAAGCCGAAATAGGTCATCGTCTGGTCGTGCTCCCTGGCCTGCTTGCGTAACGCGTCGAGTTGATCGATGTAACAGACCTGTAGAAAGCCGCCGCCGACGCGCGTCTCGGTCCGGCGCGAGTCATCCACTTGAATGGCCATCAGAGCGTTCGATAGCGTCGCTACGGATTTCGCCTCGCCCAAACCAACCATCTTGTTGGCCGTGACCATCTTTCGCAAGGCTTGGCTAGTCGCCACTTCGATGCCTTTCGCTTGCGCGGCCGCCGCAACTTCCTCGAGCAAGGCGCTTACAGCGGACGAGCTTTCCTCCGGTTTGCCAATCACGTAAATGATGTGCGGCGACGAGCAGGCCATCTGGTCGAATATGAAAACATCGTTACAAAGACGGTTCGCTAATTCGACTCGCGAACGGGGCGCGAGCCCGACAAGCGCGGTGCCGCGTAGCACCGCGAAGGAGAAGCGGTCGCCAAACCATATGGATTTGCCCCCGCTTCGCAAAGGCAATTCCGCGAACGCGGCCACCTTGGCGTCGCCGCCCCAGACTATTCGAGCGTCCGAAAGCGCGCACAGCCGTGCGTTCAATTCGTTTTCCGCGGGATAGTGGACGAAATACTGAGAATTGTCGCCACGCCTCGTCAACTCATCGATAATCTGTCCTATAATCTCCTGAATGGTCGATGAGATGACCGAAGGGAGGCGGACCAAGTTCGCGTTGCCGGTAAGGTAAGCGATGATCCATGAATAAAGAAAGATAGTTTCGACGTTTTGTGGCGGCAGGTGGAAGACGAGACCGCGCGGCCCTGAGATGCAGCCGCTCGGGAGGCCAGATTGAAAGCTTTCTGAAAGCCGCTCGAGGGCGGCTTTCCGTATCCAAAACGCGAAATAGGCCGCTGCGGGGTTTTCAGCGATACGCTTGGACTTTATCAGTTGGGCGCTGACGGCAGCCGCCAGCGCGATCCGGTCTTCGGAAAAGGGAACGCCCACCCCGAGGCGAGCGGCTTCCAGCTGCGAATACAAGTCTCTCGCGTCAATGGGCTTCGAGCCTCGGGCAGATCGGACGACGTTGAAAGTCGACATCGTGTGACTACAACCGCGCTGATCTGAGCTGACGCCTAAGCCGCGATGACATCGCTGCAGCCCCGCAATTCTGATTTCGGGATCCGACCAAGCACGCGGATGCCCTTCCCAAGGCGACCTCCCACGCCCGCATCCACCGCGGCGACGTATCCCCAATCCTCGGTCAAGACGCTGTGACCCGGATAGGAGGTAGGCAAAAGGGACACAACCTGAATAACGCCTTCCTCTCCGAGACCGGCCGGTTCCCACGTGTCAGGGCGGCGGACGATTACATCGGCAAAGTTCGGGGCGTAAAGCAAGCCGTCCTCCCCCTCGACAAATACCGATCCGATCTGTTCGACGAAACCGTAGAAGTTGTAAATTTCCGCAAGATTAAACCTACGGCGCATGGCCGCACGAAATGTCTCGTTCGAGACCTTTTGGGCTTCCATCCGCTTCCAGCCCCCGGAATGGATCAGAACTGCTTTCGAGAGATCGAGTTCCCCATCATGAAAAGCGTCGTAGAGTTTGGTCCATACGAGGAAGGTGAACCCAAAGATCAAGAAGCGGGAGGTTCCGTGCCTTTGTACGAAATTTCGGATCGCGGCGACGTCCAGCGTCATGCTGCTGTCGAGACAAAACGTGGTGGCGGTGCCGAATTTCATCATGCCCAAGACGCCAGCGCCTCGGGCCGAAAGTGCTCTCTGGTTCAGTATGGTGGAACGCGCGTCGATTACAAGAAACGGGAGCCGGTTTCTCCCGAGAATGGGAATGAACGTCTGCACGAGCGCCCGCGCCTGACGGTCGGCCGTATTAGGATCCAGCTGAATTCTGCTTGGAACTTGCCCGGTGGTTCCACTGGAATGCAGAACAATTGAGGGAGTGGTCGTCGACACGAGGTCAAGTTCCTTGAACAACCCAACGGGGATATACGGAACGTCTGCAACGGTCTCAAAGCTGCGCAATCCATTCCACATGACGTCGACGATGCGGCGATACTCCGCGCATCGGACGTAATGGTGCTGCGTAAGTTCATTCAGGCCTTCAAGCAACAAAGATTCCTTCTCTGCTGAAGGGATTGCATATGGGGCAGCCTTCAGCAATTTATCAAACATCAAAGCAACTCTCTGGCTTTCGCGTAGTCGAATTTACCGCTGACCTTCCGAGGCAACGAACTGACATTTCTCAATCGAAAGCTTGTGGACGGGATATTGTATTCCAAGGAGATCTGTCGCACCGCCTCTTTCAATCGGGTCTGCGACAGGCTCTCATGCAAAATGACAATGGTCTCGCCATTATCAAGGGCGATAACTTCACAACATTCCGCGAGACGGAGCTCGACTTCGTCCAAGCTCAGCCTTAACCCGAACAACTTGGCAAAGCGTTTGGTGCGACCGGCAAGATAGAGATAGCCATCAGCGTCAAGCCGGCCAAGATCGCCCGTCACAAGGCGTCCGCCGGCGTCGTCGCCACGGGCCAAGTCGGACCGGTTTTCCGCGTAGCCCATCATGACGTTCGGCCCTTCATACACCACGTTGCCGATGGTCTCGGGCGCGACGACCCTACCGCTATCGTCCTGGATGAGGATGCGCCCGCCGCTGAGCGCGCAGCCTACCGAACCGAGTTTGTCCTGCAGGCGGTCGCTTGGCAGCGTCGTGATTCGAGGCGCTGCTTCGGTCTGCCCATACATCACGTACAACCGGCCAGCGCGAGCAAGAACTTCTTTGTGTATCGCCAACTGAATGCGTGGGTCGAGCGCGCCGCCCGCCTGGGTAAAAGTCTTAACCGATGCAGGGACAAGTTTAGTAATGGAGAGTCGCGCCAGCGCCGTGTAGTGAAAGGGTACCCCAGGGAAATGGGTGCACCCGGCGAACTCAACTTTCTTCCAGAAAGCCTGCTCGGTTATCGTTCCCTCGATCAAGGCAATCGCACCCCCCCGCACAAGGTGAGACGTTATTACCGACAGCCCGTAGGAATAGTGGATCGGCAAATGACCGGCCGCAACATCTTCCGGCGCAATCGATAGCGCGTGAGCGATTTGGTGAGCGTTCGTTCGCACGGCATCTGCCGACAAGCGGACGAACTTTTGGCTGCCTGTGGTTCCTGAAGTCGACAAGAGCAAGAGCAAGTTCGGTTCGATCTCGACGGAGTTGACGCCAGCGCGCTCGCGGCGCCAAACATCTCCTTCTCTCGTTTGAAGCCTCTTCCAGTCCCCTGCCTCGGGGGCCCATTGATCGGAAGGATCGGAACAGACAATGAATTCGGGTCGATACGCTTCAATGAGACGGTTTATTGCGCGGGCGCCCGTCGCGGGATCGACCAGCAATGCCGCGTGTCCGGCGGCGCAGGCTCCAAGGAAGGCGATCACTGTAGATACGTGATTGGCGGCGCGGATGAATAACAATGACCGCGTTGCAGCCGGCAGTGCAGCCCCGAATTCCGCTGCACGGCTGCGGACCTGATTTCTGGACACCCAGGTTCCTCGGCGACCGTCGAACAAGCACGCCGCCATTTCCCGGCTCGCAAGCATCGGCAGAAGGCCGCGGCACAAGGCGTCGGACGTTGGCATGCGGCTCCGGACTCCAGGGATCGGGTTGGCGGCATCGGCCACATCAGGTAGATCTTTTGGCGCAGGTCAAACTCGTGGAAAGCGTGGCCGATTTAGGGCTCCGGCCGATATTTCTTAACAATATCCAGGGCTTTGTCGAAGGTGCTCATCGCAAGTATATCGTCAGTTTCGAGCGTGATTTCCAAATCGGTTTCGATGATCGCAACCAACGCCATATGAGCCAAGGACGTCCAGGTCGGATATTCGCGATATATCAAAGTCCTGGTGTCGACTTCACCTTTTATCTCCAGCGCCTCTGAAAAGCATTTCAACAGCTCTTCTCTTAGGTCCATTCCAATTCCCCCATGTGCAGGCGGTGTGGCTACTCCAATCCCAGCCGAGGATCAATCGCTAGCCCCCCTGCAACGCAGTGCTCGGTGATCTGATTGCATTCTGTGCGACCTCGGCGTCCTGCTTCAATGGGCCGCCCTGGCGCAGGCGCCGGCGTAGACATGCGGGTCCTTCCACGCGGCGAAACTGACGTTACCCCTCAAAACCTCCGTCTCGGCCCATGCGCCGTCCCGTCGGACACGGGTCGGGCCGGGTCGAAAGACCCTCCTGTTGGTGTATCGATTCAGTGCCCATTTAAAGGCAAAGCCGACCTCACCATGGCTCAGCAATGTTTGAGCTGCTTCGAAGTTCTCTGGCCTCAAGGCGCAGGTCGGTCAATTCTCTCACGGGAGGGCGATGCCAAAATCTGTTCGTCAGCCAGATCGTCCTGCGAGGGCGGCCCTTCCTGGTCCCGCTGTGAACGATGCAGCACGTGCGGGCGCCCAAACGTAAATTCTTCGGCACGCTCGACCCGGCTCGTTATGGAATTCAGCTGCGGGCGCTCTGCGTAGTCTGCGCCCACTGGCGAGGTCGCTCGGCCAAGCCGCGTCCTTCCGTCTTCTTCCCGAGGCTCATCGTAGGACAGCCCCCGCCGTTCCTCTTACCGCCGAGCAGGCCCATGGCGATGCCGTGAGACATCCCGCCGCCATTCAGCCGAAGAACATGCTCCAGTCGACCGGTCGGAAGATTTCGACGAAAGCGATCAGCCCGAGCCCGAAGTAGACCGCCACCTTCAGCCTCTCGCCGAAGGAAGACGTCAGACTCGTGATCATCACGGTCGAGAGCGTCGTGGCGATCACCCATCCGACAAGCTTCCACAGCGGTGCTTGAAAGGCCGCGTCGAGCAGGTCGACAAGCCTCAGCGAGAAGAATTGGACAAGTTCGTCCATGGGCTCGGTTCATGAGAAAGCTGAACCCCATGTTACGTCATTCAAAATGCGCCTCAAACGGATATTGAAAATTAAGCTTTATGCGGTCGGATTAGGAGCCCGCCCACAAGCGAGCGCGGATCGAGCAACTCATCAATTCCGCCGGCGCCCAATTGCGCCGTCCGCCGAGTTTGGCTGGAGCAAGATCGCGTTGGCAGGCGAACCCGTTCCCGCGCTCCAAAAGGAACGTTCGGTCGCCGCTGCTCCGTAACGGAGAACATCCTTGTCCGCTCCCCTCGAACCCGCCCCGACCTCAGGCGGAGATCGCCCCCTCGCAGCCGTTGCTTGCGTGGCAAGGCCGATGCAGAGATGTTGACTAACAGCCCGGACCGAGCCGCGCGGTGTCGCGGACAAATTTTCAGCCGTTCAGCCGGCGAATTCGGTGGTAACGCTTTGATAACTTGAGGTTTCGCGGTGAACTTTCTGAAATAATCTGAGGCAAACCGAAAAGATTTGGAAGACCGGCAGAAATTTTGAAGCCTTTGGAAGCGTTCCGAACGAAACGGCGGGCCGTCTGCGTCCAGCGCCCGCCATGGCGAGCGACGTTTCCAGTCGATGGGAGCCTGCCTGATGTTCGCGGGCGAATCATAGAGCCCGCAGTGATTTCCTCGAAGCCGGTTCCTGCATATTGTCCTGAACTCGACCCATGTAGGCGCCAGAAGTTTGAGGAGATGCGCTATGTCTTCAGATATTGACGCCGCTATCGCCGCGCTAAAGAGCCGCGGGCTCGACTCCCTGCCGCCGCTCGGCATCGTGTTGGGCTCGGGCCTCGGCCCGTTCGCGGACGAGGCTGCCGAAGCAACCGCCGTCTCCTATGCCGACATTCCCGGCTTTCCCGTGCCGGGCGTGGTCGGCCATTCCGGGCGGCTGGTCGTCGGCTCAATCGAAGGACGCAGGGTCGCGCTCTTCCAGGGGCGCGGCCATTATTACGAGCGCGGCGACGTCAAGGTCATGCACGTCGCGATCGAAACCTTCCGCGCGCTCGGCGGCGAGACGCTGGTGCTCACCAACGCAGCGGGCGGGCTCAACAAGGAATGGAGGCCGCCGTCGCTGGTCGCAATCCGCGATCACATCAACTTCGCCGGCGCCAATCCGCTGATCGGCTATTCGGGCGCCGACCGCTTCGTATCCCTGACCCAGGCTTACGACTTCGGGCTGCTCGCGAAACTCCACGAGGCCGCGCGCGCGTCCGACATCGAACTGCACGATGGCGTCTACATGTGGTTCTCGGGACCGAGCTTCGAGACCCCGGCCGAGATCAACGCGGCGCGGATTCTCGGGGCCGATCTCGTCGGCATGTCGACCGTGCCGGAAGTCATTCTCGCCCGTCGCTGTGGCCTGCGCTGCGCCGCCGTCTCGGTCGTCACCAACTTCGCCGCCGGCCTCGCGGGAGGCGATCCGAGCGCCGACGAGACCATCGAATACGCGCGCCGCGCAGCCGACAGCTTCAAGCGCCTCCTGCGCGCCTTCATCCGCATCGACGAAAATTCCGCCTCATGACCCTGCCGCAGGAGATCATTCGCGCCAAGCGCGACGGGCGCGAGCTGACTGGGGCCGAGATCGGCGAGTTCATCGCCGGGCTCACGAGCGGCGCCGTCACCGAAGGGCAGGTCGCCGCCTTCGCCATGGCCGTGCTGTTCAACGGCATGACGCTCGACGAGCGCGTCGCGCTGACCCGCGCCATGACGCTTTCCGGCGAGACGCTCGACTGGCGCGCGCCCGACCTGCCGGGCCCCGTCCTCGACAAGCACTCGACCGGCGGCGTCGGCGACAACGTGTCGCTCATGCTCGCCCCGATGCTCGCCGCCTGCGGCGCCTTCGTGCCGATGATCTCGGGGCGCGGCCTCGGCCACACCGGCGGCACGCTCGACAAGCTCGATTCGATTCCGGGCTACGTCACACTGCCCGATCTTCTCACCTTCAAGCGCGTCGTACGCGAGGCGGGCTGCGCCATCATCGGCCAGACGGACGCCCTGGCCCCGGCCGATCGGCGCCTCTATGCGATCCGCGACGTGACCGCGACGGTCGAGTCGGTTGCGCTCATCACCGCTTCGATCCTGTCGAAAAAGCTCGCCGCAGGCCTCGAAGGCCTTATCATGGACGTCAAGACCGGCTCGGGCGCCTTCATGCCCACGCTCGAAGGTGCGCACGAGTTGGCCGAGAGCATTGCGGCGGTCGCGGCCGGGGCCGGCTTGCCGACCGTCTCGCTCATCACCGACATGAACGAGCCTCTCGCCAGCGCCGCTGGCAACGCGCTCGAGGTTTTTAACGCCGTCGATTTTCTCGTCGGACGGCGCCGCGACGCGCGCCTTCACAGGGTGACGCTGGCGCTCGGCGGAGAGCTCCTCGCCCTGGCCGGGCTCGCCAGGGACGTGGAAGAAGGGAAAGCGCTCATGCAGCGCACGCTCGATTCGGGCGCCGCGGCGGAGCGCTTCGAACGCATGGTTGCGGCGCTCGGCGGCCCGAGCGATTTTCTCGCCCGCGCCGAGGCCGTTCTGCCGCGCGCGGGCGTTGTCGCTGCAGCGGCGCCGCAGCGGCGCGGCGTCGTGACGGCTATCGACGTGCGCGCGATCGGACTCGCGGTGGTCGAGCTCGGGGGCGGCCGGGCGCGCGCTTCCGACGCCATCGACCATTCCGTCGGCCTCGCCGATCTGGCGCCGATCGGCGCCGGAGTCGGGCCGGACGCGCCGCTCGCCCGCGTCCACGCCCGCAGCGCCGAACAGGCCGAGGCCGCCGCGCGGCGACTCCGCGCCGCCTATCGGCTGGGCGATGCGGCGCCCGAGCCGGCCGATCCGGTCGTCGACCGCATTGCGGGCGCAGCTGGCCGCGGCCGGGGGGGCGGCGCCTCGCCGCCCCTGGCAGGCGCGCGAGATGCGCGCCGCCCGAGGTGAGCGTTCTGCTTGCGGTATCCGGCTGGGACGCATCACCCTGGCGCGCGCGTTTGGAACGGCTTTTGCCGGACCATCCGGTCGCGGCGCTCGGCGAGCCGTTCGACCGGGCGCGCATCCGCTACGCGCTCTCCTGGCGCCATCCGCCGGGCGCTCTCGCCGGCCTGCCGAATTTGCGAGTGATCTTCTCGCTCGGGGCCGGCGTCGATCATCTGTTCGCCGACCCGGCTTTGCCCGAGAAGCCGATCGTGCGCGCCGTCGATCCGGACCTCACCGACCGGATGAGCGAATGGGTCGTCATGCACGCGCTTATCCATCTCCGCCAGCTCAGGCGCTACGAACGCCAGCAGCGCGAGCGCGTCTGGGCGGACGGCGATGGCCAGCCGAAAGCGGGCGACGTCCAGGTCGGCGTCATGGGCCTGGGCGTGATCGGACTGGACGCGGCGCTCAAATTGAAGGCGCTCGGCTTCAAAGTCGCGGGCTGGCGCGCGACGCCGAAATCCGCGCGCGGGATCGAGTCGTTCTGCGGCGGGGAAGGGCTGAAGCGGCTCCTGGCGCAAACCGACATCCTGGTCGCCCTGCTGCCGCTCACTCCTAAGACGCGCGGCATCCTGAACGCTTCGCTGTTCGCCGGGCTGAAGCGGGCTGGCCCGCTCGGCGGCCCGGTTCTCATCAACGCCGGACGCGGAGCGCTGCAAGTCGAGGCCGACATTCTTGGCGCGCTCGACTCGGGCGTCCTCAAAGGCGCGTCGCTCGACGTATTCGAGCAGGAGCCCCTGCCGCCGGAATCCCGCCTGTGGACTCACCCGTCGGTCTACGTGAGCCCGCACAATTCCGCGATCTCCGCCCCCGATGCCATCGTCTCCGGCATCGCACGACAGATCGAGGCCTTCGAGCGCGGCGAGCCGCTCGGCAATGTGGTGGATCGGAAGCGGGGGTACTGAGGCGGGACTTTGAAGCCGGTCTTACCCGCGAGATCAGCTTTTTGCGTCCATTGGAGACTCAGATGAGGCTCCACCGAGCTGCCGGCTCGTGGGCCGCTGACGGATCTTCGAGACCGACACGCGCGGCCATTGCACCAGCGTATAGGCCCTTCTGTGCGTTGGTAGCGGGCGCGTACCCTTTAGGACCGATTGGTCCTTACCAGCGTCTGATCGAGTCCGGGGCGGCGGCGCAGTAGTCTTACTATGCGTCGATGAGCACTCGCCAGCGCTTCTGGATCATTATCCGGGTCGCCTGCGCGCTTAATCTCGTCAGAAGCGGAGGCTTCAATGCGATGGCAAACGAAGAGCGCTGGTCGGCAAGCGATTCCGGTCCGCGTTGGCGCTCGGCGGCGGCGGATGTTGACCCTCGGCCAGTTCATCCGCTCACTCGTTTTTGCCGCCTTCGGCGGGGCTGCGGTCGTCACGATTGCGCTTCCATCCGCTCATGGCGGCGTCGGCGGCAGCGGGCGGCATGCCTGCATAGTGAGCGGGCTTCTCACCGGCGGCAGCGCGCGTTAAGACGGTCTCGGAGAATCTGGAAGCTTGGCCGTATCGGGAAGCAGCGCGCCGGTTGCGCCAGCTCGTCTGAGCGGAACTCAGCGATATCGGCATCGGCCGCAGCGTTTCGAGACTGTCGCACGCCGTGCGCCCGGCTGATTGCGAAGGGCGCGCGCGGGTTATGCCGATCTGCTCGCGTGATTGATCGCCTCTCCGGTTCCCAAGGCGGTTTCTACCCCGCGGGCGCCAGCGCGGGAGCGACGCCCTCGACCGAGAACCTGTCCTGACCGGGGGCGCGCGGATCGGGACGATGGATGCGCAGGCCGTCTCCCCCCTCGAGCACTTCATGACGGCTCTCGCCGTTCGAGTCCCTCGTGAGCCTGATGGACACGCGTTTGTCGGCGACGCAGAGATTGCGGATCGTGACTTCCGGCAACCAGTCCGGCAGCGCCGGGTCGACTATCAGCGTGTTCTGGTGCGCCAAAGGCGCGATTCCTGTCAGCGCGTTGCAGATCTGAATAATGGCGGAGGCGGACCAAGTCTGGGGCGAACAGGCGTCGGGATAGATGCCTGGATGCATATGCTGGTCATCCCGGGGGTGGCCGGCGAAGACCTCGGGGAGGCGGCCGTCCTCGAACAGGCCGGTGGCGTCGAACAGCCCGCGCGCGACCTTGTGGAGCGCGTCGTTGAATCCGTAGCGCTTGAGACCGACACAAAGGTGCGCGTTCGCCACCGGCCAGACCGATCCGAGATGATAGGACATCGGATTGTAGGCCGGATGATCGCTGGAGAGGGTACGCACGCCCCAGCCGCTGAACATGTCAGGGGCCGTCAGGCGATCGACGACCGCCGCGGCCTTGTCGTCGTCGACGATGCCGCAGGCGAGGCACAAGCCAGGGTTGGAGGCGATCGTTTTGACCAGACGATCCTCCGGATCGAGTGCGAGTCCGTAGAAGCGGAGCTCCGGCGCCCAGAACCGTTCGTTGAACCGTTTCTTGAGGTCTGCGGCTTCTTGATAGAGCCGCTCCGCCCGATCCTCATCGCCGATCGCCGCGAAGAGGCCCGCAAGACTCTGCTTGGCGGCGAAAAAGAGCCCCTGAATCTCTACCGTGGCGATCGGGTCGCGGACGAAGCCGCCGTCCTCATAGAGGATCGCCTGGCTGGAATCCTTCCAGCCCTGGTTCTTGATGCCCTTTTTTCCCGCGCGCGTCTGGTACTCGTAGAAACCATCGCCGTCGATGTCGGCGTAGCGGTCCATCCATTCGAGGGTGGCGAGAACCTTGTCCCGGACGCGTTCGAAGGCCTGCCGGTCACCGGTCTGGGCGAAATGCAGCGCCGCGCCGATCAGGTAATAGGCGGGGGCCGAATAGTCCCCGTAATAATGGATGAAAGGCGTCTTCCCGAGGATCGCCAGCGGGCTGAGCTGGCGCTGATGCAGCACTTTGCCCGGCTGGGCGTCATATTGATCGTCGACCGTCGTCGCCGTCCATTCGCCGACCGAAAGCAGCGTGCCGAAGAGCGTCGAAACGTTGAGCATCGACGATTGGATTCCCGCAACCAGACTGTCGCGGCCGAACAGCCCCGTGTATTTGGGAATTCCTGCGATCGGAGTGAAATTCTCCTCACCCTTTCCGTTCAGCGACTGCAGGGACCAGAGGTCCGTCGCCGCGCGCGCCCAGGCCGCCCCAACGTGCGGGTTGGTGGTTTCGAACTCGGCGCAGTCCGCAAGCCATTTGTGCCGCAGAGCGAAGACGTCCTTGTGCCCGACCGCCTCGCCGCGCGGCCCGAACCAAGGCTCGATCGGTTCTCCCAGGAAGACCGGCGCGACGTCGATCTTGATCAAGACGGCCTCGCGCGGACGCAACGAAAGGACGGCGCGGATCGCCTTTCCTTCGTCGGAGAGCTGGCCGGGCGCGGCGATCCGGATGCGCGTCTTATGATTCAGGTCGGGGTGCTCGTATGCAAAGGTCAGCTCGACCTGGCCCGACGAGGCGGCCGAGAAGCTGCGATGGATCCGCGCGCTTTGCTTTCTGCTGCCTTCAGAGACTTCCTGGATGTCGGCGAAATCGGCCGACAATTCGAAGTCGAGCGCGAAATTCGCCTCCGCGAGCGCATGGTTGGTCACATGCACGTCCTGATGATATCCGCCTCCTACGTAGGTGTTAATCTGGACTTCGATCCCCTTCCGCGCGATTTCGCCGCCGCTCGGGCTCGGGTCGCCGGGCGGGCCGGCCTTGGCGCCGGCCGGCGAGGGCAGCAGGAGATAGGCGACCGTCGCGTGCGGCTCGACGGGGACGCACGCCACGGACTTCAGGGGCTTTCCCTCCGACGTCAGCCCGAACCGGGAGATGAAGCGCGTCTGGTTGTAGTAATAGCCGTCCTCCTTGGGCTCGATCATTGCGTGGCGGTTGAAGGACAGGACATGGTGGCCGCAATGGATGGTGACGCGTTCGGAGTTGACGCGCATGCGTCGGGCGACGGCTGGTTGCATGAAAGTCGGGACCTCGAGGACGAGCGCGGCCAGCCCGGGGCGGCCCACTCTGTCGGCAACGGACGGCGCCGAAGAAGGTTCCCTAGGGGCCTCGGCCGGCGCCCGATCCCCTTTTTCCGCGATCGGCCCGGATGGGACGCCGCGCGCAGATCTGGATGGCTGAATGTTGCGGTGATAATCGCGCAATGCGACTTGCGCAAAAGAAGCGGGGCGACACCCCACCCGGCGCCGCGCGGCCACCTTCGCCAGCAAGCCGGAGAAGGAGATGGCGCCCGGTGTTCACGCCCCCTCGATCGCTTTCCGTTCTGTTGGAATAAATACCTGTTCCGCGCAAAAACAGGCTTTGTTAATTTCACAAAAGAGAACAGGTGTTACTTCGTTTAAGCCATCGAATCAAATGAGTTTTTCATCCTAGATCACGCCCGAGGGGGACGCTTTCTATCGTTTTCGGCGCTTATGCACCGTCCAACTGACAAGCCGAAAAAGGCCTTGCCGGGATGCTCACGCGATCATCACCTGTGACTGGCGGTCGCTAGATTTACCTGTGACTGGCGGTCGCTAGTTTTCCGTCTTGCGCGGCCCCTGCCCCGTCTCGCACCCGTCTTGCGACCGCGTTTGCCGGCGGCGAACAGCGGAGCTAAAATAACCCCTATTTGTTCTTGACGTGTTTCGCAACCCCATGGCATAATGGGGCTGATCGGACCGCAATGGCGGCGGGTTGGAAAGCGAGGTTGGCATGGAGGCGCCTTCGAATCTCACCGCAACCTGCAGCTCGCCCGCCCTGGGGCAGGACGTGGCGGCAGCGGTTTTCCGCCTGAGCCCGCTTGCACCAGAAGGATTGACTTCGCCTCGCTCGGCGTCGGACCAGCCGCCGAACGGATTCGACGGCGGTGTCTTCGGTCGGCAGGCATGGAAGCGGGTTGGCTGCCGGCGGAGCGCATCGGCGAAGAGGCTGCGGACCAAGCGGAGGCGTCAGCGCGACGCGGCGGAGAAAATAATTTGGATTCCGGCGTAACCCCTTGAGAACAGCCGATTCCTGGAAGACTTTTGCTTGGATTCGGCTATCCCCGGCTTTGCTCCGGTGCTCCCCAGCTTTGGCGGAAGGTCCCGCGGCTTGGGTCTTCGGGGGGCGCCAGTGGGCTCGAGACGTGAGGAACGGCGCCGCAGAAGCGTGTTCAACAGACAGTTTCTGGACAATTCATCGCGCCGATTTTCGGGTTGTCGCTCAACCGAAGCATATCAGGAAATAACAGGGTAGGTCGCCGCAAGCGGCGCCGGTTAGGGCATCATCGGCCGTCGCCCGCGCGGGGCCACCACCCGCCGGATGACGAGGCCGAAGGTCGCCGGCTGCCGCCCGACCGGGTCGAAATCCTCTCTTCCCGCTTCCAGCTTGCCGGCGAGGATCGCCATCACCGGGTCATGGCGGAGCCGATCATGATCGTTGAGGTCCTTATCGCCGAGCGCCAATCCGAACACCCGCGGCCGAAACTCCTGGCGACGCGTCGGGAGGAGCTGGCTGCGGGCGCGGCGGTCGTCGACAGGCGCCTCTGTCACCGGCTCCTTCCGAGCGCCTCGGCGAGGAAAAGGCCACCGTGATGCAGGCCGCCGCCGTCGATGCCGTGGCCGACGCCGAAGGAAATGTGCCATTGGGTCGGGATCGACGCCTGCGCCAGAGCCTCGACGGCCATGAACATCGCTTCGATCGGAATAAGCGGATCCTGATCGCCGTGGACGAGCAGAATCGGCGGCGGGGCGCCGCGCGCCGTCGCCTCCTTCAGCCGTTCGGGTCCGACCAGCAAGCCGGAGTAGCCGAGAATCGCCGCCGGAGCGCGCGACCGGCGCAATCCGACATGCAGCGCCATCATCGAGCCCTGGCTGAAGCCGACCAGCGCCAGTTTCGAATCGTCGAGCCCGACGCGTTCGAGCTCAGCGTCGAGGAAGGCGTCGAGGGCGCCACGCGCCTTGACCACGCCGTTCCACCGATCCGTGGCTCCCGCCGGGTCGTCCGGCGGGCGGTTCGACAACGCGAACCATTGTCGCCCCATCGGCGCGCCCGCGCATCGCTCAGGGGCGTGGGGCGAGACGAAGGCCGTCGCGGGGAGAAGGCCGCGCCACTGGCGGCCGAGTTCGATGAGATCGTTGCCGTCAGCTCCGTATCCGTGCAGGAAGACCACCAGGGCGTTCGTTCTTCCGCCAGCCGCCGGGATGCGGGGTCCGTCCAAGGCTGCGTTCATCACGTCGGCTCCGGTGTCGCGTCAGCGACCGGACTTAGCCGGAACCGTCCGCGAGGACCACCCCCGAACGCTTCTTGACGCCGCGGTAGTAGGCCCAGAGCATCCGCGCTGCGACCCCTCGCCATGGCCGCCAGCGTTCTGCGATCCGCTCGAGCCGGGCCGCGTCGGGACGGACCCTCAGTCGGAGCGCGAGCTTCGCCGCCTCCTGCAGGGCGAGGTCCCCCGCCGGGAAGGCGTCGGGGTGGCCGAGGCAGAAGAGGAGAAAGATGTCGGCCGTCCAGGGCCCCACGCCTTTCACCGCAACGAGCTTCTCGTGCGCTTCCTCGGCGTCAAGCGCGGCAAGGCCCGGAAGATCGAGTCCATTCCGGACGACAGCCTCGGCGAGCGCGCGAAGGGCGCGGATTTTCGGCGTCGACAGCCCACAGCCCCGCAGTTCCTCCTCCGTCGCCGCGGCGACCCGAACGGCTTCGAGCGGCGCGAGGCGCGCCTCGAGGCGGCCGAAAATGGCGCTCGCGCTGGCGACAGACAGCTGCTGCGAAACGATGATGGCGGCAAGCCCGGCGAAGCCCGGTTCGCGACGCCGCAACGGAGTGGGTCCGCCGACCAAAAGAAGCCTTTCGACAAGCTCCGGATCCTTGGCGCGCAAGGATTCCGCCGCCGCGCGCAGGGCCGCCTCGTCCCCGATGGGCGGGCCCGGATGATAGGCCCGCGCGCTTCCGGTTCGGCTTGCACGCGCGACGGTCTTATGCATCGGTTTTTTTATCATGCGCTCCAACGCCCTTGCGCCCTCGCCCCTCCTGCGTTTTGCGCCTTCGCCGAATGGCGCGCTGCACCTCGGCCACGCGTATTCCGCGCTCTGCAACGAGCGCGTCGCGGCTGCTCTTGGCGGCCGCTTGCTGCTGCGCATTGAAGACCTGGATCGCACCCGGTGCAAGCCGCAATACGAGAGCGCGATTCTCGACGACCTCGCCTGGCTCGGCCTGCGCTTCGAAGCCCCGCCGCGCCGGCAAAGCAAACATTGCTGCGACTATGCCAAGGCGCTCGCGCGGCTCGAGGAACTCGGCTTCGTATATCCGTGCTTTTGCAGCCGCGCCGAGGTCGCCCGCAATTCCGCCGCGCGCGATCCCGAGGGCGCCCCGTTCTATCCCGGAACCTGCCGGTTGCTCTCCCGCGGAGAAAGGCAGGAGCGGCTCGCACGGGGCGACAGGGCCGCGCTCCGGCTCGACATGCGTCGTGCGATCGAGCGCGCGCCGGCAGGAATTGTCTGGTCCGAGTTCGGCGAGGAGTCGAAGCCGGTCTGCCGCGCCGCGGAGCCGGCGGAGTGGGGCGACGTCGTCCTCGCAGGAGGTGACCTCGCCGCGAGCTACCATCTGGCGGTGACCGTCGACGACGCGCTGCAAGGCATAACGGACGTCGTGCGCGGTCGCGATCTTTTGCCAGCGACCTCGGTCCACCGGCTGCTGCAGGAATTGCTAAGTTTCGCCGCGCCGCGCTATCGCCATCATCGGCTCGTGCTCGATCCCGCCGGAGGGAAATTGTCGAAGAGCCGCCGGTCGCCGTCGCTCGGCGCGTTGCGGGAAGACGGCTTCTCGGCGGCGCAGATTCGCGCGGCACTCGGATTCGGCGACGGCGAGGGCGGCGGGCCTTCCGTCGTGCTCAGTTGAGCTTCGCCGTTGCGGCCGTCGCCGGCTTGATGGCCGCTTCCGCCGCGGCGGACGGCGCCTGCGCCATCAGCTGATCGATGCGGTCCCGTTCGCGTTTGAACGCGGCGAGCATCTTACCGTCGAACTCGCGCGTGCGGGCAAGCTTGATCGCCATGGGGTCGACAAAGTTGCCGTTGATGATGACTTCGTAATGCAGATGCGGTCCTGTGGCGAGACCCGTCTGACCGAGATAGCCGACGACCTGTCCCTGAGTGACGTGGGCGCCTTCAACGATGCCGCGGCCGAAGCCCGACATGTGGTTGTACGTGGTCACGTAGCCGTTGGCGTGTTGAATCTCGACCCGGCGCCCGTAGCCAGCGTCCCACGCGGCCTTGATCACGACCCCGTTGCCGGCGGCGACGATCGGCGTGCCGATCGGCGCCGCCCAGTCGACGCCGGTGTGCATGCGAGCGAAATGAAGGATCGGATGATAGCGCATGCCGAAGGGTGACGTTAGTTCGCCGTCGGCGATGGGCTTCCGGAGAAGGAATTTACGTGTCGATCGGCCGTTCTCGTCATAATAGTCGACCATATTGTCGTCGGGCGTCTGGAACCGGTAGTACTTGTACGTCTGGTCGCGCACCGTCATCGTCGCATAAAGCAATTCGGGGCGGGGATTGATCTCGTCAGGCTCGGAGAAGAACGCCTCGATCGAATCTCCGGCCGCGGTAGCCCGCTGGAAATCAACGTCGTTGGCGAAGATGCGCACCAGGGATTCGATCAGGGGTTTTGCCAATCCCTGCTTGAGCGCGGTTTCGTAGAGGCTCTGATAGAGACTCATGCCGCCGGTGTCGCCTTCCTCCGCGGCCTTCGCCTTGCGGGCGGGGACAGCTTGAAAAGAAACCGGCGCGTAGGCGCCGCTGTCGTCGATGGCGACCGTCGCCTTCAGTTGATCGTCGGCGTAGACCGAAACCCGGGCGATCCTCGGCTTCGCGCCGCGGACCGCCGGTTCTTCGGGCAGCAGAATGATTTTTTGCCCTTCTCCGACTGGCGACTCGCCGTGCTTCACGCCGAAGGCCGCCAAAATGGCAGAAACCGCCTCGGGCGTCGCTCCATTCGCCTTGAGCACGTCCTCGAAGCTTTCGCCGTGGCGCAGTTGGACAAGTTTCTCACTGGGGGAAGCGTCGTCTGATCCGATTGCCTTTGGCGCGTTCGTCACGTTCTCCGGGATCATGCGCACTTCGATCGAAGCGAAGGGCGCGCCTGGACTGACGCTGCCCACTGTCGCATAGGAAAGCGCGCCGGCGGAGTCGCCGGCAGCCTGCGTCGTGCGCATCAGCAGGATCTGAGGAGCCAAGGGCTGGGCCGGTGTCTTCGGCGCATCGGGCGGCGCCTTCAGCGTCTCGACGACCTGGGCTTGCGCCTCGGCCAGAGACAAATCGCCCGACGCCCGCTCGGCGTCCGCCGGGGCGAGGTCCTGTACGCGAAAGGTCACCTCCGCGTCGTCCTGCACCGGCCCTGGGTCGGGCGCCGCGTCCGGCGCGTCCGCCCGGTTCGTCAATTTCAGCGGATTGAACGGAGGCACCGCATCGGCGAACCCGGTGGGCGTCATCGTCAGGGTCGTCTGCAGACGGGTGAAAGCGCGCGCCTTCACCAGTTCCTTATCGCCGACCTTGATCGTCGTCGGGACCGTGTAGGTCTGCTTGTCCGAAACGATATCGACGGGCCGCAGGAGCCGATCCCCCTTGCCGGGGCTAACTCCCCCTTCTTCTTGCGGCGCGGAGGAGGTAGGGGCGCCGGCAAGCTCCGGCGCCTCGGCGAAGTCGTATTGACTGTCGAGATCAAAATAGAGCGCCGCGCCGATGAGGGCGACGCCGGAAAGGCCGGTAAGGGCAGCGCCGGCCAGCCATCTCAGCGAGGCGCGCCGGCGTTCGAAGCGGTCCGCCCGTTCGTCGCCGAGCCGGATCGGCGGCTCGACCCCGAGTTCCAAGCTGACCGCGTTGCGGTCGCCGCGGGGAGCAAGACGCGGAAAAGCGGCGCCGACTGTCGTCAAGGCTTCTCGATTCGCTCGATTTTGTCGGTCATTGCGGAGGCTCCAGACCGGTTGTTAGCGCGCGAACCCGCGTTTCGCAAGCTTGCAGCTACGCGCTTGCCGTTGCTAGAAAGCATGGCGACTTCGCGACCGGCGCTAATTCGGCGAAACGTCCCGGAGCGTTCATCGCACTGTGACAAATTTTTCAAGAAAGTGTTTGACAGTGAAATCCGACTTGCCTATACGAGCCGGACCGATGGCGTCGCCGCCTCCTGCGGCTGGTTCGTTGTAGGGCAATTGCAATGATCGAACCTCCCACCTGCTGAGAGGCGGGGTGGGTAGTTTGGTCTTTTTTTGCCTGCCTGACGTGGGCGATCGGAGAGTTTGGGGCTAGGCCTTCCTGAGTGAGCGAAAGCTCCCGTCAGGAGGTGCGTCCCAGGGTTCGGGCAGGCTAAATGCCGGATCGAACTCTAGCTGTTTGACAATTGCATCGGAAGGAAGAGAGACGTGGGCGGCGTTGTCCTTGCGTGAGGGCTTTTTGCTGGGTTCTGGATTGGCGGTAGCCGGTTTCAGGGCTTGATGGGAAGCTCCTCTTTTGAAGAGACCAACGACGGTCACGTTTCAGACAATTCATCGCGCTTTGAGAAGGGCTCGACTGGAGGAAGGCCGTGAGGCTTGCTTTCGGTTGGTTCTTTTGGAGCGGATGTGTTTGGAAACTCGTCAATGAGGAGAGCGGGGCCCTTCGGGGTTTTCTGCTTTTGAAGTGACCAGTCGGGATTGAGATCTCAGTTGAACTTGAGAGTTTGATCCTGGCTCAGAACGAACGCTGGCGGCAGGCTTAACACATGCAAGTCGAACGCCCGTAGCAATACGGGAGTGGCAGACGGGTGAGTAACGCGTGGGAACATACCCTTCGGTTCGGAATAACTCAGGGAAACTTGAGCTAATACCGGATACGGCCGGGAGGCGAAAAATTCATCGCCGGAGGATTGGCCCGCGTTCGATTAGCTAGTTGGTGAGGTAACGGCTCACCAAGGCGACGATCGATAGCTGGTCTGAGAGGATGATCAGCCACATTGGGACTGAGACACGGCCCAAACTCCTACGGGAGGCAGCAGTGGGGAATATTGGACAATGGGCGCAAGCCTGATCCAGCCATGCCGCGTGAGTGATGACGGCCTTAGGGTTGTAAAGCTCTTTCGCTCGGGACGATAATGACGGTACCGAGATAAGAAGCCCCGGCTAACTTCGTGCCAGCAGCCGCGGTAATACGAAGGGGGCTAGCGTTGTTCGGAATTACTGGGCGTAAAGCGCGTGTAGGCGGGTCTTTAAGTCAGGGGTGAAATGCCAAGGCTCAACCTTGGAACTGCCTTTGATACTGGAGACCTTGAGTCCGGGAGAGGTGAGTGGAACTGCGAGTGTAGAGGTGAAATTCGTAGATATTCGCAAGAACACCAGTGGCGAAGGCGGCTCACTGGCCCGGAACTGACGCTGAGACGCGAAAGCGTGGGGAGCAAACAGGATTAGATACCCTGGTAGTCCACGCTGTAAACGATGGATGCTAGCCGTTGGGGAGCTTGCTCTTCAGTGGCGCCGCTAACGCATTAAGCATCCCGCCTGGGGAGTACGGTCGCAAGATTAAAACTCAAAGGAATTGACGGGGGCCCGCACAAGCGGTGGAGCATGTGGTTTAATTCGAAGCAACGCGCAGAACCTTACCAGCTTTTGACATGTCCTGGACGGATTGCAGAGATGCGATCTTCCCTCACGGGCCGGGAACACAGGTGCTGCATGGCTGTCGTCAGCTCGTGTCGTGAGATGTTGGGTTAAGTCCCGCAACGAGCGCAACCCTCGCCCTTAGTTGCCATCATTCAGTTGGGCACTCCAGGGGGACTGCCGGTGATAAGCCGGAGGAAGGTGGGGATGACGTCAAGTCCTCATGGCCCTTACAGGCTGGGCTACACACGTGCTACAATGGCGGTGACAGAGGGATGCGAAGGGGCGACCCTTAGCAAATCTCGAAAAGCCGTCTCAGTTCGGATTGCACTCTGCAACTCGAGTGCATGAAGTCGGAATCGCTAGTAATCGCGGATCAGCACGCCGCGGTGAATACGTTCCCGGGCCTTGTACACACCGCCCGTCACACCATGGGAGTTGGTTTTACCCGAAGACGGCGCGCTAACCCGAAAGGGAGGCAGCCGGCCACGGTAGGGTCAGCGACTGGGGTGAAGTCGTAACAAGGTAGCCGTAGGGGAACCTGCGGCTGGATCACCTCCTTTCTGGATTCGGAGACATTAACCAACGACTTGGGTTCGCCCACGGTCCTCGGTTTGTCTTCCGGCTCAGAATCAAGCGGCTTTGTCGAAGCCGCGTTTTGCGGGATCGCGCCGCCTTCGTCTCTCTTTCTGATAAGGATATGGAAGCCGCGCCCCGGCTGGCGTCGCCAGCGCGAGCAGGTCGTGGACTTCTTCTTTCGACCGGGCTTGTAGCTCAGTTGGTTAGAGCGCGCGCTTGATAAGCGTGAGGTCGGAGGTTCAAGTCCTCCCAGGCCCACCATTTGGCCTTTGGGCGCCGGCGGGTCTTGACGGGGCCATAGCTCAGTTGGGAGAGCGCGTGCTTTGCAAGCATGAGGTCGTCGGTTCGATCCCGTCTGGCTCCACCAAGGCTTTGAGGCCGAGGCTTCGTCGGACGTTGAGCGGATTTAAGGCGCTCCTATCCTTTCCGGTGTGATCTATCAGTTTTGTCGAGCGCGAGAGCGCTTGGCGTGAAGACGGCCGAATGACCGGATGGGGATGTCTATCCTCGGCGGTTCTTCGGTCTTCGGATCTCTGACATTGTGAAGAGGAAGCGCATTCGGTCGAAGGCCGGATGGGGCGAGGCGTGAAGCTGACGGGTCCGTGAGGATCTTGAGGCGGAAAAAGCGCCGCGCCATCATCTTGTCGCTCGAGCAACCAGTCGTGGGTTTGGAGCCTGACCGCTCAGATCCCCGGATGCGTTTGAAGCAAAACTGGTCTTTTCAAGCCAGAGAGCGTGTTTCGATCGATTGCCGATCGATCGACAATAGCAAAACGCGCGCTTTGGCGATGAGAGCAATCAAGTGTCTTAAGGGTATCTGGTGGATGCCTTGGCGCTGAGAGGCGATGAAGGACGTGGTACGCTGCGATAAGTCATGGGGAGCCGCGAACAGGCTTTGATCCGTGAATCTCCGAATGGGGCAACCCCCCTTCGATCTCTGTTGCTCCGAAGAGGCGCGCTGGCGCTTTGAGGCGAAGCCGCACAGGCTTTTCCTCGAGGGGCTTGCGGGCCGGCTGCATTCTCGAAACCCCGCGGCAGCGGGGCTGAGGGGATGGGGCGGTCTTTGGACCAACAGAGATCAAGAGAAGGGACTTATTCCTTGAATCCATAGGGGGATAAGAGCGAACCCGGGGAACTGAAACATCTCAGTACCCGGAGGAAAGGACATCAACGAGACTCCGTCAGTAGTGGCGAGCGAACGCGGACGAGGCCAATGCTTTTGCTTTAAGATACCAGAACCGGCTGGAAAGCCGGGCCGCAGCGGGTGACAGCCCCGTATGGATAGTCTTTTGGCGAGAGATTCGAGTAGGGCGGGACACGTGCAATCCTGCCTGAACACGGGGGGACCACCCTCCAAGCCTAAGTACTCCTCAGCGACCGATAGCGAACAAGTACCGTGAGGGAAAGGTGAAAAGCACCCCGACGAGGGGAGTGAAACAGTTCCTGAAACCGGATACCTACAAACAGTCGGAGGCCAAGTTCCGCGAGGAGCTGGCTGACGGCGTACCTTTTGTATTATGGGTCAGCGACTTAAAGTATCGAGCGAGCTTAAGCCGATCAGGTGTAGGCGCAGCGAAAGCGAGTTTGAACAGGGCGACATGAGTTCGATGCTTTAGACCCGAAACCGAGTGATCTAGTCATGAGCAGGTTGAAGGTAGGGTAACACCTACTGGAGGACCGAACCGGTGCCTGTTGAAAAAGGCTCGGATGACTTGTGATTAGGGGTGAAAGGCCAACCAAACTCGGAAATAGCTGGTTCTCCGCGAAATATATTTAGGTATAGCCTCGAGCTGAGGCTCCAGGGGGTAGAGCACTGGATGGGCTAGGGGGGCTAAAACCCTACCAAACCTAACCAAACTCCGAATACCTGGAAGTCATGCTCGGGAGCCACACGGCGGGTGCTAACGTCCGTCGTGGAGAGGGAAACAACCCAGACCAACAGCTAAGGCCCCCAATTCATGGCTAAGTGGGAAAGGATGTGGAAATCCCAAAACAACCAGGAGGTTGGCTTAGAAGCAGCCATCCTTTAAAGAAAGCGTAACAGCTCACTGGTCTAAACAAGGGTTTCCGCGCCGAAGATGTAACGGGGCTCAAGCCATGAGCCGAAGCTTTGGATTCGGAGATCGGTTATCAGTGACCAGTGATCGGAGAGCGGATGAGAAGCGAGCGTGGGGTGCGGAAGACCTGGATGTCTTCAAGCAAGCCTATGATCTGTCGCTTCGGGTTCATCGCGCCACTCTGGCATTTCCTAAGATCGAGCAGTACAGCGGTCTGGCGGATCAACTGCGGCGGGCGTCGAAGTCCGTTTGCAGTCTGATCGTCGAGGGCGCCGGGCGACAGATGGCTTCGTCGAGCGAGTTTGGGCGCTATCTCACGATGGCGATCGGCTCTGCCGAGGAGGCGAAACTCTGGTGTCGGTATGCGCACGATCTCGGTTATGTCGATGACGAGACGGCGGGGGATTGGCGCGGTCAATACGGCCAAATCCTTCGTCAGTTGATGAAGCTCCGCGCGAAGCGTTCAACATCGTTCCGATCACTGATTACCGACAACCGATCTCCGGATGGTAGCGGAGCGTTCCGTAGGCCGACGAAGGGAGACCCGCGAGGGCTCCTGGAGGCATCGGAAGTGCGAATGCTGACATGAGTAACGACAAACACTGTGAAAGACAGTGTCGCCGAAAGTCCAAGGGTTCCTGCGTAAAGTTAATCTTCGCAGGGTTAGCCGGTCCCTAAGGCGAGGCCGAAAGGCGTAGTCGATGGGAATCACGTTAATATTCGTGAGCCAGCAGGTGGTGACGGATCTCTTAAGTCGTTCATCCTTATCGGATTGGATGGGCGTCGACGAGGTTCCAGGAAACAGCCCCTGCGTTACGACCGTACCCGAAACCGACACAGGTGGACAGGTAGAGCATACCAAGGCGCTTGAGAGAATGACGTTGAAGGAACTCGGCAATTTACCTCCGTAACTTCGGAATAAGGAGGCCCTCGGGTCGCGCAAGCGGTCTGGGGGGGCACAGTCCAGGGGGTGGCAACTGTTTAACAAAAACACAGGACTCTGCGAAATCGTAAGATGACGTATAGGGTCTGACGCCTGCCCGGTGCCGGAAGGTTAAAAGGAGAGGTGCAAGCCTTGAATTGAAGCCCCGGTAAACGGCGGCCGTAACTATAACGGTCCTAAGGTAGCGAAATTCCTTGTCGGGTAAGTTCCGACCTGCACGAATGGCGTAATGACTTCCCCGCTGTCTCCAACGTCAGCTCAGTGAAATTGAAGTCCCCGTGAAGATGCGGGGTACCTGCGGTCAGACGGAAAGACCCCGTGCACCTTTACTATAACTTTGCGTTGGCATTCGTTAAGTCATGTGTAGGATAGGTGGTAGGCTTGGAAGCCGGGGCGCCAGCTCTGGTGGAGCCACCCTTGAAATACCACCCTTGACTTCATGGATGTCTAACCGGGCTGCCTCATCGGCAGCCGGGACAACGCATGGCGGGTAGTTTGACTGGGGCGGTCGCCTCCCAAATCGTAACGGAGGCGCGCAATGGTTGGCTCAGACCGGTCGGAAATCGGTCGTCGAGTGCAATGGCATAAGCCAGCCTGACTGCGAGACCAACAAGTCGAGCAGAGACGAAAGTCGGTCATAGTGATCCGGTGGTCCCGCGTGGGTGGGCCATCGCTCAACGGATAAAAGGTACGCCGGGGATAACAGGCTGATACTCCCCAAGAGTCCATATCGACGGGAGTGTTTGGCACCTCGATGTCGGCTCATCACATCCTGGGGCTGGAGAAGGTCCCAAGGGTTCGGCTGTTCGCCGATTAAAGTGGTACGTGAGCTGGGTTCAAAACGTCGTGAGACAGTTTGGTCCCTATCTGCCGTGGGTGTCGGAGAATTGAGAGGATTTGCCCCTAGTACGAGAGGACCGGGGTGAACGTATCTCTGGTGGACCTGTTGTGGCGCCAGCCGCAGTGCAGGGTAGCTATATACGGAATGGATAACCGCTGAAGGCATCTAAGCGGGAAACCAGCCTCAAAACAAGTTCTCCCTGAAGAGCCGTGGAAGACCACCACGTCGATAGGCCGGATGTGGAAGCGCGGCAACGCGTGAGCTGACCGGTACTAATCGCTCGTCCGACTTGATTGCTCTCGTCGCCAAGGCGCGACATCAGTGATCGGTCCTCGGTGACCGGCGATCGGAAGACCATCTCCTTCCGATCACGGTCGCCGCAAACCGATCACCGAATCCCAGTTTTGCTTCATTCTGTGGTCGATCGTCAGCGATCGGGTCTGGACGACGTCGAGTCTTCCGGTCACCGATCGCTGACAACCGATCACCGAATCCGTTCTTTGCCGGCCTGGTGGCCCTTGCAAGGCGATCAGACCCGATCCCATCCCGAACTCGGCCGTCAAACGCCTTAGCGCCGATGGTACTCTGTCTCAAGACATGGGAGAGTAGGTCGTCGCCAGGCCTGCAAAGAGCGGAAATCGGACACCAGACGCCAGACAACAGAGGACGGATGAACCGTTCCAAATCGTCGCGCCGCTTCCTCTTCAGACCGCCTTCCGGAAGACGGAAGTCGGACAGGAGACGTTCATCCGTCCTCTGTCGTCCGTCCTCCGTCATCCGCTGACGCGGGGTGGAGCAGCCCGGTAGCTCGTCAGGCTCATAACCTGAAGGCCGCAGGTTCAAATCCTGCCCCCGCAACCAGCGTTAATTGTCGAGCCCCTGGCCCAAAAGGCCGGGGGCTTTTTTCGTTGGCTGAGCGCCAAAATCCCGGCGAGTTCGCCGACAAGTTCGATCGCCAGCTCCCCGTCCTCCGGCACGAGCCGGATCGTCTGGATCGTCGACCGCAATATCTCGGCGGCCTCCGACCGCAGCTCCTCCTTGTTCAGCGCCTCCGTCAGCTTCTCGACCTTGCGCCGGTAGACCTCGGCGAGACCGGGATGCAGCATCGGCGGCTCCTCGGCTTGGTCTCGGGTCAGCTCCACCAGCCGCGCCCTTCGCTCCTCCAGCGCCGCCATTTCATCCTTCATCGCGGGCGCGAACATGCCGGCCTTCACCGCCTCAACGATGTTGCGAATTTGCCGTTCGACCCTGGCGCAGCTCGGCGTGCGCCGCCGCCTGCTCGCTCGCCTGCGCGCGCCGCAAGCGGTTATATTCCTGCTGGTACGCCGTTACGAACTCGTGGATCAGCTCGGGCTGGAGCAGATTGTCCTTGAGCCCGCGTAGCACGGTCTCCTCCAGAACGTCGCGCCGGATGGTCAGGCGATTGTCGCAGGTCCCCCGATTGCGGGTATTGGCGCAGCCATAGTGCCGGGCGCCAACCAGCGTGTAGCCGCCGCCGCAGGCGCCGCAGGTGACGAGCCCGGAAAAGAGATAGCGAGGGCGCCGGCCGCGCTCCGGCCGCACGGCAGCATCCTGGGCTACAGAATGCCGAACAGCCGCCTGGCGGGCCTTCACGCTTGCCCACAACTCCTCGCTGACGATGCGCAGGCCGGGGACATCCTCGACGACCCACTCCTCCCTCGGGTTGGGCCGAGCCTGACGCCGATGCACCTCCGGGTCCTTGACGAACCGCTGGCGATTCCAGACGAGCCGGCCGACATAGAGCTCGTTGTTCAGTATTCCCGTGCCGCGCAGCTGGTTTCCGTAGATCGTGGACGCGCCCCAGGGCTTGCAGCGCGACCCTCGGATGCCCCGGCCGTTCAGGTCCTTGGCGATCGCTCTCGGGCTCTTGCCGGAGGCGAAGGCGGCGAAGATGCTGCGGACGACCTCGGCCTCGTTCTCGTCGACCTCGCGCTCGCCGGTCGTCGGGGCGCCGTCCCGATCGATCCCGCGTACGATGCGATAACCGTAGGAGATGCCTCCGGCTGAGCGGCCTTGCCGCACCCGGCCCTCCAGGCCGCGCCGCGTCTTCTGCGCGAGGTCTTTGAGGTACAGGGCGCTCATTGCGCCCTTGAGCCCGACGTGCAGCTCCGTAATCTGGCCTTCGGCGATGGTGAGCATGAGCACGCCGTGGAACGAGAGCTGCTTGTAGAGCCCCGCCACGTGCTCCTGATCGCGCGACAGCCGGTCGAGGCTCTCCGCGACGACGACGTCGAACTTTTGCTTCCTGGCGTCCTGCAGCAACGCCTGATAGCCCGCTCGCAGGTGTGACGCTCCGCTCGCTCCATGATCCGCATAGACTCGCCCGATCGGCCAGCCCTCGGCGTCGATCCGCCGGCGGCAGACTCGCACCTGGTCCTCGATCGAGGCGTCGCGCTGAAGGTCAGACGAATATCGGGCGTAAATGACGGCGCGCATGTTCCTGGTCCTAAAGCTCCTCAGAGCCTTCTACATCATCGAGGTGCCGGGAAGCGCCCTTGCGACCCTGTGCTCGCCTCATTTCCCGCTGTCGTACTGCCGCCTCCTGGCGGCGTCCCTGGATCATTCTTTGCAGGTCAGAGATCGCCCTCACCCCGTTGGCGCGATTGTAGTGCTTCTCCGACATCCTCAGCGTCGCGTGTCTCAAGACGTCGGCGATAATGTTGGCGTGCTCCGGGTCTTCAGTGGCGATCGAGGTGGCGGCGATGCTGCGAAACGCATGGGGACGCAGCGTAAGGCCGAATTGCTTGAGGGTGAGCCGCGCTAGGTGTTGCTGGAAGCCGTCATAACCGAGGGGCTTGCCAGACTGGTTTATCCAAAGACGGGAACTCAAATTTCCGCGCAGAAGAACCTTGCGGAATTCGAGCAGGTATCGCCGCATGGGCTCCACGAGGTCGGTCGGAAGCTCGAACTCGTGCGGCTTCCTGTCCTTCATGTCCTCGGGACCAAAGGTCAGGACGAACTTGCCTGCGGGCGCGCTCAGGTGCTTCTCGACGTCGATCGCGATAAAGGTGCGCAGTCTCAATGTCGTCGCGATCAGCACGCCGACCATTAGCGCATCTCGAAAGCGCCTCGCGCGCGTGGGCGCGGTCGCGTTCTTCTCGTCGTGGTCAATATTCTCGATCCGCTTCAGCGCCCACGTGTAAATGACATGAGCACTGATCGGCAGACGCGGTTTTAACTCGGCCTCACCCACATTGGTGCGCATTCGTCCGATGATCCGTGCCAGCCACTTCCAGTCTTTTGCCGGGGCCATGGATCGGAAGACGAACAGCAAATCCTCGGCGTGCATGTAAGCGGTGCGCAGCGAGCAGCGGGCCAGTTCATGCTCAAGAAAGGCCCTGACAGCCTCCTCGGTGGCGCGTGCCGTCACGTCATGCGACGGACAATCGATGCTGCGGTTAGCGCAGAAGCCCAGCCAATGCCCATAGGTCTGCTCACGCTTCTTCCGGCTGCCGTCAGACCAGTGATGGCAGGGTCCGGCTCCGTCGAGGATGTCGCCCTCGGCAAATAGAGAGGTCCACGCCAAGCGATCTGGCTCCGGCCAATGAGCCTGCTTGAGTATGAGCGGATAATCGGCGCCCGTGGGGTTCATGGCTTTCGGATTTCCGCATTCCTGCCCGACAGCACGACGTCATAGTAACGTCGGTTGGCCCGCTTGTTGTCGAGACCTGTGTAGAATGTGGTCGTCGTGTCGATCTTCTTGTGACGGAGAAACTGCCGGACGGTTTCATGGCCACCGGGCTGTCGCTCAAGGTAGAGCTTTCCGGCCAGGTGACGAAAGAGATGGCCGTTCACCTCGAGACCAGTCTCTCGGTAGATGGCAGCGGACAATTCCACTGAAAGATGACCCGGTTCGCGGTGACCGCCGCCAGTCGCCAGAGGGAACAGCCAATTGCGGGGGTCAACCGAGACCTGCTCCCGAAACGACTTGAGGTAAAATCGAATGAGAGCTGTCGTATCACGCGGAAGATCGGCCTCTACAGGAACGTTATTCTTGGTTTCCTCGGCGGGAACATAAAGCGACGCCGTCGGTCCATTGCCCGTCCCTGACCAGCGGAGGTGCCGCTCGATGTCGATCGCGGCGAGATTGTTCATCCGCATCGGGCAGACAAGCAGGATTTCGATCGCGACGGCGTGCATCACCTCGAGCGCCGCCCAGGAAGAGGTCCGCTCGCTCTTGACCGCCCGATCCGCCAGGCGACGCGGAAGAGGAGCAGCAGTTCGACGTTATAGGGGTCGTCGAACTGGGCAAGCCTGCGCTTGTTCTTGTCCGTCACGCGATCGGTCTCGACCTTGAGACGGCCCCTGATCTTGCTGAGAGTCTCGATTTCGGCCGCCGGCAGCCGAACATGATACCGCGCAATCGCCAATAGTGTGCCGCCCATGCCCCAGAGCCACGTCGGCGGCTTGCTTTTGTTTCGCTCGAGAAAGAAGCGCAGTCCTTCCTTGAAGGCATCAAGTTCCACGAGCGTCGCGAGCGACGTGATCGACTCGATCGGACGGCCGCGCGCGACCAGCGCCGTGGCGAACTGGCGAACCGTCGCCTCGACGTTACGTAACGAGATGGGGCGAAGCGCCTTAGTCGGACCTTCCTCGGCCAAGAGATCAACGTGGCTTTGCCGTGCGATCCACGCCTCCAAGTCTACCCGGAAAGATTCCGGGAACCGCGAAAGGGGGATCGCCTGGTAACGGTTCGCCCGAGGGACGGAAAGAAGGCCAAACGGCAACCCGGCCCGCTTGACGACGCCGTTCCAGGTTTGAGCGATTCGCTTCAGCTTCTTGGCGCGGGGCTTGGCTATTGAGCTGTCAGGAAGCTGATTGCCGAACCGGGAGAGTATCTCATCGTTGACATCCTTCGGCGCGACGCCGATCGACGAGCAGTCGTCAGCAAACCGCGCCAAGAGATGACGCTGCCAAGGCTGCCCACAGGTCTGGATGAACTGCGCCCACTCTTCGCTCCGCTCGACCTTCGGCAGGGGCGAGGCGCCATCTTGCTGCAGAGCGCGCAGGGCCGCCGAGAGGTCCGCTTTGATGTTCGCCAGTCGCTTGGGGCTCATCCCAGCCTGGACATGGTGGATTGGCGTCAGCCGCTCGCGCAGGTAGGTGATGTCGGCCGGCAGCTCGGAAGGATTGCGGTGCAAGAGCTTGGCCACGCCGCTGATTGCGGAGAGAAAGTCACGGCGACGATCCTCCGATAGATCGAGCTCGCACACCATCCTCGCCGTGTCGGCGAGGGTCATGGGGACAATCTGGTTCATAGAGAGTATTCCATCAGTAATTGTTTCAGTTGAACTCGACGGACCTGATTGATACAGTCTTGGACATTACGCGAAATTCGGGAAAGTGTATACGATAATTTGAGGCCATAATTAATCTATACGTTTTCCCGACTTGAGAAATTGGCTGGACATACCAGGACACTAGGCGACATGCGGCGCTGCCAAAGCCGGCGGGTGGCGAGGAAGCGCTCGATCTCCTCGAGCGCGATGCGCCACTGTCGGCCGAGCTGGTGCGCGTCGAGCTGGCCAGACTAGAATCCAGCGGCGCACGGTCTTCTCGCTGACGCCGAAGAAATCCGCGACCTCACGAATGGACATCATCCGCGACCGCTTGCTACGATCTGCAACCTGAGACATCTGATTGCTCCTCTGTGTGCGTCAGAACCGTGATCTCTCGCGCGGCCTGGCGATTGGCTTGATCCGCAAGGGCCTCCCTGGCCGCGTCGCGCGCGATCAGGCGCACGAGGGCCAGGACCCCAGGAAGGGTCACGTCCGTCGCTCCGCTTGACTTGTTGTGCGCTCTCAACGCCGGTCTGCCTGTACGGATCGCTGCGACCACCCCAAGTGGCCACCTTGTGCAATTGAATGCACCAAAGCAGCGTCGGCGTCAAGTTATTTGTGCAGTCGAATTGCAGTTAAAGAACCAAGCAGGAGGCGACAGGTCCGCGGCTCGGTCAGCCCGTCTGGCCCTCCGCCTTGCCCATCGCCTTGCGGATCATCGTGAGGAGGGCCTTCTCCTTCTCGACCAGTCCACGCCCGCGCTCGGCCTTGCGGGCTCCGTGATGCACTAGGGCCTCTTCGAGTTCCTCGTACTGCTTGGGGGAAAAATACATCAGGACGCAGTGGGAGTGGCCGAGCGGCTTCTTGCCCCGCACCATCCGCTCCAGTTCCTTGACGTTGTTCCGCTCTGCCAGGTCCAGGAACTCGTCGACGTTGTCCTGCGTCACTCGCTTGGCGATCATCGCGAGCTTCGTCCAGCCGACCTTCTTCAGCTTGGCGCGGCTCACTTGCAGTGGGTCGAAAATGCGGGAGACGTCGACCAAATAATACGCCTTGCGACGTCCGAGGTCGGACTTCGCCACGATCTCCTGGAACAGTTGGGGTTCTCGATCCTGCAACTGGCGGAGCGTGCGCCCCAGTTCTAGGAACGTGTCATCCACGTTTTTCGACAGGATGATCGCCTTGTCGAATAAGTCTTCGGTCCTCAATGCCATTATCCCCGGCCTCCTTACGAAAGCCTCCGACAAGTCAATCTCTGAAGCCATTACCCATACCACAAGGGAGCCGCTGCAATCAATTGCAAAGTCCAGACGTGTCAATGACACATAATTTCTGGACCTCCTAGCCTTTTTCGCGCTCCGCGTCTTTACCGGAAGAGCCTTCTGACGGCCAGGCACTTCCTGCACACGAGACTTAGTAGATCAAGTCTGACATTAGTACGTGAGCATCCGTTCCTCGGAAGGGCAGAGTTCGACCATTTGCTGACGTTGCCGATAAGGCCTATACGGGCGGTGAGCGTCGCCAACCGCTGCTCGGCGTAACGGGCAAGAAGCGCCAGATGAGGAAGTAGCACAACTGCTGAATATGTCGGGTAGAGATTCGGAGATCAACCATTGTTTTGACAAGTGTTCACAGCGCCGCCATCGGACCCCGCAAATCGGGGAGCAGGATATGGCCAGACATTCGCAATTCAAAACCCATCTATGCGGCTAGTTTACTGCTTGGTTTCGACGGAAACGGCCCCCTTATTGCGGAGACTTCGTGCCTCCTTGCGCATGACGACAACGAAGCCGAAGAAGCAGCCATAAGGTGGGCCGGCGGCCAATTTACAAGTAGCCAAAAAGAGGAGGTCTTGATTCGAATTACAAAGAACGGAACTCACCATAGAGATATTAAGACGATGGTTCATGGAGCAACTGCCGTATAAATACTATACGGATCACGTAAGTGGATATTTAAGGATTGATAGAGGCGGACGCTTTGAGTCTAGCACAGCTACCTCCCAAGTGTTTGTGAACATCGCGACTTGGCTTGGAGGACGCCCTTCAAATATCTCACCGGACTTCACATCTACAAAGCAAGGAAAGTAATCGTGTCGAGATGGCCCTCCGTTTGTACAGATATACGCACTTTTATCTGTGATAGCGAGGCAGACGGGACTACGAGTTGATCCGGCGAGCGCCCATGAAGCGGGATTAAGTGAAGGCAATATTGAGAAATTATTGCCAAGTGAAACGACTGTTGTTGGTTGCCATGAAAGGATGCAGGATTCATCGTCGTCCTGGGTGAATGACGGGCCCATGAGCACCATACTGCTCCGGTCTCCCTTCGCTGCCGGCTGGGTCTTTAGTGCATAAAATGTCCGCTTTCCATCCAGGTGAATGAAGAGATCGCCTGGTTTGAGTTGCTCAAACCGCTCCACGTGAACGGCCGGTATGATGTCCACAGTGCCTCCCATTATCGCTCGAGCGGCGACACAAGCCTGCGCCACAGATACTCTGCAGCCTGTTCTGGGTTCATTTTTTTCAAGTCGAACGAAATATCCAGCTCAATATAGCCTGTTCCCATCATCGAACTCAGATACAAATGATCCTGATCGTTCTTGACAGAGAGAATTTCGTTGCATGCGTTGCTCCCGTGGTGCCTTTGGCCCTCGGAGTACGAAATGCATTCACTCGAAATCATGTTCCCAAGCCATATACGACATTGACAGGTGCTCTTACCACTGACGAAGACCTCCGCTGAAAAATCTGACGGGGACGCTTCTTGAAAATCGTACTCTACAACGTCGTTTCGATGAGTAATCTGGTTTAGACCATTTTGAACATAGGACCGGATCACGTCAAATGACAGCTTACTGAAGTTCCTCCTGTCAGCATCGGTAGGTGGTCTCCTCAGGCGAGGTACTTGGGCATCTGCCGGTCCTGGCGATGCGCTGCCTGGGAATGACTTGTGCGGTCGACCAGTATTTGAAATCGGAAAGGCGGGGCGCTTAGCAGGCTTAGCCCGCCCAATGCGGACGCCGTCTAGAAGGCGCTTTCGGGCTCCGCTCTCGTCCTCCGAAGTCAGATCGATGTGAACGATCCCGGCCAACAAACCCGGAGTCTGGCATTGCCGCACCACAATTGGCACCAATTTGCCCTGGAGGCCCTGAGGGTCCACCGTGAACGCAGCCGCCCACTCAGGCAGGGTAAATCGCGATTTCAGATAGTCGGGTGACAAGACCATAATCGTGCGATCGGCTTCGCTCGAGGCTTTCTGCATTTCTACGACAAAATTGTTTCCGGGCCGGAAATCCCACGCCTGAATGGTTACTTGGAGGCCCTCCTCCTCCAACACATACCCGATCCATTCCGCCCAGCTCTTATCGGCAGAAGTGTAGCTAATGAAGAAGTCTGCCATATGTCGATCCATGTTTGGCGCGCTGCGACTCACTTTCATGCGAGGATACGGATACCAGCAACCCCCGTAATCATCCAGGTAGTCGATGTCACGCTTGAATTGCTCAGCGCCACGATGTCGCGGTCGGTGCGCATAACACGCGCCAGTTCGACAACCGCAAGCCATCAAAAGACGGCCCGATTATGGGCTGCCGACGCCACGACCGAGACTGATTTGCAACCTGAATCGCCTGGTGCAGACGCCAAGGGACAGTATCGGTCCAACAAGATTGGAAGCTCTCCTTGGGCGGTCCTTTCGCGTGCAGGCTTCGCCTTCCACGTCCGCTATCCCACTCTTTCCTGCCGCTCTGCCAACGGGTGCTTCCCGCCCTCACGCGACATTCAAGCCATGATGTGGCACGACGGATCGGGTTGTTGATGAACGAAGCTATGCTCTTATTCGATTACATCAGATTGCAGTTGCGTCTACCTGGGTAGATGCCTTTAGGTGATGCGTTGGGATGGCAAATTGCCGCCAACGGTGACGGCTTGCTCATCGACCAAATATTCACGCTTTGTTCCGCGCGTTCCGAAGGCGTGTATCACCAGTGGAGGAAGATTCCGCCCAGAGAGTTGTCGATTGATCTGGTAGCTGACGAGCAGTCTGGCTGGGCGACTGGCCGGGCTGAAGCCTCGTGACAAAGGCCGCCTTTGGGCGGTTGAGCGATCCAGCGGGCCGTAACGTGAGTAAAGCCTGAGCAGGCCTCGAAAGTGAAGATATGGATGCCGACCCGCCGGAACAACGGGGAAGGCCGGGTGGACGGGGAAGCAATCGACAGACGCACCCGTTCGATCCATCGGGGTAATGGGAACGGCACGTTGGAAGGGTGATGCGGGTAATCGGGGGAGACCCGCGCGGTCGGAGGTCGCGGCTTCGACGCTGTGTGTTGGCAGCGGACCGTGCGGGAGTCGGACAGGGCCGTACGACCTGTGAGGCCGGGTAATTCCGGCGGAGGAAAGGGCCCTGACTTCTGATGCGCTTTCGAAGACGGCGAGGAGGGGGTGATTGGCGATGAGTCTTGAAACGCCCGACAAGATCAGGAGCCTTCAGAGAAAGCTCTATTGCAAGGCGAAGGCGGAGCCCGCCTTCCGCTTCTACATCCTCTACGACAAGATCTGCCGCGAGGACATTCTGGCCCACGCCTTTGCGCTGGCCTGCGCCAATGCGGGCGCGCCGGGGGTGGACGGGGTGACCTTCGAGCAGATTGACGCGTCGGGCGTGGAGGCGTGGCTGGCGGGCTTGCGCGAGGAACTCGTGTCGAAGACGTATCGGGCCGATCCGGTGCGGCGGGCGACGATCCCGAAGCCGGGGGGCGGCGAACGCCCCCTCGGCATCCCGACGATCCGGGATCGGGTGGTTCAGACCGCCGTCAAGATCGTGCTGGAGCCGATCTTCGAGGCGGACTTCGAGGACAACGCCTATGGCTATCGCCCGCGTCGCAGCGCGGTCGATGCGGTCAAGGAAACGCACCGGCTGATCCGCCGGGGCTACACCGACGTCGTAGACGCTGATCTGTCGAAATACTTCGACACGATCCCGCATGCGGACCTCCTCAAATCGGTGGCCCGCCGCGTCGTCGACCGGCATGTGCTGCATCTGATCAAGATGTGGTTGCAGGCCCCGGTCGAGGAACGGGACGGCGACGGGACGCGGCGGATGAGCGGCGGCAAGACCAGCAAGCGCGGCACGCCTCAGGGCGGGGTCGCGAGCCCCTTGCTCGCCAACATCTACATGAACCGCTTCCTGAAGCATTGGCGTCTCACCGGACGCGGCGAAGCGTTCCGGGCTCACGTCGTCGCGTACGCCGACGACTTCGTCATCCTCAGCCGCGGCTGCGCGCAGGAGGCCTTGACGTGGACGAAGGCGGCGATGACGAAGCTCGGGCTGACGCTCAACGAGGCGAAAACCTCGGTGAGGGACGCCCGGAACGAGCGCTTCGATTTCCTCGGCTACACATTCGGCCCGCACCGCGACTGGAAAGACGGCCATTGGTATCCGGGCGCAAGCCCGTCCAAGAAGAGCGTTCTGCGGATCAAGGCCAAGATCGGCGATCTCCTGAGACCCGGCGAGAAAGGGCCATGGCCCGAGGTGCGCGCTCGACTGAACCGGCTTCTGACCGGTTGGTCGGCGTATTTCGGCTATGGCTCGCGCTTGCTGGCGTATCGGGCCGTCGATCATCACGTCCATGACCGCGTCCGGCACTTCCTCGCTCGACGGCACAAGGAGCCAGGGCGCGGCGTCCGACGGTTCCCTTACACGAAAGTGTTCGGGGACCTCGGCGTGCAGCGTCTCTACCGCGTGCAAATTGGACCGCCGCCGTGTGCCTTACGATGAAATCAGTCGGAAAGCCGGATGCCTTAATCGGGCACGTCCGGTTTGATGAGCGGGGAAGGGAAACGGGGCGACGCCGCAAGGCCCAAGCAACCGCGCCCTTCCTCGACTCTACTATCCAGCGCCTCAATCAGCGCGGCCTCCTTGCCAATGAAGCCCTTTCCGTTCTTAACCGCGCCGTGAGCAAGAATCGCGGCCGAGAAGGCGGCGAACTGCTCCGCCGTGAAGATCAAGAGGACGCTCCGCCCGCCTACGATCGGCTCAAGGCCGTGCACCACTGCCTCGATATTCTTCGCGGTATTCAGCTCGGCAAACAGCAGCGCGTCCTCCAGGTTTTCCTCGGTGATATGCGGGGCGAGAGCAGCGAGCTTCGTCCAGCCGATCTTGTTCAAACGCTGAGGGGGCACCGGCTTGCCCTTGAACGCCTTGTCAATCGCGACAAGGTAGTAAGCCTTACGACGGCCCAGCTGCGGCATGGAGCATACCTTCTTGAAGTCTTTCGGGTTCGTCTCCTGCAGCTGTCGAAGCGCCGACGCAATTTCTAGGAACTCGTCGTCCAGCTTTGCGATGAGCATCAAACTCTTGAGGAACAATGGGTCGATTTTGTCGCTCATGGTATATCCACCCTTCTGTTTGGGGTCTGCGTAATCGCCAAAGCCACTTTTCTGGCCGGAGTGACGGGGGTCATGTCGAGCTGATGGGACGTTCAGCCCTTCTCGATGTCCCGATTCGTTCGAACGTACGCCCTGTCCCATCTGCCATGGGCAGCCGTGCCCGGCTGATAGGGATTTTCCTCCCGCAAGAACCACTGCTGCACTGCCTTGGCGCCGTTCTTGGGAACCGGGGGAGAAGCGTGGTGGAGGTCAATGCGCGTCACGACTTGGGGCTCGGGCAAGTCACTGAGATCGAACTTTCCGGCCGCGAGTCGAGCCTTCAGGACTTTCTCCATCATCAACATCAATTGTGCGGCACTGAGCCAGTGCCACTCGTTTTCGCCGATCGCCCGGATCATGATGCGCGTGACGTTCATTGTCGTGTCTCCCTCGTGCTTGGGGGCGATTTCCGAGGCCGCTCGGAACTCACTTATCCGTTGCGGCCTTGATATGATAAATACTACAGTAAAATCAAACAGTTAGCAAGATAAATTGAGAGAATGATTTCGAGAGCATTTGGAAATCTCGTGCAGGCTGGAGCATGTGCGGACGGGTGGCGGCCGGCAGGAGGGTTGCGCGAGGTCGCCGAGCTTCTTCTCAAATCTTCGCTGCACAGTGCTGCGACTTGTCGCCGATGGCTTCCTGCTCGACCGGGAGCAACCGCTCATCGTCGAGCCCATCGCGGCGGATTTGTCCCAAAACGGGCGGCACGCAACATGCCAGCTTCACTGGGAACCCGACGTGAGACGGCGCTTCGCAACGATCTCGGCCATGATCTCGTCGGCGTTGTGGATGCGCTTCCGGCCCTGGTATCGGAGTGCATAGGCGAGCGCTGCCGCCAGGTCGGACGGGTCGGCGGCGTACTAGAACATAGCAGCTGGAAGGGGCAGGTCCCGAGTATGAGTTGCTTGCCGGATTTGCAAGCGCCCCTCACAATTGGACTGCCTTGGCGGTATCGCTGGAGGGGAAACACCGTCTATCCGGGTAGACGATCCGACCCCGACGCGATCAGCGCCGCCGTTTACGCACCGACGTCCGTAGGTCTCCTCCCATATTGCTCAGGTTTCGCTAGACATTCCTCATGAACGATTTTGACTCAGACCTCTTGTGCGCGCACCACTTGTTTTGCCCGCCGCGATCACGCCGTAGCCTTTTGCTGGGTCCTTGGCCTTCAATCGCTTCCAAAGGCGCGTGTGGCTGTCCAGGCTGAAGCGCAGAGCTCATTCAGCCGCCATCATCCGAACCATCTCCTGCGGCAGGTTTTTGTCAAAATGGAGGACGGACCTCCATGTAATGTCTTGTAAAATGATAAACTAAAATACTGTTCCATTTGCCACTCCTGGGCGTAGCTGATTCAACGCGATTAAGTTGCTGAGCAATTTCACCGCATGTCAACGACTGAAAATCTAAGATATCATGTATAGCTTTCGCCGTCTCTCGGACAAAGGCGTGGCCGGCGTGGCTGCTCTCTCCAATACGCAACGCGAGCCTGTGCTCTGTTGTAAATTCCACCCACGCTAGACCGTCTTCGGCAATGAGGTTAGGGCCTGGGGAAAAGCTCCGGCCAACGTCGGGTGTCTTAAACGTCGCATGACCGTCCCGCTGACGTTGGGGGACGTCTCGAACTAAGCCCGCTTGTGCCGCAGAACTTGGCTCTATGCTACGCGGCTTGGGCGACCGCCACCGGACGAAACTCGCAAAATCTTCGACGGTCGTCTTGAGCCGGCTCAAGAAGCGGCTGATGCCTTTGTACACAAACTCACCTCTGGCGCGTGACGGAACCTTCGCGCCACGATAACCCGTGCTAGGAACGACCCCAGCACCGAACCGCGAGTGAGCGCGAGCAAAAAGACTGCGGAAGAGACAAAAGCGTGACTGTGTTCGAAAACATCAAGCCCGGCTCCCGCTTGCGCGGCCTCGATCCCTCCGGGCTCGCCGAGATCGTGCAGGTCACGCAATTCGGCCCGGACGCGCTCAACGTCGTCTTTCGGGTCGACGGCCGCGTCGACCGAGCGGCTCGTCTATCGCGGCGAGGAGATCGGCTTTGAATTTGTCGAGGCGGGCCGGACCTATGGGTTTGATGCCGACGGCGGGCTGCTGCGCCTCGCGTCCGAGGCGTACCGCATCCGGCTCGCCTACCTGTTCGACCCCTACCTCGCGGTCACTGCGTCGCAGATCGAGGCGCTGCCGCACCAGATCACGGCCGTCTATGGCGAGATGCTTCCGCGCCAGCCGCTGCGCTTCCTGCTCGCGGACGATCCCGGCGCCGGCAAGACGATCATGGCCGGGCTGCTGATCAAGGAGCTGCTGATCCGGGGCGATCTTGAACGCTGCCTGATCGTCGCGCCGGGCAGCCTCGTCGAGCAGTGGCAGGACGAACTGGCCGAGAAGTTCGGCCTCGCGTTCGACATCCTGTCGCGCGATCAGATCGAGGCGTCGCTCACCGGCAACCCGTTCGTCGAGCGCAATCGGCTGATCGTTCGCCTCGATATGGCGGCGCGCTCCGACGAGCTTAAGGCGAAGCTCGAGCGCGTCGCCGGAATGGGACCTCGTCATCTGCGACGAAGCCCACCGCATGGCGGCCTCCTACTTCGGCGGCGAGGTCAAGGAGACCCAGCGCTACAAGCTCGGCAAGCTGCTCGGCACTCGCACGCGCAACCTCCTGCTGATGTCGGCAACGCCGCACAACGGCAAGGAGGCGGACTTCCAGCTTTTCATGGGCCTCCTCGACGCCGACCGCTTCGAGGGGCGGTTCCGCGAGGGCGTCCACAAGGCCGACGTCTCCGACATGATGCGGCGGCTGACCAAGGAGGAGCTCTACCGCTTCGACGGCACGCCCCTGTTCCCGGAGCGCCGGGCCTACACGGCCAGCTACGACCTCTCGCCCGACGAGGCGGCGCTCTACGCAGGCGGTCACAACCTATGTGCGCGAGGAGATGAACCGCGCGGAGCGTAGCGACGATGGCAAGCGCCGATCGAACGTCGGCTTCGCGCTGCAAATCCTCCAGCGGCGCCTGGCCTCGTCCCCGGCCGCGATCTACCACTCGCTGGAGCGCCGGCGCAAGCGGCTCGAAGAGCGCCTTCGCGAGGAACTCGTGCTCAGACCCCTGGGGACGGCTCCGCTAACCCGCGCGGGCGACCTGCCGAGCTACGACCCCGACGAAATCGACGAAGCGACCGGGTGAGGAAGCCGAGGCAGCCGAGGAGCAAATCCTCGACGAGGCGACGGCCGCGACAACCTCGACGAGTTGCGAGCCGAGATCGAGCACCTGAAGGTCCTGGAGGACCAGGCATTCCGTCTGAAGCAGTCGGGTCAGGATGCGAAGTGGCGCGAGCTGATTTCAATCCTCGACGATCCGATCATTCGCGACCCCGCCCGGGCCTGCGGCGCAAGATCATCATCTTCACCGAGCCCAAGGACACGCTCGAATATCTCCAGCAGAAGATCTCGGCGACGCGTCGGCGACCGGACGGCGTCGTGGTCATCCATGGCGGCATCGCGCGCGAGGCCCGCCGCGCCGCCATCGCGGCGTTCAACAGCGATCCGGTGGTGCGCGTCATGATCGCCAACGACGCGGCCGGCGAAGGCGTGAACCTCCAGCGCGGCGCGCATCTGATGGTCAACTACGACCTGCCGTGGAACCCCAACCGGATCGAGCAGCGGTTCGGCCGCATCCACCGCATCGGGCAGACCGAGGTCTGCCACCTCTGGAACCTCTGCGCCACCAACACGCGCGAAGGCGAGGTCTATCGCCGGCTGCTGGAGAAGCTCGAAGAGGCGCGCAAGGCGCTTGGCGGCAAGGTCTATGACGTGCTTGGCGAGCTGTTCGAGGGCCAGGCGCTGCGCGACCTGCTCGTCGAGGCGATCCGCTACGGTGACCTCCCAGAGACCAAAGCCGAGCTGTTCAGGAAGGTCGACGGCGTGGTCGACGTCGCGGCGATCGAGAAGTTGGTCGCCGAGCGCAAGCTCACCTCAGAGGGCATGGACCCGAACTCTGTGTCCGCGATCCGCGAGCAGATGGAGCGCGCGCAGGCGCGCCGTCTGCAGCCGCATTTCATCAGCGCGTTCTTCCGCGAGGCGTTCAGCCTGCTCGGCGGGCGCGATCGCCGAGCGCGAAGACGGGCGTTTCGAGATCACCCGAGTTCCGGGCGTTCTGAAGCATCGCGATCGGCTGATCGGGCGCGGCGACCCAGTGCTCGACCGCTACGCGCGCGTCACCTTTGATAAGACGTTGGTCATCGGCCAGCCGCAGGCGGAGTTGATCGCGCCAGGGCATCCGCTGCTTGATGCAGTGGTCGACGTCGTTCTCGAACGCTTCCAGCCGCTGCTCGGCGCAGGGCAGCGTGCTTGGTCGACGACGCGGATGATGGAACCGACCCGCGCCTGCTGATCTACCTCGAACATGCGATCCGCGACGGGCGCGCCGCGAAGTCGGGCGAGGCGCGCGCGATCTCTCAGCGGCTGCAATTCATTCAGTTGAAAGAGGACGGCTCGGCCGCCGACGCGGGTCCTGCGCCCTATCTCGACTATCGGCCTGTCACGCCGGAGGAGAAGACCGCTGACCGCGACCCTATGTCGTCGCGCCATGGCTGGCGGGCCAGGTTGAGCAGCGCGCGCTCGGCTACGCCATCGCCAAGCTGGTGCCGCAGCATCTCGCCGAGGTGAAGCAGCGTCGGCTCGCCGAAATCGACAAGGTCGAGCGCGAAGTCCGCGAGCGGCTCAACCGCGAGATCAATTACTGGGACGCACGCGCGGCGCGACTGCGCGAGGAGGAGCGCGCGGGACGAGAACAACGCATCAACGCCCAGAACGCCGAGGCGACCGCTCAGCGCCTCGCTGATCGGCTTCAACGTCGGCAGGAGGAACTCGCCCGCGAACGGCAAATCACGGCGCTGCCGCCGGTCCTGAAGGGCGCCGCGCTCATCATTCCGAAGGGGCTGCTTTCGCTGTCCGCGCAGCAGCCGGAGGCCGCCAAGCCAACCGGATTTTCCGAGGACCCTGTCGCGCGCGCGGAAATCGAGAGATTGGCGATGGAGGCCGTCATGGCGGCCGAGACGCGCGCTCGGGAACCTGCCGAAGGACGTCGTCGGCCGAAAAGAAGGGCTACGACATCGAGAGCCGCGATCCGCGCTCGGGCGTCCTCCGCTTCATTGAGGTGAAGGGCCGTCATGCAGATGGGCGCGAAGTGATCATCACCAAGAACGAGCTGCTAGCGGCGCTGAATGCGCCGGAAGCCTTCGTGCTCGCCATCGTTGAAATTGATCAGGGCTTCACCGGGGAGCCAAAATACGTTCGGCGATTTTTTGGCAGGGAACTCGGCTTTGCCGAAACCGCCGTAGTTTTCAACATCAGCGACCTTCAGTCGATCGGCACAAGACCCGCCTAGGGGGACGCCCATGAAGATGTTGCCATTGGACTCGGCATCGGAGTCCTTCTAGGGCTGGTCCCGCGCCTAACTTCACCCCTCGCTTTTCCCCAAGTGGTAACATGGCCAAAGCTGCTCTCCGCAAGAAGCTCATTGAGGTCTCGATCCCGCTGGAGGCCATCAACGTGGCGTCTGCGCGCGAGAAGTCCATTCGGCATGGTCACCCGTCGACGCTACATTTGTGGTGGTCGCGAAAGCCGCTCGCAACGTGCCGAGCCGTGCTCTTCGCCCAACTCGTGGACGACCCGTCTTCCTGGCCGAACCGATTTCCAACCGAGGAGGAACAGGACTCGGAGCGCCGGCGGTTGCACAGGATCATTGAGCGGATCGTTCCCTGGGAAGCCGCGAGCGATGAGTCAGTGCTGAATGCGGCGCGATGGGAGATCGCGCGCTCAATTGCTTGGGGTCTCGGCGAGGAGCCGCCGGAAAGACGCGATCATGAAGCGATCATCGAGTATCTACAGTTCAAAGCTCCGCCGGTATACGATCCGTTCTCCGGCGGAGGTTCAATACCTCTCGAAGCGCAACGCCTGGGCCTTCGTGCTTACGGGGCGGACCTTAACCCTGTTGCAGTGCTAATCGGCAAGGCCCTAGTCGAAATTCCGCCGAAATTCGCCAATCTGCCGCCGGTGAACCCCGAGGCCCAGGCGCAACTAAAGAAGGGAGGCAGTTGGAACGGAACGGGTGCACGGGGGCTGGCGGAGGACGTACGATATTACGGGCGATGGATGCGTGATGAAGCCGAGAAGCGTATCGGTCATTTCTATCCAAAAGCCAAGTTATCTGATGGTTCGAGGGCTACTGTGATCGCTTGGCTTTGGGCGCGCACCGTGCGCTCTCCAGACCCACAGGCGAAGGGTGCAATGGTACCGCTCGTCTCTTCGTACCTCCTGTCCAGCAACAGAGCGAAGAAAGCTTGGATCGAACCTGCAATCGATCCCAATGCCTGTGACGGATACTACTTCACCGTCAAGTCGGGGAACCTCACCAAAGACGACGAGAAGCGGCTTCTGGGCGGAAACATGAGCGGGCGGGCCACGTTCCGCTGCCTGTTGACCGGCACACCGATTACAGGGGACTTCATTGACAGAGAGGCCCAGGCGGGCCGCCTGGGTGCCAGATTGCTTGCCGTAGTTGCCGAAGGCCAACGATCCCGCCTCTATCTGAGTCCGACGCCCGAACACGAAGTTGCTGCCAAGAAAGCGGCGGAGCATGTTGCTTTGCACCGCGAAGCGATGAACCTCCCAGACCAGGAGTCGCGGGGGACTTTCGCGAGCAACGCACAGGGCCGACGTTACTGTTTCTCGAAATTTTCGGATTACTTTTCCCAGCGACAATTGATCGCACTTACCACATTTTCTGACCTTGTGAGGGAAGTGGAAGCGAAGATCGGGCATGAATTATCAGGTAAGTCTTCGCCCCCCAATTATGAAATTGCAGTCGCTACCTATCTTGCACTCGCAGTTGATCGGCTTGCCGATCGGCAGTCCACAATCGCGAGTTGGGATAGTAGCCGAGATACAATTCGTAATACATTTGCTCGCCAAGCAATTGCGATGACGTGGACCTATGCCGAAGGTAATATCTTCTCAACCTCATCTGGTAGTTTCGAGTCGCTTCTGGATGGGGTTATCGAGTCGGTATCTGCACTTCCCGCTATTGGATTTGGAAGCGTGTCAGCGGTGGACGCAAGGCGCAATTCCGTGTGCCCAGTCGGAGCGGTTATCTCAACTGATCCTCCTTACTACGACAATGTAATCTACGCCGATCTGTCGGATTTCTTCTACGTATGGCTGCGGCGCTCTTTAGGGCAGTTGGAAGGGACACTGTTCCGTCGATTACTCACCCCGAAAGATGAAGAACTCGTCGTAATCCCCCACCGACACGGAGGGAGGGAAGGGGCGGACCTGTTCTTTCTGGAAGGCATGACCGACGCCGTGCGAGTCATTGAACGCGTTGCAGGGGAAGACCCTATCGCAATCTATTACGCCTTCAAGCAATCAGAGATCGAGCAAGATGGCATTTTTTCGCCGGGGTGGTCGAGCTTTCTGCAAGCTCTTGTCGACGCCGGCATTGCAGTTGACGGAACGTGGCCAGTCAGAACCGAACTGATGAACCGAGTTTCGGCTCTCCAAGCCAACTCGCTTGCGTCATCTATTGTTTTGGTCTGCCGAAAGCGCGCCGCAGACGCAAAGGTAATCTCGCGAGCGGACTTTCTCCGTCTGCTTAAACATGAGTTCCCGAACGCCATCGACGACATCCGAAGGCGGGCGTAGGTCCCGTCGATATGCAGCAGTCGGTTATTGGCCCGGGCATGGGCGTTTTCACTCGCTACGCGAAGGTCTTAGAAAGCGACGACAGTCGCGATGAGCGTGAGGACCGCGCTCTCGCTCATCAATCGAGTTTGGGAGGAGATCGAGAATGAACTCGACGCCAATTTCGATCCCGAAACCCAAGTCGCGCTCGCCTGGTTCGCGAACTACGGCTTCGACGTGAAGCCTTCGGGCGAGCTGATCGACGCTCGCCAATGCCAAAAACATTCCCGACCGCGCGCTGTTCAACTCCGGCGTGTTCAAGAACCTGCACGGCAAGACCGCCCTGACGCCGAACGCGCGGACCTGGCCGTGGACTGGTCGCCCGCGACTGATCGCACTGCGACAGTGTGGGAATGCGTGCAGCACACCGCGCGCGTTCTCAAAGCGCCCGACGGTGGCGGCGAGGCGGCGGCGCGGCTGGTGGCGCAGATGGGCTCGAACGGCGGCTGACGCCCGCAGCAGCTCGCCTATCGCCTCTTCGAAATCGCGACGCAGAAGGGCTGGGCCAGCGAGGCGCTGGTCTACAACGAACTCGCGCAGGAATGGGCGCATCTCGAAGACCTCGCGGTCGACCTCAAGGCTGCTCGTCCGACTGAGGCTACGCGTCAGCGCGCGTTTGATTTCGACGGGAGCGCCGTCTGATGTCCGCCGAAAAAGAAACCCTTCGCCGGGTCCAGGATGGCCTGTTCCACCTCACCAAGGGCCTGACCCCGTTCGTGAGGCGCGGATGAAAGCCGCCCACGGCGAACGCTGGCTTCACTTACGCCAGCCGTGCGCAGGGGTCCACACCAGGCTCGACGCTCGACGCTTATGGTCTCGTCAAGACGATGATCGACTCGCTGGCGTGATGTGTTCGACGAGGCGTTCCCGCGCAACGAAAAGCACCGGGTCGCGCAATTTCGCCTCGACTGCGCTGGAGGCGCGCAACGCCACGTCGCATCTGTCGATCCCGCTGCAGGATGACGAAGCGCTCCGCTACCTCGACGCCATGCACCAACTGCTGCGCGCGGTGAAGGCGCCGGCAAGCGAGGTCGCCGAGTTGAAGAAGCTCTACGATGCGCAACGGCAATCTGGCGTTCTCGCCCCAGTCGTAGCAGGCCCAGCGACCACGACTCCGGCAGCCGCGCCCAAGCTCGATCTCCCGCCCCCAACCGAAGAGCTTCGCGCGTCGGCCAAAGGGCTGAGACCTTGGATCGATGTCGCCCTGCCGCACCCCGACGTGCTGGCCAATCGCTTCAAGGAGGCTGAGTTCGCGGCCGACCTGTTCGCAGTCGATGCCGGCCATGCGACCGAGGATTATGGCGCTGCGGAGAATTTCTTCCGCATCACCTTCCTGACCGAAGGGCTGCGGCGCGTCCTGACGAGCAGCCTTCAGCGGCTTGCGGGCAAGGGCGGCGATCCTGTCATTGGCCTTCAGACGGCGTTCGGCGGCGGCAAGACGCATACGATGCTCGCCGTCTATCATCTCGCCAAGTCCACCGAGCTTGAGCACCTCGAAGGCATCGGACCATCTATTCAAGAGTGCCGGGTTGAGCGGCTGGAAGCGGCCCCAGGTTGCCGTGTTCGTCGGTTCCTCGAAGGGGACCGACGTGTCGCTGATCATGCAGAACGGCCCCAAGGTCCATACGCTGTGGGGCTATATTGCGTGGCGTCTCGCAGGAGATCGTGGACTCAAGATCGTCGCCGAAGCGGAAGCCGCGCGAACCAACCCCGGCTCCGAGCTGATGGTCGAGGTTCTGAAGCTGGCGGGGCCGAGCGTGATCCTGCTCGACGAACTCGTCGCCTTCGCGCGGCAATTGCCGGACGATCGGTTTGAAGCCTTTCTGTCGTTCATCCAGTCGCTGACCGAGGCGGTGAAGATCGCCCCCAACGCATTGCTCGTCGGCTCTCTGCCGGAGGCGCATGCCGAGGCGGGCGGCGAAAAAGGCGTCGAGGCGCTGAAGCGGCTCGAAAAGGTGTTCGGCCGCGTTCAATCGCCGTGGATGCCGGCGTCCGGCGACGAAACCTACGAGATCATCCGACGCCGGCTTTTCCAGACCCTCGACAGCGACGGCGAGCGCGCCCGCGACGAGACGATTAAGGCGTTCCACGACCTCTACAAAGAAAGAAACCGCCGCCGAGTTCCCGCCGGAGGCCAGGGAAGGCCGCTACTACGATCTGCTCGGATGTCCTACCCGATCCACCCTGAGCTATTCGATCGGCTATCAAAGGACTGGGCGAGCCTTCCCAATTTCCAGCGCACGCGCGGTGTCCTGCGCTTCATGGCGAATGTCGTCGGCGTCTTATGGCATCAGCGCGCACCCGACCCGCTGATCACGCCGGCCCGCGTGCCGATTGCGAATGAACGCATCCGCGCGAGCGTGCTCTATCCGCTCGACAGCGGGTTCGCAGCGGTGGTTGATAAGGAAGTCGACGGCGAGGGGTCGCTGCCTGCCCAGATCGAGGCCAATCCATCGCGTCGAATTTCTCAGGTGCGTGCGGCGACGCGCGCCGCGCGCGCGGTGTTCCTCTGCTCCGCGCCGCTTGTCGGTCGGCCGAACGCCGGCCTATCGGACGCCGGTCTGCGCTTGGCCTGCGCCGAGCCCGGCGATCAGCTTGCCATTTTCGGGGAGGCGCTGCGCGAGTTGAAGCTGCGCGCAACTTACCTTTATGAGGAGGCTGGCCGGTATTGGTTCTCGACTCAGCCGAATATGAACCGCGCAGCCGAGGATCGCGCCAAAGCCCTGCCCGAACACGCCGTTGACGAAGCCATTGCCGAGGTTCTGAAGGCTGATATGGGGTCGAAAGGCGGCTTCCACCGGGTGTTTCCCGCCTTCGACGACCTGACTCAAATCGACGAAGCATCCGCTTTGTCGGTAGTCGTGGTCGGCCCCTCTACCCCTCACTCGGGCAGGTCGGCGACGCCGAGCGCGGCAACTGCAGCGGTCGGCGATGCCTTGACGCGATGCCGCGCCTCTCAGCGCCGGTTCCGCAATACGCTGATCTTCGTCGCTGCGGACGAGGGTCTTCTTGCGATGGCTCGGGAGTCAATGCGGCGCGCCATGGCCTGGGCCGACATCGCGGGCGACGAGCGCCTGCAGAAGCAGCTCACGCAGTCGCAGGCTGCCGCCGCAAAGGATAGCGCGAGGACAAGCAAGGAAGGCGCGGTGCGGGCCGTACGCAACGCCTGGAACCATATCCTCTTCCCGGTGAAGACCGACGCGACGGAAGCAGGCAAGGCATTCGACCTCGAACATCTGGCGCTGAGCGCCAAGGACAAGGGAGCGATACCGGCCGGTGTTTACGAGAAGGCGCGCGCCGACGGCGTCGTGTTGGAGAAGCTGGGGCCGGACACGCTCTGGCTGAAGCTAAGGCCACTGTGGGCCGAAGACCGGCCTCACATCGCGATCAGCGAGATCGCCGACTGGTTCGCCTCGTACGTCTACCTGCCGAAGGTGCGTGACCGCGTGGTGCTGGAGACCTCGATCCGTGACGCCATCGGCAAGCTCGACGCTGCGTTCGGTTACGCCGAGCGTTTCGATGCCGAGAAGGGCGTGTATGAGGGCCTGATCTACGCTAAGACCGCGCCCGAGTTTTTTTCGCCGCACGGGGTCGTCGTTCGCGCCGACGTCGCTAAACAGCAACTTGCCGCAACGCCGGCACCGACCCCGATCGCGCCTAGCGGCGGCGGAACCGTTCCCTCGCCGATGATGCCCGGCCCCAGCGTCACAGGGCCGAAATCGCCACCTCCCTCGAAGCCGCGCAGGTTCTATGGGTCGGTCGAAATCGACATGAGCCGCCCGGTGAAGGCGTTCGACACTATCCTCAATTCAGTTGTGATGGAGTTGCAGCGAAGCCCCGGCGCGAAGGTCAAGCTGACACTGGAAATCGAGGCCGAGGCTCCGTCGGGGTTCAGTGACGGCGACGTTGGCGCGGTACGCGACAACACAAAGCAGTTGAAGTTCAACCCAGGCTCGACGGGGTTCTCAGACTAGCTATAGCTAGCTATTTAGCCGAAGAAATTGGGCTGGGCATCACCATCGGAACCGCCATGGTTACGTCTACCGGGTAGACAACAACATCTGGGCTGCTGGCGTCTACCCAATAGACGATTCTCGACCTCCTGTTTCGTGTTGCGTGTTCCGGTCGATCGTGAACACCGATTCCGTTTGATCGTGAACAGCCAGTCCAGTTGATCTTGAACGCCGAATTCCGGTCGATCATGAACACCGGTTCCGGTGATCATGAACGGGATTTTGGCCGCCGTGGTGGGGCCGTAGCTGCCGACAGTCTTCAACCAGAGGTAGTGCCGATCCTTTGCTGAACAGCGAGGGACTGGGATGCCGGGCGAGAGATTGTCGATGCGGAAGATACGAGAAGTTTTGCGGCTGCGGTTCGGACAGGGGCTGAGCCAGCGGGCGATCGGCCAGAGCCTGCGGCTGAGCGTCGGCGCGGTGAACGCCTATCTGAGCCGGTCCCGGATGGCCGGCCTGGGCTGGCCGCTGCCGGCCGAGCTCGATGATGCGCAGCTCGAGACGCTGCTGTATCCGCCGCCGCTGGCGGTGGCGAGCGAGCGTCGGCCGGCGCCGGACTGGGCGGTGGTTCACCGGGAACTGCGGCGACCGAACGTAACGCTGGCGCTGCTGTGGGAAGAATATCGCACCGGTCCCGGCGCCCAGGACGGCTTCGGCTATTCCTGGTTCTGTGATCTCTATCGGGAGTGGGTTTGCCGGTTGAAGCCGACGCTGCGCCAGGTGCACACGGCGGGGGAGCGAGTCTACGTCGACTTCGCCGGTCACACGATGGAGGTGATCGACGGGGCGACCGGCGAGATACGCCGGGCCGAGATCTTCGTCGCCGTGTTGGGCGCATCCAGCTACACTTATGCGGAGGCGGCCTGGAGCCAATCGCTGCCGGACTGGATCGCGGTCCACGTCGGCATGCTGGCGTTTCTCGGCGGCGTTCCCCGGCAGCTCGTGAGCGACAACCTACGCGCCGGGATCACGCGGGCCTGCTTCTACGAGCCGCTGGTCAACCGCACCTACGCCGACATGGCTGCGCACTACGGCGCCGCGGTGATCCCGGCGCGTCCTTACAAGCCGCGCGACAAAGCCAAAGTCGAGGTCGGGGTACAGGTGGTGCAACGCTGGATCCTGGCGCGCCTGCGCAACCGCCGGTTTTTCTCGTTGGCCGAGCTGAACCAGGCGATCCGTGAGCTAGTCGGCCAGCTGAACGACCGGCCGATGCGCGGATGGGGCACTACCCGGCGCGCTCTGTTCGAGCAACTCGATCGGCCGGCGCTGCATCCGTTGCCGCCGGCGCCCTACGAGTACGCTGCCTGGAAGCGCTGCCGGGTGAGCCTCGACTATCACGTCGAGATCGAGAAGCACTTCTACTCGGTGCCGTTCCGGTTGCTGCGCGAGGAGGTCGAGGCGCGCGTCACCGCCAGGACGGTGGAGATCTTTCATCGCGGCAAGCTGGTGGCGGCGCATCTGCGCAGCCTGCGGCCGCACCGGCCGACCACGATTGCCGAGCACATGCCGAGCTCGCATCGGCGATACCGCGACTGGACGCACGAGCGCATCCAGAGAGAAGCCGCGGCCATCGGCGACGACACCGCAGCCCTGGTCGAGATCATCCTGCGCTCGCGTCCGCATCCCGAGCAGGGGTTCCGGTCCTGCATCGGCATCCTGAGGCTAGCCCAGCGCTACGACGCCGAACGGCTCGACGGGGCCTGCGCCCGCGCGCTCGCCCTTGGCACGCGCTCATACAGCTCGGTGGCGGCGATCCTGAAGAGCGCTCGGGAAGACAAGCCGGCAGATCCCGAACAACCCAGCCTGATGCACGAGAACATTCGTGGGTCCGACTACTACAATTGAAAGGAGAGACGATGCTGATCCATCCTCTGGCCGAGCGCCTGCGCGCCCTCGGCTTGGCCGCCATGGCGGACACGTTCCTGCAGATGCAACTCGACCCGGCCGCCGCCGAGCTGTCGCGCGAAGACTGGCTCGGCCTGCTACTTGAGCGCGAGGTCACCGCGCGCGACAACAAGCGCCTCAGCCGACGCTTGAGCCAGGCGCGCCTGCGCCAGAACGCGCTGGTCGAGGACACCGATTTCCGCGCGCCACGCGGCCTGGATCGCGCCTTGTTCCACCAACTCGCCGGCTGCGACTGGATCCGCCACAGCCAGCATTTGGTGATCAGCGGTCCAACCGGGGTCGGCAAGTCCTGGCTGGCCTGCGCACTGGGACACAAGGCCTGCCGGGAAGGCTTCTCCGTGCTGTATCGCCGGGCGCCACGGCTGTTTGCCGAACTTGCTGTCGCGCGTGGTGAGGGCAGGCTGCCACGGATGCTGGCGATGCTGGAACGCACCCGGCTGCTGATCATCGACGACTGGGGGCCCGAACCGCTCGCCGCCGAGCAGCGGCGTGACCTGCTCGAGATCGTCGATGACCGCTACGAGAAGGGGTCGCTGCTGGTCACCAGCCAGGTGCCCGTCAAACGCTGGCACGAACTCATGGGCGACCCGACGATCGGCGACGCGATCCTGGACCGCGTCGTCCACCGCGCCCATCGCATCGAGCTGAAGGGGCCGAGTTTGCGTAAGCGCGGCGCCGTCACCACGGCAACCGAGAGCGACCCCGCTTGAATTGAATTGCGTGACGTCACGGAGATCAAGCATGCCAAGAGGCCGACTGCCCCAAAGCGACCACAAGCTCAGCGATGCCGAACGGCAAGCGCGCTACCGCGCCCGTCGCCAAGCCCAACAGCCTGCACCCATCGTCCGCTATCGGCGTCCCGCCGACCGGCGCACCCGGCCACAGCGCTGGCGCGACGCGGTCGCCGAGTTGCTCACGCTGCAAGCCGAATACACGGCGTGGCTTGAGACGTTGCCGGACAGTTTGAGAGATACGGATACGGCAGAGGCGCTCCAGGCCATTGTCGAATTGGACCTTGATGCGCTGGCTAGCGCCGAGCCTCCCCGCGGCTACGGCCGGGACTGATCAGCCTGGCGCCGTGCTCGCCCCGGTCAAGCACAAGCCGGCTACGCCGGTGGCCGCGGTGCGGCCTTGCTTGACCGCGCTGCGTGCGACGCCCGTGCGATGTTCAGGCCGGGACGAGAAAACGGCCCGCCCAGCCGAACAAGAAAACGAGAATGCTTGACGACAAGCCATCGAAAATGCGACCGAACAACTGTCGGTGGTGGCAGCTCACCATCATTTGGCGTCCACTCGCTCAAGCCCGATCAGGCCCACGCGAGCAGGTGTTCATGATCACCGGATTCGGTGTTCACGATCGAACGGATTGACCGTTCACAATCACCGGAATCCGCATCGTGTCACTCCGCCGCCAACGCGGGGTCGATCTCGTTGGGGATGTTGACGTCGATCGTCCAGGTCGGCTCGGCTTTTTCGATGGCCTGCAGCAGGACCTCGGCGCCGAACGCCTTGACGAACTGGGCGAGCACGTCGGCGTCATTGAACGCCTGCTTGGCCGCCTTGCCGGCCTGGGCCGGACCGACCGCCTGGAGGCGCTGGGCCATCGTGTGTCCGCCCATGTAGTCAAGACAGACATATTCGAGCGCCACTGTGTCGACATCCGTTCCGGACGCCGCCTTGGCCTTTTCGATAGCCGCATCGATGGTGGCCTTCTGATCCTCGTGGGGCTTGAAGGTCATCGTCGTCACTTTGGAGCTGCCGGGGAGCGAGCCGCCCGAGGCCGCCAAGTGCTCCTTCACTAACTCCTTGAGTTCCGTCCTGGTGTGGCCAGACGCTTTTTCAACCCAGTCCAAGACGTTGTCCTTGGTCAGAATTGGCGCGATCACCCGCAGCTTGGTCCAGCGAATATGCTTGATCTGAGCCGGAATGATTTCCAGAATCGACGATCGTATTGTAAATCTGAATCAAGGCCCAAGCCTTCGCCGGCTTCATCGCGGTCTCGTTCTTGACCCACTCATTGAACGATTTATGGGGGGCGTAGAACTTGTTGCCGTGGATGACTGACAGAACCCCGCCCATCTTGAAGAACGTCATTTCGCGCGCGTCTTCGAGCTGGGCGATCTGGGCGAGGGCCTCCTCCTTCTTCAGATTCTCGATCTTGTGGACGAGGTCTTCGATGTCAAAGTCCTCGGGTGTCGACTGCTCCTTCGGGATCGATTTTGAAGGCTTGCTGATGAACTTGAGGTTCGGCTTCGTGAAGCCGCTGAGCGGCAGGGCGCCGGCCCCAACGTCAACCTGTTCGCCTTCTACATCCTTTACCAGAGTCTCCATATCGCACTATCCTTCTCCAGCGAGAAACTCGCTGTCGGACGTGCTGGAGGCGACCGACAGCATACACTGTGCGTCACCGTCGCCTCCTTGCTTCGGTAAGCAGTGGCACTTTAGCACACGGAGATCAGACTTCAAGCCATTTTTGTGCTCTTAATAGCACGTTAATTGCATTTTAGTTGCACTACACCTCTTGATTCTTGTCGGCGCGACCCCCATCCTGTTGTCGCCTGAGACAAGGAGGTCGTTCGCGAAGAGCGACAGGCGCACGGGTCGTGCGCGCCTCCTTCACGGCGCACCCCGAACGGAGAGCTGCGCGTGGGTCAGGTCCTCATCGATCAAGTTCCAGTCAAGCACGACCTTTCGGGGGCCGAGCTCAAGCACGTCTTGTCCGACGTCAAGGACGCGCGCGTTTCAACGACTGCGCGAGCCAAGTTGCTCTCGATCGCCCAGAAGACCGGCGACAAGGCGGGGCAAAAGAAATTTACTGAGGGCCTCATCAACGGGGAAGACGCGCGCCTAGTCTCGGTCATCAGGGCAAATCAGAAGCTGCCGGCTAAGCGGCGCCGCTCGCTTGAGGAGTGTGTTGCTGCCGCCCAATCGCTCGACCTGTCGAAGCCGTTGAAGGAACCGGTTCAGGTCTGGCTCAAGAGCAAGAAGAACGGCTACCGCATCATCCACAATCACGGCCTGAAGCACCGGACGGCCCAGGACCTAGTGAAGCGGGTGATGGACGTCGTCTTCGTCCCGCGTCCATTCCAATTCACCCATCTCGGGATTCATGCGGCGATCAAGCAGACGAAGGCGCTGATCGGCGCCGGCTACGTCCACGCCGCCCATCTCGACATCAAGGACTTTTACGGCAGCTTCGAGCCCGAGAAGCTGCTGCCCGAGCTGCCCCTCCCCAAGGAGGTGGTAGAGCACGCCGTCGTAGGACGGCATACGGAGGTGGTTTGGAACCCGGAGCGCACGAAAGGGATACATCCCTCTCTCTCCCCCCACCACATACTCCATAAGGAAGCCCGCCTGGGAATTCCCCAAGGCTCGGCCTGTTCGTCGATCATCGGCTCATTCTGCATGTCGCGGTTGCCGTGGACGCCCACGGTGGACGCCGTCATGCTTAACTATGCCGATGACTTCTTGGTTCTCGCCCACAGCCCTGGCGCTCGGGCGAAAGCGATCGACGAATTGACCGAGGCCGTCGGAAATCTCCCAGGCGGGAAATTCAAGCTCAGCCAGAAGCAGCAGAGCACTGCCGCCCACGGCATCACGTTCCTCGGCCACGTGCTGCAGGTCGTCGACGGAAAACTGACTACTTGGCCTTGCGGCGGTGGCGAGGGCCTCAACCGTGAGCTGGCGAAGATCGACAATCGCCTTGGAAAAATCGTCTACCCGGTTGGACCGTTCGGAAAGTTCAACAAGCAAGAGGCGCTACGGCTCTTGGCTAGGTGCTATGCGATGGTCGACGGCTGGGGCGCCGCCTTCAAGGAGTGCGACGAGGTGGATGAAATCCTGTCGGCCGCTTCCAACGAAATCAAGGATTGGCTCGGCAAGATCGGCGCGACGATGGCTGAGCTCCAGAAAGGGGCCACACCCGACATGGAATACCACCCCGATCCGTATGATCTGGGCAAGTAGGCGTGCGGGTCGGACAACTTACCTGATCGAACTGCCGGTTGTCCGTGACTCAAGCAACATCCTAGCCATCTTCGAAGCCGATCCTTCGGCGCGTCTACCCGGATAGACGGATTCGGTGCTCAGGTCGCCTTGGGGTGCAGTCTCATATGATTCCGCGCTTCTTCGCATAGACGGTCGTCATGGTCATCACGACAGTCTTGGACGTATCGTCGACATCGTAGGTCACCAAGGCCGACTTACCGAACCACGTCTTCTTGCCATTCACGTTGCATTCGATGAAGGCCGGCGACTGGCCGCAGTACGAGAGCGTGACCGTGGTCTTCGACTTGGCGGGCGCAAGGGGTTTGAGAGGCTTCATCTGGACAGGGAGACCGCCAAACGACGGCTTCGGCTTCTGAACCAACTGATATCCCGCTGGAAGGTCCATGATGATCCATTCGGCATCAGGGTCGCGCTTCTTCATCTTTCCCAAGATCAATTCAGCGATCTTCTTCTCGGGGTAGATCATTTTCGCAGTGTCCATCGCGTTCACGCCTATATAGTTGACCTAACTCCACGATGACTGAGGATGCGCTCTGGTCAAGTGAAAATACTCTTGAGAGTCTAATACGAGCGCGGAACCTGCGAACAATGGATCAGGGAGGGCAAGGGCGCGATCGAAAGGAGGCTGCTGTCGCGCCGCTCCTTGGCACCACCGCCTCCAGCTTCAGGCGCTCCCCGATAACCTCGTCGGGTTAAGCCTATCTTCGAAGCCCAATCCTTCGGCGCGTCTACCTGGGTAGACGCATGCGGTGCTCCGGCCGCCTTGGGACGCAGTTTCATATAATTCCGCGCTTCTTCGCGTAGGTGGTCGCCATGGTCATCACGGCAGTCTTGGACGTGGCCCGCAGTCGCGCGGCCTCGCCGGCGTACGGCGAACATCCGACAGCGAGGGACTCGCGCTCCTCCTTTTCAACATCCGCCGGGACATCCCCGAACAGTCTGGTGCGAAGCATATGAATTCTTGCGTTCCGCCGCCATTAGTTGATCCACGTCAATGCGAATGGTCCGATTGGGCATAGTATTAAGTTTGTTATCGTGGAGCCGGAGAGGGAGAGTTGGACATGTCCAACGCTAACACCGTTTCGTGGGTCTTCGCGGGTGCGGCACTTGTCTACCTAGCGGGGATTGCGACTTATCTGACAATTCGTAAAGCCGATGAAAAGAGCCTATCGGCCACGGCTGCGTACATCCTTGGTTTTATTTGCGCGATTTCTGGCGGCTTCTGCACCTACTTCTTTACTGGGGAACTTGGTCTCAATTTTCAAGTTCCAGCCACAGCCATCAAGGGCAACGCAGCCGGCGGTCTCGCTACCTTCGCGCTCGTAATGCTCTTGTGGCTTGTTGGCATCGTCAAACCAATCCACACCGCGCAGGTCGAGGAGGCGAAGCGTCTGGCTAAACAGAAGGACGACGAAACTATAGCGGCAGCCGAGAAGGAGAAGTTGCTGGCTAAACAGAAGAAGGATAAGGATGAAGATGAAGCTATAGCAGCAAGAGAATCACGAATGGGAGCGGAAGGAACTCTCAACGTAAACTAATCGACCCGCTCATGATGAACTTCTTTAAGCGCTTTAGGCATAGAGCTGTGATCGACTCAACGCATGATGAAGTTAAGTCTGTTCAAATCCTTGAGCAACTTAAGCCTTCTCAAACCCAAGATCAGGGTAATATTGTCTCGTTGCTACTGAGGCAGTTCCTCGAAGTAATTCGAAACTACGGAATGCCCATAGCTGCGTTCGCGACAGGGATATACGCTTTCATTGTCGTTCTAATAAGCACAGCCGTAACCCCTGAGATAAAGATTGGGGTTGCGCTCGTTTTGACGGTGATGGGATTGGTCGCTCAACTTTGGCTCCTTGCCCGCTTCAATCCACCGGTCCAAGCTCGCGAGATCAGTGAACAGCTTGAGAGACTGACAAAATTGGTTGAGGACCTCGTCCAATTTCGTATCAAACGTAATCTGGATCAGTAACAAGTCATCGTTTGGGGCGGCCCTGTTTCTGTTATTTCCCATCGCAGCTTCCAGGCTCAAGCCAAAAGCCATGCGGAAGCCCCCGCCAGGAGGGCCTAGCCGTCGAAAGTCTGCATTTCAGGTCCGGCAAGTAACGCTGGTATTCTGCTCTCGCCATCAACCTCGGCAATTTTCTCCCCTCGCTGACCGCATTGGTCCGAAGACGAGAGTCGGGGATTTTCAGCGCGCCGGCTTGGTCAACACCCCTGTGCGCGCTAGGGACCATCGAGTAAAATGAAGGGTGTCGCCGACTGTAGGGCGGCAGAACTCACTCCATGTGAGGCATTTTTTTTGGGGCCCTCGTCAGGACGCACGGATCATGGCATTTAAGAAATCAGCACCAACAAGGGCTGCCGAAGGCGACCAACCTGCAGGAGCGCTTCTTGATGGCACGCATGGGGGCGAACGTCCTGTTCAATGAGCGGGTCCAGACGCGCGTCCTACAGGCAATCGGCCGCTGCACACGATCCTTAGAGGATTATTCGGCGGTCGTCGTATCCGGCGAAGAGGTTCCTGATTACCTCGCCGACATCAAACGCCGGAAGTATCTGCATCCGGAATTGCAAGCAGAGCTGACGTTCGGCGTGGAGCAATCGAAGGGAGCTTCGGCTGCTGATCTGACCGAGAATTTCGGCATTTTTCTCGACAACAAAAGGGAATGGGAAGCTGTCAATCAGCAGATTGTTGCCGAGCGCCAAAGAGCGAATCAAGTCCCGTTCCCTGCAATCGACGAGTTGGGGGCGGTGGTCGGCTGGGAGGTCGAATATCAGGAACGGCTTTGGCAGGGAGATTACGAATCCGCGCTGGATTCCGCCGAGCGCGTGCTCGGCAAGCTGACCCTACCGGACCTGCGAGGCTATCGAGCCCTTTGGCACTATCTGGCCGGCAGTGCAGCTTGGCTCGGATCGGGAAGCGGCGTGGCCGGACTCAATACAAAGGCCCGTGCTCACTTCGCCAGGGCCAAGGAAGCCGCCACGAGCATCCCGTGGTTAGTGTCGCTTGCACGCTACCAGCCCGAGAGCGCCGACGCCGTCGGCGACAACTCAATTATTTTGGGGCAAATCGAACGGGTCGAAGCCACTTTGGCGCAGCTCGGCACGACTCACGATCGCGCCTTCGCCAAGCGCGAGAAGGAGATTCTTGATGGTCTCCGTTCGAAGGAGAAAGGACCCTTTGAACAAGCGCATAAGCTCCTTGGCGAGATGCTTGGCTTCGACGCCGGCAAGAAGGAAAGCGATGGGTCGCCAGACCCGTGGTGGATCACAGGATCACTTTGCCTCGTGTTTGAAGATCATGCCGGTGCGCAGGCCGGCTCGGCGCTCGACGTAACCAAGGCAAGACAAGTCGCTTCTCATCCGAACTGGATGCGTGCGAATGTGGCTGCCGCCGCCGACGCCGAAATAATCGCCGTTCTCGTAACGCCGGTATCGTCCGTTAAGGAGGGGGCGACGCCGCATCTTAAGGACGTCGCTCTTTGGCCGTTGGAGGAATTTCGAGATTGGGCTGGGGCGGCTCTGGCGTCGTTACGGGAACTGCGCAAGACATTCGCCGAGCCCGGCGATCTTGTTTGGCGCGCCGCCGCCGCAGAGTTGTTCCAGCAACACGGCCTTGATGCGCCGAGCCTGGTCGCGAAACTCAAGTCGCGTCTCGCGGCAAATCATCTGGTACCCGTCAAGTAGACCTAACCCGATTTACGCGCGGCCAGAGGACCAAAAGTGCGCATAGAATGGACGGCGGGACGGCTCAAAGGCCATGTCGAACCCTTTCGCGAGGAGGGCTGGCGGTCGAAAGCCTGCATCTCAGGTTCGGCAAATAACGCTGGTATCGGGCCCCCGCAACCAGCATTAATCGTCGACCCCCCGGCCCAACAAGCCGGGGGGTCTTTTCGTTGGTCAACGCCAGAACCCCCGCCAGCTCGCCGACCAGTTCGATCGTCAGCTCGCCGCCGAGGTTCGGTGAGCCCGCCATCGCGCGGGCCGATTTCATCGGCGAGGACCATCGCTTGCGCAAGTTCTCGCCGGCGACAGTTCCTAAGCCGGCGGCCGCCGGCTTTTCCGGAACCAGTCTCGCCGAACCCGGTTGTAGGCCAAATCAACCTGTGCCCGGAGTTCTCTCATGAGCCTTTCGGATGAAGCGCTCGATCAGGCCGTTGCGCCCCGCGTTCTCAAGCTGGTCGGCCGGCTCGCGATCGTCACGGGCTCCGATTCCGGCATGGGACGCGCTATCGCCGAAGCCTTCGCCATGGAAGGCGCGGACGTGGCGGTCACCTTCCATTCGGACCGCGACGGAGCGGAAGAAACGGCGCGACAAGTGGCGGACGCGGGACGGCGCGCGATCGTCCAGAAGCTCGACGTCGCCGACGAGGGGAGCGTGGTCAGCCTGTTCCAGACTGTGAATGACCGCCTCGGGCCGCCGAGCATTCTCGTCAACAGCGCGGGCAGCATGGGGGCAAGCGGAACCCAGGTCGTCGATCTCAGCGGGCGGGACTTCGACCGCGTCCTCAAGACGGATTTTTACGGGCCGTTCTACTGCTGCCGAGAGTTCGTCCGCCGGCGCCGCGCCGTCGGCGGCGGCGGCAGAATTGTCAACATCACCTCGGTGCATGAGGCGATCCCGAGCCCAACGCCGCCTATGGCGCGGCCAAGGGCGGACTCCTCACCTTCACCCGGAGTCTCGCGCTGGAGGTCGCCCCGCTGCGCATCAACGTCAACGCGATCGCGCCGGGGCTCGTCCGCACACCAATGAAACGCACCGATGACCCGCAAACTCGCGCCGAGGAACTGCCGAACGTCCCGTGGCGTCGACCGGGCGAGCCCTGGGAGGTCGCCCACCTCGCACTCTACCTCGTCTCCGACGACGCCGACTATGTCACCGGGCAAAGCTTCACCATCGACGGCGGCCTGGAGATGAATTTGGGGCAAGGCGCCTGACGGAGAGCGTGCGTACCGGGCGCGGCTCGGCACGCGAGACGCCGCCTTATCGAGCGACCGACATCGGCGTGTCGCGTTGTCGTGACAGAAGAGATTTGGCGCTCTCTCGTTTTCGGAGACAGGACCGATGTTAAGACCGGGTAATCCGGCCTGCGGCGGGTCGACGTCTCGCATGATGGCCGACAACCTGCCAGGGGAATCGACTGAACGGGTCATGCGGCGATGTAGGCGGCGATGTGGGCGGCGAGGGCGTTTTCGTCCCATGCCGCGACTTTGCGGCGCATGCGCAGCGAATCCTTGCTTTTGCCGGTTCTGAGCACGTTGAGGGTGATGTGCTTGATGATGGCGAGGTTGAAGGGCGCGTTGTCGGTTCGCACGCGGCATTCGTCGTCGCGGAAGATCATGTCGAGCACCCAGTGGAGGCCGTTTTCGATCATCCAGTGACTGCGGATCATCGGTCCCAGGGCGTTGGCGAGCAGGGCGAGCGAGGTGATGTAGAAACGCGTCTCGGTTTCGACCTTGCCATCGGTTTCACGTTCGCTCTCGACCATGACGACCGACTTCAGGCCCGGCCACTGGTGGTTGTCCTGCAGCCATCCGATGTCGTGGAAAACGGTGATCGTCCGGGTCTCGATGCGGCCGTGGTCGCCGTCGACGGTCGTGTCCTGGCTGACCGACGAATTCTTGAACGCGACCGCTTTTTGCTCGCCGGCGAACAGCTCGACATCGTCGCGCAGCGTGCCCTGGTTCCCCTTCAGCGCGAGGATATAATCGGCCTTCTTGTCGATGATATTCTGAGCGATTCCGCGCTGGCAGCCCATGGCGTCGATGGTCACCACCGCGCCCTCGATGGCCAGCATCTCGAGCAGGGCGGGAATGGCGACGATCTCGTTGGACTTGTCGCCGACCCTGGTCTGCCCGAGCACCATGCGCTGGCGCGCGGCGAAGGCCGAGACGACATGAATGGGCTCTTCGCCCCCCTTCTTCTGGTAGGAGCGCCGGACCGTTTTGCCATCGATGGCGATCACCTCGGCCGACGTCTTCGTCAGCCCCGCCGCCCACGCCACAAAACAGCGCTGGAACGCGACCGGGTCGAGCTTGGCGAGGATGATGCCCAACTGATCATGCGAGGGCGTGCCGTTGGCGAAGGGTCGAAAGCGCCGCAGGAACGCCAGCTTGGCCCGGCCGAAGCGCGCGATGTCGGCCACCGTCTCCGCCCCCGCCATCGACGCCGCCAGCATCACCAGCAGCACCTCGTCGAGCGGATAGGCGACCTTCCCCTTCTGCCGGTAGTCCGGCAAGTCCCCGAAATGCGACAGGAAAACAGTCGTCTCCTTCACCGCCCCGGCAGCCGCGTCCCCTTCCGTCATCAACCCATCCTCCAAGCGAATCAGAGGATCCCGACAGATTCAGCTTTTCGACCGCTTGTCACGCGAAACTTCAGTCGATTGCCCTGGACAACCTGCAGGCTCAGCTTGCGCCGCTCGACCGTTATGGCGCAGCCGGACTTGCCCTGCCAGCGGCGATGGGCTTGCGTGCCCTGGTTAATAGCTTCGGCGCGGCGCTTAGAACCTGCGCTCGTCGCCTCACTTCGGCCCGCGTTTGCATGTCGACGTTTCGCTAGTCGCCCCTGCGCCGCCACCCGCCGGCGGCGGAGTCCCCGCGGCGGCCTCTTCTTATCGGGGCGAGGACGCCCCATATGGGCAACCGGAAACATAAATGCGGGAAAAGTTCTGATGTCTCTGCCATGCTCCGATAGGGCCTCTGTCCGGCCCAACGACCAGCGGCTTCTGCGCAACGACCTCTGCGCGCAGCTGGTGCCGCTCAATCGGTACGGTCTTGCTGGCTTCAGCTCGGCGCTGGTCGATGGGCTTCGCGCCATGTTCGGCGCGACGCGCCGCGATCGCGAGCCCGCAGGCTGTTGCGGGCGTTGCTGACCGGGCGAGCTAGTGCGCCGATCGGCGAGCTTTACTCGCGCCGGCTCGGCGCCCGCTCGAGGGCGGTGATCGAAAGGTAGCCGCCGATCCAGGAGCCGAGCGCTGCGAACAGCACATAGGCCCAGTTCGAGGTGTAGCTGATGACCGCGAAAGCCGAGAGTAGGTACCATACGCTGCTCCACGATGCGGCGGCGAACCGCCGGCGGGCGGCGACGGAGGCGGTGAAGAACACGTAGACGGCGTCGGTGGCGGCGGTCGAAAGCACGACCCCCGCCGCGATCAAGGGGTCGACAGTCGGCAGAATCATGCTTTTCCCCTTCGTGCGCCGCCGGTGGCTGAGCCTGGACGCGCGAAGCCTAAGTCTCTGACTCACGAGTCACAAACCTCATTCTGGAGTTGGCCACCGGGCTGCGCCGAGCAGTCGGGCACGAAAGTTCCAGCTCTTGTGACCTTGGCCTGATCTTCCTGTTCTTCGTGGTGAAAATAATCAACACGAAGAGCGCAAAGGTCCCGGGAAGGGCGGAGAGAGCGCGACTGGGACTTTCTTGTGAGGCGCTTTTTGCGAGAGCAAAGGTCCCCAATGATGCTCCAGAAGACGCTGACGGCGTCGCCAGCATGTGCTGGCTCGGGCCCCCCCTCCTTCGGCGCCTCGGGACTAGGACGGCTGTCCAATGAAACTGGCTTTAAGGCGCCCTCTCGCGCGAAAAACTCCACAGCCTGCCGCGCAGGGTCCATAATGCGCTGAAGTCGTGGGCCGTGAAGGAGGAAGCGATGAATTTTCGCCCGCTGCACGATCGCGTTCTGGTCAGACGCGTCGAAGCCGAAGAAAAAACGAAGGGCGGGATCATCATTCCCGACACCGCCAAAGAAAAACCTCAGGAAGGCGAAGTGATCGCGGTCGGCCCGGGGGCCCGTGACGAAAGCGGCAAGCTCATCCCGATCGATCTGAAGGCCGGCGACCGCATTCTGTTCGGCAAGTGGTCTGGCACGGAAATCAAGATCGAGGGCGAAGACCTCATCATCATGAAGGAGAGCGACGTCATGGGCGTCGTCGAGACGCGCGCCGCCCCGGCGCGCAAGAAAGGATGACGCGGGCTTAAGACGATTTCAACCCTGCAATTGCGGAGAACATGGACATGGCGGCCAAGGAAGTCAGATTCGCACAGGACGCGCGCGAAAGGATGCTGCGCGGCGTCGACATTCTCGCCAACGCGGTGAAAGTGACGCTCGGTCCCAAGGGCCGCAACGTCGTGCTCGAGAAATCGTGGGGAGCGCCGCGCGTCAGCAAGGACGGCGTTACCGTCGCCAAGGAGATTGAGCTCGCCGACAAGTTCGAGAATATGGGCGCGCAGATGGTGCGCGAGGTGGCGACGAAGCAGAGCAGCATCGCCGGCGACGGCACCACGACCGCGACCGTCATCGCCCAGGCGATCGTCAAGGAGGGGCTGAAGGCGGTCGCCGCCGGCGCCAACCCGATGGACGTCAAGCGCGGGGTCGACGCTGCGGTCGAGGCGATCTCGGCCGAGCTCGGCAAGCACAGCCGCAAGGTCACCAAGTCCGACGAGATCGCGCAGGTCGGCACGATCTCGGCCAACGGCGACAAGACGATCGGCGCGATGATCTCGCAGGCGATGGACAAGGTCGGCAAGGAGGGCGTGATCACCGTCGAGGAGGCGAAGAGCCTCGAGACCGAACTCGACGTCGTCGAGGGGATGGAGTTCGACCGCGGCTACCTGTCGCCCTATTTCATCACCAACGCCGAGAAGATGATCGCCGAACTCGAGGACCCCTATATCCTCATCCACGAGAAGAAGCTTTCTTCGCTGCAGCCTCTGCTGCCGGTCCTCGAGGCGATCGTGCAGACAGGCAAGCCGCTGCTCATCATCGCCGAGGACGTCGAGGGCGAGGCGCTGGCGACGCTGGTCGTCAACAAGCTGCGCGGCGGCCTCAAGGTCGTGGCGGTCAAAGCGCCGGGCTTCGGCGATCGCCGCAAGGCGATGCTCGAGGACATTGCGATCCTGACCGCAGGCACGATGATCGCCGAGGACCTCGGAATCAAGCTGGAGAACGTCACGCTCGACATGCTCGGCAAGGCGAAGCGCGTCCGGGTCGAGAAGGAGAACACCACCATCGTCAGCGGCGCCGGTGAAAAAAAGGACATCGAGGCGCGTATCGCCCAGATCAAGGCGCAGATCGAGGAGACGACCTCGGATTACGACAAGGAGAAGTTGCAGGAGCGCCTCGCCAAGCTCGCCGGGGAGTCGCGGTGATCCGCGTCGGCGGCGCGACCGAGGTCGAGGTCAAGGAGAAGAAGGACCGGGTCGACGACGCGCTGCACGCCACCCGCGCAGCGGTCGAGGAGGGGATCTTGCCCGGCGGCGGCGTTCCGCTCCTGCGCGCGGCGAAGGCGCTCGAAGGCCTTAAGCACGAGAACGACGATCAGCGCACGGGAATCGAAATCGTCCGCCGGGCGATCCAGTGGCCGGCGCGCTACATCGTCGACAACGCTGGCGTCGACGCGTCGGTCGTGGTCGGCAAGCTGAACGATCACAAGGACTACGCCTACGGCTACGACGCCCAGACCGGCGAATACGGCGACATGTACAAACTCGGGATCATCGATCCGACCAAGGTCGTGCGCACCGCGCTCCAGGACGCGGCCTCCGTCGCGGGCCTCCTGATCACCACGGAGGCCATGGTGGCCGAGAAGCCGAAGAAGGAGACCGCGCCGGCCATGCCGCCGGGCGGTGGGATGGATTATTAAACGACCACCAGTGCGAGGGCGTCCCAAGGGCGCGCGCCCTCGCGACCTGCTGTCCAAACGTTGCGGCAACCGCTACCTGGCCGAAATCTGTTCGGTGATCTCGGCGATGATTGTCGCGCCATCGACGGACCCGGTGACGGCTGGCGAGCAGGCGAGTGAGCGCTGAGCCGACTTGAGGACTCCCCGTGCGTCCGCAATGCTGAGGAGGTTCTTTTTGACGAGAAGGCGCAAAATCGCGACGGCGATTGCGCCGCCGACCAGGGCGGTTGCGGACGGGCCGATGCTGTTGGATGGCGACGCAAGCGACACGGACGCAGACCCTCTGACGATTGGCGGACGTCAAAACCTCTGAAAAGCCAGCCTGCTTTGTCATGCCCGCGAAAGCGGGCATCCAGACTTGCGCCATCGCGTCGCTCTGGTTCTCGCGTGGCGGGAATGACAAGTTGCTGATGAAGAGAAGGACGCTGCGATCGTGGCGCCACCCTCAGGCGCTTAGCGCGAGATACGCCGGTTTCGGCGGCTGATAGGCCATTCGACAATGGCCGGCGCAATAGGAACGGCCGGCCGCCGGCTGGAGGCCGCAGTACACGAAATCCTCGCTCAGCGGGTCGCCGACCGGCCATCTGCAGTTGGCTTCGCGAATGTCCGCGAAGCCGACCCTGGCCATCTCGCCGACCTCGGCCTCGCTGAAAATCCACTGTGCTCTTCTCGGCTCGCGAGGGAGCGTTCGGGCGAGGGCTCGTGCGGACGAAACCGACTTTTCGCGCGTGGACGAAATGAGCCTCGGGCGAGCACTGGCCTCCCTCGGCGCCCGTTCGCCGCCGGCCGTCCTGTCGGGCCGCGACCCGGCCCCGCCTCCGCCGCCGTTGAGCTTGATCCCGACACGGCTCGCCTTGCCGATCACCGCGGCGCGCGACGGCGCGCCGAGCGCCTCGGCGATCATCCTGGCGCTTTTCCCCTGCAGGGCCAGCATCCTGAGAACCTCGATCGCCTCTTCCGTCCACAGCATGTCCGCGTCCCCCTGCTGCCAATCTACGGCGGCTGCCAATCTACGGCAAAAAACCGTCTTGATGACAGCCTTAAGTTGTGTAGTATGGTTATTACAACCTTAATCACGGGCTGGCAATGCCCCAAATGTGTTGAATTGTGTCAAATCGCCGCTGCGGCCGCCGGCCGTTCCGTGGCCCGCGGCAAAGTCCGTGCAACCCGAAAAAATTACCCTGCCGGGCGAAAAACGTTCGCCGCCGGCCTGCACCGGGAATTTGCTGGCCAAACGCTTGAATGAATGATCTTTTCGCCGTTGGCGATTTCGGCCGAAAGAGCGCGGAGCTCCCTGCCACTTGCCCTGTAGCAGCGACTCTAGGCGGCGCGACGGGCAGGGGAACAGAACCGCAACTGGACAAAAGAACAAGCGGCTGCCATCGTCCTTTCAGACACAACCATCTTCGGGAGTCCGCATGACAACCGCCGCTGCTCCGTCCGCCGCCTCCCGCGCCGAGGTTCCCAACGATCTCGCGGCTCTCTGGCTGCCGTTCACCCCGAACCGCGCCTTCAAGAAGCGGCCGCGCCTCATCGCGCGCTCGAAGGACATGCATTATTTCACCCCCGAGGGGCGCGAGATCCTCGATGCGACGGCGGCGCTATGGTGCTGCAACGCCGGCCACAACCGCGCCCCGATCGTCGCCGCGATCCAGCGGCAGGCGGCCGAACTCGACTTCTCGCCCAACTTCCAATTCAGTCACCCGGCGGCGTTCGCGCTCTCCTCGAGGATCGCCGAGCTCGCTCCCGCCGACCTCGACCACGTGTTCTTCACCAACTCCGGATCGGAGGCCTGCGACACGGCGCTTAAAATCGCCATCGCCTATCACAACGTGCGGGGCCAGGGCTCGCGCCAGCGCCTGATCGGCCGCGAGCGCGGTTATCACGGGGTCGGCTTCGGCGGCATCTCGGTCGGCGGCATGGTCAACAACCGCAAGTTCTTCGGCGCCTTGCTCGCCGGCGTCGACCATCTGCCGGCGACCTACAGCCGCGAGCATCAGGCCTTCACCAAGGGCGAGCCGGAGTGGGGCGCGCATCTGGCCGACACCCTCGAGTCGCTGGTCGCGCTGCACGACGCCTCGACCATCGCCGCCGTCATCGTCGAGCCGATGGCGGGCTCGACGGGCGTCCTGCCGCCGCCGAAAGGGTATCTCCAGCGCCTGCGCGAGATCTGCGACAGGCACGGCATCCTGCTCATCTTCGACGAGGTGATCACCGGCTTCGGCCGGCTGGGCCACGCCTTCGCCGCCGAGCGCTACGGCGTCGTGCCCGACATGATCACCTTCGCCAAGGGCGTCACCTCGGGCACGGTGCCGATGGGCGGCGTCGTCGTGCGCAAACACGTCTACGACGCTTTCATGGCCGGCCCCGAGCACGCAATCGAGCTCTTCCACGGCTACACCTATTCCGGCCACCCACTCGCCTGCGCCGCCGGCCTCGCGACGCTCGACGTCTACCGCGACGAGGGGCTGTTCGAACGCGCCAGGAGGCTCGAGCCGAAATGGTGTGACGCGATCATGGGCCTCAAGGGTCTGCCGAACGTGATCGACATCCGTTGCGTCGGCCTGACGGGCGCGATCGACCTCGCGCCGATCCAGGGCAGCCCGACGCTGCGAGGCTATCGCCTGCTCGAGCATTCGTTCCACGACGAGGGCGTCATGCTGCGCATCTCGGGAGACACGATCGAGCTGACCCCGCCGCTCATCATCAGCGAGAACCAGATCGACGAGATCATGGAGAAGGTGACGGCGTCGATCAAAGCGGCAGCGTGACGAAGCCGCGGGAGCCTCGGGCGCGAATCGAGCCTTTTCAGGGGCTTGCGATGGATTTTCCGGGCGAGCGTCACTGCCAAGCGGGTTACGCCAAGGGAAGGAGGAGGACCTCCAGGGGAAGGAGGAGGGACGCCAAGGGAAGGAGGAGGAACGCCAGGGGAAGCAAAAGGAACGCCAGGGGAAGCAACTTCCGTCCATGAATTGAGCCTTTTCAAGAGGTTGCGCGTTCCGCGCGCGAAGCGAAAATCGCTTGCGGCGGCCAGCCTCCTTCGGGGCCCGGCGATCGGGGAGCCTGTTGGTGATGCATGGGCTCCCGCCCCGGGAACGGGCGCGAAGCGCCAGGTAAGTCTTCGCCACGCCGAAGAGCGGAGGCGTCTCTTGGGCTGGCGCTGCCCGACGCCATGTCATGCTCGGGCGCGAATCTAGCCTTTTCAAGCGCTTGCAACCGGATTTCCGGGCGAGCCGGCGAGCGCAGCTCCCAAGCCAGCGCGGATCCCCTCGCCCGCGAAGCGGGAGAGGACAGGCGCGAAGCGCCAGGTGAGGGCTCGCCACGCCGAACACCGGAGGAGCGTGGGCCGGCCTCGAACACCCTCATCCGGCGCTTCGCGCCCCCTTCTCCCAGAGGGAGAAGGGGTTCTGGCCGCGCTTGCAACCGGATTTCCGGGCGAGCCGGCGAGCGCAGCTCCCAAGCCAGCGCGGATCCCCTCGCCCGCGTAGCGGGAGAGGACAGGCGCGAAGCGCCAGGTGAGGGTTCGCCACGCCGAAGACCGGTGGAGCCCGGGCCGGCCTCGAACACCCTCATCGGGCGCTTCGCGCCACCTTCTCCCAGAGGGAGAAGGGGCTCTGGCCGCGCTTGCGGCCGGATTTCCGGGCGAGCGCGCGCTGCTCCCCAAGCTCCGCGCGCCGCACCGCCGGCTGCCGCAAAGGAGAGGTTCGGGAGAACGATCATCGGCTCGTGTCCGCTGGCCGGGCGCGGCTGCGCCGCAGCTTCCAGGCAGGCGCGGCGAGACGCAATCAGACAGTCGTCGTTCGAGCGGATCCGCCCGCCTCGCCCCCGCCCGGGCCGGCGGCGCGGCGGCTGAGGTTGTGGGTTCATCAGTCACGATCCAGTCTCCGGGCGCGGCCATGGCGGTCATGCGATCAGGATGCCACAGAGTCCGGCTTTTGGCAAGATAAAGTTCTCTTTTAGTTCTCCTCGACGCGGGAGTGGGTCAGTTTGAACTACAGGTT
>CAWGKV010000043.1:0-43996 GCA_963823165.1 uncultured Alphaproteobacteria bacterium | reverse complement strand
CCCGTGGCCGGTTCGGCGCATTTTAGCTGAGGAACGGCGCGGGGGCGGCGACCTCCGAGCAAAGGGGAGGACAGCGTGATGAGGGAAGTGCGCGACGCGCCTCAGTTTTATCTGACCGCGCCCTCGCCCTGTCCCTATTTGCCCGGCCAGCAGGAACGCAAGATCTTCACCCATCTCGTCGGCAAGCGCGTGGCGGGCTTGAACGACCTGCTCACCCAGACCGGGTTCCGCCGTTCGCAGACGATCGCATACCGTCCGGCCTGCGAGAGTTGCCGGGCCTGCGTCTCGGTCAGGGTGCTGGTCGACGACTTCCGTTCCAACGACAGTCAGCGCCGTGCCGCGCGCGCAAACGCCGATCTCGTCGGGACGCCCATGCCCCCGAAGCCGACCAACGAGCACTTCGCGCTGTTTCGCGCCTATCTCGACGCGCGCCATCCCGAAGGCGGCATGGCTGACATGTCGTCGCTCGACTTCGCCATGATGGTCGAGGACACCCATATCGACACCCAGCTTGTCGAGTACCGTGCCAGCGGGCCCGACGGTCAGGGAGTAGGCCCGCTCTTCGCCGTTTGTCTCACCGACCGGCTGGCCGACGGCCTGTCGCTGGTCTATTCCTTTTACGCCCCGCACCACCCGCGCCGCTCGCTCGGCGCCTTCGTCATCCTCGACCACATCCAGAAGGCCCGAGCGCAAGGGCTTCCGCATGTCTATCTCGGCTATTGGGTCGATGGCTCGCGGAAGATGGGCTACAAGGCCGCCTACCTGCCGCAGGAGCGCCTCGGCCTGCACGGCTGGGTCCGGGTCGAACGGTAGAATCCCGCGGTGCAAGGCAAGGGCAGGCGTGCTCTGCTCGGCCGCAGGCAGGCGAGGCGACTAGGCGGTCTCCGTCAGGCCTCGCGTTCCCGCGCGCGCATGATCGCCGCGTTGAGCTCGCCCCCGAACACGAACAGGAGCGCGACCCAGTAGAGATAGACCAGCGCGATCATCACCGATGCGAGGCCCGCGTACATGGAAATGTAGCTGCGCACGAACTCGCTGAGATACATGCCGAACGCCTCGCCGAAGGCGATGCTGGCGACGAAGGTCAGCAACACGCCGGGCACGAGATCGGCGAGCCTCGGCCGGTGGGCCGGCAGGATGAGATGCGCAAGGAACAGCGACGTCCCCAGCATGAAGGCCGCGACGCCGATGCGGACGAACGTCAGGACTTGCCGCGCCGCGGCGACCCAGGGGAAATAGGCCGAGAGGGCGTCGACGATCAGGGGGCCGAGCACGACCAGGAGCGCGAGCGTCAACAGCGCGAGCGAGCCGATCAGCACGAGACCGAGCGACTGAAGCCTCAGGAGCCACCAAGGCCGCCTCTCCACCAGACCGTAGGCCCGATTAAGGCCGACCCGCAGCGCCTCGATGGCGCTCGACGCGAAATAGGACGAAAGCACAGCGCCCAGCGTCAGGAGGCCGCCGCGCGGCGCGGTCAGAACGTTCGCCACCTGCTCGGCGATCGGACGCGCGACGACCTCCGGCCATTGCGCGAAGATCAGCCCCGCCGCCTCTTTCGCGAGCTCGCCGAGCCGAGGAAGCCTGCCACCGCCGCGACGAAAATGAGGAACGGGAACAGGGACATCAGCAGCGTCAAGCCAATGTAGCTGGCGATCGCCCAGCCGTCGTCGGCCAAGAACTTCTCGGCCGCGCTCCAGATGATGGAATACAGCGTTCGCAATCTGCCTCGCCGCCTCCTTGGCGCGCCTCGCCTCGTCATTTAGGCCGCGCCACGGGCCGGCCGCTACGGGCTGAGGCGGCTATTTTCCTTCGAGCACGTCAAAAAGACGCATTGCAACCGGAACGGCGACACAGCATTGTGCGGCGCAGCATAGTCGATTTGGGGAGAAGACTTCGTGACGCTCGACGATCTCGCCCGCCAGGCCCAGTTCACCGCGGAGGGTCTGCTGGATTGCGCGGTGAGCGCCGTCCGAGAGCGGGTCAGCAGTCACGGCAAGCTCAGCGCCGCGAAGATGGAAGCAGAGCAGCGCGCCGCCCACGGCCTCGCATGGCTCGCCACCTATGTCGAGGCGATCAAGGAAATGGCCGCCTACGTACGGCGCATGCACGAGGAAGGTCGCCTCGGTCCGACCGAGGAGCTGATGACCCGGATCGGCCTCGGCGAATATCTCGCCCAGATCTTCGGCGGCATCCCCATGAACCAGGGCGAAATCGTCCGCCTCGCGGACTTCGGCCTGTCGGAATCCGACATCGAGCCCTTCCGCGACGAGCCAGTCGTCGAGGCGCTGATCAGGTCGGGCAACACGCCCGACAACCGCAAGGCCTTGGCCGACTTGATCGCGAAAGCGCATGACGGCGGGATCGGCGATTCCGGGCTCGACGAGACGCTGGAGGCCATTCGCGGCGAGATGCGCCGGTTCGCCGACGCCGAAGTCGTTCCGCACGCGCAAGGCTGGCACCGCGCCAACGCCTACATCCCGCTCGGGATCATCGACGGCCTTTCCCAGATGGGCGTGTTCGGCCTCACTGTTCCCGAGGCCTACGGGGGCATGGGGCTCGGCAAGGTCGCGATGTGCGTCGTCTCGGAGGAGCTGTCGCGCGGTTACATCGGCGTCGGCTCGCTCGGCACCCGCTCCGAGATCGCGGCTGAACTGATCCTCGTCGGGGGCACCGAAGCGCAGAAGCAGAAATATCTGCCCAAGATCGCCAGCGGCAAAATCCTGCCGACCGCGGTCTTCACCGAGCCGAATGTCGGCTCCGATCTCGCCAGCCTCAAGACGCGCGCCGCGCGCGAGGGCGACCACTATGTCGTCCACGGCGCAAAAACCTGGATCACCCACCCTGTGCGGGCGGATGTGATGACGCTGCTCGTCCGCACCAATCCGCAGGAGAAGGGCTACAAAGGCCTCTCCATGCTGCTCGCCGAGAAGCCGCGCGGAACCGACGCGGAACCTTTCCCGGCCGAAGGCATGTCGGGCGGAGAGATCGAAGTTCTCGGCTACCGCGGCATGAAGGAATACGAAATCGCATTCGACGGCTTTCGCGTCCCCGCCGACGCGCTCCTCGGCGGCGTCGAGGGACAGGGATTCAAGCAGCTGATGGAGACATTCGAATCGGCTCGCATTCAGACCGCCGCACGGGCGGTCGGCGTCGCGCAATGCGCCTTCGAGCTCGGCCTGCGTTACGCCAAGGAACGAGCCCAGTTCGGCAAGACGCTGATCCATTTTCCCCGCGTCGCCGACAAGCTGGCGATGATGGCAGTGGAAATCCACATCGCCCGCCAGATCACCTATTTCGCCGGCCGCGCCAAGGACGCGGGACGCCGCTGCGATCTCGAGGCGGGCATGGCGAAGCTGTTGGGCGCGCGGGTGGCGTGGGCAGCGGCCGACAACGCCCTGCAGATCCACGGCGGCAACGGCTTCGCCCTCGAGTACCCGATCTCGCGCGTGCTCTGCGACGCCCGCATCCTCAACATTTTCGAGGGCGCGGCGGAGATTCAGGCGCAGGTGATCGCCCGGCGGCTGCTGGAAGGTGGGAACTGAGCTTTGCCGCGCAAAGGGGTAGGTGAGGCCGCCGGCGAAGCCTGCGAGCAACGACTCCGTCAGGAGGCCGGACCGCCGGGCAACGCGCCGATGCAAAAGCTAATCTGAGGCCGGAATTGACGGCTCGCGCGAGCGCGACCGGCTCTTGCGCGTCGCTCTCATGGTTCGCATGAGGCGTTATGCAAAAAAGGTAGTACTTACGCCGCAGGCTCGACGAGCCGATTCGCGACTTCCAACGCGAGTTGCGGAATCAGCGCGTTCGGCCATAGCATCGTCTTGTTGGGCGGCGTCGCGAACACCTTTCAGACGTCGCTCGCGGAGGAGAGCATGCCGACGGTCGGGACCCGCATCGCCTGTCTCGCGGTTTGCGGGCTCGCTTTGGGAGCGGGGCCGCCAAACGCCGCCCCCGCCTGGGCGGACTCGACCACGTGCAAGTATTTTAGCCAGTTGCCGGACGATTGCGCCGGCGCCGAGCAGCGAAGGTTCAACAACCTGCGCGGCTACCGATACATGGAAATCGATCTCTACGCCACGGACGCGCTCAAAAAGATCCTCTACGTCAGCATCTACAACACGACCGGCCAGAACGGCGGGGACGACACCCGCGATTCGGCGCCGACGGCGATCGTCGACACTCTGGACCCGAAGAAGATCGCCAAGCAGTACCATGCGCTCCGCGTGACCACGAGCCCGGCGCTCACCTGGACCGTCGACTGGCTGGCCGACCGCGTCGGGGCCGTGCGGAACTTCGGCGGCCTCGACGCGGCGTGGATGGGCAACAGCCAGACGTCGGGGAGCTTGCTCGTCGCCCACATGCCTTCCGCCGTCGGACAATACGCCGCGAGGCGCCCCGCCGCCAACAAGCTTTCTCCAAAGCCGCCATCGCAGGGTTATCGCCCGGGGTTCGTCGCGAGAACGTCGATCGAAGGTTTCAAGAAAGGGTCCGAAGTCTATCTGCTCGACGACCCGAAGGGCAGAACCTGGGTCATGGTTTCCTATACGGACAAGAATCTTCCCGGGATGACGGTCGACAAGCTCGGCTCGCTCGGCGGCCTGCTCGACCTCCCGGAGGGCTGGAAATTCCGCACCGCCAGGATCGCAAAGGAGCTGGTGATCGAGCCGAAGGGAGGCTCGGCAGGCCGGATCGAGGACGACAAAGGGAATATCTTCAGATTGACCGGGCCGGGACAGAGCAATTTCATTCCCTGAGCGGTCGGGAGCCGCCGGCGTTCGTTCCGAGACGATTGGCGTCGCTTTTGGAGATGATGGAACTGCAATGTTGCGCGAGATTGCGATCCCGGACTTCGGCCTCCCCGCAGCTCCGCCCGAGATACCGGCCGCATTGTACGACAAAAGATGCCGCGAAGCCTATGCGCGCGCGGGATGCGACTGGCTGGTCGTCTACGCCGATCGCGAGCATAACGCGAACATCGCCTTCCTTTCGGGCTACGATCCGCGGTTCGAGGAGGCGCTGCTCATGCTCGGGCCTCGTGACCGGCGAATCCTGGTGGTCGGCAACGAGGGGCTCGGATACGCCCCTGAGGCCCGCCTTTCTGGGGTCGACGTGGCTCTCGCGCAAAGCATGAGCCTCATGGGCCAGGACCGCTCTCTGAAGCCGGCGCTCGCCGGCGTGCTGAGGGAGGCGGGCCTGAAGGCCGATCAGACAATCGGGCTCGTCGGCTGGAAATATTTCGAGCCGGACGAGCAGGAGGAGCCAAACCCGGGCTTGTTCGTGCCGCACGCCTTCGTCGCGCTCATCGCCGCGATCGCGGGTTGGACCGACGCGCTGAGAGACGTCACGCGCGTGCTGATGCATCCGGCGACGGGGTTGCGGGCGATCGTCGACGCCGACCAGATCGCGCTCAACGAGTGGGGCGCGGCGCGGGCCTCGCAGGCTGTCCAGCGCATCGTCGAGGCGGTGAGGCTCGGGGCGACAGAGCTCGAGGCCGCCGGCGCGATGGGCTATGCGGGCGAGGTCCTCACGGCCCACGTCATGCTCGCCACGGGAGATTCGGGTCGCGACGTGATCGGCTTACGCTCGCCGGGCGGCCGAGTCGTGAAGGCGGGCGACGGGATCGCCGCGGCTGTCGGCTACTGGGGCGGGCTCTCCGCTCGGGCTGGTCTTATAGCCGAGCACGACGCGGCCTTTCTGAAGACGGCGACGGCTTATTTCGAAGGCCTCTCCGCATGGTACGACGCAGCCGACATTGGCGTGACCGGCGGCGCGATTTTCGACGCCGCGACCGCCGCGCTGGCGCGGGGCGGGCTGCGCTCGGCGCTCAACCCCGGGCACCTGACGGGCCATGACGAGTGGATCCACACGCCCGTCAGGCCAGGCTCGACGGAGCGGGTCGTCTCCGGCATGCCCTTCCAGGTCGACGTCATCCCGACACCGTTGCCGCGAGGGTGGGCGCTTAATTGCGAGGACGGAATCGTCTTCGCCGACGAGACCCTGCGGTCCGAACTGCGCGACCGCCATCCGGCGGCGTTCGAGCGGATCGAGGCGCGGCGCAGGTTCGTGGCAACGAGATCGGCGTGTCGATCCGGAATTCGATCCTGCCCCTGTCGTCCACGCCGCTCTGCTTGCCGCCCTTCTGGCTCGCGCCGCAATGGCTTCTCGCTCGGTCTTGACCGCCTACTTCAGGCCGCCTGCGATCGAACTGCGAGCGGCGAACCGCGAACGTTCCCCCTTCTCCGCGAAGCGGGGAAGGTGGCCCGGAGGGCCGGATGGGGTGCGGAAAGCAGATCTGCTCCGAGGAAGTTCGCGGGGACGGTCGTGCAATCCGACTTGCGTCGAAGCAGCGGGCCACACCCCATCCGGCGCTGCGCGCCACCCTCGGCAAGCCCGGGGCAGGCTCTTCCCCAGCAAGCTGGGGAAGGTTGCACACACCCCCCCGCGACCTGAGATGGTGTGACCGTAGCTCAAGCAGGTGCGTCCCCTCGCCCTGTCTCGAGGGTGGAGTTCCGGTCGGCTGCCGCGAGCGCGGTCGTCAGCGCGCTCTCCAGCCGGTCTTGGGTGAACGGTTTCTCTATGACGAGCACGCCGTCCATCCCGGCCGCGGCGGCCGCACCATAGCCCGTCGCGAGGACGAAAGGAACGCCCCTGCTGCGCAGCGTTTCGACCACCGGGTCGACTCTCTCCGAGCGGATGTTCACGTCGAGCATCGCCGCGTCGATCGCCTCGCGGCTCGCGAGTTCGAGGGCCTTGGCCAGCGTCCCAGCCGGGCCGACGACGATTGCGCCGAGGTCCGTCAGCATGTCCTCGATCATGCCAGCGATGATCGCCTCGTCCTCGATCACCAGAACCCGCTTGCCGGCGAGCGCGCTCATCGGCGCGAATCCGTCTCTGCCGCGAGCGGCGCGTCGATCAGGCAGACGAGTCCGGACGGCTCGAACGCGAGCTGAACCTCGCCGTCGAGATCCAAAGCCAGCGAGCGCTCGAGCAGGCGCGAACCGAATCCCCGGCGCTGCGGCGGCAGGACGATGGGGCCGCCAGTCTCCCGCCAAGCCAGCCTGAGCCGCGGACCTGCCTTTCGGCTCCACTGGACGTCGATGCGGCCCGCCTCGTTGGACAATGCGCCGTACTTCATCGCATTGGTGCAAAGCTCGTGCAGCGCCATGGTGATGGAGAGCGCTTCCTTCGGCGGCAGCAGGACCGGCGGTCCCGAAATGCGAATTCGTCCCGAGCCGTCCTCGGTCACATTGAGGATGACCCGCGCGATCTGTTCGAGCGAGGCGTGCTCCCAGTTGAGCTGGGTCAGGAGATTGTGCGCCAGCGCCAGAGCGACCAGGCGGCCCTCGAACGCCTTTCGAGCGTCCGGGGCCGTCTCGGGCTCGCGGAACGTCTGGTGCGCGATGCTCTGCACGACGGAGAGAGTGTTCTTGACCCGGTGATTGAGCTCCGCGATCAAGAGTTCCCGCTCGGCCTCGGCCTCCTCGCCTTCGGTGATGTCGACGTTGACGCCGATCATGCCGAGAAATTCGCCGCTCGTCGAAAATCGGGGTCGCGCGTCGGTGTGCAAGACTCGGTACGAGCCGTCCGCATTCCGGTAGCGTCCCTTCACCGTCACCGGAGCGCGACCGATCACCGCATCCATCATGCTGCGCCCGATGCGCTCCGTGTCTTCCGGATGCATGGTGGTCCGCCAGTCGAAGGTCGGAATATCGGCCTCGGCGACGCCCCAGAAGTCTCGCAGCATCCGGTTGAGGTGCAGGCAGCCGTTGTGAGCGTCGCTCATCCAGATCATGACCGGCGCATGCTCCGACATCAGGCGGAAGCGTTCTTCCGATCGGCGGAGCTCTTCCGCAGCAGACTGGTGGACGACCGCAAGGGCGAGCTGGCGCGCGATCGTGTTCGCCAGAGACATCTCGTCCTCTGAGAAGGCGTGCGGCTCGGGGTAGTAGGTCATGAACTTGCCGATCAGCCTCCCGTCGGCGATGAGCGGGATGAATGCCAGCGCCCGGATGCCTTCGGCCTTGATCATCTGCTTCAAAGAATCCGGCTCGTCGGCGAGATCGATGTCGCTGACGCAGATCGGCGCCGGGTTGGTGGCGTCGCGCTTCCACGGCGAGTGGCCATCGACGGCTTTCCGGTAGGGCTCCGACAATCCGCGCCAGGCGACGAACCGCATGACGCCGGCGGCGTCGAACAACAGCACCGACGCCCGGCCGCAGCCGAGCGCGTCCGCAATGGCGTCGAGTGCGGCCGAGGTGACGGCGTCGAGGGAATTCGCGCCGTTCAGCCTCTCGGTGAACTGAAAGATGCTCGTCAATTCGCTCATGCGCCTGGAGAGGGACGCCTGAAACCGCTTTCTTTCCGTCATCTCGCGACAAACGGTGGATGCGCCGACGATGCGTCCCTCGGCGTCGGCGACCGGCGAGACGGTCAGCTCGACATCGACGAGGCTGCCGTCCTTCCGGATTTTTTGGGTTTCGTGCTGCTCGTACCATACGCCCTTGCTGAGGGACGCCATGACGGCGCGGGCGGCTTCGTGCCGTTCCGGACGAACCAGCTTCAGGAGCGATTGGCCGACGATCTCGTCGGCGGCATAGCCGAGGAGCTTTTCGGCCGCCGCGTTCCACCAGACGACGATCCCGTCCAAATTCCAGCTCCAGATCGCGTCGCGCGACCCTTCCAGGATCGACTCGAGACGGACGCGATCCGCTTCGAGCCGCGCGCATCTCTCTTCGGCCTCCCTAAGCGCGCTGCGGTATTGAGCTGCCGAAAGATCTTCGGGCGGCGGCCGGGGTCGGCCCCGCGCCGTCGCCGCGCTCTCCGCCTTCCAATCCGTCTGTGACGCTGTCGGCATGAGTCCGCCTCCCGAAGCCGTAAGCCGCCTCCCGCTTTCTCGTCCCTGCGAAGCGTCTGTTAGTGTCGAAAGGATTTGGATTGGCAAATGCGGCGCCATGGCGGCAGAAATGCGTTTGGAGCCTCAACACGCACAGCCCTGTCGTGGGCTACTCGGAAGCGTCCGAACCGATCGAGGCCCGGTTGTTACCGGCGTCTTCTGTGAAGCGAATCGCCGACCGCGTCAGCCACGTAAGCCTACTCGAGCTTCGGGCTCGGCATCCTGCGCCCGGCGAAGACATTGGCAGCTTCTTTCCCGGTCGCACCGGTGGAGGCCCATGTAGAAGTCCGGCGCCGCGAACAAGCTGCCTCTTGCGCCAGGGCTTCAGGAGACTGAAACCAGACGAAACGCCCGGCCTGATTGTTACCGACGTGTCGCCGCCCCTACTTTAGCTAAGCTAGGGGGCCGTCGGCAAAGATTGGCCTAGAGAAACGAAGGAGTCGAAACACTATGAAGTCGACAAACTGTCCGGATGGCGAGGCCGCTTCAGAAAGCATCACCAATCGGATCGAGGAACTTGGGGATTGAAGAGGCGAGGCCCTCGCTTATGTCCGCCGGCTCATCCACGACGCCGATCCCGACATCGAGGAGGAGTGGAAATGGGTCAAGCCGTCCAGGCCGGGAACCCCCGTCTGGTCCCATGACGGCATCGTCTGCACCGGGGAATCGTACAAAGAAGTCGTGAAGCTCACCTTCGCTCATGGCGCCTCCCTCGAAGACCCGAAAAAGCTCTTCAATTCCAGCCTGGAAGGGAATGTGCGGCGCGCGATCGACCTCCGCGAAGGGGAGACGATCGACGAGGCCCCCTTCAAGCAACTCATCCGCGCCGCAGTGGCGGCCAACTCCGCAACGCGCGCTCAACGGGCGGCGAAGAAGAAGTAAGGACGCCTCCATAAATAACTGCTACGACGAGTTCGGTTGGTTTCTGGGCCTGATGGAGTAGTTCCATTCGGGATGAAAGTCTTCTCCAGTCAGGTTGAGAGCAGCCATCTCCGCGTCACTGACTTTGACGCCTTTTTCGTAGGTGCGATGGTCGAGCGCGCATTCGACCTTCAGGCCGGCTCGGGTCGTCGTGGCGCCGATCAGTTCGACGACGGCGAGGCGATCGCTCAGCGGACGACCCCGCCAGTTCTGGGTGATATGGCAGAATAGGCGGTGCTCGATCTTGTTCCATTTGGACGTCCCGGGCGGGTAGTGGCGGACGTGGATCGCGAGCCGGGTCTCGTCGGCAAACTTCTGCAACTCGACCTTCCATAGCCGCACACGCGCGCCATTCGAGCCGCCGCAGTCGGCCGTGATCGTGAGCTCGTCCGCCTCGCGATAGCGTTGTCGCCCCATGCGCTCGAGCCAAAGGCGGATCGAGGCGACCGCGAATTCGGCCGTGTCGGCGGTGATCCCGACGCTCACCCAGCCTTCGTTGGCGGTCACGTCGTAGACGCCGTAAGGCGCGACCTTGCCGAGCGTCTTGTCCTCGAAGTCGTGCACCTTCACGCGCAACGGATCGCCCTTGGGCCGGTAGTCCGTGCCCCCATTCTTGAAATTGCCGACCAGCTCCTTCTTTTTCGTGTCGACCGAGACCACCGGCTGCCCGCGCCTTTGGGCCGACATGACCGTCGCATTGATGTACTCGAACTGCGCGTCCCGGTCCGGGTGTCTCGACCCCTCATCCGCTTTGCGATTGCCCTGGCGGGAGAAGCCGAGCTTCAACAACTCGCCGCGCACCGTCTCCGGACAGACCCGGTGGCCCATCGCCGTCAGCGCCGAGGCCAGTTTCGTCAGGCTCTTCGACACCCAGACCAGCGGACGCATCGGATCGCCGAGCGTCACCGGCTCGACCAGACGACGCAGCTGTTGCCGCATCTGCGGATCCTTGTCGCCGATCGCCCGCCGGCCGCCACCCATGCGCCGGATGCGTCCCGCCGGCAGCGGCTCGCCGTCCAGATCGTCCTCGCCGCGGTTTAGCGTGGACCGCGCAAGCCCAGTAATCTTTGAGACCAACGCCAAACCGCCTCGGCCCGCGCCGCGGACCTCAGCCGCAGCGAACAACCGCCGGCCCCGCTCATCCAGCTTCGAGCCTACCGCTTCCCACCGAAGCCGAATCGCCGCCGCGTCGATCATCCAAATCATCTACAACCCCGACGCGAAACCAAGGAATCCCCCTCCTCAGCGTCGATTCACTTATTGGCTGAAGTCTCCTAAGCCGGGCTCAGTGAAGCAAGAGTTGGGGGATCAGACGCGGACCCGATGACGACGAGCCCAGGGGAATCGGGTGAAGCTTTTTTACCGGGTGATCAGGCTGGCGAGGAAGGGCGCTTCCTGCATATCGTGCCGGACGTCGCCGACATGACGACGATCTGGCGGATGCGGATGAACCAGGACAACTCGGTCGCGCGCCCAATTCGGCGCTGGCTGAAGGCACAAGGTGTCGTCTTCAGGCCTGACACGGTCGTCGACGACGTGTCGTTCGAGTCGGTTCCGGGCGGTCTCGCAGCCGCGAGGATCAAGGTGCGCTCCCCCGCCGGCGAAGAGCAAATTCCGGTCGCCCACGAAGTGGAGAACCCGGACGTCGTCCTGATGACGTTGGGTTCGCAGCTCGCGGATATGACGGTCGGGAAGTGGGATGAGGCGCCGGGGCCTTCGCCCCATCAAGGCGGGGCGTTGTGGAAGAAAATCGCCGCGCGTCATCCCGAATTCGGCCGCCCGGAGAGGTTTTTCGGACAGGACGCCCATGGCGCCGCGGAGTGGGTAACCTTCACGGTCACGATGTATGGCTCGACCTTTCTCGATTGTTTGGCCAGACTTACGGGCGTCGACGCAGGCCGCGCGGGGCTTATCACCTTGGCAAATTCGCCCTGGAAGACCACGATCGCGCCCTGCCCGAAGCCTCATTTCAAAGGCGAGCCCGCCGGCGCGACGGTCATGTGGGGATACAGCATCTTTCCCGAGGCGCAGGTCGGCGGCAAAGAGATGTGGAAGTACACCGGCAAAGAAATCCTTACCGAAACGGTCCATGAGCTCGGGTTCGACGACCACTTGTCCGAGATACTCGCACAGAGCGAATGCGTCCCCTGCCGACTTCCGCACGCCAATAGTGTCTGGATGACGCGAGGCCACGCCGATCGCCCAGGTGTCCATTCGGACAGCGCCAACTTCGCCTTCATCGGTCAGTTCTGCGAGCTGCCCCGGGACACCATGTTCACCATGGAGTATTCGATCCGTTCGGCGCGCGAAGCGGTTTCGGCCTTGTTCAAGCTTCCGGCCCGCCGGCCTCCGCCCGTCTATCAGGGCTGGCGTGATCCAGCGGCAATGGCGGCGGCTGTCAAGACTTTTGTCCTCTGAATTGCGCCTAGCAATAAGCCCGCGGCTGGAGACGGACGTGCGGTTTTGGTCGAGCCAATATTGACGGGAATGACTTCGGTGGCGTGGGTGGACGTCGGGGATTGGTTGCGGGGGCTCGGCCTTGCTCGTTACGAGGCCGCGTTTCGCGAAAACGCGATCGATTTCGAGGTCCTCCCGAAGCTGAAGGCGGAGGATCTGAAAGAACTGGGCGTCCGCGCCGTGGGGGATCGGCGCAAGCTGCTCGCGGCGATCGCCGAGTTATTGCATCCGCCTAGCGGGGCCCGGGAGGAATCTCCGCCTTCGACGCCCGAGGCGGCCGGCGCAGAACGTCGCCAACTGACGGTGCTGGTGTGCGATCTTGTCGGCTCAACGGCCCTCACTGTCCGGCTCGATCCCGAGGACATGCGCGGCGTCATCTCCGCCTACAACAGGTGCTGCGCAGAGGCGATCGAAAGCCATGGCGGGTTCGTCGCCAAATACCTGGGCGACGGCGTGCTCGCCTATTTCGGCTACCCGGAAGCGCACGAACAGGATCCTGAGCAAGCCGTCGCGGCCGGGCTCGCGATCGTCCGGTCCGTGCCGGAGCTGACGACTCCGGCCGGCTCGCCACTGCACGTTCGCGTCGGCGTCGGTACAGGCCTGGTGGTGGTCGGCGACCTCATCGGATCGGGAGAATCGGAAGAGCGGGGCGTCGTCGGCGCGACCCCCCATCTCGCGGCGCGACTGCAGGGGATCGCCGCGCCGGACAGCGTCGTCATATCCGACGACACGAGAAAGCTGTTGGGATCGCTGTTCACCTTGAAGGATCTCGGCTCCGTTGAACTGAAAGGAATTTCGGCTCCCGCGCGCGCTTGGGCGGTCATCGGCGCGAGCTCGGTCGAAAGCCGGTTCGAGGCGCTTCGCGGGACAAGATTGACCGTTTTCGTCGGACGCGAGGACGAAAGCGAATTGCTTCTGGACCATTGGGCCAGCGCGAAGGCGGGCAAGGGACGGGTCGTTCTGCTTTCGGGGGAACCTGGCGTCGGCAAGTCGAGACTGGCGGCCGAGTTCCTGCAGCACGTCGACGCCGAGCCGCAGAACCGATTGTGCTGCTACTGTTCGCGGCAACACCGGGACACGGCGCTCTACCCGATCATCCGGCTGATCGAGCGCTCCGCCGCGTTCAGGGCCGACGACGACCAAAAGATGAAGCTCGACAAGCTCAATTCGTTTCTCGAGCGGAAGGCGACTTCTCGCGAGGACGCCGCGCTGTTCGCCGAGCTGTTGTCGCTTCGTAACGACGGACGCTATCCGGCGCTGGAAATGAGGCCGCCGCAGCGCCGGCAGAGGATCATGAAGGCACTCGTGGCGCAGATCGAGGCGCGGGCCCGGGAGAAGCCCGTGCTGATGGTCGTCGAGGACACGCACTGGGCCGACCCGACGACGCTGGAGCTGTTGGACCGTCTCGTCGACCGAATCGCGGTCCTTCCAGCACTGCTTCTCGTCCTCTATCGGTCGGAGATGAAAGCGCCCTGGCTCGGGCGTGCCCCGGTTACGGAGCTGACGGTCCATCGTCTGACGAGTCGCGAGATCGGCGCCATGGTTGACGACGTCGTCGGAGGGGAGAGCCTGCCGGCGCCGGCCCGGGAGGAGATCATTCTCCGCGCCGACGGCGTTCCCCTCTTCGCCGAGGAAATGACCAAGGCGGTCTTGGAGGCGCAGGGAGCCGGGGACGAGGCCAATGCGGCCGATTCCCAGACCGTCGCGGTCCCGCCGAGCCTGCAGGCTTCACTCATGGCGCGGCTCGATCGCCTGGGCCCCGCAAAGGAGGTGGCGCAGACCGCAGCCGCGATCGGGCGCGAATCCTCACACGCTTTGCTGGCGCTCGTTGCGCAAGAGACCGAGGCCGATCTGGAGGCCTCGCTTGAGCGCCTCGAACTGGCAGGCTTGCTGTTCAGGCAGGGCAGGGCGCCCGAGGCCACCTATCGCTTCAAACACAGCCTTCTGCAGGACCTCGCCTATGGCGCGCTCCTGCGCGAACGCAAGCGGGCGCTGCACGCTCGGATCGCCGAGGCGCTGGAAGCCCACTTCCCCGAGGTTGTCGAAGCCCAGCCGGAATTGCTGGCAAAGCATTGCGCCGAAGCCGGACTGCCTGAGAAAGCGGCGGCGCTGTGGGGAAAAGCCGGACGACGGTCCTTGAGACGCTCGGCGCTCCGCGAGGCCGAATCGCAGTTTTCCAGGGCGCTCGCCCTGATCGCCGCTCGGCCCAGCTCGCCGGCTCTCCGCCGGGAGGAGATCGCCAGCCAGATCGGCCTTGCGAGCACTTTACAGCTGAGCAGAGGCTATGCCTCGGGCGACGCCCGGGCTTCGCTGTCCAGAACCCTTGCCTTGATCGAGCGGGCGAACGCCCTCGGCGAGCCGGTCGAGAATCCGCTCGCATTGTTCACGACCCTCCATGGCTTCTGGGTCGCCAGCATCGTTGCGTCATCGGGAGACGCGACGCGCCGCCTCGCCGAGCAATGTCTGGCGCTCGCGGAGAGGGCGGGCGCAAAGGGCGAACTGATCGCCGGGCATCGGGCCGTCGGCCAGAGCCTGTTGTTCTCGGGGGACATCCTGGCCAGCCGGGCGCATTTCGACACGGCGATCGCGCTTTACAACCCAGCGGAAAACGGACGGGCCAGCCGTTACGGCGGCGACCATTGGAGTACGGCGTTGTCGGCCCGCGGGGCGGCGCTTTGGGTGCTCGGGCGCCCGGACGCAGCACGAGCGGACGCCGACGACTCGCTCCGCTCCGCCCGCGAGTTCGGACATGCCCTCACGCTCGGGAACAATCTGATTTTTGCGGCATGGATTCATTTCGACTGCGGCCAATACGAAACCGCAAAGGCGGAAGCGCGGGAGATCAATGCGCTTGCGGATGAGAAAGGGGAGCCTTTCTACCGGGCGTTCGGCCTGATGCTGCAGGGCCTGGTCTCGAGCGCTGAAGGCGAGGCCGAGGAAGCGCTCCGCCGGATAACCTCCGCGCTCGCCGCCTATCGGTCGAGCGGGGCCACCTTGCTGACGGCGACGGTCTTGTCCCATCTGGCCAAGACGCACGCAAGACTGGGCCAAATGGAGGACGCCCGCCGCTGCATCGCCGATTCGATCGCGATGTTCGAAAAGACGAACGAGCGTTGGTGCGAACCCGATATCCTTCGCATCGCAGGTGAGATCGCGGAGGAGTCGCCGGAGCGGGACCCTGCGTCCGCGGAGGCCCTTTTCGATCGGGCCCTGGCGGTCGCGCAGGCGCAGCATGCCAAGTCCTGGGAGCTGCGCGCCGCGACCAGCAAGGCCCGGCTCTGGCGCGATCAGGGCAAGCCCGCAGATGCGTGCGGGCTCCTGGCGGCCGTCTACAACTGGTTCACGGAGGGCTTCGACACCCTCGATCTGAGGCGGGCGAAAGCCCTGCTCGACGAACTGGCGGCCTCAGGAAGGGCGTCGTCGCCTGCTCGGGCAGTGTCGTGCGTCTCTCCCTGATTTCGCTTGTTGTTGCATATTTCGGTCCCGGTTATGCCGGAGTAGTTATTTGCCTGCAAAACACCCGCTTTCGCATGAGAAGGCGCTTTGCCGCCCCATAGCGCCCGATCGGCTGCGCACCGGTGCGCGAAAAAGCGGCCGGCAACGCATGGTCTCTGGCGCCTTCGTCGCGGCTTTTCCTGTGATCGCGGCCCCGGCTACAGCCCCGCGCAATCCTCGCAAGGATATCTCAACACCGGTCTGAGACATTGGCGTGTTGGATCGGCGAGGCCTTCGATGGATACGGGCGCGATCATAGCCGCGCATGCGCTGAGCCTGCAGGCGGGCGCGACAATCGCGCTTGCAGCCGGGCTCGCGGCGGCGCTGGCCCGCGCGCGGTCCAAGGCGCAAGAGAGCGCCAGGCGCGCCGCCTTCGAAAACGAGGCGCTGCGCGACGAAGTCTGGCGGCTTAAGGAAGCAGCCGCCGCGCGCGACCGGGCCGAGGCGGCGAGCGAAGCGAAGTCCCGCTTCCTCGCCACCATGAGCCACGAGATCCGCACCCCGATCAACGGCATTCTCGGCATGGCCGACCTGTTGCGTGACGCTCCGCTCAGCCCGGAGAACATGAGCTACGTCGAGGCGATCCGCAGCTCGGGGGCGGCGCTGATTGCGCTCGTCGACCAGATTCTCGATCTCTCCAAGATCGAGGCCGGCCGCCTCGGCCTGGTCGTCGAGACGGTCGACCTCGTCAAGCTCGTCGAGGGGGTGGTCGAGCTGCTCGCGCCGCGCGCCCAGAGCAAGGGTTTGGAGATCGCCGCCTCGATCAGCGCCGATGCGCCGCGCTTCGTGCTCGCCGACGGCATGCGCCTGAGGCAGGTGCTGATGAACCTCGCGGGCAACGCTGTGAAGTTCACCTCGACCGGCGGCGTCTGCGTCTCGGTCGAACGCGGGGAGGGGCCGGCTTTGCGCTTCGCCGTGGCCGACACCGGTCCCGGCGTGCTGCCGGACAGGCGGGCCGCGATCTTCGAAAGCTTCGAGCAGGGCGACGGCTCCGACGCCCGCCGTTTCGAGGGCGCGGGGCTCGGCCTCGCCATCTCCCGCCAGATCGTCGATCTGATGGGCGGCGCGCTGACCCTCGAGGACAACGCCGGCGGCGGCTCGGTCTTCGCCTTTTCGGTCTCTCTGCCGGAGGGGCGCGCGCGGGCGACGGCCGCGCGCGACGTCCGGAAGGCGGAGCTCGAGGGGGCGCGGGCGCTCATCATCGCCCATTCGCCGTTCGAGGCGCCCGCCATTGCGGCGCGCCTGGTCGAAGCCGGGGCGAAGGTCGCGCGCGCCGAGGGGCTCGAATCCGGCCTTGCCGCCCTCGCCGAATCCGAGCGGCCGGACCTCGTCATCGTCGATTGCGCGCTCGGTCCCGAAGCGATCGACCGGCTGGCGAGCGCGGCCCGCGCCGCCGGCGCGCCGAAGAGCCTCGTCCTGTTCTCTCCCTTCGAGCGCCGGGCCTTCGGGCAGACGTCGCTTGCCGGCTTCGACGGATGGCTGGTGAAGCCTGTGCGCGCGCGCTCGCTGTTCGAGCGCCTGGCGGCGGAGTTTCCCCGCGAGCCCCCGGCCGAGGCCAGGCCGCCGGCCCGCCGCGCGCTCGTCGCCGAGGACAACGACATCAATGCGCTGATCGCCCAGAAGGCCCTGGCGCGCCTTGGTTTCGAGGTCGTTCGGGCGGCGGACGGGGGCGAAGCGTTGCGGCTCGCGGCGCCCCGCGAGGGCGCGCCGGCCCCGTTCGATCTCATCCTCATGGACCTCAGGATGCCGGGCCTCGACGGCCTCGAAGCGACCCGGCGTTTGCGGCGGCTCGAGGCAGAGAGCCGGTCGCCGCGGACGCCGGTCATCGCGCTCACCGCCAACGCGCTCGAAGACGAGCGGCGCGCGTGCAAGGCGGCGGGGTTCGACGCGTTCCTCGTCAAGCCCTTCGATTTCGACGATCTCGCGTTGGAGATCGACCGCCTGTGCGGCGGAGAGGATACGGACCAGAGGGCGCTCGGCCGGGCGTCATAAAAGCTTCCTGCGAACATGGTTCTGCTTTATGGACGAAGCAAATTCGTGGAGACGGCTGGGGTGGCGCTGACATTCGCATCGAGGCCGCGGGAAGGCGCACGCGGCCTCCTGCGTCGGTTTTCCCGGAAACGCGATCTTGCCGGGCTTGGCCCAGTGCTGGCGCGCTCCGGGGCGCTCGAGGCGCGCCTCGCAACGAGCAAGAAGGAGGTCCGGCGGGCGCAGAAGCTGCGCTATCGGGTTTTCTTCGAAGAGGGCGGCGTTGCGCCCGATCCCACCGCCCGGATCATCCGCCGCGACGTCTGCCCCTTCGACAGCGTGAGCGACCATCTGATCGTGGTCGACAAAACGCTTCGGCGCCCCGACGGTTCTCCGCGGGTCGTCGGCGTCTATCGTCTCTTGCGCCAGGACATGGCCGAGCGCCATTTCGGCTTCTACAGCGCGCTCGAATTCGACGTCGAGGCGCTGATCGCCCGTCGCCCGACGACCCGCTTCCTCGAGGTCGGCCGCGCCTGCGTCGCGTCCACTCACCGTGGACGGCATGTGCTCGAACTTTTGTGGCGCGGACTCTGGGCCTATGCGCGCCATCACAACATGGACGCGATGATCGGCTGCGCGAGTCTGCCGGGTGCCGACCCGGCCCTGCACGCAGACGCGATTCGGGCGCTCGTCGCGGCCGGAGGCGATCCGGCGTGGCTCGTCACGCCGCGGCCGGAACGCGCAGGCGCGCTCGGCGAGGGCTCGTCTGCGCCGGCCGACCCGCGTGCGCTCGTGCGGGTCTTGCCGCCGCTCGTCAAAGGCTACCTGCGCCTCGGCGCGACCTTCAGCCCCGTCCCGGCCGTCGACGCGGCTTTCAACACCACCGACCTGTTCGTGGCGATGCCGCTCTCGGACGTCGAGCACCGCTATCTGCGTCATTTCGGCGTCGCGTCCGCGCCGGCGCCGCTCGCGGCGTGAAGAGCGCTTCAGCGGGAATTCCCTTCCGCGCCGAATTCGTCTATGAACGGGGTCCCGCCGGCCCCGGCCGGCGTGGAAGCGATGCGCCCGTAGCTCAGCTGGATAGAGCGTTGCCCTCCGAAGGCAGAGGCCACAGGTTCGAATCCTGTCGGGCGCGCCATTCTTCATCCGGGCCTGGGCGGCCGAGAGGGGCCGCCTCTTCTAAACCGGCGCCGCCAGTTCGAGGTAGCGGCAAAAGGCGTTGGCGAGTTGCATCTGTCGCGGCGTGCGGCACTGCGCCTCGAAGACCGAGGGGGAGGCGACGAGGATGCACAGGCATTTGGCGCGCGAGGTCGCGACGTTCAGCCGGTTGAGCGAGTACAGGAATTCCATCCCCCGCGGCGCGTCGGCGTAGCTCGAGGTCGTCAGCGAATAGATCACGATTGCCGCCTCCTGCCCCTGAAACTTGTCGACGGTGCCGACGCGCGCGCCCGGAATGCGCTGTTGCAGCTCAAAAACCTGCGCGTTGTACGGCGCGATGATCAGAATGTCGGACAGGTCCAGCGGGCGCTCAAAATTGTCCTTGTCGAACCAGGTCGTATCGTAGGTCATCAGTTCGTCGACGATGCCGCGGACGCAATCGGCTTCCTCGGGCGAGCTGCTCTGATTGCCTTCGGTCGGCGCTGGCACAAAGCGAAGGCCGCTGCCGGAGAAGCGGGATCCCGATCGAATGTTTTGCGCCACGAGCTCCGGGCATGACTTCAACCGTCCCTCATAAAAAAGTTCGGAGGTGAAGCGGCAGATCTCAGGATGCAGCCGAAAAGTCTCGTCGAGGAACAGGCCGCGGCCAGGCTCGATCGTCTTCCCGCCCTGCAGAAGGTGATGGAGCGCGGACACATCCGTGCCTTCCGGATGGCTGCCCTGCATGGGTTGTTCGAGCTGCTGCGGATCGCCGAGCAGCACGATGCTTCGCGCCGCCTGCGACGCCGCCAGCACATTGGCGAGAGACATTTGCGCCGCCTCGTCGACGAAAAGAACGTCGACCGCGTTCGCCGCGTCGGGCGAAGCCCACAGCCATGCCGTTCCGCCGGCCACGTTGCAGCCATCGGCAATTGCGGCATGCAAGCGATCGTTGGTTAATGCGAAGCACAGGCGCAGCTGATCCACTTCCGTCTCCGAGGGTTTCTCCGAAAGCTTTTGAACGCAGCGCACATCGACGCCCATTTCCTCGCCTGCGGCCAGGACCGCGTCGAGCAGGTTGCGGATGACCTTGTGGCTGTTCGCCGCAACGCCGACTGTCTTTCCGGCGTCGACGAGGGCGCAAATCATCCTTGCGCCGGTATAGGTCTTGCCTGAGCCCGGCGGCCCCTGAATGGGAAATATGCCGCCGTCAATTGCCCGCGCGATGCGGCGCGCGGCGTCGAGAGTCGTTTCCCCCGGCTTCTGGATCGGCTGGCCTCCGATCCGAGGCGGCGCCCGCATCAACAGGTCGCGCGCGGCAAGGTATTGCCCGTCGCCCTGCATTCCGTACTCCGCGACATGCTCGCCGATCCGCATCAGGGAATCCGCCAAAACGTCGACCTCGATGCGCTTGTACGCAAACACCGCCTCGGGATGAACGTCGGCCGTGTCCCTGCGCTTCTTGATGTCGACGCACAGCGTCCCGAGCGAAATCGTCTCCACGCGTCCAAACTTGCCGCCGCCGACATTACGCAGCTCCTCGCCGCCGCGCAGTTCCGTTTCCTGCGGCAAAAAGTTGTAGCGGTGGACGGGCGCCTTCGCGGTCCCGCCGACCATCCCGACGAAGGCCAGCCCGGACAGAGCCGCCCGCTCGTCGAGCAGTTCCTCCGCCGTCAGATCGCGTAGCCGGAAAAACTCCCACCAGAGCGCCTTGTCCTCGCGACGATGAAAGTCGAGCAAATAGGCGAGCAGCCAGCGCGCATGCTGTTCGGCCGTCCGTTCCGCGACGTCCGCCGGAACGCCGTCCGCCAAGCGGGCTCTGAGCGCATTCACCTTCCGCTGCCGATCGTCGAGCTTTTCGCTCGGCGCGCCCGGCGGGATTACCGGGCGAGGGACTTCGCGGCCGCTTTCAATCAGCGCTGCGCGGCGTTGTTCCAGCCAGTCGCGCAGGTCGAGCGTGGACAGGCAGTCGTCGCGATTGTAGCCGGCCACGACGCCGCGGTCGTTTTCGTCGATGAGCTCGAAATCTCCGAGCTCCAGGCAGGCCTGCAGTTTGGCAAGAGCTGCGTTCGCTGCCGCGAGCGGCGTTCCCCGCGCAAAGCCGTAAAGCGGCTCGAGCTTCTTTATCGAGTAGCTCTCGATGCTTGCTATGAGTCCATTGCGCGCCACGCTGTAGAGATCGACAAAACGGTCCGAGCGGAGAAGGGAGTCGATCTCCTCCTCGCGGCTCGCGTAACGTCCCATGAGACGCTTCAGCGCCGCAGGTTCGTAAGGGGCGAAATGGTAGATGTGCAGGTCGGGATGCTTCTTTAGGCGGTCGGTGACGAAATCGATGAAGCGCTCGAAGACGAATTTTTCCTTTTCGCTCGTCAACGCCCAGTCGGCTACATAGGCCGGAGCGCCGTCCGGCCGAAGATAAGCGTAGCCGAACAGGTACTCCAACCCGCCTTCGCCGACGAACGGGTCGCCCTCGAGGTCGAAGAACAGGTCCCCCGGAGAAGGTTCGGGGAGACGGGCGAGGCCGACGCCCGGGTTCGCGGGCAGCAACTCGCACAGGACTTTCCCCGCCTTGCGCCCTTCTACCTGGATCCGCGCCTGCTCGCGTATGCGCTCATACGACTGCGCGGCGCCGCGCGAGGGCTTCCAGGCGAGCGGCAAAGGCATTGCAGCGAGCGCCGCGACCGTCTCGACGCCTCGACGCCTCAACTCCTCGATCTGGAGCTTTGTGATCCCAGCGACGAGAGACAAGTGATCGTCTTCCCTGCGGCGGCGCTCGCATCGCTCCCGCCAGCGGCATATGTCGCAGTGCTCCTTTGGCTCCGGATAGGTTTCTTCCTTCCCCTGATTGTTGATCGCCTCGACGAGGCTCAGGCGGGCGCGCCGGAAGTAGGCGCCGAAATCGTCCATTCGGTAACGCTGGCGCGCGTATCCCGAATGCGGCGCAATGACGTAACCCTCCTCGGGCCGCAGACCCTGCACGCCGGCGACAAGGTCCGCGTACAGGCAAAGCTGCAGCACGGTTCCGCTCTTGGTTTCCCGCGCAAGCTTCGTGTCGTCGACCACGTAAGACCAAGGGCCGAGATCGGACGGCGTATCGATACGCCTCAAAACGTCGGTTCGCCCGATCCAGGGGCCCGAACGAAAAGCGCCCTGTACGATGACCTCTGCGCCGCTGGTCATCGCTGCGCGAGTCCGGGCCGCCGCCTCGTCGTCGACGCCGGCGCCGTCGATGACGGTGACTGGAAGCCCCTCGGACTTCAGGCTCTCGACATAACCCCGTTCATGACGCAGCCCGCGCTCCCAGAGGAGCTCGAGCTGCGGGTCCCAGGTGTGCGGCTTTGCGAGTTCGCCGAACGCGACCCGGAGGTCGAGCTCGGTCAGATGGCGGCAATTCAGATGCCGGATCAGATCGGAGGCGCTGAGAAGCAGGGAATCGCGGGCCTTTTGCATAATGGTCATTTACGCGATTGGCGCGACTCGACCAATAAGCATATCCTTCGGTCCCTCGCCTGCCATTACTCAGGGCCCGGATGAAACGCGTCTTTCCCGTGGTCGCTGCAGCGGCGATCGCCGCGATCGCGGCGGCGATTCTCTCCGGTCCGGCGGCCGCCGACCCCCTGACCGAGGGGCTTTCGGCGATGGTGAAGATTTTGCCGCCAACGCCCGAGGGGACGGTCTGTTTCCGCAGGCTCTACGACTCGCGGCACTTGCGCGCGCATCCGCGCCAGACGATCGCGGAGATGGTCTTCGTCCTGCACGTCGAGGGCACAGACCCGAAGGGAGATCCCGCTCTGAAAAATCCGGATCATGTCATCTATCGTTTCGCACTCGAGGTGAAACGGCGGGACGGCCGTCGGCCGCTGCGGACGAACGGCGAATGCAGCGGTGACGGCATCGCCGACTGTTCCGTCGATTGCGACGGTGGCGGCGTCACGGTCGAGCGCTCGGCCCAGGGGGGCGGCTTGACGGTCCGCCTTCAGGGCGAGGGGATCGCGTTCGGCAATGATTGCGATACGACTCGCGGCTCTTTCGTGGGGCCGGGCGCGGATGACAAGATTTTTGAGCTCACGCCCGCGCCTGTGGCGACATGTCTGCCGCTCGAGAGGGCTGAGCTTGCTCCGTGACGGGCCCCGGGCGGCTTCACCTGACTCCGGGGGCGAATCCCTTCCCCGCAATGAAGGCTCTATCCGCCAGCGCCTTCCGTGCCGGAAAACGCGGCCAAAACTTCGGCCATTAGGCGCGTTTCGTCGCCCTCGTAGCGCGGCGAGAAGTGGAACGGCTCGACCCGCCTGACCGCAGCTTGGCGCGCGATCGACCCCGCCGCGGCCGTCGTCAGATGGGCGCGGTCGACCGCGAGCGCGGCGTCGGCCGCCGCGAAGGGCGCCTCGATGAAGAGAAGATCGGCGTTGCGAACGAGGTCTACGATCGCCCGGCGGTTGGCGGGCGTGTCGGCCGCGTCGGTCACGTAGCCGATCTTCTGGCCGGGCGTGACCGTCGCGGTTGCGCGCAAGGCGCCGAGCGGCGCTTTCGAGCCGGCGCCGACGTCGATCAAAAAATCGTCGGGCCTCCCGTCGAGAAGCGCGCGCTTGAGGCCGCGCAGCCACGGGCCGACAGGAAGCCCGAGCTCGCTCAACTTGTTCTTCCAGACGTTCACATGCGCAGCCTCCTGCGCGGCGAAGGCCAGGCACGGCGTGCCGTGCTCGAGCACCGCGGTCGAGACCAGGAAATTGGGCGCGCGGTGAAGGACGCCGTCGATGGCCGGGCCGGCGCCGAGCGGCTCGACGGCGAAGGCGGTCTTGAGCCTCATTTGCGCCCTCCGGACCACGAGGTCCGGGCCGGCTTCCGCGACGGCGAAAACGAGATCTGCGGTGAAACGGTCGACGAGGTTCCAGCAATAGGCGGCGAGCTTGTGGTGGACCTGCGCGATGAAGCCGGAAGGCCCATAGAGCCAGACGGTTTTCTCCCGCCCAACCAAAAACCGCAGAAGGCGGTCGAAACCGAAGAAGTGGTCGACGTGGGCATGCGAGACGAAGACCAGCTCGAGGCGCATGATCTTGCGCGGCGACAGGTTCGAAACGTCGCCGAGGTCGAACATCAGAGCGGCCTTCTCGAACAGCGTCTCGACATAGAGCGCCGGATCGCCCGATCGCCCGTTGACCAGGAAGGGATGCAGGAGCGGCCGCATGAAGCCAGTTATAGCCATCTGCCGGGGCCACGGGAAAAACAAACGATCACCATGCAGGTGGACGTCGCTCCCATGCATGAAGCACGAAACTCTCCGGCCAGACCGAACGCCGCGTTGGCTGCCGGCGTGGCCGGAAAAGCGCGTTTTCGCCGAGGCGGCCCGACCAACGGGCGAGCGGCGCGCCATTGAGGACGAGCGACCCGCTGATGTCTGGACTGGCGGCGGCCATGATCGCCGACGCCCAGCCCCCCTGGCAGTTCCGGACGATGATGGGCTTCGGCGCCTCGGGATGACGGATCTGGCGACGAATTCCGCCTCCGTGCGCATGACGTCGGCGAGCATTTGACCAGGTTCCGGCATCGCCCGGAACACCACGAAATAACGGGACAGCCGCCGCGCAACGCAGCGCCGACCTGGCTGTCGGTCTGTTATCCTGAGGCGGGTTTGGCCTCTTTCGCGGCGACGCCCGCGGTCGCGACCGTGTGTTCGGCGATCATGCGTTCCTCGTCGGTCGGGGTGACGAAGACGATCGTCGGCGAATGCTTGGCGCTGATGATTGGGGCGTTGGCGCGGTTCGCCTCGGCGTCGAGATGGATTCCCATCCACTCCATTCCGTTGAGGACCGCTTCGCGCACTTTCCACGAATGTTCCCCGATGCCGGCGGTGAAGACGATCGCTTCGGCTCCGTCGACGGTCGCCGCCAGCCCAGCGAGTTCGCGTCGGACGCGGGAGACGAAATAGGCGACCGCGTCGCGCGCCGCCGGGCTGTCGGACGCCTCGAGCTCGCGCATGTCCTGGGAAACGCCCGACATGCCCTTGAGACCGGAGTTCTTCCATAGGAGATCGGATATCTCGCCCGCGCTCATCTTCTTTTCGGCCATGAGGTAGAGCACCACGCCTGGATCGAGTTGACCGCAGCGGGTGCCCATCGGCAGGCCATCGAGGGCGGTGAACCCCATGGTCGAGGCGACGGCGCGGCCGTTGCGGACCGCGCACATCGACGCGCCGTTGCCGAGATGCGCGATGATCACGTCCTCGCGCACGATCTGGGGCGCCGTTTTGCGCAGCTTTCGCGTGATGAACTCGTAAGACAGGCCGTGAAAGCCGTAGCGGCGAACGCCTTCGTCGTAATAGGAGCGTGGCAAGGCGAAGGTGTCGTCCACGAAGGGATGAGAGCGATGGAAGGCGGTGTCGAAGCAGGCGACCTGCGGAATCGACGGGAAGGCCTTCATCGCCGCTTCGATCCCGGCGATATTGTGCGGCTCGTGCAACGGCGCTAGCGGAATGAGCCGCTTCAGCGTTGCGATCACGGACTCGTCGATCAGCATCGGGTCGACGAGGTCCGGGCCGCCGTGCACGACGCGATGGCCGACCGCGGCGACCGAAGAATCGTAGCCGGCCTTTCCGAGCCAGCCGAGGATGGCGCGCACTGCGGCGTGATGATCGACGCGGCCTTGCGACGGATCGAAGGCGAGCTCCGTCGATTCGCCCGAGGCGTTCTTGAGGGCGCCTCTGGCTGTCGCCCCGATGCCCTCGATCTGCCCCGCAGCGAGCTGGTTCATGTCGCCGCCGTTAGCCACCGCGAAGGCGGCGAATTTCAGCGAGGAAGAGCCGGCGTTGAGTGTAAGTACGATTTTGCTCAAGCATTTTACTCCGCGGCTTTGGCGACCGTCGGCTCCGTGCCGAAGGCCCGGCCTTCTCGGCGATAATACTCGTAAAGCTGGGCGAGCGCGCAGGAGGCGAGGCGGGCGCGATCGTTGTCGGCGCGGCTCGTCAGCATCACTGGCGCCTTGGCGCCCAGCACCAGTCCCGCCGCTTCCGCCCGCGCGACGAAGGTGAGTTCCTTGGCGAGCATGTTGCCGGCTTCGAGATTGGGGACGATCAGCACGTTGGCGCGGCCGGCGACCAGCGAGGCGATGCCCTTGGTGCGCGCCGCCTCGATGTCGATGGCGTTGTCCATCGCCAGCGGCCCGTCGACGATCGCCCCGCGGATCTGGCCGCGCTCCGCCATCTTGGACAGCACCGCTGCGTCGAGCGTAGAGGGAATGGCGGGATTGATCGTTTCGACCGCGGACAGGATGCCGACCCTCGGCTTGTCGAGGCCGCAGGCGTGCGCCAGATCGATCGCGTTCTGCACGATGTCGACCTTGGTCATCAGATCGGGGGCGATGTTGATCGCCGCATCGGAGATGTAGAGAATTTCGTCGAGCGTCGGCACGTCGAGCGCGAAGACGTGGCTGATGCGCACGTGCGTGCGTAAGCCGCCGTCCTTCTTCACGACTTCGGCGAGCAGCGCGTCGGAATGGATCGCGCCCTTCATCACCGCGTTCGCCTTGCCCTCGAGAACCATCGCCACCGCGCGCGCGGCCGCCGCATGCGGATCGGAGATTGCGACGAGAGTGAAAGCCGAAATGTCGGCGTCGAGCTCCTTCGCCGCGGCCCGGATGCGTGCGGGATCGCCCACCAGCATCGGTTCGATCAGGCCGGCTTTCGCCGAGAGCAGCGCGCCGCTCAGCGAATTGTGGTCCTCCGGGCAGACGACCGCGGTCTTGAGCGGCGGCAGTTTGGCGGCGAGCGCGACGAGCTTGCCGAAATGGTCGGCCGTGTCGACGATGAGAGCAGGCAGATCGCGCGCCTCGGTGATCCGGCTGACGGTCGGCGCCTCGACGACCGCGGCTCCGTCGCACACGACGTCTCCCGCCGCGTTCTCGACCCTGGTGTCGAACAGCGCGACCGGCGCTTCGCGCTTCTCGCGACAGACGACCGACACCTTGAGCTTGTCTCCGACGTGAACGCGCTTCAGGAACCGCAAGTCCTGTTCGCGGTAGAGTGTGCCCGGGCCCGGCAGCAGGTTGCCGAGCACGGCGGAGACGAGCGAGCCGACCCACATCGACGGCGCGACCGGCTCGGTCTTTTGCGGGCTGCCCTCGGCCGACGGCAGCATCAGCGGATTGACGTTGCCCGATACGTGCGCGAACAGGAAAAGGTCCTGCACGGAGCAGCTTCGCTCGATGCTGGCCGTCTCGCCGACCTTGAGCTCGGCCCAGGTCCTGTTCCGAATTGCGGGTTTGGCGCTCATGTCAGCTCCTCCAGATTCCGTGACGCGAGTTCAGCTCATGATGTGCCGGCCAGCGTCCACGTACAGCACCCCGCCGGTGATGTTGTCGCTCGACAGGAACGCGGCTGGCGCGCCGACGTCCTCGATGCTGGCAATATCGCCGCATCGGCGAGGCGCAACCGCTTCATGAGATTGTCGAAATTTGCGATGCCGCCGGCTGCGCGGGTCTGCATCGGCGCGGGGGACAAGGCGTTGACCGTGATATTGCTCGGCCCCAGCTCGCAGGCAAGTTCGCGCGTCGCGGCTTCCAGCGCCGCCTTCACCGGCCCCATCATGTTGTAGTTTTCGACGACTTTCTCCGCGCCGTAGAAGCTCATCGCCAGGCAGGCGCCGCCGTTCGTCATCAGCGCGGGCAAGGCGAATGAATGAGTGGACCGAAATGTCCATCGCGGTCGCAAAGCCACGACGCACGTGCGGCTCGGCCTTCTCGTTGAGATAAGTAAGCGCCAATTCTGCGCCGCCCCGATGAAGCGCCTGCGCCACGCCCCAGGCGATCGATTGATCGTTGGCGACGCCGACGACCAGCGCGCGCTTGTCCATTAACTCAATCATGGGCAGGACCTTGCGATTGCGCGCTGCAACAAACTAGGCTCGGCGCGCGACAGTTGAGTGAATTTAGGCCATTCATTGGTCGCAGTGCGGCTAGTTTTGACGCGACCAATCGACGCAACGGGGAACCCTGCGTCAGTCCTGGATTTCGCCTTTTTTGGACAATCTTCAGAAGTCGACGCCGACGAAATCGGCGGGAGGACTCGGCCCATGGGATGGTTGGCGCCGAGTTCGACGTGCTCGGGCGAGGCGAGGCCGCCGTGGCCGTAGTCGACCGCCTCGTTGATCATTGGCGCGAGGGCCCGTCAGCGAGGAAGCCGTAGAGTCCTTCGACACCCGCGCCTTCTTGCCGATTTTCTCGGTGAGCTGGATGATTGTCTTTGTCGTCTCGTCGGTCGTCTGCAACCCGCTGATGATCTCGACGACCTGCATGGTCGGCAGAGGATTGAAGAAGCGCATGCCGACCACTCGCCCTGGGAACTTCGACGTCGAGGCTAGGCGGGTCACCGAGATCGACGATGTGTCGGTGGCGAGGATCGCGTCGGCGCGGCAGACGGCGTCGAGCTCCCTCATCACCGCCTTCTTGAGGTCGAAGCGCTCGAGCACGGCTTCGACGATCACGTCGCAGTCGGCGAGGGTCTCGATCTTCGCCGTCGGCGCAATTCGTTGGCGCATCGCGTCCCGGTCCCGCGGCGTCAGCTCGCCGGGTCCGACGAGACGGTCGAGGCTCGTCTTGCTTGCGCCCGCTCCACCGCCGTGCGGCGCCCCGGCGAAGTCGCGCAGCCGCACGGAATAGCCCGCCGCGGCGAAGATTTGCGCGACCTCCGCGCCCATTGCGCCCACGCCGACCACGCCGATTTTGCTCACGCGTTCGATCATCGCCGTCTCCTGGTTGGCGTGTCTTGTGAACATCACACGATGTTGAGAGACCCGGCTCGGCCTTGACTACTCGGCAGCGTCGGCCTTGTCTTTGGTGTCTACCTCGGCCGGGTTGCCACGGTCGCGACGGAAGGCGCGGGGCCACCCGCGCCCAATGCTCAGAAGCGCTTCCGCCGCTTCTCCAAACAGCTCCTCGATCCGAGCAAAGCGGATTGCGCGATCGCCGGCGAGCGGACCTGTCGCCTCCGCCACGCGACGGAGCGCACGGACGACGTCGGACATCTCGGCTTGATCGCGCCGTGCGAGCTCCAGCATAGCGACGAGGGCGGCCTCTTCGTCGGTCACAAGCATAAAGAACTGCTCGCGCACGAGCGCCTTGAACGCAGCGAGGGTGAGTCCCTCGCCGTTCTCCGCCCGAATCTGCCGGAGGACCGCAAATCCACGTTCGTCGGCCGAACCGTCCGTCATGCCGATGTAGAGCATTGCCCTGATCGCCGCCTCGCGGATCCCGCCTTGGGTCATGCGCGCCTTCAATTCCGCGATCTTGCGCTCGAACATGGCTTGATGCATCGGCTCCTTCGGGTGCGTGCGCCGCGGCGGTTCGTCGGACGTGCGCTGGCCGGCCGCGGCTTGGACGAGTGGCGAGCCGTAGACGCCGAGGAATATCTGCTCGCAGAGGTTGTCGCGCGCGTCCCGCCAGGCGTCGAGGCTCTCGACGATACGCCGCGACATGTCGGCCTGCCAGGCCGAGAAGACGTTGTCCGCCGCAGCCGGACGCCGCGCTTGCCGGACGTGGTTTGCGGCATCAGCGAGTGGCCTCATCAGCGGGTTTGTGTCCGCGGCGAACTCGTATTGAAGACGCAACGGATGCAGTTTTCGCGAGGCTTCCGCCGAGAGCTCACTCGTCCACGACCTCAACCAGGGGCTCATCAGCGTGCGATAGAGACTGGTGTTGATCTCGGAGAGCCTGGCGACCGTAGCGAAGCGCCGCTCGTCCTCGTCGTCGTTTCCGCCGAGCGCCCGGATATCATCGAGCGTGCGCGCCTCGAAGCGGGTGATGTAGTCGCCGTGCGCGAGCGAGGGATTCGCATCGTCGGCCGCCTTGTGCTGGAGAACCGCCTCGTAAAGGCCCGGGGGCAGGACGTCGATCAAGTCGATGTTGCTGGCGAACTCGTCGTGCTCCTTCCGCGCGACCCCGGCCGAGACGAAGATGCCGAGATGTCCGATCGACTCGTGGATGGCGTAGACGATCGTCTGGTCGTGCATCTGGATATCCTCGACGCTGCCGTAGAGGTCGAGTATCCACCCTAGCGCCTGCTGCGGAGGCGTGATGTTGTCTCCTTTCGAGCAGAAGACGATGATCGGCGATCGGATCGCGCGCAGGTCGACCCGCGTTCCGTCGGTCGTCACAATGTCCCCCGAGGTCAGCTTGTTGCCGACGAACAGCTTGTCGACAATGAACTGCATCTCCGCCGCGTTGAGTAGGACGTGATTGTCCCAGTACTTCTCGAACTCGAGGTATCGCGGCGCCTCCGTGTCGACCTTCGAGAACAGGTTGTACTGCTTCGTCCAGAGCGTATTGGCCGGATTGAGGTTCTCGAAGTTCTGCACCAGCCAGGCGCCGTCGAATTTGCCGTGTCCGAGGTCGCTCGACAGGGCGGCCATCCAGCTCCCGCCGAGCAGCCCGCCGGAGTAGCGCATCGGATTGGCGCCATGCACGCCGTTCCAATAGGAGAGCGGCGCGCCCGCGATGATGATCGGGCCGAACAGCTCGGGACGGACGGCCGCCAGCATCATCACCGCCCAACCCGCCTGGCAATTGCCGATCACCGCCGGCTTCCCCTCCGCATCGGGATGAAGCTCGATCACGCGCTCGAGGAAGGCCGCCTCGGCCATCGCCACGTCCTCGATTGTCTGCCCGGCGACCGGTTCCGGCAGGAAGCCGACCAGATAGCAGGGGTGCCCCGCCCGCATCGCGACGCCGATCTCGCTGTCGGCCTTGAAGCCGCCGATCCCGGGGCCGTGTCCGGCGCGCGGATCGACGACGACGAAGGGCCGCTTCTGCGGATCGATCTCGGCGTCTTTCGGCGGGACGATCCGCACCAGCGCGTAGTTGACCGGCCGAGGCAAGCCTCCGCCATCCATCACCAGCTCAGATGCGAAGCTCAGAACGTTGGGCGCGCTCCGCTTCTGTTCCTCGTGGTACTGGTTTCCCCGCTGCCGCATAACGTCCCAATAGAGGATCGTCCGCTGAGCGGCGTCGGTGAGATAGTCCGCTGCGTCGCTCCAAAAGCTCACGGGGTCCGACGCCGGTAGGCTGATTCCTTGCGTGTCAGGGGCCGAGCCGCCGGCGATCCTGTTCGGGCTGGAGAGCTGCGTATCCGTCCCAGCTGGCATCTCGTTACTCCTCTGTGGTCCGCTTCGGTCGAAGCCTGTCGTCCCCGCCGTAGCGGGTATCCATTCGACAGGCGGGGCGGCGCCAGACCCCGCTCTCGCGGGTGACAAAGCGCTTTGATCCGCCATAGGTCGTAAAAGGCAGCGCGCTTATCCGCCCCAGGTCAGGAAGAGGCCGAGGTCGCCGATGATTCCATCTTCCCGGTAGCTGACGATGCGCGCGCTGAGGCCGAAGCCGTGCGGCTTCAACTCTGTTCGCCACCGGCTGTAGATTTCGGCGGCTGCTCCGCGCAGAGTCCCTTCCCAGCCCTCTTCGGCGACATCGATCTTTCGCCCGCCGTCGCTGCACAGGTCAGCGGGAAAACGCAGCAGCATCAGCTCCAGCTCGCCGTTGCGCGCGGCGAGTTTGGCGCGTTCGAGCTGCTCGCGCCAAAACTCCTCGCTGACGCTTTGATCGAGGAGCTCCTTGACTTGCCGTTCCCGTTCGAGCTGCGCTTCTCGAGTGGAAGCCTGCTTCTGGTCCACGATTTGCGCCTTGTAGGCGTGGACCTCCTCGCGCAAAACCGCCGCAGACAAACTCAAAGGCGCCGGCTTCTCCTCTTTGCTCGGCTCGTCTTCGCCCCGCGCCGCGGGCCGCTCCAGCCCTCCGCGCAGCGAAGCGCCGCCGATCATCGATTCGAGGAACACGAGAAGGCCCCCGCCGCCGCTGTCCTTCGCCGCGGTTGGTCGCGGAATGCTCTCGGCGATGCCAAGCAGGTCGGCGCGGCTGACGACTCCGACGAGCCTGCCTTTTTCGAGCACCGGCAGACGCTTGACGCGGTGCGCCTGCAGGGCTTCGGCGATGTCCTTGATGGACGCCGTATGGGCGATGGTGATCAGCGGCGAACTCATCACCTCGTGGACGGCCCTGTCGAGGTCTGGCAGCGAAAAGCCAGCCCCCGGCGGAGAGCGCGTGGCCACTATCTCGAGCCACCAGTCCCGCCGGTCGCCTCGGCGCCCGATGAGGTCGCCGTCGCTGACCATGCCGACCGGGACGCCGGCGGCGTCGACAACGGGCATCCCGTTCACGCCGGTCTCGAGCATCCGCTGTGCGACCGAGGACACCGGATCGGCCGCGGACGCTGCGATCGCCGGCGAGCTCATCAGATCGCCCGCCAGCATGGAGAGGGCGCTTTCCGCCTTCTGGGTCCGCTGGGCCGGCCTCGAATTGCCGAAGCGCGCTGGGGACTCGATGTTCAAGTCAACGGGGGCGACGGTCCCCTGCTGGACTCCGTCTTGATCACTGCGCAGCATGGCTGGAACTCCAGAGACGAAACCTCTCGGCCGCAAGGTTTATGCGATGACAGCGATGGGCTGAATCACGCCTTGGGGGGTTCGCCTTGCATGTTGGTATAAGGGTCCCGTGACGAAGGTGGAGCACCGCCCCCACGCGCGCCCGGCGGTCCATGAATTCGAGCATGCGCGCGCGAATGGTAGGCGCGAGGATTGAGCCGCATCGCGAGAGGTTTGCGAGAAAACGCGGGTCCTCGGCCGGCTTTCAGCGCGACGATGGAAGCAAACGGAACCCTGCGCCCTTGGTTGAATTTGCCTTTTTGGACAATCGTCTTGATTCTGCTAATGCGCATCCTCCCAGGAGGGCGCGCGCGCCGCGCGCCATGAGCCGGCCGGGGGCGACAATCCAATGAACTTTTCGCAGCGCTTCACCTTCCTCTTTTCCGCGCCGATGTTCGACGCCGACGATCTCGAGGGCCTCAGGGTCAATCAGATCATCGCGGCGATCGAGCGGATGGGCTTTCAGGTGATCAAGGCCCGACGGGTCGAGGACGCGGAGATCGCCGTGCAAACCGACGCGGCGATCGGCTGCATGGTCGTCGACTGGGGCAAGAAGGGCATCGAGGGCAAGGCCGCGTCGCTGATCAATCTGATGCGCAGGCGTGGTCTCGATATGCCGATCGTCATCCTGGTCAGGCGCAAGCGCTTCGAGGACATCCCCGTCGAGGTGCTCGACTTCATCGACGGCTACGTCTTCTTGGCAGAGGAGACGCCGGAATTCATCGCCAAAAACCTCGTGTCGCGCCTCAAGCAATACGCCGAGACGTTGAAGACGCCGTTCTTCGGCGCGCTCGTCGACTATGCCGAGGAGGGCAACCAGCTCTGGACCTGCCCCGGCCACAACGGCGGCATCTTCTACAGTCGCAGCCCGATCGGCCGCATCTTCATGGAGCATCTGGGCGAAGCGGTCTTCCGCGACGACCTCGACAACTCGATCCTCGAGCTCGGCGACCTCCTGACCCACGAAGGCCCTGCTCTGCAGGCGCAGAAGGAGGCCGCGGCGATATTCGGCGCGGAAAAAACCTATTTCGTGCTGAACGGCACCTCGTCCTCCAACAAGATCGTGCTGACCAATCTCGTCGCCGAGGGCGACCTCGTCCTGTTCGACCGCAACAACCACAAGGCGGCCCACCAGGGCGCCCTGCTGATGGCCGGCGGAATACCGGTCTATCTGTCCACCGACCGCAACGCCTACGGCCTCATCGGCCCCATCCGCCCCGAGGATCTCGACGAGAAATCGATCCGCGAACGGATAAGATCCAATCCGCTGGTGAAGGACAAGGACGCCTGGCAGCGCGAGCGGCCGTTCCGCGTCGCCGTGATCGAGCAATGCACCTACGACGGCACGATCTACGACGCCCACCGCATTCTCGAGCGCATCGGGCGTCTCTGCGACTACATCATGTTCGACGAGGCCTGGGCCGGCTTCATGAAGTTCCACCCGCTCTACGAGCGGCGCTACGCCATGGGCCTCACCGGCCTTACTGCGGAATCGCCCGGGATTATCGCCACCCAATCGACCCACAAGCAACTCGCGAGCTTCTCGCAGGCGTCGCAGATCCATCGGCGCGACAGCCACATCAAGGGGCAGCGGCGGCGCGTCGAGCACCGCCGCTTCAACGAAGGCTTCATGCAATACGCCTCGACCTCGCCGTTCTACCCCCTGTTCGCTTCGCTCGACGTCGGCGCGCAGATGATGAAGGGCCGTTCGGGCGAGGTTCTGTGGGACGACACGATCCGGCTCGGCATCGAGCTGCGCAAGAAGATCCGGGCCGTACGCCGCGAGTTCGAGGAGAAGGAGCGCGATCTCGCGCGACGCTGGTTCTTCGATCCGTTCGTGCCCGACCGCGTTTCGATCCGCGACGCGGCGCAGGAGGGAGCGACCCACGACGTGCCATGGGAAAGCGTCTCGACCGATCTGCTCGCCCGCGACCCTCGCTATTGGGCGCTGGCGCCGGGGCAGGCCTGGCATGGATTTGCGGCGCTGGAGGACGGTTTCGCCATCACCGACCCGGCCAAGCTCACGCTTCTCACGCCCGGCTTCGACCGCAGGACCGGCCATTACGAACAGCACGGAATTCCTGCGCCGGTGGTCGCGCAGCACCTGCGCGAGAACCGGGTTGTGGCGGAAAAGTTCGACCTCAATTCGATGCTCTTCCTGCTGACGCCGGGCGTCGAATTGAGCAAGGCCGGCACGCTCGTGTCGACGCTCGTCGCCTTCAAACGGCTGCACGACGACAACGCTCCGCTCGAAGACGTGATGCCGGAATTCGTCGCCAAGCGGCCGGGCCGCTATCGCGGCAAGCGGCTGAAAGATCTCTGCGCCGAGATGCACGCCTTCTTCCGCGACCACGACGTGAGCCTGCTGCAGAAAGCGCAGTTCGCGGCCGGTCACATGCCGCGCGCGGCGGTGACGCCGCACGAGGCGCAGCGCCAGCTGGTGCGCAACAACGTGGACTATCTGCCTCTCGAGGAGCTCGACGGCCGCATCGCGACGACCCTGTTCGTCGTCTATCCGCCCGGAATCGCGTCCATCGTGCCGGGCGAGCGCCTCGACGAGCGGGCGAAGCCGATGCTCGACTATCTGAAAATGTTTCAGAAGAGCGCCAATGTCTTCCCGGGCTTCGAGTCGGAAATCCAGGGGCTTTACCGCGAAGTCGACGAGACGGGCGCGATTCGGTTCTATACCTATGTCGTCAAGGAGTGATTCGTCCTCCGAGGCGCGCGCGCCTCGGGATGAGGAACCCTCGATCGGCCATTTCCTGTCGCCCCGCGAAGGCAGGGGGTCTAGAGACGCCGCTGAGAAGCGCGGCGATCGAGGAACTCGTGGCGGCGGCTCTGGGCGCCCGCTGTCGCGGGCATGACAACGAGGAGTCGAAGCGGCCTCGGAGGACGAAGCGGAGTCCATCGCTATGAATTGCTGGATTTGACAATGGGCGCAGAGCCGAATTCAGCCGCGCCGCAGAACGGTTCGAGATCGATCACCGTCCGCAACTCGCGCGACACCGACGTTCCCGCGATGCTCGCGATCTATCTCCACCACATCCGCCGGGGCGTCGATCCGGGCGTCGACGGCGAGTTCGAGACGCCCGACGCCGAAGACCTCAAACGGCGGCGCAAGTCGATGCAGAGGCGGAAAATGCCCCACATCGTGGCGGAGGAGGACGGTGTGGTGGTCGGCTACGCCTACGCCGTGCCGTTCCGCAAACGTCCCGCCTACCGCTATTGCGTGAAACACTCGATCTACGTCCACAACGGCCATCTGCATCGCGGCGTCGGCCGGCGCCTGATGGGCGCGCTGATCGACGCCTGCGCCGCCGCGGGCTTCCGCCAGATGATCGGCTATATCGACGCGGCCAACCGCGCCTCGCTCGGCCTGCACGAGGCCTTCGGCTTCCGCCAGGTCGGCCATCTGCCGTCCGTCGGCTACAAGTTCGGCCACTGGACGGATACGGTGATGGTCCAGCGCTCGCTAGGACCGGGCGGGACCGAGCCGCCGCAGGCCTGAAGCCTCTCGAGTCGTGGGCCTGCGTTGCGCTTGGCTCAGAGCCCTCCGGCTGCCGCCTCGTTGACGCGGCGCTGCCAGCCTGGGCCTTCCGGGTTGAAAAGGAAAAGGGTCGCCTGGGAGGACAATTCGTTCCGAGGCGGCGAAAGAATTGGGCTCCCGGATAAAACGACGATCCGGTCCTGCGTAGCGATCTTGGACAAGCGCACCCGCCCCGGCGAGCAGACGCATCGACTTAAAGCGCGGGTGTTTTGTTCTGTGCACTGCGGCCGAAAAAAGCGGCAGCGAAAAGCCGCTTGTTTAATGGCTCCCCGAGCAGGACTCGAACCTGCGACCATTCGATTAACAGTCGAATGCTCTACCAGCTGAGCTATCGGGGAACAGCCGAAGGGCGCGATATAGCAGAATTTGGAGCCAAGCAAAGTCGTTTTTGTCGCTCGCCCCTTTATCCCTTGCCGCTTCGAATGCGCGGCGCCACCTTTCCCGCATGCTCGATCCGCTGAAGCACCCGGAACTCCTGACCCCCGCCGAAATGGGCGAGGCGGACCGCATGACGATCGAGGGGGGTGCGCCCGGGCTCGTGCTGATGGAGGCCGCCGGGCGCGCCGTCGCGGACGAGGTCCAGCGCGCAGCGCCTTCGCGTGGCAAAATCGTCTTTCTCTGCGGGCCGGGCAACAACGGCGGCGACGGTTTCGTCGCCGCTCGACTGCTCGCGGAGCGCGGCTATGAGACGAAACTCGGCCTCCTCGGCCGGCGCCAAGGTCTGCGCGGCGACGCGGCGCTGGCGGCCGCAGAATTCGCCGGCGAGGTTTTTCCTGCGCCCGGGGTGGACCTTTCCGGCGCCGACTGCGTCGTCGACGCCATTTTCGGCGCGGGCCTCGCGCGCGACGTCGAGGGCGAGGCGCGGGCGATCGTCGAGCGCATCAACGCCTTTGCCCGCCGCCGCGGGCGTGTGGTCGCGGTCGACGTGCCATCGGGCCTCGACGGCGCGACCGGCAAGGCGCGCGGGGTCGCGGTCGAGGCGACCGCCACCGTCACCTTCTTCCGCCTGAAGCCCGGTCACCTGCTCGAGCCCGGCCGGTCGCTCTGCGGACAAATTCGCCTCGCCGACATCGGCATCCCAGCAACCGTCTTGCCCGCCATCGCGGCGAAGGCCTTCGTCAATTCGCCGACCGTCTGGCGCCGCGCGCTGCCGCGCCTCGGTCCCGCCGCGCACAAATATGCGCGCGGGGCGGCGCTCGTCCTCTCGGGCCCCGCGCATCAGACGGGCGCGTCCCGGCTCGCCGCGCGAGCGGCCTTGAGGGCCGGGGCCGGCATCGTCTCGATCGCGAGCCCGATCGATTCCGTCGCCGTCAACGCGGCGCATCTCACCGCGGTGATGGTCGCCCCCTTCGCCGGCCTGCAGGGTTTCGAGGCGCTGCTCGCCGACGCGCGCCGGCGGGCGATCGCGCTCGGCCCCGGGGCGGGGGTCGGCCCCGAGCTGCGCAAGCTGGTGACGGCGGCGCTGACGCGGCCGGCCCAGGCGCGGACGGTGGTGCTCGACGCCGACGCCCTGACCAGCTTCGCCGGCGAAGCCGAAAGGCTCGCAGCCCTGATCGCCCGCGGCGGCCATGCCGCGATCATGACGCCGCACGAGGGCGAATTCGCAAAACTGTTCGCCGGCGCGAAGGGCGTGGAGCCTGCGGACGACAAGCTGTACCGCGCTCGCGCCGCGGCGCGGCTGACCGGCGCGGTCGTTCTCATCAAGGGTCCCGACACCGTCGTCGCCGCGCCCGACGGCCGCGCCTCGATCGGCTGGGACCTGCCCCCGACCCTCGCCACCGCGGGGTCCGGCGACGTCCTGACCGGCTTCGTCGTCGGCCTCGCGGCGCAAGGCATGCCCGCATTCGAAGCGGCCTCGGCGGGTGTCTGGCTGCACGGCGCGGCGGCGCGCGCCTTCGGCCCGGGCCTCATCTCCGAGGATTTGCCGGAGGCTTTGCCGGGCGTCCTTCGGGAGCTTGACGGGTTTGGTTGCGAAGGCGCTCCGAGGGTTCAGAGTGGGATGAATTTTGGATGAATCGCCTGAACCGCCGGCTGGATTTGCTGGTATACTTCGGTTGAACCCGCTTCCGTCCCCCGAAGTCGCCCCCGCTTGGACGGAGCGGGCCACGGCGGCGTTCCTCACGGCGCGAGCCCACTGGCGGCCCCCGAAGACGCAAGCCGCGGGACATTCCGCCAAAGCTCGGGAGCACCGGAGCAAAGCCCAGGATAGCAGAATCCAAGCAAAAGTCTTCCAGGAATGGGGTGTTCTCAAGGGGTTACGCCGGAATCCAAATTGTTTCCATTGTTTCTCCTCCGCTTCGCGCTGATCGCCTCCGCTTGGTCCGCGGCCTGTCCGCCGATGCGCTCCGCGGCAGCCAACTCGCTTCCCTGGCTGCCGACCAAAGACAACGCCGTCAAACCCGTTCGGCTTCTGGTTCGACGGCCCAAGCGAGGCGAAGTCCATCCTCCTCAGCGCAAGCGGGCTCAGGCGGAAAGCCGCCGCCGCCACGTCCCGCCCCAGGGCAGTCGAGCTGCAGGTTGCTGTGAGCTTCGAAGCCGCCTCCATGCCAACCACGCTTTCCATCCCGACGCCGTTGCGGTGCGATCAGCCCTTTATGCCATGAGGGTGCGGAACAAGTCAAGAACAAATAGGGGGTACTCTGGGCCAGGAACCTCGCCTCTTGCGCCCGAGCCGCCGATGGTCCACATGAGGGGCGGGAGGTTGGCGAAGGACGTACCGCTCGCCAACCGGGTCAGGTCCGGAAGGAAGCAGCCCTAACGAGACAGGGCGGGTCTTTGTCCAACCTCCCACCTTCGCCCCCGCCGCTTCTCCCGTCAGGAGAAGACAGGCGCCGGACCCCGGACTTGATCCGGGGACCGCACGAGGGCTATTCCGCCATCCGGCGCCTCTCGATCAGCGCATCCATGGACTTCGCCATACAGTCCCCTCATCCGTCCCGCCGTATCAAATCTGGAGGTTCGGCGACGCCTTCTCCCCGGGGGAGAAGGGGTTTCCCGACAAGCGGCTGATGAGCGACTCGCTGTTTCCGGCCGAAGCGCCCGCCGCTCCGCCTGCGCCTGCTCCCTCGCCCTACCGGGTTCTGGCGCGAAAATACCGGCCGCAGCGCTTCGAGGACCTGATCGGCCAGGAGGCGATGGTCCGGACGCTGGCCAACTCCTTCGCCGCGGGCCGCATCCATCAGGCCTATATTTTCACCGGCGTCCGCGGCACCGGCAAGACCACGACCGCGCGCATTCTCGCCCGCGCCTTGAACTACAGCGTTCCGGGCAAGATCGATGCGCCGAGCGTCGACCTGCCGGAGCTCGGCGTTCACTGCCAGGCGATCATGGATTCGCGCCACGTCGACGTGATCGAGATGGACGCCGCCTCCCACACCGGCGTCGACGACGTGCGGGAGATCATCGAGAACGCCCGCTATCGGCCGGTCTCGGCGCGCACCAAGGTCTACATCATCGATGAAGTGCACATGCTGTCGAAGCAGGCCTTCAACGCCCTGTTGAAGACGCTCGAGGAGCCGCCCGAGCACGTCAAATTCCTGTTCGCCACCACCGAGATCGAGAAGGTGCCGATCACGGTGCGCTCGCGCTGCATCCGCTTCGACCTGAAGCGGATCGAGTCGGGCCTCATGATGACGCATCTCGAGAAGATCTCGAGCCTCGAGGTCGTCGCGGCGGAGCAGGAGGCGCTCGCCGTCATCGCCCGCGTCGCCGAGGGCTCGGTGCGGGACGCCTTGTCGCTGCTCGACCAGGCCATCGCCCACGGCGGGCCGCGGGGAGTGACCGCGCTCGCCGTTCGCGACATGCTCGGCCTCTCCGACAGGGGCGAGATCGTGACCCTGTTCGAGCGGGCGATGAAGGGCGAGATCGCCGAGGCGCTCCAACTCATGCGCGCGCTTTACCGCGCCGGCGCCGATCCGGCCGACATCCTCCTCGAATTGGCCGAGGTCTGCCACTACGTCACCCAGGTGAAGATTGCGCCCGAAGCGCCCGACGACGCGACGATCGGCGAGAGCCAGCGCGAGAAGGGCCGCTCGTTCGCCGGCAGGCTCTCGATGGGCGCGCTGACCCGGGCGTGGCAGATCCTGCTCAAGGGATTCGACGACGTGAACGATTCGCCGCGCCCGCTCGCCTCCGCCGAAATGGCGCTGATCCGCCTCGCCTACGCTTCCGACCTGCCGACGCCGGAGGAGGCTTTGCGCAAGCTCGCCGAGACGACGGATTATGCGCCGCGTCATGCGCCGCCGCTTCCCCCGATCGGCGGAGGCGCGCGCGCAAGCGTCGGCGCCGCGGCCGCGCCTGCGGAGCGCGCCCCGCCCGCTCAGAGCGCGCCTCAGCCGGAAACGCCTTCCGCCCCGGCCGTCCGGCTCGCCCGATTCGAGGACGTGGTCGCGCTGGCGCGGGCGAAGCGCGACATCCAGCTCGTCCAGGCTCTTGAGCGCGACGTGCGGCTCGGCCGGTTCGAGCAGGGCTCGATCGCCTTTTCCCTGGTCGACGGCGCCTCGGCCGGCCTGGCGCAGACCCTGGCCAAGCGCCTGCAGGAATGGACCGGCGAGCGCTGGATGGTGGCGCTCGCGCCGGGCTCGACCGCGCCGACCCTTCGCGAGGTCCAGACCGCCCGCGAGGCGGAGCGGACGACCGGCGCCGCCGCCCATCCGGTGGTGCGCAAGGTGCTCGAGCGCTTCAAGGGCGCGCGCATTGTCGAGGTGCGCGCCCAGGAAGCCGCCGCCGCGCCGGCTCCGTCGCCCTCTCAGGCTGACGACGACGTCGGCTACGCCGATTCCGATCCGGTCGACGACGACCTTTGAACGAGGAGAAACCGCCGTGGACATCGTTGGCATGATGAAGAAGGCGCAGGAAGTGCAGGCCAAGCTGCAGGAGGCGCAGGAAGAGCTCGGGCGCCTCGAGGTCGAAGGCATGTCGGGCGGCGGCATGGTTCGCATGACGATGAACGCCAAGGGCGAACTCAAGGGCGTCCAGATCGATCCCTCGCTGATGGTCCCGTCGGACAAGGAAATGCTGGAAGACCTCATCATGGCCGCCTTCGCCGACGCCAAGGGCAAGGCCGACCGCGCGGCGCAGGAAAAGATGCAGTCGCTGACCGCGGGGCTGCCCTTGCCGCCGGGCATGAAATTGCCGTTCTGAATGTCGTCGAATGTCGCCGGGCCGGAGATCGAACGGCTGATCCAGCTGCTTGCCCGCCTGCCCGGACTGGGCCCGCGCTCGGCTCGCCGGGCGGCGCTGCATCTCATCCGGAGGCGGGAGACGCTGCTTCAGCCGCTCGCCGACGCCATCCGCGTGGCCGAGCAGCGCATCGTCGCCTGCTCGGTCTGCGGCTCGGTCGATTCGCGCGATCCCTGCACGGTCTGCTCGGACAGCCAGCGAGACCCTTCGACCATCGTCGTGGTCGAAACGGTTGGCGATCTCTGGGCTCTGGAGCGCGCCGGCGCCCTCAGGGCCCGCTATCACGTGTTGGGCGGCGTCCTGTCGCCGCTCGACGGCGTGGGCCCCGCCGACCTCAACCTCGAGTCGCTCGTCGGCCGGGTCGCCGCGGGCGGGATCGGCGAAGTGATCCTCGCCGTCAACGCCACCGTCGACGGACAGACGACGGCGCATTACATCGTCGAGCTTCTCGCCGACTATCCCGTCAAGGTCACGCGCCTCGCCCATGGGGTTCCCGTCGGCGGCGAACTCGACTACCTGGACGACGGCACGCTCGCCGCCGCCATGCGGCAGAGGACGGCGTTCTGACGATAGGCGGAAAAGAATCGACGCCCCTGTCGCCGCTCTCCGAGCGAGCCTAAAATCACGGGACGAGGGAACTGGCGGAGGCGATTCCAATGTCGGCGGCGTTTCAACAAACCCGGCTCTTTGTTCCGCCCTATCCGCCACGGGCGGAAAAGCCGCGAAGCGCCCTTTCGACCATTCTCACCCTGCGCCGCAACCCGCTCGAGATCTGGGGCAGGGCGGATTTCGAGCGGCCGTTCTCGATCGGGCGATCGGTGCTCGGCCTCAGGGCCGCCGCCCACGATCCCGCGGCCGTGCGTCACGTCCTGCTCGACAACGCCGCCAACTACCGCAAGGACGACCTGCAGTTGAGGGTCCTGAGCCCCGGGCTGGGTCACGGTCTCCTGACGGCCGAGGGCGACGCGTGGCGCCTCCAACGGCGGTCGCTGGCGCCGCTGTTTTCGCCCCGCCAGGTCGCCGAATTCGCTCCCGCCATGCAGAGCGTCGCCTCATTGACCGTCGAGCGGATCGGCCGCCGCCGCGACGGAGCGGTGACGGACGTCGGCGAACTGATGTCGCGCATGACTCTCGAAGTGTTGGAGCAGACCCTGTTTTCGCAGGGGCTCGGCCGCGAGCCGAGCGAATTCCAGCGCGCGGTGACGAGCTATTTCAACAGCTTCGGACGCTTGGATCCGCTCGATCTGATCGGCGCCCCGGCGTTCCTGCCCCGTCTCGGCCGCCGCCGGGGCCGCCCGGCTCTCAAGTTCTTCGACGAGGCGGTCAATGCGATCGTCGCCAGGCGCAAGACGTTGCTCGAGCGCGGCGGCAAAGCTCCCCGCGATCTCCTCGCCTTGCTGCTCGCGGCGAAGGATCCGGAGACGGGCCGCGGCATGCCCGAGGCCGATATCGGCGCCAACATCATCACCTTCATCGGCGCCGGCCACGAGACGACGGCCAACGGATTGACATGGACGCTCTATCTTCTGTCGCAGTCGCCGGAATGGCGCGAGCGGGCCGAGGAGGAGGCGGAGCGCGCTTACGATCCGCGGCAGCCGGCGTCCTTCGAGCGATGCGACGTTCTGCGCGCCGCGTTCGAGGAGGCGCTCCGTCTCTATCCGCCGGCGGCGATCTTGAGCCGCCAGGCGCTGGCGGACGACGAGATCCTGGGCGTCCGCGTCCCGGCCGGCGCGGTGGTCGTGGTGTCGCCCTATGTCCTGCACCGCCGGCGCGGCCTGTGGGACGATCCGGACGCCTTCGATCCGTCCCGTTTCCTCGGCGAGCGACGGGAGCGCGTCGACCGCTTCGCCTACATCCCGTTCGGAGTTGGCCCGCGCGTCTGCATCGGCATGCCGTTCGCGGTGCAGGAGGCGATCGTCATCCTCGCCAATCTCTTACGCGCATTTCGGTTCGAACTCGTCGCCGGACATCCCGTCATGCCGCAGCAGCGGGTCACCCTGCGGCCGCGCGGCGGCATGAAGATGCACGTGAGACGGCGCGAATCGAAGCCGAAATCCACAAGCTGAAATTTCTTCATGTAGGTCTGTTGACACTAAAGAGGCGGCGCTCTATATCCGCCTCCACCGACGGCGCGGCGCGCATTATCGCGGCGCTTGACGCGGTGGGTCTCGGGAACTTCTCAAGTGCGCTCCTCCCTGCTGAGAGGCGGGGGCGGAGAGGTTTTGGTCGTTCCTGCTTCGCGTGAGCGAGGCTTTTTCGAATTCGGGCTCGAACTCGAGCTCCGCAGGCGGACCGCCTCGGGGTGGAGATCGAGTTGGAGAGATCGGAACGTCCGGCGCAGGCCGGAATGTTTCTGCTGCTGTTTGACAATTGCATCGGAAGGAAGAGAGACGTGGGCGGCGTTGTCCTTGCGTGAGGGCTTTTTGCTGGGTTCTGGATTGGCGGTAGCCGGTTTCAGGGCTTGATGGGAAGCTCCTCTTTTGAAGAGACCAACGACGGTCACGTTTCAGACAATTCATCGCGCTTTGAGAAGGGCTCGACTGGAGGAAGGCCGTGAGGCTTGCTTTCGGTTGGTTCTTTTGGAGCGGATGTGTTTGGAAACTCGTCAATGAGGAGAGCGGGGCCCTTCGGGGTTTTCTGCTTTTGAAGTGACCAGTCGGGATTGAGATCTCAGTTGAACTTGAGAGTTTGATCCTGGCTCAGAACGAACGCTGGCGGCAGGCTTAACACATGCAAGTCGAACGCCCGTAGCAATACGGGAGTGGCAGACGGGTGAGTAACGCGTGGGAACATACCCTTCGGTTCGGAATAACTCAGGGAAACTTGAGCTAATACCGGATACGGCCGGGAGGCGAAAAATTCATCGCCGGAGGATTGGCCCGCGTTCGATTAGCTAGTTGGTGAGGTAACGGCTCACCAAGGCGACGATCGATAGCTGGTCTG
>CAWGKV010000042.1:0-52041 GCA_963823165.1 uncultured Alphaproteobacteria bacterium | reverse complement strand
GAGTTACAAAACAATTTGGATTCCGGTCTAAGCGCTTGAAAAGCCCCAATTCATGGAACACTTTTGCTTTGCTACGGCTATCCCCGGCTTTGCTCCGGTGCTCCCGGACTTTGGCGCAATGTCCACTGGCTTTGATTGTTTGACCCCTACGATAAAGCGTGATTTGCGCATGGGCGGGCGTTGTCGCGCGTTGGCGGCGGCCGGCGGTTGGCGCCGCGTTCGGGTGGGACCGGCGCCGCGACGGCTTGGGTTTGCCGCCGCCAATAGGCGGCCGCCCGACCTCTCAGGCCGCCTTCCGCCTGGCAATCTCGGCCCGGAACAGCGGGATCTCCGTCGCCAGCGCCGCGGCCATGCTGGGCCTTGCCCGCATGCGGTCGAGATAGGCTTTTACGTTGGGGTAGGAGGCGAGCTGGATCTCGGGCGTCGCCTGGGTCCAGTTCAGCACCGTCGCGAGATAGAAATCGGCGACGCTGACGTTTTCGAGCAGGAACTCCCGTCCCGCGAGCTTGTCGTCGAGCCAGGCGAAGCGGGAAATGTATTTCTTCACCACCCAGGCCTTGACTTCGGGCGGCGTCTCGCGCCCGAGCAGGGGCGTCATCAGGCCGATGTGCAGTTCGCTGCCGACGAAGTTCAGCCATTGCCGCAGCCTCGCCCGCGCGAGAGCGTCGGACTCCGGCGGGGCGAGTTTCGCCTCGGGAAAGGCGTCGGCGATATATTGCAGGACGGCGGGGTTCTCGGTCAGCACGGTTCCGTCGTCGAGACGCAGCGCCGGCACGTAGCCGAGCGGATTGATGGCGCGGTAATCCTCGCCCGTCGCGAGCACGCGCTTGGTGTTCGGATCGACCTCGATCAGATTGACCGTCGCGCCGGCCTCGGCGAAGGCGATGCGCGAAGCCATCGAGCAGGCGAGCGGGGAAAAGAACAGGTCCATGCGAGTCTCCCTTTGCGGTTTCTGTCTGGCTGTTTATATACTGTTTCGCACAAAATAGGGCGCTGTCAAGAGTTTTGTTCAAAATGGTACAGAAACTTCCCGCTTCTTCCGCGCCTCCACGACGCCGGCCGGGCCGTCCGCGCGCCTTCGAGCCGGACGCAGCCCTCGCCCGCGCCATGGACGCCTTCTGGCAGGATGGTTTCGCCGCCACCTCGCTCGACGACCTGAGCGCCGCGACGGGCCTGAACCGCCCGAGCCTGTATGGCGCCTTCGGCGACAAGCGCGCGCTCTACGTCCAGGCCTACCGCCGCTATCGCGAGCATGTGGGCGAGACCTTCGCGCCCTTGCTCGCCGAGAAGGCGCCGCTGCGCGACAAGCTCAGGCGCATCCTTCTTGCGGCGCTCGATCTCTATCTCGGCGGCGAACAGGGACCGCGCGGCTGTTTCACCGTGCTCAGCGCCTCCTCCGACGCCGTCGCCGATCCGCAGATCCGGAAGCTCGTCGTCGAGGCGATCGACGCTTCGGACCGCGCCTTCGAGCGCCTGTTCGAGGCGGGGCGCGCCGCAGGCGAGCTTCCCGCCGAGGCCGATCCGCGGCGCCTGGCGCGGATGGCCTCGGCCGCGATCCATACGCTGTCGATCCGCGCCCGCGCCCGCATCCCGCGCGCCGCGATCGAGCCGATCGTCGACGACACCGTTTTGACGATCTGCGGCCCGGCCGCGTCGCCGAGGCGCCGCGCGTAAGGCGACGCGCAAGAAAACGGTTGAGTAAGCTCTCGTTCCCTATAGTGCGGCGAAGGCGCCGCGCCGCGGGGGCTGGCGCGAAAACCCTTGGGGCCGCAATGATCGTCGCAACGACAGAAAACGTCGCCGGGCATCGGACCGTGCAGACGCTCGGGCAATGTTTCGGAGTGGTGGTCCGCAGCCGCGGTCTCGGCGGCAATCTGATGGCCGGCCTGCGCTCGATCGTTGGCGGCGAGATCCATGAATATACCCAGCTCCTCGAGGAGGCGCGCCGCCACGCCCTCGACCGGCTCGTCCAGAACGCGACCGCCATGGGCGCTAACGCCGTCCTGATGATGCGCTACGACAGCGCCGAGATCGGCGACACAATGAGCGAGATCGTCGCCTACGGCACGGCGGCCGTGATCGAACCCACGGCGTGACCGGCTGCCTCGCCTTGTTCGTCTGGATCGTGGTCCCTGCCGCGCTGGTTCTGACCTGGCTCCTGTTCCGTAGCGGCGGCTACAAGCGGCGGCCCCTCGACGCCCCGCCGGGCCCAGGCTGGACGTTCAGCGGCGAACGCTTCGTCGATCCCAAATCTGGCGAGCTGATCGAGGTGTGGCACGAGCCGCGGACGGGCGAGCGGGCCTATGTGCGGGGCCGCTCCGGCCAGCAAGAAGGATGACCCAGCTCCTGTTCGCGACTCTCCGATGGGGTAATTCATCAACCCGTCGGCGAGCCTGGGGAGTTCCGCCTCGCGCGCCATGACGAACGTCTTAATCTTTTCGCGGCGCGGCGCTAACGTCTCTCCGCCAAGCTTGAGGAGGACCGCCGCATGTCGACGCCGATCGGAAAATTCGTCTGGTACGAGTATATGGGCGACGACCTCGACGCCGCGGTCGACTTCTATACGCATGTCCTCGGCTGGACGGCGGAGGACGGCGGAATGACCGATTTCCCGTACAAGGTGGTCTCAGCCGGGTCGACGCCGGTCGCCGGAATGATGAATATTCCCCCCGACGCCCGGTCGATGGGCGCAAGGCCATCATGGATGGGCTACATCTGGGTGGAAGACGTCGACGCCGCGCTGCCGAGGCTGATGGCTGCCGGCGGCAAGGTTTTCAAGGCGCCGACCGACATTTCCGGCGTCGGCCGCTTCGCCGTGGTCGCCGACCCCTATGGCGGAACCTTCATGCTCTTCCGCGACTCGGAGGGGAACCCGCCGCCGCCCGCGGCGCCCGGCGCGCCGGGCACGGTCGGCTGGCACGAGCTGCACGCCGACGACGGCGGCAAGGCCTTCGACTTCTATTCGAGCTTCTTCGGCTGGAACAAGGACGGCGAGTTCGACATGGGGCCGATCGGCGTCTACCACCTGTTCAACACCCGCCATGGCGAGCACGGCGGCATCATGACCCGGATGCCGCAGACGCCGATGGCCTTCTGGCTCTACTATTTCAACGTCGAGGGCGCGGACGCGGCGGCCGAGCGGATCAAGGCGCACGGCGGCCGGATCATCAACGGCCCGCATGAGGTGCCCGGCGGGCAATGGATCGTGCAGGCGCACGATCCGCAGAACGCCATGTTCGCCGTGGTGGCGCCGAAGCGGTGACGGGCGAGTCGCCTCGCGCCGCATAGGGCGTCGAAAGGCGAGCGACTGTCGACGGGGCATCCGTGGAGAGGGCGAACAGCTCCGAGCCCGAGGTCATTTCGGCAGGGCGGCGGGCTTCGGTCCGCCGGTCGCCCAGTCGAGAAGCTCGACGGTGTGCACGACCGGCAGGCGCGTTCCGCTCGCGATCTGCGTCATGCAGCCGATGTTGCCCGTCGCGATCATATCCGGGCGCGCGCTCTCGAGATTGGCGACCTTGCGCTCGCGAAGGCGCGCCGCGATCTCCGGCTGCAGGAGATTGTAGGTTCCGGCCGAGCCGCAGCAGAGATGCGCTTCGGGCGGCTCCACGACCTCGAAGCCGGCCTCCTCGAGCAGCCGCTTCGGCTGGCGGCGGACCTGCTGGCCGTGCTGCAGCGAGCAGGCGCCGTGGTAGGCGACGCGGCGCCCGACCGGACCGACGCGCGTCTTGAGGCCGATCTCGCTCATGATCTCGCTGACGTCCCGCGCGAGCGCGGAGATGCGTTTCGCGGGCTCGGCGAGCTCTGGATCGTTGCGGAACATGAAGCCGTAGTCCTTGACCGTCGTCCCGCAGCCCGACGCGTTGATCACGATCGCATCGAGGCCGCCGACGTCGATCTCGCGGCTCCAGGCGAGGATGTTGGCGCGGGCGTAGTCGCGACCGCCCTGGCCGAGGTGGTGGGTCAGCGCGCCGCAGCAGCCGGCGCCCTTCGCGACGACGACCTCGCAGCCATGACGGGTCAGGAGGCGGATCGTCGCCTCGTTGATCTGGGGGCTGAGAACCTGCTGGGCGCAGCCGGATAGCAGCGCGACGCGCCTCGTCCGCCCCGACGCGCTCGGAAACGTCTGTGGCCGGTCGACGGGCGAGGGCGAAGGCAGACGCGAGGGCGCGAGCTTGAGGCTCGCCGCCAGGCGCGGCGGCAAGGATCCGGCGAACGGCTTTCCCAGCCGCGCGGCGCCTAAGGCCAGACGGAACAGTTTTGGCCGTGGCAGGACCGCGCCGAGGAGCCGCCGCAGCGTCCGGTCCATCCATGGCCGGCGATAGGTCCGCTCGATATGATGGCGCGCATGATCGACGAGATGCATGTAGTTCACGCCCGAAGGGCAGGTGGTCATGCAGGACAGGCAGCTGAGGCAGCGGTCGACATGCTTGACCACCTCCTCGGTCGCCGGCCGCTCATTCTCGAGCATGTCCTTGATCAGGTAGATGCGTCCGCGCGGGCTGTCGAGCTCGTCGCCGAGCAGCACGTAGGTCGGGCAGGTGGCGGTGCAGAAGCCGCAATGGACGCAGGCGCGCAAAATCCTTTCCGATTCCCTGGTGTCGGGATCGGCGAGCAGGGCCTCGGAAAAATTCGTCTGCATGGCGTCTAGCGGCCCTTCCACATCCGTCCAGGATTCGAGATTCCGCCGGGGTCGAAACCCTGCTTGATCCGGCCCTGGAGCGCGTCCAGGGCGGCGTCGGCCGGCTCGAACACCGGGACTTCGGCGCGAACCGAATCCGGCGCCGCGACCAGCGTCGCGTGGCCCCCGGCGCGCGCGACCGCCGCTCGGATGATCGCGGCGCCCGCGTCCCGGCCCGCCTCGTCGGCGTCGACGTTCAGCCACACGAGCCCGCCGCCCCAGTCGTAAAGCGCCTCGGCGGAATCGAGCCCGTGGCGGATCGCCTGGACGACGGCGGTTGCCCGGCCGGGCGTCGGACACAAGCGCCACGTCATGCGCCGTCCTTTCTCAAGGAGCGGCGCGACGGAGGCGACCTCTGACCAGAGCTTTTCGCTTTCGGCCCCACCGAGGCGCTCGCCTCGGCCAAAGAGGGTCTCGAGAGCCTCGACCCGATAGTTCACTGACGGCGCCGGCCCCTCGATGCGCAGCGCAGTGACCGCGTCGGACGGTCCCGCGACGGCCGCGACGCCCGAGCGGCGCGCGAGCGAGGCCGGCAGGTGCGCGGCGCCCGAGACCTCATGGGGCGTATTCAAGGCTTTCAGCAGGGTTTTGACCGCGGCCTCGTCCGCGAGGCCGTGAAGGAGAATCGTGCAGGCCGCCTGCGGCTTCGGCATGACTTTCAGCGTCGCTTCGGTGATAAGCGACAGCGTCCCGAACGCGCCCGCCTGCAGCTTGCACATGTCGTAGCCGGTGACGTTCTTGACCACCTTGCCGCCGGCCTTCCAGGCTTCGCCGCGGCCGTTGACCGCCGCAAAGCCGAGGAAGAAGTCGCGCGCCGATCCCGCTCGCGCCCGCCGCGGCCCAGCCAGGTTGCAGGCGAGGGCCCCGCCGAGCGTCGGCTCGCCTTGGCCTCCGAGCAGCGCGCGCCAGTCGGGCGGTTCGAAGGCAAGCATCTGCTGCCGGGCCGCGAGCTCTTTTTCGATCTCGGCGATCGGCGTCGCGGCCTTGGCGGTCAGGACGAGTTCTGCCGGCTCGTAGTCGACGACGCCTTTGAGGCGCGAGACGTCGAGCGTGTGTTCGGTTCGCGCAGGCCGCCCGAGCGCGCGCTTGCTGCCGCCGGCTACGATCTCCAGCGGATGCTTTTCCGTCAGGGCCCAGGCGATCGCGTCCGCGGCTTCGCCGGCGTCCGCCGGTTGAAGGATGGTCATGGGCGCCCCCCGTTAAAAGCGCGGCAGGTCGGGAAAGCGAAGCTTTCCGGCGTGGACATGCACGCGGCCAAGCTCGGCGCACCGGCAAAGCTGCGGGAACACCTTCCCGGGATTGAGCAGGCTTTCGGGATCAAAGGCGCATTTGAGGCGCTGCTGCTGATCGAGATCGCTCTCGTTGAACATCGCGTCCATGAGATCGCGCTTCTCGACCCCGACCCCATGCTCGCCCGTCAGCACGCCGCCGACCTTGACGCAGAGACGCAGGATGTCGGCGCCGAACGCCTCGGCCTTGTCGAGCTCGCCCGGCCTGTTCGCATCATAGAGGATCAGCGGATGGAGGTTCCCGTCGCCGGCGTGAAAGACGTTCGCCACGCGCAGGCCGTAGCGCCCCTCCATCTCTCGCATGCGCTTGAGGACGGCGCCGACCCGCTTGCGCGGGATTGTCCCGTCCATGCAGTAGTAATCGGGCGAGATCCGGCCGACCGCGGGAAAGGCCGCCTTGCGTCCGGCCCAGAACAGGAGCCGCTCCTCCTCGGACCGGCTCGTGCGGCAGCTGGTGGCGCCGTGCCTCGCGGCGATCGACTCCACCGCGGAGACGAGATGATCCACTTCCGCCTCGCAGCCGTCGAGCTCGACAATCAGCAGCGCCTCGGCGTCGAGGGGATAGCCGGCATGGACGAAGGCCTCGGCGGCCTCGACGGCGAGCCTGTCCATCATCTCCATGCCGCCGGGGATGATTCCGGCCGCGATCACTTCCGCGACGCAGTCGCCCGCGCCCTCGATCGTCGCGAAGCCGATCATGAGCGCCCGGGCGCCGGGCGGCTTCGGCAGGAGGCGCACGGTCACCTCGGTGACGACGCCCAGCATGCCTTCGGAGCCGACCATGACCCCGAGCAGGTCGTAGCCTGGAGAATCGAAATGCTTGCCCCCGATGCGCACGACCTCGCCGTCCATCAGCACCATCTCGACGCCGATGACGTTGTTGGTGGTGAGCCCGTATTTCAGGCAATGAACCCCGCCCGAATTCTCCGCCACGTTGCCGCCGATGGTGCAGGCGATCTGGCTCGACGGGTCGGGGGCATAGTAGAGGCCGCGGTCCTGGACGGCGTGGGTGATGCCGAGATTGGTGACCCCGGGCTGCACCACGGCGCAGCGGTTCTCGACGTCGATGTCGAGGATGCGGTTGAACTTGCCCAGACCGACGAGAACGCCATCCGCGAGCGGCAGCGCGCCGCCGGAAAGCGAAGTGCCCGCGCCGCGCGGCACGACCTTGATCCGGTTCATCAGGCAGTAGCGCAGGATCTCGGAAACCTGCGCGGTGGTTTCGGGGAGCGCCACGACCATGGGAATCTGGCGATAGGCAGTCAGCCCGTCGCATTCGAAGGCGCGGCGCTCGTTGTCGCTGTCGATCACGCCTTCGCCCGGCACGATCCGGCGCAGGGCGGCGACGATCTCGGCGCGCCGGGCGAGCACGGCTTCGTCGGGGGCGGGCATTTTTAACACGAGGCGCCTCCGATGGCGGGGATGAGCGGGGCGAACAAGATCCTGGCTTTGCGCTTGGCTTTCATGCCTCTGCCGGACGACCTCCGTTCATATGGGGTTGATCAGGATCGCGCGGAAGTCATTGACGTTGGTCAGCGTCGGTCCGGTGACCACCTGGTCGTTCAGCGCAGCGAAGAAGCCATGGCCGTCGTTGTCCGCGAGCCGGTCCTTGGCGCTGATGCCTAGGCTCGCCGCGCGCGCCAACGTGTCGGGAGCGACGATGGCGCCGGCAACTTCCTCCGCGCCGTCGACGCCGTCGGTGTCGGCGGCCAGCGCGTAGACGCCGGCGAGGCCGGCGAGCTGGACCGCGAGCGCGAGCAGAAATTCGACGTTGCGTCCGCCGCGTCCGCCTCCCCGCACCGTCACCGTCGTCTCGCCGCCCGAGATCAGGACGCAGGGCGGCGGCGCCGGCTGACGATGGACGGCGACCTGCCGGGCGATCCCGGCCATGACGCGGCCGACCTCCGCCGCCTCGCCCTCGATCGCGTCGCCGAGGATCAGAGGCTGAATTCCGGCTTCGCGCGCGACTTCGGCGGCCGCCTCCAGGGAGGCCTGCGGAGCGGCGACGACGCGGGTCTGGGTGTTGGCGAACGCCGGGTCGCCTGGCTTCGGCGTCTCGGCGGCCGGGTCGGAGAGGCGCGCCTCGACCGCGGGCGGCGGGATGATGCCAAAGCGCTTCAGGACGGCGCGCGCGTCGGCGAGCGTGCTCGGGTCCGGCACGGTCGGGCCGGACGCGATGACGGAGGGATCATCGCCGGGCACGTCCGAAATGATCAGCGAGACGACCTTTGCCGGCGCGGCCGCCGCCGCGAGCCGCCCGCCCTTGATCGCCGAGAGGTGCTTGCGGACGCAGTTGATGTCGTGGATGCCGGCGCCGCTGTTAAGCAGGGCGCGGTTCACCGCCTGCTTGTCCGCGAGCTCGATTCCCGGCGCGGGCAGAGAGAGAAGGGCCGACCCGCCGCCCGAAATCAGGCACAGCACGAGGTCCTCGGGACCGAGGCCGCGAACCAGATCGAGGATCCGCGCCGCAGCGGCCCGGCCTGCCTCATCCGGCAGGGGATGGCTCGCCTCGACCACCTCGATGCGCGCGAGCGGCCCGACGCCGTGCCCGTAGCGGGTGACGACGAGGCCGCCCAGCGGGCGCTCCGGCGGCCAGTTGGCCTCGACGGCGGCGGCCATCGACGCCGCCGCCTTGCCCGCCCCGACGACGACGGTTCGCCCAGCCGGAGGTGGCGGCAGATGCGGCGGCACGCAGACGCCGGGTTTGGCCGCTTCCACGGCCGCCGCGAACATGCGACGCAACAGCGCCCGCTCCGTCATGAGTCATCTCCTCCCCGGTTTGGCCGCCGGCCTGCAGCCGCACGCGGTGAGCGCGGCCGGGCGGCCAGCGGTCGCGTCTACAAGGCGGAGGCCTTCTGGCCGATCTCGTGGCAGGCGAGCCGCTCCAGCACCCGCGCCATCCCCGAATGGTCCCACGCCGCGCCGCCTGCAGCGACCGCGGCGTTGAACAGCTCCTGGCAGGTCGCTGTGTTGGGCAAACTCACGCCGAGGCTGCGCGCCCCCTGAAGAGCGAGGTTCAGGTCCTTCTGATGGAGCGCGATTCGGAAGCCGGGCTGGAAATTGCGCTTCACCATCCGCTCGCCATGGACCTCGAGGATGCGGGAATTGGCGAAGCCGCCCATCAGCGCCTGCCGGACCCGCGCCGGATCGGCGCCGGCCTTGGAGGCGAACAGCAGCGCCTCCCCGACCGCCTCGATGGTGAGCGCGACGATGATCTGGTTGGCGACCTTGGTTGTCTGGCCATCGCCATTGCCGCCGACGAGCGTGATGTTCTTGCCCATCAGCTCGAAAATCGGCTTGACCTTGTCGAAGGCGTCTTGCGGGCCGCCGACCATGATGGTGAGGCTCGCGGCCTTGGCGCCGACGTCGCCGCCGGACACCGGCGCGTCGAGATAGTCGCAGCCGAGCTCGTTGACCCGCCTGGCGAAGTCCTTGGTGGCGATCGGCGAGATGCTGCTCATGTCGACCACGATCTTGCCGGGCGCGAGCCCCTCGGCGACGCCGCCCTGGCCGAACAGCACGTCTTCCACATCCGGCGTATCGGGGACCATGGTGATGACGACGTCGGAGTTGCGCGCCACGTCACCGCCGTTCGCGCAGGCGACGGCGCCCTTCTCCGTGAGCTCTTTGGGCGGATCGCGTCGCGTGTGGATGAAGAGCTTGTGTCCTCCGGCGAGAAGATGGCCCGCCATGGGACGCCCCATGATGCCGAGGCCGATGAAGCCGATGTTGCTCATGACTGTCTCCAACTTCAGGAAGCCTCACGAAAGCGATGCGGCGCGGGGCTTCGTCCGATAGGGCGCGAGCCAGTCCAGCCCCGCCGTCGTGGCGCCGCGCGGCTTGTATTCGCAGCCGATCCAGCCGGCATAGCCGAGCTCGTCGATGCGGCGGAACAGGAAGGGGAAGTTGATTTCGCCGGTGCCCGGCTCGTGGCGGCCCGGATTGTCGGCGAGCTGGATGTGGCCGATGCGGGCGAACTGGGTCTCGAGCGTGTGCGCGAGATCGCCCTCCATCACCTGCGCGTGATAGATGTCGTATTGCAGCTTAAGGTTCTTCGAGCCGACGGCCTCGATGATCGCGAGCGCGGGCGCCGTGCGGTCGACGAAGAAGCCAGGAATGTCGCGGGTGTTGACCGGTTCGAGCACGAGGCCGACGCCCGCCGCCTTGAGCCTGCCTGCGGCGTAGCGCAAGTTTTCGACGAGCGTCGCGCGGCCGGTTTCCGCCGCGACGCCCGCCGGCAGGATGCCGGCGAGGCAGTTCACCTTCGGGCAGGCGAGCGCGGTCGCGTATTCGATGGCGCGATCGACGCCCGCCCGGAATTCCTCGATGCGGCTGGGGTGGCAGCCGATGCCGCGCTCGCCCGCGGCCCAGTCGCCGGCCGGCAGATTGTGCAGGACCAGGGCCAGGCCGTGGTCCTTCAGCAAGCCGGCGAGCCGCTGCTTGTCGAAGTCATAGGGGAACAGGAACTCGACGGCGTCGAAGCCCGCAGCGGCGGCGGCCGCGAAGCGATCGAGGAACGGCAGCTCCGTGAACATCATGGTCAGATTCGCGGCGAATTTCGGCATCGAACTCTCCCTGACTTGCGAGCGATGGCGCCGACCGGCGTCCGCTTCGCGGCGCGCCGCGGGCGGTCCGGGCGCAAACCCTGGTTGCTAGGACCCCCCGACGCCCTCCATCTCCTGGCTTTCCCGGATCGAGAGGTTGGGATCGAGGCAGAGGATCTCCTCGAACTCGTTCACGCTGTCGATCTCGGCGCCCATCGAAATGTTGGTGACCCGTTCGAGGATGAATTCGAGCACCACGGGGACCTGGTGCTCGGCCATGAGCGCCTGCGCCCGGTCGAAAGCCGCCTTGAACTCGTTGGCGGATTTGACCCGGATGGCCTTGCAGCCGAGCCCTTCGGCGACGGCCACGTGATCGACGCCATAGCCGGGAACGGCGTCGCCATCGGGCTTCGCGTTGATGTTCTCGAAGGCGAGACTGACCTCGAAATCCATCTGGAAAGCGCGCTGCGACTGCCTGATCAGGCCAAGGTATGAATTGTTCACCACCACATGCAGGAAGGGCAGCTTGTGCTGCGCGCCGACCGCGAGCTCCTCGATCATGAACTGGAAGTCGTAGTCGCCGGACAGCGCCACGATCTTCCTGTCCGGATCGGCGGCGCGGACGCCGAGAGCCGCGGGCAGGGTCCATCCGAGGGGCCCGGCCTGCCCGCAGTTGATCCAGTTCCGAGGCTTGTAGACATGCAGGAATTGCGCGCCTGCGATTTGCGACAGTCCGATCGTCGTAACGTAGCAGGTGTCCCGATCCAGGATCTCGTTCATTTCCTGGTAGACGCGCTGGGGCTTCAGCGGAACTTGGTCGAAATGGCTGCGCCGCAGCATGTTCTCCTTGCGATGCAGACACTGCCCCGCCCAGTCCGAGCGATCCTTCAGCGCGCCCTCAGCCTTCAGCTCGCGGGCGACCTCGATGAAGAGCTCGAGCGCCGCGTGGGCGTCGGAGACGATGCCGAAATCCGGCCCGAACACGCGGCCGATCTGGGTCGGCTCGATGTCGACATGCACGAAGGTCCGGCCCTTTTTGTAGACGTCGATGGAGCCGGTGTGGCGGTTGGCCCAGCGGTTGCCGATGCCGAGGACGAAGTCGGACTTCAGGAAGGTGGCGTTGCCGTAGCGATGGCTGGTCTGCAGGCCAACCATCCCGGCCATCAGCGGGTGGTCGTCCGGAATCGCGCCCCAGCCCATAAGGGTGGGGACAACCGGCACGCCGGTGAGTTCAGCAAACTCGACGAGGAGATCGCTGGCGTCGGCGTTGATGACGCCGCCGCCCGCGACGATCAGCGGCCGCTGCGACGCGTTCAGCATCTCGATCGCTCGCCGCGCCTGCTTGCGGGAGGCCGCCGGCTTATAGACCGGCAGAGGCTGATAGGTGTCGATGTCGAATTCTATCTCTGACGTCTGCACGTCGATCGGCAGATCGATCAGCACCGGCCCCGGGCGGCCGGAGCGCATCACATGGAAGGCCTGCTGGAACACCATCGGCACGAGGGCGGGCTCGCGCACGCAGACCGCCCATTTCGCCACCGGCTTGGCGATCGATTCGATGTCGATCGCCTGGAAGTCCTCCTTATATAACCTCGCCCGCGGCGCCTGCCCGGTGATGCACAGGATCGGCACGGAATCCGCAGCCGCCGCGTAGATGCCGGTGATCATGTCGGTCCCGGCGGGGCCGGAGGTTCCGATGCACACGCCGATGTTTCCGGCCCTGGCGCGCGTGTAGCCGTCGGCCATATGCGACGCGCCCTCGACATGGCGCGCCAGGATGTGGCGAATGGAGCCACGGTTGCGCAGCGCTGCATAGAACGGGTTGATCGCGGCGCCGGGCACGCCGAATGCGACCGAAACGCCTTCGCGCTCCAGCACGAGCACTGCGGCGTCCACTGCTTTCATCCTCGCCATTTGGTCCTCCCGCGCGGCTACATCGCTGAACGGAGAATGGCACGGCGGCGAGACCTTTTGGGGATAATTCCGGGATACGGGAACGATCCAGGATTATACCAACTTGCCAACGAGTTGCATCCTTCTATGCCGTCTCAGGCGCTATAGTCGCGAACGTTTTCCCGTATCGCGGAACCGAGCCCTGTTCTATGCGTCATTTCATATTGATAACGATTACCGGGGCTGCCAGGTCGGACGCGAGGCCGGAATGCGACAAAGGGCGATAAGCAAAAAACAGGTCGAACCGCGCCGCCGGGCGGCGCCTCCGATCAGTGGCGGCGATCAGGTGCAGTCGCTGGTGCGAGCGCTGGCGCTCCTCAACCGGATAGCCGAATTGCCCGACGAGGGCTCAACCCTGACCGAACTGGCGCAGCAAGTCGGCTTGCCTTCGTCGACCGCGCATCGGCTGCTCACCACTCTGGAGCAGGAGCGCTACGTCAGGTTCGACCATGAGGGGCGGCTATGGTCGGTCGGAGTGCAGGCCTTCGTCACCGGCTGCGCCTTCACCAAGACCCGCAGCCTCGTCGGCCTGGCCAGGGCCCACATGCGGCGTCTGATGGAAGACAGCGGAGAGACCGTCAATCTTGCCGTCGAAGACGAAGGCGAGGCCGTTTACCTGGCGCAGGTCGAATGTCGACAGATGATGCGCGTGTTCGCCCGCCCCGGCTCGCGCGTTCCGCTGCATTGCTCGGCAGTCGGCAAGGCGATCCTGTCGGCGACGTCAGACAAGACACTGTCTAAGATTCTGCATCAACGCGGGATGCCGCGTTTGACGGTCAAGACGATCACGTCGCCGTCAGGGCTGCGCGCCGACCTCGAGCGGGTGCGAGCCGCCGGATACGCCGTCGATGACGAGGAGCATGCCGTCGGCTTGCGCTGCATCGCGGCGCCGATCTTCGACGAAACCGGCGACTGCATAGGGGCGGCGTCAGCATCGGGGCCGACGGCGCGAATCCCCGAGGAACGGATTGCGCAACTCGGCGCGCTCGTGCTGAAGACGGCGCGGGCCATCTCCGCCGAGATGGGCGCCAGCCCGGCAGGGAAGTAGCCGGCGTCTTCGGTAGAGGGTCAGTTTGAACTTCAGGTTTGGGCGGACATCGACCGTGGCCAAACGGCGGAACGGGCGGGATCGCGAGCGTACAACGGCGGTTCTTTCGCTCCGATGTTATCGCCTCGTCCACTCAGCCTGCGTATGCAAGGCCCGGACCCCGCGGGACCGCCTGCGCGAACGCACTGAAGCGGGCATGAAGGCGGCGTAACGGCGCGGGAAGATCGTCGGCCGTCCGACTGTGATGACCCCTGAAAAGATGTTAGGGCTTCCTGTCTCTCCCGCACTTCTTTCCCAGGCCGCCCGCCTGGGCCAGGCCAAGTCCGGTGAGGCTTTTTTCGAACCGGTCGAGCGCGTCGAGAAGTCCGGTCACTTCTTCCGGCTCGGCGCCCGTCGCCGCGCTTTCCTCACCGCAAACAGTCCTTCCGCAATCGCCGCCAGCTGCAAGCCGCGCGTGGATACGTTCGACGCGCGCGATCGCCGGTGCACACCCTTTCCCGCCGGAAATCCCGCTCTCCGTGAGCTCTCGGGCCCAATAGGCGCAGCGCCGCGCGGCGCGCATCGCCTCCAGATATCCCCGCGGAACGAGCGGGATCCAGCCGCGCTTGACCGCGCCCACCGATTGGCGCAGGGCCTGCAGGCTGGACACAAGGCGCGACGTGGCATCATGCAGCGTGGCGTCGTCACGTGCGCAAACCTTCGCCAGAAGATCGCCGAGTGCGTCCAGGAACGCGACGGCCCCGTCACGAAAAACCTCGTTCTCCCGGATCGGCAGGAGAAGGGTGGTGGCGACAAGCCCGGCCGCCACCCCGATCGCGGTCTCTTCGAGCCTGAGGACGAGAAGCTCCGGCCGAAACTGTCCCAGCATCCCGTAGAGCAGGGCCAGCATGATCGTGATGAAGAAAATCATCACCCCGTAGGCGCCCTGAAACGAATAATAGGCCACGGTGATGCAGACCAGCACCAGTATGAGCGCAAGCTCCGTATGTCCGGACACCGCGGTCGCTACGCCGATCCCCGCGGCGATGCCGGCGAGCGTGCCGGCGGTGCGCTGGAGGCCCTTGACCAAGGCCTCGCCGCGGGACTGCACGCCGGCGCCGATGATGAAGGCGGCGATTACCGCCCAGTACCAGCGCCGCCCGGAAACGAGGTGCCCCAATGCGATGGCGAGACCGACGCCGACACCCGCCTGCAATGCATTCCGGACCGAAGGCCGTTGCAGGAACCCTCGGATCATCGCGCCGAGCCAAGCTCGCGCGAAAGGCGGGCGAGATCCCGCTCGAACCGATCAATCGCCACGGCGAATTTTCCCTGCGGGCGAAGGACCGCGCGGGAGGGCGCCTCGCCGCCGGCCCTCAGCTGTTCCGCGACGAGGGCGAGCTGCGCGCGAAGCTCTTCGCGAGGCTCGTCGGGTCGCTCCCGCGCCGCAATTCTGGCGAGACGCTCCGCATCGAGGCCCAGCGCGAACAGCGCGCTCGGCGCGCGCGGCTGGTCCTCCTCCCGGAGCGAATCGAGCTGCTCCTGCGCCGCCAGCAGGGCGTCCTGCAGGCGGGCGATCTCCGCCCGCGCCCGCCTGAGCGAAACATGGGTCTCACCGGCTCGTTCGCCCGGGTCGGAGGCAAGCATCTCGTCGGCCAGCCGGATGAGGCGCTCGAGCCGGCGATAGATGTAGCGCTGCATGTGCACGAGCGCTGCCCGCGGCCGGTCCGGCAGCAGAGCCAGGCGCACCGCCGCGGCCGCGCCGATCCCGATCGCCACGGCGATCGCGAGGTTCGGCATGTCGGTGAGCGGCGGCTTCAGGATCACGCCGACGAAGTAGGCGATGAAGGCGACCATGCCGAGGGCCATGCCGCGAGGGCCGAACGACCGGGCCGCCGCGGCCGCCATCACCACCACGATGAAGCCGAGATCGGACGCCCAGGGCCAGGCGGAGAGATACGATGCGACGGCGACCGACCCGAGCGTCGGCAGCGGGAGCAGCGACAAGGTGACCGCCTGCTGGCGAATGTGAGGGTCGCGAACCGCAATGTTCGAGAACAGGCACGACATAAATCCGAGCATGATGGCGGCGATCGCCTGCAGGCTGGCCCCGCCGAGCAGCAACAGCAGCGCTCCGAGCGTCGCGCCCGCGGAGATCAGGGTTCTGGCCGCCATCCGGAAACGCAGCAAGCCCGGATCCGGGCCGAAGACCGCCTCGATCACGTCCGCGGCCGCGACGCCGACGTCGCTTCGCCTGCGCCTTCCGGATTCGTTCGCGGCTTGGGATGACATGTTTTTGCGACGACGCCTCTATGGCGCGGGCGGACTCGGCGACTCGCTCGACCGGACCTGACCAATGGGGAAATGCCGCGCGCGTTCAGCCGCAGAACGCGGTGGAGGCAGGGGCGTTCCGGCCGTCGCGTCTCGCTTCGAAGCAGGCTTTCCGAGCGTCGGTCGTGGTGGCTTTACCCGCGACGACCGAGCGCTCCCAGCCCGCGGCGTCAGTGGCGGAAATGTCCGCCGCCGAAATGGCCGCCTATCCTTGCCATGTGCGCTCCGCCGAAATGGCCGCCCATCCCTGCCACGTGCGCCCCGCCAAAGCCGCCATGCCACCCGCCGGCAAAGTGGCGGTACCCGCCATGCCACCCGCCGGCAAAGTGGCGATACCCGCCGTGCCAGCCGCCGGCCCAGTGGCGATAGCCGCCGTGCCAGCCGGCCCAGCGGCCATACCCTCCGCCCCAGCCGTAGCGTCGATAGCCGTAGCCGTACCGATAGCCCGGCCAGCCATAGCCATAAGAATAGCCGTAGACGGGGGCGACGTATCCGTACCCGTATCCGTAGGCCACGCATCTCGCTGGGATGCTGTAGGGGGCGAAGCGCCGGTACCACCAGCAGCTGCGGTAAGGATACCCGTAGCCCACGTAATATCCACCGCCATAATAGGGATAGCCGTAGCCTCCGACCACTCCCCCGGCGAGATACCCGCCGCGCCAGCCGTAGCCGCGCCAGCCGTAGCCGTGACGCCAGCCATAGCCGTAGCCGTAACGCCAGCCGTGTCCGCCGCCCCAGCCGCCGAAGCGGTGGCCGCCCCAGCCGCCGCCCCAGCCGGCGACGCGGTGGGCGCCGCCCCAGCCGTGGAAGCCGCCCATCCTGGCTCCGCCGTGGAACCCGCCCATCCTGGCTCCGCCGTGGAACCCGCCGTAGCGCATCGCCGCGGCTGGGGACGGGACCGAGGCAAGCGCGGCGAGGCCGGCCGCCAAGGCGAAAATACGAAGAGCCGCGCGAATCATGAGAACCTCCTTGTTTCCCGCGGCTGATCGCCGCTAGGGCCTCTCCCGTCAGGGCTGCAAACTTTTTCAGTTTCCCGCATGTGAACGGAACCGAACGCGCCAATCGGCGCCCCGGTTCCCTCGCTAGGCGGAGCATCGTTTAGACCATCATGCTCGCCGGTCAGGCCGCCTCCGCCGCGGCAGCATGCGGGCCAGCACGTCGTCCCGATCGATGAAATGATGCTTGAGCGCGCCGGCGAGATGCAGCGCGGCGAGAGCGGCGATCGACCAGGCGGCAAGTTCATGCGCGAAAGTCGCGCCGGCGAACAGCGCGGCGTCCGGCGGGGCGATGCCGGGAACGACGAAGAGGCCGAAGAAGCTCGTCGGAATCGGCAGCGGCGAGGTCGAAACGACGAGCCAGCCGGAAACGATCGCGGCGATGGTCAGCGCGTAGAGCGCCGCCTGAACAATTCCGGCGAGCCGCCATTCCCAGGGCCGGCCGCGAGGCTGCGGCGCTTTGCGGCCGCAGCGCAACACGAGGCGCGCAAGTGTCAGCGCCAGGACGACGAAGCCTACCGACTTGTGCGACTGATAGAGAGCGAAGGCGGTCGCGGCGCGCAAGTCCGCATGAAGCATGATCCAGCCGTGGACGAGGAGTTCGAGGATCAGGCTGCCCGCAAGCCAGTGCAGCGCAATCAGGAGCCCGCTCCAGCGCGCCGGCCGGGCATCGCCGCTCAAATCTCCTCCGCCACGCTCGATATTTTGAGGTCCACCTCGCGCGAGACGAGCGGGTAACCGGAATTCATGCCGAATTCGAGCCGGTCGATCTTCGTTTCGGCGTGGAACTCGAGGCGCTGGCGTCCGCCCGAGCCGGCCCGCTCGACCGCGACGTCGACGGCGATCGGTTTGGTCACGCCGATCAGCGTCAGGTTCCCGGAGACGCGTACGGCATGATCGTTGATCCGTTCGACGGACGTCGAAACGAAGTCGATCGACGGGTGTCCGGCCGCGTCGAGGAAGGCCACTGAACGAAGGTAGTCGCTGAACGACGCCGAGCCGACATCGACGGACTGCGACTGGACGTGAAAGACCACGCTGCTCCGACCGGGATGGTCGAAATCGACCGAAATGCGGCCCTCGAAACGACGAAACCGGCCCTCCGTGCGCGGAAAGCCAACGGCGTCGATCGCGAATTCGATCGACGTGCGGGTGGGGTCGATGCGCCAATCGTCCGCCGCCAGCGCGGATGTCGCCGCCTGCAAGGCGGCGAGCGCGCCTATCGCGACAGAGAAACATATTGATTTGAAGAATTCGACGCGCATGGTCTGGCCTCCAAAAGCTGAACTCGCGGAGGGAACGTTCAGCTGGGGGCGATTATTCGTAATGAATGCCGTGCTCACGGAAAAGGTGTCCGAACAGGGCCGCCGGACGAGCGCTTGCGCAAACCGGCCGGCTCAGCTCTTCATCCGGAGCATGAAATCGACGATCCGCCTCGACAGGCGGCCATAGGGCGGCTGCAACAACATCTGCACCGACGAAAATCGCCCCTGCTGAAAGACGGGCCGGAGCTTCGAGAAGGTGTCGAAGCCCTCGCGTCCATGATAGTGCCCCATGCCGCTCGCCCCCACCCCGCCGAACGGCAGGTCGTGCTGGCCGACATGGACGATGGCTTCATTCACCCCGACGCCTCCGGACATCACCCGCGAAAGATAGAAGTCGCGAGTTTCCGCATGATTGGTGAAGGGGTAGATCGCCAACGGCCGATCGCCCGCGTTGATGGCGTCGACCACGTCCTGCGGCTGGTCGTACAGGCGGATCGGCAGGATCGGGCCGAAAATCTCGCGCCGCATGATCTCCATGTCGGCCGTCGGGTTCAGCGCCAGATGCGGCGGGAACTTGCGCTTGGAGGCGTCCGGCGTCTGGCCTTCGGCCAGATTGATCAGCGTTGCGCCTTTCGCGCCCGCGTCCTCGAGCGCGGCTTTCAGCCTGCCGTGGGAGCGCTCGTCGATGATCGAGGTGAAGTCCGGCCCGTTGATGTCCGGGTAGCGCCTGGCGAACAGGCGCCGGCAATGGTCGACGAACCCGGTCTCGGCGCCTCTCGGCAGGAAGACGTAGTCGACGGCGGTGCAGACCTGGCCGGCGTTGACCGTCTTCGCCCACAGGATGCGCTCCGCCGCGGTCTTGATCGGGAAGTCTGGCGCCACGATCGCCGGCGATTTGCCCCCGAGCTCGAGCGTCACCGGCGTGAGATTCTTCGCGGCGTTGGCCATCACCGAACGGCCGGTCGCGCCGGATCCGGTAAACAGGAGATGGTCGAAAGGCAGCGAAGAGAAGGCCGGCCCACGGCCGCCGCCGTCGTCGAAGAAGGCGAGCTTGTCAGCGGGAAAATATTTCGGCGTGATTTGGATCAGCAGTTCGGCCAGACGCCGCGAATTCTCCGACATCTTCACCATCGCCCGATTTCCCGCGGCGAAAATGCTGACGAGGGGCGAGAAGCTGAGGAACAGCGGGAAGTTCCACGGCACGATGACGCCAACCACCCCGAGCGGCTGGGGTATAAGCCGGTTTCTGGCGCCGGCGAAAGTGAGATGGTCGACGCCCCTCCGGCGTGGGTTCATCCAGCTTTTCAGCCGCTTCGACGCATCGTGGAGGCCGCCGAGCACGCCAAACACTTCGAGCGTCAGCGTTTCGAATTCGCTCCGGTTCCCGTAGTCAGCGTTGATGGCGGCGACGATCGCTGCCTGGTTGTCCCTGATGAGGCGTCCGAGCGCTTTCAGGTCGGCGGCCCGCTCTCCATGGCTCGGCTCCGGCGCCTTGAGATAGGCGGCGCGCTGGGCGGCGAAGCAGGACTGGAATTCGACCGGGATCGCGAGTTCCGGAGCGGGGAATGCGGGCGCGTTCATCGAAATTTCCTCGCTTTTGAGGGTCGCAGCGCGGATCGCCCTCGCGGATCGGGCTCGCCATGCATATCTAACCTGTGCTTCGAGACCGTCAATGGGAGCGCAAGGCTCCCCTCGAGGGGAACCCGGGTCCCCCGGTCGGGTTGACCCGCCGTTGTCTTGCCGCCGTCCGCGGGCGCGGCCTATAGAGATGATTAACGCCCGTCACACGAGCGCGCCGCCAGAAGAAGGTTTTCATGTCGAGCGTCGACGTCAAGCCGACCAGCAACCGCAAGCCCGCGACCAAAACGGACCAACCTAACGAACCGTTCAAGCGGGCGCTGGTGTCGTGCACCCGCGCCATGGCCCGCCATCCGGAGCTCGAGGTCGCCTTTTCCGCCGACAAGCCCGCGCTCATTACCGGCCCTGAAGGGCCGAAGGCCCGGCTGCCCGAGCCGCCGCGCAAGGCCAACCCGCGCGAGGCGGCCATCCTCCGCGGACTCGCCGATTCCTTCGCGCTGAGGCTCGCCTGCCACAACGACGCGATCCACCGGAAGCACGCGCCGCAGAACCCCGCGGCGCGGGCCCTGTTCGACGCCGTCGAGCAGGCGCGGGTCGAAGCGATCGGCGCTCGCCGGATGCAGGGCGTGGCGTCGAACCTGACGGCGATGCTCGACGACCGCTATCATCGCAGTCCGTTCGCCGAAGCGCGCACGCGCGAGGAGGCGCCCATCGAGGACGCCGTCGCCATGCTGGCGCGCGAGCGCCTGACCGGCATGAAGCCGCCGCCCGGCGCGCGGCGCCTCACCGAACTCTGGCGGGGCTTCATCGAGGAGAAGGCGGGCCGCGACCTCGACCGGCTGGACGGCGCCCTCCTCGACCAGCGCGCCTACGCCAGGCTCGTGCAGAAGCTTCTGACCTCGCTCGGCCTCGCCAGCAACTCGGACGCCGACGCCGAGGATTCCGAGGACGAGGAGAAGAAAAATCCGCCTGAGGAGCCGGACGAAGCGGAAGGGGAGGGCGAAGAGCAGCAGTCCGAGGACTCGATGCAGCGAGAGGCGGCGGACGACACGTCCGACGACGCCGACGAGGGGGCGATGGACACGGTCGAGGCCCCATCGGCCGAGCTCGAGGACGAGGGCGACGCCGGCGACGCCGAGGAGGCGGCCGAGAACCGCCCGCCGCAGCCGCAGCCGCAGGACAGGCGAGGCCCGGACTACAAGGCCTACACCACCCGGTTCGACGAAATCGTCGACGCCGACGCATTGTGCGATCCCGAAGAACTGCAACGCTTACGCGAATATCTCGACAAGCAGCTCCTGAACATGGCGCCGGTCGTGGCGCGCCTCGCCAACCGGCTGCAGCGGCGCCTGTTGGCGCAGCAGAACCGCTCGTGGGAGTTCGACCTCGAGGAGGGCACGCTTGACTCCGCCCGCCTGCCGCGCATCATCATAGATCCGCAGCAGCCGTTGTCGTTCAAGCAGGAAAAGGACATGGCGTTCCGCGACACGGCGGTGACGCTGCTCCTCGACAATTCGGGTTCGATGCGCGGCAGGCCGATCACGGTAGCGGCGACCTGCGCCGACATCCTCGCCCGGACTCTCGAGCGGTGCGGCGTCAAGGTCGAGATCCTCGGCTTCTCGACCCGCGCCTGGAAGGGCGGGCAGTCGCGCGAGACCTGGCTCCAGGCGGGCAAGCCGCCCAATCCGGGCCGGCTCAACGACATCAGGCACGTCATCTACAAGGCCGCCGACGCGCCCTGGCGCCGGTCGCGGAAAAACCTCGGTCTGATGATGCGCGAGGGGCTGCTCAAGGAGAACATCGACGGCGAGGCGCTCGACTGGGCGCATGAGCGCCTGCTCGGGCGCCCGGAGCAGCGCAAAATATTGATGATGATCTCGGACGGCGCCCCGGTCGACGATTCGACGCTGTCGGTCAACCCCGGCAATTACCTCGAGCGGCATCTGCGCTACGTCATCGAGGAGATCGAGACGCATTCGCCCGTCGAGCTCATCGCCATCGGCATCGGCCACGACGTGACGCGCTACTATCGCCGCGCCGTGACGATCGTCGACGCCGAGGAACTCGGCGGGGCGATGACGGAGAAGCTGGCGGAGCTTTTCGATGAGAACGCCGCGCCGCCGAGGCCGGCCCGTCCAGCTCCGCCGCCGGCGAAGCGCAAGAAGAAGGCAGCCTGAGCGCGGCCAGTTTAACGTGAAATATTTGTGGTTATCGCCTAAAAAGACGAAGGATTTTAGTCAACTCAGCGAAAATTCCCGAAAACTGCCGAGGACAGTTTTCGGCGCCTAATCCTTTGAAATTGCCTGTGCCCGTCCATACTTGCGCAAGGCCGCCGCGCCGGCAGGGAAGCACCAGTCCGCCTCAGCCGAACGATTGCGAGATCCGCCACATGAGGCGATCGAACAGCCAGTCCGGAGCGATGTGGCGCAGAAAGATCATCGGGCGCGCCGCGGCGCCTGTCGGATAGCGCGCTTTCGGCCGGTCGGCGCGAACCGCGCGTGCGATCGTCCTTGCGACCCCTTCGGGCGATGACGGGACTTTTGACAACTCGTTCCACGCCAGCATCTTCGCGTGACGGCGCGCGTAAGGCGCGTAGGCGGTTTCGCCGGAGGCGCGGATGAGGCTCTCGGCGGCGGCCCCTCCGAACTCGGTGCGGATCGTTCCCGGTTCGACGAGAATGACGCTGACGCCGAAGGGCGCCGCCTCCATCCGCAAACAGTCGCTGAGGCCTTCGAGGGCGAATTTCGCCGCGTGATACCAGGCGCCGAAAGGCTCGCCGAACCTTCCGGCCATCGAGCCGACGTTGACGATGCGGCCGCTACCTTGGCTGCGCATGATCGGCAGGGCGAGCTGGCACAGGCGGGCGAGGCCGAACAGGCACACTTCGAACTGGCGGCGCGCCTCGGCGAGCGACACGTCCTCGAGCGCGCCGAGGCAGCCGTAGCCGGCGTTGTTGACCAGAACGTCGAGCCGGCCGGTTTCCTTCATGATGGTTTCGACGGCCGAGACGTTCGACGCGTCGTCGGCGAGGTCGAGGAAGACGAGCCGGGCGCCGAGCGTCTCGAGGGGCGCCATCCTCTCGAGCCGTCTCGCCCCGGCGAAGACCGCGTATCCGTCCTTCAGCAGGGCGCGCGCCGTCGCCTCGCCGATGCCCGAGGACGCTCCCGTCACCAGCGCAGTCTTGCTCATCGTCATGCTTCGGTTCCCGCGAAATGAGGCGATCCGGACCGCTTGGTTCGCAGCCGGCCCCGAGGAAGAGGAACGGGTACCGGAGAGACGCGTTGAAAAGTGGGCCGGCGACATACTGCAGACGGAAGCTGGTAGTGATCCAACAGGCGCAGCAGCTAAGCTACCGCCGATTCCTCGCCTACGCGGCGCTGGCGGTCGGGGTTGCGCTTGTTCCCGTCCTCATCTGGCAGCTTGGCTGGATCCTGATCCTCGGCTTTGCCGCGATCCTGATTGCGATTCTCCTGCATGTCGTTTCGGAACCGCTGCAGCGCTGGACGCCTCTGCCGGTTTGGCTCGACCTCCTCATCGCCGGCCTGATCGTGCTGGCTCTCGTCGCCTTGGGCGGCTGGATCTTCGGCACGCAACTCTCCGGGGAATTCTCCGAGGTCATGACCCGGGTGCGGGCCGGCCTCGCCCAGCTGCAGGACCTGTTGCACAAGAACCCGACGGGCGAGTTTCTCCTGTCGCGACTGAGCGGCGCCAGCGTCCCGGTCGGGGGCCTTTTCGGCAAAGTCGTCACGACATTCATCACGGTCCTCGAAGCGGTGATCGTCATCGTCATGAGCGCGGCTTATCTGGCGGCCGAGCCGGCGGTCTACCGCACGGGGCTCGTGCGTCTCTTCGGCCCCGCGCAGGAGGAATGGGCGGACGACACCATCGTCGCGGTCGCCCAGGCGCTCCGATACTGGTTGCTGGGACAATTCATCGAGATGGCGCTGATCGGCATAATGACGACGCTGGCGGTATGGCTGATCGGGCTGCCATCTGCGCTCGCTCTCGGCGTGATCGCCACGCTGACCGAATTCGTCCCCTATCTTGGCCCGATCCTGGCGGCTATTCCGGCCCTGCTGGTGGCGGTGACGGGGGGCACGGACAAGGTCATATGGACGCTTGTGGCGTATATCCTGATTCATCAGATCGAGGGCAATCTGGTCATGCCGCAAATCCAGAAGCGGATGGTCTATATTCCCCCGGCCCTGATGCTGATCGGCATAGCGGGCCTGGGGGCGCTGGCGGGCATCCTCGGTTTCGTGTTTGCGGCGCCGATGATGGTCGCCATCTTTGTCGTGGTCCAGAAAGCGTATGTGCGCGATACTCTCAAGGAGGAGATCACCCTTCCGGGGGAGAAGCATGATGACCCCGAGAAGCGGGACGAGATCGAGACCGATCGTCTGCCATATTCACACTCCTGATACGAAATGCGCCTTCATTGACGCCAGACGGCCTTCCTTCGGTTCGTCCCGCCCTTTATGAGAGCATGCCATGACGCAGAATCTCCCCTCGCCTTCGAACGACGCCGAAACCCCGCCGTCGCATGACATTGTGTATCCGTCCGCCCTGCCGTTCGCGCTCGTGCATCTGGCTTGCCTCGCCGCGATCTGGACGGGAGTCGGGTGGAAGGCCGCAGCGATCGGCGTCGGACTCTACTGGTTGCGCATTTTCGCGATCGGGGCCGGCTACCACCGCTATTTCTCTCACCGCGCCTACGAAACCAACCGGGTATTCCAGTTCGTTCTCGCCGCGCTCGCCCAGACCACGGCGCAAAAGAGCGTCCTGTGGTGGGCGGCCAAACATCGCCAACACCACCTGCATTCCGATACGCCGCAGGACGTCCATTCTCCCGTTCAGAGCGGCTTCCTGTACAGTCACTTCGGATGGGTCTTCGACAGGGGCCACGAAGCGACGGACCTCGTCAAAGTGGCCGATCTGGCCAAGTACCCCGAGCTGATGTGGCTGCACCGGAACGAACTGGCGCCGGCTGTTGCGCTGGCGATCGCCTGTTTCGCCGCGGCTGGCCTGCAGGGCCTCGTGGTCGGCTTCTTCTGGAGCACCGTCGCGGTCTATCACGCGACGTTCAGCATCAATTCGATCGCGCACGTCGCCGGACGGCGGCGCTATGTCACCGGCGACGATTCGCGCAACAACTGGCTTCTCGCCATCTTCACCATGGGCGAAGGGTGGCACAACAATCACCACGCCTTCCAGAGCAGCGTCCGTCAGGGATTTCGTTGGTGGGAGTATGATCCGACATTCTATCTCTTGAAGCTTCTGGCCTTCACGGGATTGATCTGGAGCCTGAAGTCCCCCCCGGTTGAAGTGCTGGAGAATCGCCGGCGGCTCGGATCAAAGGTCATTCGGCGCGCGGCGACCCAGGTCGCCGACCGCTTCAACGCCGAGCGCATCGCCGGCGCCGTCGCGGCGATGCTTGACGCCAAGCGCCTGGCGCAGTTCCATGCTCAGCTCACCCATGCCCAGCAATGCGCGGCCGATATCCTGCGCGACATGAACCTGCCGCAGATTCCGGCCGAGAGCGATATTCGCAAATGCGCACGCTCGATGCTCGCGAACTCGCCGTCGCTCGAAGATATCGCGTCCAAGGCCCACCGGCTCGTCCTGGAGGCGGTTGGCGCGCGGCTCGCGACGCTGGCCGCCCAGGCGGCCGGCGCCGAGTGACCCGCCGCTTCGGCGTTCAGCGCAGCGGCCCTACGGCGTTCCCGGGTCCGAACTGAGGAATGGACGCAGACGCACGAGCGCTGCGCGCGCCGTACCTGTGCGCATGGCGAGACGTATCAGCGGAGCAAGCTCCCCTGGCTGTCTTCGCAACGCCGCCAAGACGCCGGCGACGTTCACCGACCCATCGGCCCTCCGTCCGGCGAGTGCGACCGTCATCAGGGCGCATGTGGCGTCGTCCGCCACGGCTCGCACCGCAACCAGAGGCAGGCCATGCGCGCTCGCCGCGAGCGCAGCGACATGGGACTCCATGTCGACAGCGACGGCGCCATGCCTTTTGTGAAGCCTCGACTTGGAGGCGACGTCGAGGACGGGCGCGTCTACCCCCAGAATCGGGCCGACGACGGCGTTCGGGATCGACCGCGCCAGACTCTTCGTCCAGGCCTTGTCCGTCGCCCATTCGCGCGTTCCGTCCGAGACACAGGAAGCGACGACGCAAGCGCCCGGAGCGAGGCCCGGAGCAAGGCCGCCACAAATGCCGAAGCTGATGACCCCCCTGTCGGTCGGAAGAATCAAGGCGATGAGCGGAGTCGACTCCGCTCCGAGTACGACGGCCCGCACTGCTGGGCCGGCTATGATTCTGGCCTCGAACTGAAGCCCCACGACCGCCACCACGCCAGGATCGATCCTACTTCTCTGCCCCGGTCGCTCGTCGGTTCGTGACGTCGAGCATACGCGTTCGATCCGCCCCGGAGACGTTGTCACTGCGATCGAGCCCCCCGAAGATCGTAGCCACCGTAGCACTCCGAATGTGTCGTTTGACGGAGTCAGGCGCGCCGCCCGAGCAAGCATTCGAGGGGGGTCCGCCTCAACCGCCATTCGCGCCTCCTGACGATGATGCCGACGTTCGCGCAGCCGACCCTGCCGCTTGGCTGCGCGACGCGCACAAAAGAGAATTTCCAACGGATAAGCGTAAACAGAAACGACGGCACGACCAGCTGGGTTCAGTACGTCACTCTTTCGAACTCATGGCATGCGGTTTCATGTCGCAAGGCGGCCGCATCCCGGTATCCGCAGAGGCGCCGGCCAGATCGCCGAAGCGCCTCGGCGTTCGCCGGATCGAGGAGCGCTCCTAGCTCCTCGACATATCGATATCCGGACGCATGGCCCGGAAAGGCGTCGCTTGTCGCCGGATGCAGGTAGATCTCCCAGAAGCCGCGCGGGAGGCTGTCCAGCAGAAAGCGCAATCGCTCGCGCGTCATCCTTCCTGACCACCGCAATCCGAACACCGCCTCCGGCGACACAATCCCGCGAAGCCGGGCGTGGCGGCGCAGCACGCGCGAACATAGATCCTCGACTATATTTTCCCCCAAGCGACGTGGCCGAATCATTTGCAGCGGTTCGCGAGGCACGCGCAAAGAACCAGCGCCATATCGAGAGCCGATGTCGATGACCATGTCTGCGACAACCGGATGCAGATGAAAATGGCGGTGAACATTGACGTGGTCGAGATGCAGTCCCGTCATACGAAAGGCGCGGAACTGCGCCTCGATCTCCTCCCGCATCTGCGCCCGCGCCGCCTTGCTCGTTGCGAGATCGAGCCCTAGCCGAACGAGGTCCGAGCGCAGCCTCCCCCTTCCGTCGACCAGACGTGGGATTTGTTTCCTCGGCAGGGTGGGCGTGGCGTCGGTCAGCGCGAGGTGAAGCCCGACGCGCAGGCGCGGCAGCCTGTTGGCGCGCGCAACCGCGTCGTCGGCGTGGGGCGCCGACACCATGAGGCTCGCTGCGGAGAGTATGCCTTGCGAGCAACCGATTTCGACCGCCTCGTTGACCTCGCGCGCAAGGCCGAAATCGTCGGCGGTGATAACGATACAATTCAAGTCGTCTGCCCCCTGCGCTCGCGCAGGAACGACATGAACTCGACCCCCTCCCGCAGTCTTCGAACCAGCATCTGCCGGCTCCGCGCCATCTCCGAAACGATCGCGGCGATCTTCGAGGCCCTGAAATAGAATCGTCTGTAGAACGCCTCGACCGAATCGAAGCTTTCCCGATAGTCGAGCTGAGGATAGCGCAGCGGCGCTACCTGCAGCCCGCGGCTGTCGATCAGCTCGCCATGCTCCAAATCAAGCCACCCGTTTTCGAGCGCCTGCCGATAGAGCTCGGTTCCTGGATAGGGCGCAGCGAGCGAGACCTGGACGGTATGAGGATTGATGTCGCAAGCGAAGCGGATCGTTTCCTCGATCGTTTCCCTGGTCTCGCCGGGAAGGCCGATGATGAACGTGCCGTGGATGACGATTCCGAGGTCGTGGCAATCGCGGGTGAAGCGCCGGGCCACATCGATGCGCATGCCCTTCTTGACGTTGTGCAAGATTTGCTGATTGCCCAACTCGTAACCGACCAGGAGGAGCCGGAGGCCGTTCTGGCGCATGGTCTTGAGAAGGTCGCGGCCGACATTCGCCTTGGCGTTGCACGACCAGGTGACACCGAGCTTCCCGAGCTCGCGCGCGATTTCGGCGGCGCGGGGCGCGTTGTCGGTGAACGTGTCGTCGTCGAAGAATATCTCCTTGACTTCGGGGAAGGCGCGAACCGCCCACCGCACCTCGTCCATCACATGCCCGACGCTCCTGGTCCGGTAGCGGTGGCCCCCGACCGTCTGCGGCCAGAGACAGAATGTGCAGCGGGATTTGCATCCTCTTCCGGTGTAAAAGGACAGATAGGGATGCTTCAGATAGCCTATGAAGTATTTCCGGACGTCGAGGTCGCGTTTGTAGACCGGCGACACGAACGGCAACTTGTCCATGTCCTCGAGAAGGGGGCGCGGAGGATTATGAACAATCACGCCTCGGCGGTCGCGGTACGACAGGCCGCTGATCGCGGCCAGCTCTCGGCCTTCCGCGGCCTCCTTGATCGTGAAGTCGAATTCCGCGGCGGCGACAAAATCGACCGCTGGGGCGGCCGCCAGGCTCTTCTGCGGTTCGACGGCGACGGTCGCTCCGACCATGCCGATCCTGAGCCCCGGATTGGCTTCCTTCATCGCCGCCGCCATGGCCGCGTCGCCCGAGAAAGACGGCGCCGACGTGTGCAGCACGGCGAGATCGAAGTCATGCGCCTGCTGGAGGATGTCCGCTGCGCGGAGGCCGTGCGGAGGCGCGTCGATCAGTTTGCTGTCAGGAACGAGCGCCGCCGCCTGCGCGAGCCAGGTCGGATACCAAAACGACCGGATTTCGCGCCGCGCCTGATATCGGGAGCCCGCTCCGCCGTCGAAGCCATCGTAGGAAGGAGCCTGAAGGAAAAGGGTTCGCATCGCGGCCGTTCCTCACTGTGGATCGTGGACGAGCGTGCCGTCCGGCTTCAGGCGGTAGCGCTCGCCGCGCCATGACACATGTTCGCCGAAGAAGCTCGCTGCGTACACGAGAAGAAAGAGAAGCTCGTAGAACGGCAGCAGCCAATAGGTCTGACGCGGCAGCGAAAAGGCGCGCTCGACAGTGAGACAAAGAATGAGCCGCCCCGCCAGGGCGAGCAGGAGCAGAGGCATTCCGTGAGCCGCGCCCAATATCGTGGCCGGAATCGCGAACGCCGCCGGGTGGGCGATGATCGATCCAGCGTAGCCTCTCGGATTGATGATGCGGATCGTGCGCGCCGCCCGGAGTTGCTTCTCTATCAGCGCCCGGGCCGTCTCTTCTCGGCAGAGGTGCGCGACCGAGAAGCGCGGAATGGATATCGTGTAGCCGGACTCGCGAAGACGCTCGCCGATCGCATAGTCGTCGTGCAGGCAATCTACGAAGGCCCGAAGGCCGCCGATAGCTTCTAACGTTTTTCTGCGCAGGGCGATCGTCGCGCCGAAACATGGGCGCGCCGCTCCGAGGCTGAGCGCGAAAACGACGCTCGGCAGGAAGTCCGCATTGATGCTTAGCGCGGCCAGGGAGGACCAGAGGCCGGTTCCGCCGACGCCGTGGTAGAGACAGGTCACCGCGCCGACGCCGGGTCCGTCAAGTTCGCTAGCGAGATGCGCGAGATGATTCGGTCCGACAAGAATGTCGCTGTCAATGATCGCCAGGAATTCCGCCTGCGCCAGCGGCGCCATATTCATCAGATTGGAGATCTTGCGGTTGCCGCCATGCAGTCTGGCGTCGATCTTCAAATCGACGCGGACGCCCGGAGTCTCGGCAGCGACGGATTCGACGATGCCGACCGCCGGGTCTGCGGCGTCCCCGACGCCGCAGACAACCTGAAGCGGCGCGTCGTACCTTTGCCGGCAAAGCGCCAGAAGCCGTCCGCGAAGCTCTGGGTCTTCGCCGCAGAGTGGAACAAGAATGGACGCCGGAGGGAAGCGGGCCGGAGCGCGGCGCAGCTGCGGCCGAAATCGGATGATCAGAAACGAAGCCAAGGCAAGGTAGACCACGCCCGCCGCCGCGGCGAGCGAACACGCGCCGCCGACCCAGGACGCGATATCTGCCTCCGCCCCCAAGGTCATTGGAGCCCGTCCGAAGACTGCGACCTAGCTCGTTCCCGGTATCTATCTTCCAGTCGGCGCCTTGAAACGAAGATTGGAGCCCTCCGGGACAGCAGAAAGTCGAGATGCGCGCCCCTTGGGTTGCTCGCCAAAATCAGCAAGAGTCCGACCACGTTCTGGCCGATGCCGCGTAGCCTATCCCAGAGTGTATTCGGTAGAGGCACGGGCTCGAAGCCAAAATGATTGGCCAGCCACTCGAACTGGGCCGCCTGGGCAGAGCTCCTCATCAAGGTCACCGCTCGAATAGCGCTCACGTCGTCCAACTCGGGTCGGCCCCGGAGATACTCACAAAGCTCTCTCAGCGACTCATCCATCAACCTCATGACGCGTCGCGCCCAACCGACAGTGGGGCCCCCGGCGCCCATGGAGGGGAAATATTCATTGCGGTAGTGAAGTTCTATGATCCGAGCGTTCGGGTCAAGACGAACGCCGTCCGGCAGAACGATCATCCGCCCGGCGCGCTCGAGCTTCAGGCGCAGGATGCAGTCGGGAGAATCGATGTAGTCGAAGACTCCGTTTCGCCGACGAAGCCGGCTGTCGAAAGCAAAAACGACACGAGCAAAAGAACGCTGGACTGACGTTTCTACGGTCATACCGCGCCCCGAAAATGCAGCGCCACCAGCCGCCTAGATAACGCACCAATTGAGGGAAAGTTTCAAGTCCCCTCGACCGCGGCGGTGAAGAAGCTCATCGCCGCGGAACCGGCTCTGATCAGCAGGGTCGGATTGGCTCCTGGTAGATCGCCGCCAGTACGACTTTGACCGTCAAAGCGATTGGAACCGCGAGAACTACCCCGACGATCCCGAACACCGCCCCCCCGGCCAGGAAGCAGAAAATTACGAGGGTCGGATGAACCCGCGCCGCGTTGCCGAGCACGATTGGCCCGACCAGCTGGTCAATCGAAAGCCTGAGCGCGGCGGCGTAGATCGCATAGGCTGCGATGCTCCACACGCTTTTCGCTTCCTGGATCGCAGCCACGCCGGCGATCACCGCCGACAGGGCCGGCCCGACCACTGGCACAATCTCGAGGACTCCGGTCATTGCGGCCAGGAGCGCGGCGTGTTGAAGGTGGAGAAAGAGGCCCAGTCCGATGTATGCGGCGGAACCGGCGTAGACGACGACCGCCGCGACACCCGCGAAGTAGCGGTAAAGGATCGGCTTGAGCGCATCGAAGATTCGAGCAGTCACCGGCCGCCAACTGGGCGGGAATATCCGGAGCACGCCCGTCACCAACTGTGATCCGCTGGCCAGGAAGTAGGCAAATAGGGTGAGCGTCAAGAAGACGCCGAAGACGCCGCCGAAGGCCCACGCGGCCAAAGCAGCGACCGTCCCGCCCTGTTGCAGGAGCGATCTCACCTTCGCGACCGCGGTGGCCGCGATTTCGGAGGCGGACATCCGCTGGCCCAGAATCTGAACCTGACCGTTTCCGAGCAGATTCTCAAGTGGCCGCTCGATAATCTCCTGCAGATGAGTAATGGCGTGTAAGCCCTCTTGAAGCAGCCCCGGGAGGGCGAAGTAGCCTCCGAGTCCGATCACGCCAAGCAAGACGAAGAAAACCATCAGTGCGACCACGAGCCGTGGCGCGTGAATCGTCTTCGCCAGCCAATCGACGAACGGCGCAAGGATGAAGGCGGTCACCCCCGAGACGACGAACGGCAAGAGCACGATGTGGATAAAATAAATGAAAACGGTGATCGCGAAAGCGATTAGCAGAACGGCCACGACGTCAACCGCCTCGGACGCGTCGTTTTCCCGCCGAGGCTGCTGCGGCTCTGTCATGGATAGACGCGGCCCTTCCATGACACCCGGCCAGTTGCGCGCCGGCGCAAGCCATCCAGAGCGATGACCCCCCCCAATGTGTATGCGACAGGAAACAGCAGCCCGTACCACAGTGGGACGCCAAGGTGGGCGGCGCCAGCGATGTGAAAGCCCAGCGCGGCGGCGGCAGCGACGCTCGCCAGGGCGAAAGCGATCGATGCTTCAAGCGAATTGAGGCCGTGCACCGCGCAAACGAGGGGCAGGATGACGAGAGACCAGCTCAGAGCGATCGCCGCCGCCGCAGTGGTCAATGTGGAGCGAGCGCCGCCAAACGTCTCCAGAACGTTTTTGGCGAAGCCCGGCCAAAGAGTTCGCCAGCCCGAATACATGCGAGTCGAGAGGAGCCGCGACCCATCCATCAGCGCAATCGCGAATCCAGACCGCTTGATCAGTTTGGCAAGTTCGAGATCTTCGCAAATCGACGCCGCAACAGCGGCGTGTCCGCCACACTTCCGATACGCCGAGCGACGGATCAGCAGGAATTGGCCGGTGACGTTGGCTTGGGCGCTGCGGCGGCTATGAATGTTGACGAGGTCCTGGCGAAATCCAAGCAGATAGAGCCCGCAAGGGATCATCAAGCGCTCCGCGAAGCTCACGAGACGGTGCTTCGGCGCAAGAGAGAGAAGGCCAAGCCCTCGCTGGGCCTCCGCCACCGCGCTTGCGATGAGCGACGGTTCGGCGCGCATGTCGGCGTCGATGAAGAGCAGCCATTCGGTATCGGGAGAAGCCGCGCCAGCGCCGCGCCAGCACGCCTGGGTCTTGCCCGTCCAGCCGACCTGAAGCGCACCGCTGGGCATGCACCTCACGAGAGGTTCACGCTTTGCAAACGCGGCGGCGATTTCGGCGGTGCCGTCGTCGGAATCGTCGTCGACGACAGTGATGCGTAGTTTTCCGCGCGGATAGGTTTGGACTGTTAGACACTCCAAACAACCCCGCATGTTCAGTGCTTCATTGCGAGCCGGCACGATCACTTCGACCGCGGCCGCGTCCGGCCCGGGGGGATTATGCGGGACGAGGGATCGCAAAACGGCGCGTTGGCGCAATGCCCTCATGAGCAGGAGCGATTCCAGGAACAGCAGCGCTGCGGCGAGAAACAGCTCCAAGGGAGTAGCCAGTGGTTGCCCCGGGGGTCGGCCGACACAAGGCCTGCAACGCATTCAACCGCATAAGCGTTCCGTCATACGCCGGACGAACCAGGCTGCAGCAGCTGACGCTTTCTTCGCCGGCGGAGGGAGCCAAATTGGCGGCCGGGCGTTTTGCCCTGTCCGTAGTCCGGATTCACCACAAGTCCCGGGGCGGTCGGGATCAGGCGGCGAAAGGTGGTAATTTGCAGGATCGGACCGGCCGGTCCGCCGAGGCCGAGGGCTCGTATACGCACGCCATCGCACTCGGCCTCGAACGGCTCGGGCTCGTCCCGTTCCGCGCGCCCAGACTCTCGGTCGCGATCACGCTGGCGCTGGCCGTCCTGGCGGTCCTCGGCATCGAGAAGATCAAGATCGACGATTCGCTCAGCCAGCTCTTCCGCTCGGAGTTGCCAGCCTTCCACGAGTACGAGCAGGTCTCGCGGGAGTTTCCCTCGAGCGAGTACGACGTCATGGTCGTCATCTCAGGGGACAAGCTGCTCGAGCGCGAGTTGGTCGAGAAGGTACGCTCGCTGGTGACGGACCTCCAATTGATCGATGGGGCGCGTGGCGTGATCTCGATGTTCTCCGCCCGCGAGCCGTCGCCCAACGGAGGCCTACCGGCCCCCTTGTTCCCTGACCATCTGCCACAGGGGGCGGACTATCATCGGCTCATCGAGCGCGTAACCGACAATCAGCTCATCCGCGGCAAGCTCCTGTCGGACGACGGCAGGCTTGCTCTGGTCGTCCTCTCGCTCGATCCCAAGATCGTCGACGGCAACCGGCTGCAGGCGACGGTGACGGACATCCGCAAGACGATGGCCGAGGACCTGGAGGGCGCCGGACTAACCGCGGAACTCACGGGAGTCCCGGTCATGCAGCTCGAGATCCGCCGCGCTCTCGAACGAGACCGCATCCTCTACAACGCAGTCGGCTTCGCGCTCGGATGCGCCATCGCGGCCCTGTTTTTCAGGCGGCTCTCGCTGATGATCATTGCAGCCGGCCCCCCGCTCCTGGCGATCGTATTCGCCCTCGGGATGCTGGGTTGGATCGGATTCAGGCTCAACATGTTCCTGAACATGATGACGCCGCTCATCATGGTCATCAGCTTTTCCGACAGCATGCAGCTGACCTTCGCGGCCCGGGACCGCCTGGTGGCGGGCGACGACAAACGCACCGCCTTCCGCAAGGCGATCCTGATTGTCGGACCGGCGTGCGTCCTTACGCACGCCGCCGCGGGCCTGTCGCTGCTTGGCCTCCTGACCTCATCGAGCGACCTGATCCGCGGATTCGGCGAGGCCGGATTCATTGCGACGGCCGTCGCGCTCGTCACAGTGCTTTCGCTCGTCCCCGTGCTCGGCGTCCTGCTGATCGGCGACGAGGCGCGGTTCGTCGCCAATCTCGAGACGACCGACCCCGGCGTCACCGCGTTGAGGAGGTTCTGCGCCTGGATCGCCCGGCGCATGGTGCTCCGGCCGGCCCTATACAGCATCATAGGCTTTGCTGTGGTCGGGGCGCTAGCCTTCGACTATTCGGGGTTAAAGCCGAGCTATCGGCTCGCCGATCAGGTTCCCGACCAGGGGCAGGCGACGCAGGCCAGCCGCGAGCTTGACGCGGAATTGACCGGCTCCAATCCGATTGACGTGCTCATCACGTTCCCCCCCGGCGTCGGCCTCTATTCGCCGCAGACGCTCGCTACGATCGCCGACGTCCATAGGACGCTCGAGACCGAGCCCGGCGTCGGCAACGTATGGTCGCTCGAAACCTTGCGCCGCTGGCTCGCCGAGAAAATGGGGCTCACAAGCGTCGACGCACTGAAGGAATATGTGAGCTTTCTCCCCCGCTATCTCGTGCGGCGTTTCATATCGCAGGATCAGAACGCGGTGATCGTGTCCGGAGTCGTGCCCGACAAGAACCTGACGGGGTTGGTTCCGATCGTGGATCGGCTGCAGGCGCGACTCGACGCGGTCCGCTCGGCGCATCCGGGTTATGCAATTTCTGTAACCGGACTTTCGGTCATCGCCGCTCGCAACAGCGCCGACATGATCAATGTCCTCAATCGCGCGCTTACGGTCGAGTTCGTGTTCATCGCCGCCTTCATCGGGCTCGCGTTCCGGTCCGTGGCCATCGGCGCGGCGTGTCTGCTCCCAGGCCTCTTTCCCGTTGTTGCTGCGGGCTCGCTCCTGAGGCTGCTTGGTTACGGGATGCGATTCGAGTGCATCGTCGCGCTGACGGTGTCGTTCGGCCTCGGCCTCAGCGCGACGATCCATTTCTTAAACCGGATGGTTCGCGAGCGGCGGCGGCCGGATGACCCGGCGGTGGCAGTCGAACGCGCGACCGTGCTCATCGGTCCGGCGCTCATCCTCACCACGCTTGTCCTCTCGTGCGGCCTCGCGGCGCTCGTCTTCTCCAATCTTCCGGCGCTCCGCCTGTTCGGCTGGCTGAGCGCGGTCGCCATGCTGGCGGCGCTCGCAGGGGATCTCCTGATCCTGAGGCCGGTCGTCACCGCCCTCCTGCGGCTCTTCGAAAAAGGACCTCCATTCATCGCCGCCTTGCGTCGCGACGCATCTTAACCCGCAGCAGAAGGAACCGCACATGTCCCTTGAGCTCACTTTACGCCTCCGTCCCTCGCTCTCGGCAGGCCTCGTCCTGGCTCTTGCATTGGGCGCCGCCTCGGCTCTTTGGCCCGGTCAAGGCGCTGCGGCGATAAGCCCATTCGCGCTTTTCCTTGGCAACTGGACCGGCGACGGCCAGGTCATCGGCGCAAACGGAGATCACGAGCGGATCCGATGTCGGGCGAACTACGACGAGTTTAAGCAAGGCGAGGCTCTGTCTCAGACCATTGTCTGCGCCAGCCCCAGCTACCGGATCGACATCCACAGCTACGTCGAGGCTTCCGGACGGACTATCCAGGGCACCTGGCAAGAGGACACGCGCAACGTCTCGGGCCAATTGACCGGCAGAATTGAGGGCGGCCGGTTCGACGGCGCTGTCATCGGCCCGGGATTCACGGCCCAGGTGTCGCTCAGCTCGAACGGCCGCCGTCAGGCAGTCAACATCCAACCCAGCGGTGGCGACATCGCCGACGTACGAATAGAGCTCGAGCGGCGAGGTTGACGCGCGATGATCCGGCCCCGGGGGCGGACAGACCGCAAAACCAGCCGCATTCGAGCCGTCGACCAACGCGATCCCGCGGCTGATATGCACCTGTCCAGTGGACAAGGCGAAAAAGCGTTGTCCGGATGCTCACATGATCATTACATGTGACAGGCGGTCGATACCTTTCCGTCTTGCGCGGCCTCTGCCCGGTCTTGCGGCCGCGTTTGCCGCTCGTGGACGATCGGCGGTAAAATACCCCCTATTTGTTCTTGACATGTTTCGTAACCTCATGGCATAAGGGGAGTTGATCGGGCCGCAGCGGCGTCGAAATGGAAAGCGAGGTTGGCATGGAGGCGCCTTCGAATCTCACCGCAACCCGCAGCTCGACCGCGTTGGGGCGGGATGTGGCGGCAGCGGCTTTCCGCCGGAGTCCGCTTGCGCCAAGGAGGATTGACTTCGCCTCGCTCGGCGTCGAACCAGCCGCCCAGCGGGTTCGACGGCGTTGTCTTCGGTCGGCAGGCCCGGAAGCGAGTTGGCTGCCAGTGGAGCGCATCGGCGGACATGCCGCGGACCAAGCGGAGGCGTCAGCGCGAAGCGGAGGAGAAAACAATTTGGATTCCGGCGTAACCCCTTGAGAACAGCTGAATTCCTGGAAGACTTTTGCTTGGATTCTGCTATCCCCGGCTTTGCTCCGGTGCTCCCGGGCTTTGGCGGAACGTCCCCCGGCTTGGGTCTTCGGGGGCCGCCAGTGGGCTCGAGCCGTGAGGAACGCCGCCGCGGCCAGTTCCGTCCAACCCGGGCTAGGACTTCGGGGGACGGAAGCGGGTCCAACTGAAAGCTGCTGTACAGTTCATCGCGCAGATTTTCGGGTTATCGCTTAACCGAAGTAATAGCAGGAACATTGTCGACTTGTGTAGGTTTTCCGAGGTCGCGCTCGCACCGGACAATGCCGATGACGGAAGCCAAGCGGTCGAACACAGGCCGATTCGGCGAGACCACGGAACCGGGGACCGCGAGAGCCAGGGCGGACGGGCTCCCGAACCGCGCGGTCCGCGCTTCGCCCGCTCCCTTACGGCCGTCATCGGTTGTTCCGCTAGTCACCGTCCGGCCGGTGCAAGAGCGAGAGAGAGTGAGCGTCGCCCTCTACAACTTGCGAGGACTTGCCACCGCATTCGTACTCATGACGCACGCGAGCATCGCGTACATCGCCTCCGCTCCGGCGCACGCCCTTTCGTTCGATCGCCCTCCCTACGGATGGCAGACCTATCCGATTATCGATGCGCACCGCTGGCTGGGCTTGGACGTGTTCTGCGCTTTGCAGGACGTTTTCCTGATGTCGATGTGGTTTTTTCTTTCGGGCGTTTTTACCTGGCGGAGCATTGAGCGCGAAGGCGAATTGGCGTTCGTGGGGAAGCGGGTCTTGCGTCTGGGAGCGCCGCTTCTTTTCGGTGTGGCGGTGCTGATGCCGGTGGCCCTCTATCCCGTCTACCTCGTGACGGCCTCGACCCCGAGCCTGGCGGGCTATGCGCGAGAATACCTCGCCTTGCCATTCGTGCCTTGCGGCCCACTATGGTTCTTATGGCTGCTGCTTCCGTTCACTCTGGTCGCCGCAGCGCTGCGTGGTTTTGCGCCATGGGCGGTTCTTCGTATCGGAGACCTTTCCCGACAATTTGAATCGCGACCCGGTAGAACCTTTGTAGCCTGGACCGTGATCTGCGCCGCCGCTTACGTGCCGCTCGCGCTGCTCTTTACGCCCTGGAGCTGGTCGAGCCATGGTCCGATAGCCTTCCAGCTCTGCCGCCCTCTGCTCTACGCCGCCTATTATTGCGCGGGCCTATGTGTCGGGACGGTCGGACTCGGCAAGGGAATGCTCCGCACCGACGGAGTTCTGGCCAGGAAATGGCTGATCTGGATGGCTGCCGCGGCGGGGTCCCTTGCGCTATGGATGGGACTGACGGCGTTGTCCCTCCGGCTCGGTCCGGCGGCGCCGCTGCTGTTGAAATTCACCAACGACGCCAGCTTTGCGCTTGCGGACGCGTGCGGCGTGGTCTGCGTCCTGGCGGTTTGCTTGAGATTTGGGACGACCGTCCGCTGGCCCGTTCTGGCGAAGCTTTCCGATCACGCGCTCGGTCTCTACGTGCTGCACTACGCGCCGGTCGTCTGGCTGCAGTACGCGCTTCTCGGCGCACCCTGGGCGGCTCCCATCAAGGCCGCACTTGTCATTTCCGGCACGGTGGCGTCGTGCATGGCGGTGATCGTCGCGGCGCATTCGCTGCGCCGATCAGTCGGAAGGCGGCTGCCCTTGCGGCAGGCGTGGGGACCTTAGCCTAAGGAGACTCAGGTTTCGGCGACACGGACTCTTTGGGGATTTCGGCCGGCTTCATGGCGTTGTCAGGCAACCGGGTCCAGACCTGCGTTTGCCCGAGCATCGGAATACCGAGATAGCCGCGCACCGACAGCTTTTGACCATCGGGGCTCAACTCCATCAGGGCATGATAGACAGTTCCGTCGCGCGGATCGAGAATGGATCCGTCCTCGTATTTCAGCCCGTCCCGCTTCATGTCCTTGACGATGACCAGGCCTAGCATCGGGGCGTTCTTCTGCTTCCCGGTGCATTTGGCGCAGACGTCGATTGTCGGATCGCCTGGCTCCTTAAACATCTTGACGAGCCTGCCTTCATAGCGGTTGTTCACCTTGCTGAAGTAGAACCAGCCGCCAACATGGCCGTCGTTGTCGGCCTGCTGCCAGAAGCCTGCTGCAGTTGGGTCGCCGCCGGCAAGGGCGGGCCCCGACGCCATACCCAAAGCGATGATGGGAAGTGCGAGTGCGGCTCTCATGCGTTTCCCTCTGAGGACGCGTTGAAAGCCCCGGCTTTTTGCCGCCGAATTGGTCGCTTTAATGATCGGATTGGGGCGCGGGTAGGTCGACCGATGCTCACACGCCGTGGCTCTCGAGAACACCGCGGCACCGGGCGCTCAGTTTGGCGCGGTGCTCCTGCAGGCACTGAAGAAACGTGTTCGTCGAGTCGCCCTCCTTGAGCCTGTAGCAGAAGCGCCGGACGTCGGGGCGGCAGGCCGTCTGTTCGTTGACGGAGCCCTGCTGCGCCATCGCGCCGGACGACAGGGCAAGCAGTACGGCGGCAAAAGATATCTGGCGGACTGACATCGGCGTCTCCTCTCGGGGTTATGAATCACGGTCGGGGGGCCTGCGCGGCTTGCCCATCAGGATCGGCTGGAAAAGGACGGCCGCGGCGAGCGTGCAAACCAGCGACAAGGCAAGCAACTGGCCCATGCTCGACGCTCCCGGATTGCTCGAGAACCAGAGGCTGCCGAACGCCGTCGCGGTCGTCAGGGCGCTGTAGAAGACCGCGCGGGTCAGCGGCGTCTGCAGCAGATGGGTCGTGCCCTCCCTCCAGGCCACGATGTAATAGATCTTGAACGCCACGCCGACCCCGAGCAGCAACGGCAGCGCGATGATGTTGGCGAAGTTGAACGGCATGCCGAGGAGCGTCATCGCCTCCATGGTGACGAGGCCGGCGAGCGCCAACGGGACCAGGGTCAGCATGACGTCGCCAAGGCGGCGAAGAAAGAGAAAGAGCAGCACGGCGATCGACGCCACAGCCCATGCGCCGGCCTCGACGAAAGCCCGTAGGATCATGTCGCCCGCCTCGATGGTGGCGATCGGCCCCTCGGCCGCGTTCGGTTCGACAGCCAGGACCGCCCGAACGAAGGTCCTCACCGCCGCGCTGTCGTCCGGGTTCGCTTTCGGCATGATAGAAAGGCGCGCCACGCCGCTCGGCGCAATCCAGTCATTCACGAGCGCGGGCGGCAGCTCGGCCTGCGTCACCGGCTTTGCCTCCAGCGACGCCTGAAGGTCTGCAAGATCGGCGTTCAGCGGCGAGATGAACGTTTCGGAGGCTTTGTCGCGCATCTCCGCATTCGCATCGGCGAGTTTCGCGAGCAGCGCCGCGAGCCGCCTCATGGCCGTCGCGCCGGGGCCCTGGCGATCCGCGGCCGCTTCCTTCAGGCGCTGTGCGCCTTCTTTCAGCGCATCGACATTTTCGGCGTCGGTCGGCGGCGGCGACGACTCGTCGGCGTTGAACGCGCCCGCCAGCTTTGCTGCGACTCTCCGAATGATCGGGATCTTCTGGGCCTGATCGGACGGAATGAACGTCGAAAGCGTCCGAACGTTCTCGACCTCAGGCAGCTTCGCGAGCCTGGCCGCGACGGCGTTCGCCTGTTCGAGCGAGGGGGCCATCGCCTGCGCGTTGTTGGCGCCGATCGCGCGATCCTTCCGAAGCTCGAGATACGTAGAGATCGCTTCGCTGTTCGGGTTCTGGAGGTTGAACGGATTGAAGTCGAACTGTAGCCAGCCGAGAACCGGCGACACGCAGGCGACGACGAGCAACGTGCCGACGATGATCGGCATTCTGTGCCTGGCGAGATACTCGTCGACCGGCGCGAGGAAAGTGTAGCCGAGAGCTTCCGGCTCGCCCGGCGGATTCGCCAGCCTGATCAGCGCGGGGAGCAGCGTCATGCTGGTCACGAAAGCGATAAGCATCCCTACGCCGGCGATCTGTCCGAGTTCGGAAACGCCCTTATACTGGGTCGGAAGAAACGAAAAGAATCCCGCTGCGGTCGCAAGCGAGGCGAGGGCGAGCGGCATGGCGACCCTCGATGCAGCGCTGTGGAGAGCCGACCGCAAGTCGCCCAGGCGATGCCGTTCGTCGCGATAGCGCACGCTGAACTGAATGGCGAAGTCGACGCCGATGCCGACGAAGAGCACTGCGAAGTAGATCGAAATGATGTTGAATGCGCCGATCATCAACAACCCCAGCGCCGCCGTCGCCGCTAGGCCGACCACCAGATTGACGGCAAGCGCCAGGATGAGGCGTCCGGATCGCAAAGCAAGCCAGAGGATGAAGAGCACGATTGCGACTGTGACCACGCCGTTGCGGACCGCATTCTCTTTGATGCTTCCGAATTCCTCGTCGTCGATGGCGATCGGGCCTGTCACTTTCACGCTCGCCTGATATTTCGCCGCGATCGGCGCGGCGAGATGGTGGATCGCCGTCTCGGCTTCCTGCCCCGGCTCGACGGAGTTGAAGTCGATGATCGGATTGACCTCGACGAAGCCGAGCCGTTCGCTCGGCGAGGCGGCGGCCTGGCCCTCTGTCAGCACCTGCCACGAGAAGCTCGACGGCTTGCCCGCCAGCACCTTCTCCAGACTGTCCGAAACCATGTTCAGGGGACGCGCAAAGTCGTCCAGCTTCAGCCGATTGGCCTGGAGCCCGAGCAGCGCGTCCTCGAGCCCCGCCACAAGTCCGCGCAGGCTCCTGTCCGTGGCAATGTCATGAATGATCGGCTCGCCTTCGATGAGGCCGGCTGCGGTGCGCTTCAGTTCCTCCGTCGACAGATAGAGAAGCCCGTGACGCCTGAAAAAGGCGGATTCGCCGACGTTGGCGGCCGAGTTGAACCGGGTCTTGTCCGCCTCTAGGGCGCGGGTAAGCTCCGACGTCGCCGCGGCGGCGAGTTCCGGAGTTGGAGCTTCGACCACGGCTTCGAGAAGGTCGAACCGTCCAAACGCCTTCTCGAACGCTATCTCGTGCTTCCGCCACGGGACATTGGTCGGCAGGAGCGCGTTTATGTCGGAATTCAATTGGAAATTGTGGATCGCGTAAGTCGCGCAGCCCGCTGCCAGAACGAGCCAAACCGCGATCACGGGCCACGGATGAGCAACGCAGACTCCGACGACTGCGGCGACCGCGCGAGCTAAAGCGGACCGAGGGCGGTCACCGCCCTGCGCCCAACCAGGTCCGGGCGGCGCGTTTTCAGGCTCATCTGACAACGGAACGAGAGGACTCTTGCGCCGGGGACTTGCGCTTGTGGCTAATCCGCGTCAGCATCCGCTCGACGTGGAGCGAGTAGACGTACTCGGCGGGCCTCTGTGCGTCAAGCGGGACCTCCGGCGCCATCGGGCCCTCGGTCCTGACGCCCCGGAGGGCGGTCCAGATCGCCGACCAAGGCCGGGACATGGCCACATGCGCCGCCGTCGGCTCGTAGCCGCAGTGCGCCATGCAGTTGGCGCACTTCTCATAACGTCCGGTCCCGTAGCTGTCCCAGTCCGTCGTCTCCATGAGCTCCTTGAACGAGGCTGCATATCCCTCGCCAAGAAGATAGCACGGCTTCTGCCACCCGAAAACGTTGCGGGTCGGCATGCCCCACGGCGTGCAGCGGAAGTCCCTGTTCCCAGCAAGGAAATCGAGGAACAGGCCAGAATGCAGGAAGCGCCATCGCCTGCCCTTGCCCATGGCGAAAACGTCGCGAAACAGCTGCTTCGTCTTGCGGCGCGCGAGGAAGTGCGCTTGGTCCGGCGCGCGCTCGTAGGCGTAGCCTGGCGACATCGACACTCCGACGCCGAGGGCTGCGGCGAAATCGAAAAAGGAAGCGATATCCTCCGCCGAATAGCCGTCGAACACCGTCATGTTGACGTTGACTTGAAACCCCTGGTTCCTCGCTTTCTCAATCGCCGAGACCGCGATGTCGAAGACGCCGGCCTGGCACACCGACTTGTCGTGAACGTCCTTCAGTCCGTCGAGATGCACCGAGAAGAAGAGGTAGGGCGACGGCTTGAACAGGTGCAGCTTCTTCTCGAGCAGCAGCGCGTTCGTGCACAGCGAGACGAACTTCTTGCGCTTGACGATCCCTTCCACGATCGCGCCGATCTCCCGATGGATCAGCGGCTCGCCTCCGGGAATGGCGACCACGGGAGCGCCGCATTCGTCAACCGCATCGAGGCACTCCTGAACCGACAGCCGCTGATTAAGGATCGGATCGGGATAGTCGATCTTCCCGCATCCGGCACAGGCGAGGTTGCACCGGAAAAGCGGCTCCAGCATCAGCACCAGCGGATACCTGTCGCGGCCGGCCAGCTTCTGCTTGAGCAGGTAGACGGCGATCTTTGCTTCCCTAAAGAAGGGGATCATGATGAATCGCTTCCGTCGTCTTCTGTCGTTGGGGGGCGGGTGGGAGGCTTCCCGAGAGCTCCAGGGGAAGCTTGAACTCGATCACCTCATCTGGACCATTGAGCGTCGAAATCTCGACAGGACGGAGACTCGCGAGGTAGCGAATTACGTCTGAGACCAGCTCTTCCGGGGCCGAGGCTCCCGCTGTGACGCCTACCGAGCGGACGCCGTCGACCCAGTCCCGGCGGATCTCGCTGCTGTCCGCGATCAGATAGGTCGGGACCCCCATCTGGGTCGCAATTTCACAGAGGCGGTTCGAGTTCGAGCTGTTCTTGGCGCCGACGACCAGGACCACGTCGACCTCCTTGCACAGCTCGCGGACGGCCCACTGGCGATTTTGCGTCGCGTAGCAGATGTCTTTTGTGTCGGGTCCCACGATGTCGCTGAAACGCCTTTCGAGCGCGCAGATGATCGCCCTGGTGTCGTCCACGCTCAGAGTGGTTTGCGTGATGTAGCCGAGCGGCGTCTCCCGCGGAATCTGCAGCGACTCGACGTCGCTCTCCGTCTGGACCAGCGTGACCGGAGCGGCCACCTGCCCGAGCGTTCCCTCGACCTCTGGGTGGCCGGCATGCCCAATGAGGATCACCCTCCGGCCCTGCATCACGTACCGCTTGGCCTGGTTGTGCACCTTCGTCACCAGGGGGCAGGTCGCGTTGTGGACCGTCAGGCCCCGAGCGGCAGCCTCTTCCTCGACCCTCTTCGGCACGCCGTGAGCGCTGAAGATCGCAACGGCTCCATCCGGAACCTCCGACAGCTCCTCCACGAACCGGGCGCCCTTCGCCTTAAGGAGATCGACGACGCGCCTGTTGTGAACGATCTCGTGCCGTACGTAGACGGGAGCGTCGTACTTCTCCAGCGAACGCTCCACGATATCGATAGCCCGCACGACGCCGGCGCAAAAGCCGCGCGGTTTCGCCAGGAGGACGCGCAGCGCCGCACGGGTTCCCGATGGGCGACGCGAGAAAGGAAAGCGGACGGGCCCGGACCGCCCCGCGCGCGGCTCTCGGTTGAGCGCCTCGAACACCTTTGCGACGATGCCGTTCGCGTCAAGCTTGGCCTTGGCGTACATGGCGACCGGATCGTCCTGCTCCATGAACAAGTCGGGCAGCACCATCGAGCGCGCCCTAAGTGCGCCATCGAGCCGCCCTTCCTCCATGAGCAGGTGCATGACGTGCGAGCCGAACCCGCCGATCGACCCTTCCTCGATCGTGATCAGCGCGTCGTGCTCGTCGGCGAGACTGAGGATCAGTTCGACGTCGAGGGGCTTGGCGAATCTGGCGTCCGCAACGGTGGCCGAGAGGCCGAACTTGTCGAGCTCGTCGGCGGCCTTGAGGCATTCGGCGAGGCGGGCGCCGAGGCTCAAAAGCGCGACATCGCTTCCTTCGCGAACCACGCGCCCCTTGCCGATCTTGAGCGGACGGGCGAACAATGGAAGCGGCGCTCCGACGCCCTCGCCGCGCGGATAGCGGAAGGCTGAAGGGCGGTCGTCGATCGACGCCGCCGTCGCAACCATATGCGCGAGTTCCGCCTCGTCCGCCGCCGCCATCACGACGAAGCCCGGCAGACAGGCGAGATAGGCCACGTCGAACGACCCCGCATGCGTGGGGCCGTCGGCGCCCACGAGGCCCGCGCGGTCGACCGCGAAACGCACCGGGAGCGACTGCAGCGCAACGTCATGCACGACCTGGTCGTAACCGCGCTGCAGGAAGGTGGAGTAGATCGCGCAAAAGGGCTTGTAACCTTCCGCCGCCATGCCGGCGGCAAACGTCACGGCGTGCTGCTCCGCGATGCCAACGTCGAAGGTTCGGTCTGGAAACGCCTTGCCGAAAATGTCGAGGCCCGTTCCGCTTGGCATGGCCGCCGTGACCGCGACAATGCGTTCGTCCTTGCTCGCCTCCCTCACGAGGGTTTCGCCGAACACCTTGGTGTAGGATGGCGCCGCGGCCTTGGCCTTGGCTTGAACCCCGGTAGCGACGTCGAACTTGGCGACGCTGTGGCACCTGTCGCTGGACGCCTCCGCCGGCCCGTAGCCCTTTCCCTTCTTGGTGACAGCGTGGATGAGAACCGGGCCGGAGTCGAGAATCGCGCGCCTTCTCCAGGGTGGGCAGAAGTTGGCCGAAGTCATGCCCGTCGATTGGCCCCATGTATTGGAACCCGATCTCCTCGAAGATGGTGCCGGCATCTCCGGTTCGGGCGCCTCCGCCTTCGGAGCGAAAATCGCCGGATCGCCAGCCGTCCGGCGTTCGGGTCAGGCGGGTCAGGTAGGCCGACATCGCCCCCACGGGCGGCGCAATAGACATCTCGTTGTCGTTCAGGATGACGATCAGCCTGCTCTTTGCAGCGCCGGCGTTGTTCAAGGCCTCGTAGGCCATGCCGGCCGAGAGCGAGCCGTCGCCGATCACGGCGACGATCCTGTTGCTGCGGCCGGCGAGGTCTCTGACCATAGCCATCCCGAGCGCGGCCGAAATAGACGTCGCGGCATGCGCCGCGCCGAACGGGTCGAACTCGCTCTCGCTGCGCTTGGTGAAGCCGGAAAGACCGCCGGCCGCCCGCAGCGTATGGATGCGATGACGGCGGTTTGTTAGAATTTTATGAGGGTAGGCTTGGTGTCCCACGTCCCAGATAAGCCTGTCGCGAGGCGTATCGAACACATAATGCAGCGCTACCGTCAGCTCGACCACGCCGAGACTTGCGCCGAGATGCCCCCCCGTCACCGACACCGCGCGAACCGTTTCCGCCCGCAGTTCATCAGCAATAATCCTGAGTTCCACCGGGCTGCGCAGCCTAAGCTGCTCAGGACTATTGATGGTGTCTAGAAGCATTGCCCGTTCCGCTTTCCGTTGAAATCGCAAAACGCACAGCGCTCACCAAAGTTCCCGCGTGGATCGGGGGAGGAAGTCTTGCCGGAGTTCTCCGGGTCACATGCCTGCTCTGGCGCCGCGGTTGTAGCGCCGCTTCAGGTTCCGAAATCGTGCGAGCGCCCAAAGGGGGAATATCTTCGAATAGCCGTGATATCGTAGGTAAAAGACCCGAGGAAATCCAGTGGCAGTGTGGAAGGGCTCCTGCCAGAACCCGTCTTGTTCCTGTTTGGCGGTCAAGTATGCGACGCCGCGCGCCACCGCCGGGTGATCCGTCTCGCCCGCCGCCATCAGCGCCAGCAACGCCCAGGCCGTCTGTGACGCGGTGCTCGCAGCGCGCTCGAAGCCCTTGTAGTCGAGCCGGTAGCTTTCGGCGCTTTCGCCCCATCCGCCATCGGGATTCTGGATGCCGACGAGCCAGTCAACGGCGCGCCGCACAGGCTCAGACCGCGGATTCTGGCCGACTGCATGGAGAGCGCAGAGCGCCGACCAGGAGCCGTAGATGTAATTCATGCCCCAGCGCCCGAACCAGCTTCCGTCCTTCTCCTGGGAGCGGAGGAGCGCATCGATTCCCCGGTCCAACACGGGGCTTTCGCGTCGCTCACCCAATTGCGCCAACATGGAAATACAGCGGGCGGTGACGTCGGCCGTCGGCGGATCGAGCAGCGCTCCATGGTCGGCGAACGGGATGTTGTTGAGATAATGATGGACGTTGTCGGCGTCGAACGCGGCCCAGGCGCCGTCCGCGCTCTGTAGGCCGACCACCCACTCGCGGGCGCGGGCGATCGATTCCGCGTAGCACTCCTTGTCGGACCCCGGGACTTCGCGGTCGGCTCGATCCATCGCCATCGCGACGACCGCCGTGTCGTCGAGGTCGGGATAATACGGATTGGCATACTGGAACGCCCATCCTCCCGGCCTGACCTTCGGCCGCTGCGCGGCCCAGTCGCCATTGACGTCCAGAACCTGCAAGGGCTTCAGCCACTCGAGTCCGCGGCGCGCCCGGTCTCCGCTGTCGCCATCGCCGGCTTCGAGCAACGCATGAACGGCGAGCGCCGTGTCCCACACCGGCGACAGGCATGGCTGGCAATAGGCCTCGTCGTCCTGGACGACGAGCAGCTTGTCGAGCGATCGCCTCGCCTGGACAAGGCGCGGATCGTCTCTCGGATAGCCGAGGGCGTCGAACATCAGGACCGCGTTCGCCATCGCCGGATAGATCGCGCCGAGGCCGTCGTATCCGTTGAGGCGCTCCTCCACGAACGAGACCGCCGCCTCGATTGCGCGGCGTCGCAAAGCGCCAGGGAAAAGCGGTTCGCCCAGTTTCAGCGCCCGGTCGATTGCGCCAAACAGCCTGACCCACGCCCAATGCTGGTGAGCGCCTGTCGGCCATCGGCGGACAGTCTCCGGCGGCTTGATGAAGAGTTCGGAAATACTGACGGCGCGGCGATTGGCGGGTCGGGGTTTGATCGCCTGCAGCACCAGGAGCGGCACGAGCACCGTCCGCGCCCAGTAGGAAACCTTGTCCAGATGAAAGGGAAACCAGCGCGGCAGGAGCATGATCTCGACCGGCATGGTCGGCACGCCGGTCCAGGGGATCTCCTCGAACAGCGCCAGGAGGAAGCGGGTGAATACGTTGGTCTTTGCCGCGCCGCCGTGGTCGAGGATCGCCGTGCGCGCGCGAACCATGTGGGCCGCTTTCGGATCGTCGCCGATCGTCTTCAGCGCGAAATAGGCCTTGACGCTCGCGCTCATGTCGAAGCGGCCGCCGTGTACGAGAGGCCAGCCTCCATGATCGCCCTGGATGCGGCGAAGATAAACGGCGATGCGGCGCTCGAGTCCGACGTCTCGCTCCTCGCCGCGGAAATGGCGCAGAAGCACATATTCCGCCGGAATCGTCGCGTCGGCCTCGAGTTCGAAACACCAATGGCCGTCCTCGCGCTGCCGCGCGTGCAACGCCTTTGCGGCGCGCGCGACGGCGTTCTCCGCCGCGTCGAGGAGAATCTCTTCCTGCGGAAGTCGGACGCTGAGAGTCATGCGGCGGAAGCTCCGGCAAAGATCTTCGGCTTTGCGCCCATGGCGACAACGAGAGAAGCAGCCTCGCAGCCGGACCGCACGGCCCCTTCGATCGTGGCCGGCAGGCCGGTCTGGACCCAATCGCCGGCAAGGAAAACATTGCTCCATTGCGTGCGCGAAGGCGGCCGCCTGGCGTCCTGCGCCGGGGTCGCGGCGAAAGTCGCACGTTTCTCTTTGACGATACGCCAAGCGCGGAAGGGCCGGGCTGCATCCGGTCAGCTCGGCCACCTCGCGCCAGATGCTCTCGGCGAGCGCTTCGCGCGACCAGTCGACGAGGTCGCCGGCGGCGCTGATCGTGACCGAAAGGCGATCGCGATAAGCGAACAGCCACTGCGTCAGGCCGCCGATCGACGCCAAGGATCGGCGGATGGTTCTCCGGCGGCGAGATGCGGAAATGGGCGTTGACGATCCCTCTGAATTCGTTCGGCGCCTCAACGCCGGGCAGGAGAACGCGCGCCGCCCAGGGGGGAACCGCGACGACCGCGGCGTCATTGCCTCCGAGAACAACCGACCCCGCCTCGAATTCGAGCGCGACGGCGCGGTCGGTTCCGAAGCGAATCTCGCGCAGGCGGTCGCCTAGGCGCACGATGCCCCCTCTGCCGGCGATAAAGCGCACCGCCGGCTCGATGAGCGTCGGCGACAGCCCCTCCGACGCAATCAAAGGCCGGCATGCTTTGCCGCCGCCCCCGAGCGTACCTCGCAGGAGGCCCGCCGCGAGAAGCGCCGAACTTTCTTTAGGTTCAGTGTTGAGGCCGGCGAGCAGGAGCGGCCGCCACAGCCGTTCGTATAGCGGACCCTCGCAGCGCATCGCGCGCTCGACTGTCGCGCCGTCGGGCGACCAGAAAAGGGGGAGCGGCGCGAAATATTCCTGCAGCGACGCCCCGGGCGTCCGCCTCTTTCGGTCCAGCAGCCACCATGGCGCGCGTCCGTCGTTGGGCCGGAGCCGCCAGCGTTCGCCGGTTCGAAGATCGGCGAAGTCGAAGAGCGCCACGCCTGGGCCGGACATCCGCTCGGACGAGCCGATCAGCCGGAGATAATCCAACGCGGCTTTGTTGCCGGACAGGATGAGATGGTTGCCGTTGTCGATCTGAGCCTCGATCGCCGGATCGAAGAAGGACTTGCACCGTCCCCCCGCGGCCGCGGCGGCCTCGTGCACGACCGTTTTGACTCCGGCCTCGGCCAAACGCGCCGCTGCGCTGAGGCCGGCCACCCCCGCACCGATGACGTGGACGGTTCCTTCCCTCATAGGACGCCGTGCAAGATCAGGGCGCCCAGAACGCGGAGCTTGCTCGGCTTCGCCCGCACCCTCGGAGCTTCGAAGCCACGCGCCGCCATATTGTCAAGGAGCGACCGATAGGCCGTGGCCATCAGCCTCGGGGCTCTCGCCGCGGCGCGCGGCGCGGTTGCAAGGATTGGCTCGGCCTGCTCGAAATGCCGGCGCGCGCGACGGACGACCTCGGCGCAGGCGATTGCGAGCTTCGGATCCTTCACGGCCCGCTGCGGATCGTCAGTTGGCGCGCCTGCCGCGACGAGCGCCTCATGAGGCAGATAGAGCCGGCCCGCGGCGGCGTCCTCGTCGACATCGCGCAGAATGTTGGTGAGCTGGAGCGCGCGCCCGAGGTGGAAAGCCAACGCCTCGCCCGTATGCGCCTTAAGGCCGAAGATGCGAACCGAGAGCCGTCCCACGGCGCTCGCCACCCTGTCGCAATAGAGGTCCAGCGTCGCCCAGTCCGGGGCGCGGATGTTGCGCTCCGCGTCCATCGCGACTCCATCGATCACGGCTTCGAAATCGTCGCGCCGCAATCCGTACCGGCGCGTTGCGTGATCGAGGTCCGCCAGATCTCGCGGGGCCTCTCCGGCGAACATCGCCGCGATGTCGCGGCGCCAGCCCTCGAGCTCGTTCAGGCGCTGTTCGGGGGAGCCGTATTCCGGCTCGTCGGCGACGTCGTCAACGGCGCGGCAGAACCGGTAGACCGAAAACATCGCCTCGCGCTGGTCCTTTGGCAGGACCCGCATTGCGAGGTAGAACGAACTGCGGGCGGCCGGCTGATCGTTCATGCCCTTGCGCTCCGCTTCAGCCTGGCGCGCGGCGCGAGCGCCCGCGGGAGCCTTCGCAGGACCGCAAGCCCGCCGACGGTCATGAACTCGAATTTGCTCAAGTGAACGGATTGGCTTAGCGGATCGCGATGTTGCAGCCGGAGCGCCAGGTCGCGCGCAAGGCCGTGGATCGCCGCAATTTCGAGCGACAGCCGGACGTCGGCAATCTGCGGGACGAGTTTGCCGCCCTCCTCGACCAGGGCCGCCGCGCGTCGGGCGAGATCCGCGATGGCGCCCAGCAACTGGGGCTCGGCGCGCGGCCGACGAAGCATCTCGACCGCCGCGCCATGCGTATCGAGAAAGGTTTGCGGCAGGTAGACGCGGTCGAGCCTGCGATAATCCTGCCCGCAGTCCTGAAGATGGTTGATCACCTGCAGCGCGGCGCAAAGGGCGTCCGACGCCGGCCACAGCGAGCGGCTTTCGCCATGCGCGTCGAGGACGAACCGCCCGACCGGCATCGCAGACAGCCGGCAATAGTCCATCAGTTCGTCGAAGTTCGCGTAACGGTTCTTCACCGCATCGCGCCGAAATGCCTCGAGAAGATCGAGCGCGTGCCTCGGAGCGATCCCGTGCGTGCGCAGGACGAGACGCAGCGGCTCCGCCTCGGGATCGTGGGCCGAGCCGCAGAGCGCGTCGCTGAGATGGTCGAGGAGCGCGAGCTTTTCGTCCGCCGACAAGCCAGGGTTGTCCGCCACATCGTCGGCGGCGCGGACGAAGCGGTAGAAGGCGAGGATGATCGGGCGGCGCCGCTTGTCTATGAGGCGAGACGCGACGGGAAAGTTCTCGTCGCGCGAAGTCTTGCCAGACAGCGATTGGCTAACGGTGCTCATGCGCGCTCCGCCTTAGGCGCTGGCGCCTGGATCCGACCTTTCCACAGACCTCCCCGTCCTGTCCAGTACTGCGCCGCTGACTGAATGGTAAACAGAGTATAGGCGGCGGCGATCCCGGGGAGAGCCAGGCCGCGGAGGACGGGCTCGCCATAGAACCGCAGCGTCGGCGCGAAGGCGAGCGCCATGATCGCCCAGGCGGCCGCGCCCAAGGCCTGCGGCGCCCCGCGCGAACAAATGACGAGCAGCGGAGGCGCGAGGAACACCAGTCCCATCGCGGCCACAACGACCGCCAGGCGCAAGGCGGAGAAGCGAAGTTCGGCGAATGCCGAACGCGCAATCATCCGGCCGACGTCGGCGAAAGCAGGATAGGCGCGCAAGCTGAACGCCTCCTGCGTAAGCCCGAGCCAGATCCGGCCCTGCCGCTTCATCATGGCGGCCAGGGCGCAATCGTCGATCAACGCTCCGCGAATGGCGGCGAGCTCGCCCGCCTCGGCCAGCGACCGCCGATCGACCAGCATGCAGCCGCCCGCGGCCGCGGCCGTGCTCCGATGGGGATCCTCAACCCATGCAAAAGGGTACAGCATCTGGAAGAAGAAAACGAACGCGGGTATGAGCCAGCGTTCCGCCCGGCTTTCGCAACGCAGCTTCACCATCAGGGAAGCGAGGGTCGCGTCTTTCTCCCTCGCCAGCTCGACCAGACGGCGAAGAACGCGATCGCCAAGGACAATGTCGGCGTCGACGAACAGCAGATAATCCGGCGGCTCGGACGCAGAGGCCGCCGCCACCCCCTGCGCCATCGCCCAGACCTTCCCCGTCCACCCTGGCGGGGGATTATCGCCGCCGATGACCGTCACCCGCGCGCCGCCGGCGCGCCGCGCCGCGCCCGCCGTGCCGTCGGAGCTCTGGTCGTCGACGACCATGATCGCGAAGGGACCGGGATAATCCTGGGCGGCCAGCGAAGCGACTGCCTGGCCGACGACATCGGCCTCATCGCGGGCCGGCATGATGGCCGTGACGCGGGGCCATTGGCCTTCGCGGGATCGTTTCCGGTTATTGTCCGGGCGAACGGCTTCAAAAAGAGACGCGGCGCGCCAGAAGCGGCCTCTGCCGACGAGGAGGTAAAGCCAAACGACCACGGAAGCGACGCCCAGCGCCAAGTTGATCATCATTATCGCTGCCCGCAAACGCCTATAAACAATGTTCCGCGGCCTTTGTTCCGCGGGCCCGAATAGTGTTGGCGGCGATCATCGCTTTTGCTGAGGCGTGAAC
>CAWGKV010000041.1:0-209432 GCA_963823165.1 uncultured Alphaproteobacteria bacterium | reverse complement strand
TGATCTTCGACATTGCGCGTTACCAAGTTATTGATGGCGCAAAGGAAGGCGCGCTACGGGGCGGCCGTGGCACTACAAAGCAGATTGCAGCCGTAGATTATGCTTCAGTGATCTGGCGCAGAGTTGGCGGCAGGGCGACGCCGAGGGCGGAGAGCGCGAGGGAGGCTCCGGGCCGCGGGGCCGAGCGCAAGAGGAAGCGTTTGCCGTCCTGCTCCACCTCGGTCTCGGTGAGCGAGTCGAGATCGTCCATCAGCGCGGGCCAGGAGGCGCGGGCGCCCCTGTCGGCGGCGGCAAGGCGATCTTCCAACTCCTTCTTCAGCACGAGCGCGAGGAAACTGCAGGCGACGTGGCCGCGGATGGTCTCGTCCAGCTTGTGATAGATCGGCCGCGTGTCGAGCAGACTTTTTGTCGTACGGAAGGTTCGCTCCACGGTCCAGAGCTGTTTGTAGACGAGCATCGCCTCCAGCGGCGAGAGATGCGCATTGGTCTGCAGCACGAACACGCCGTCGAACTTTGCGTCCTCCTCGACCTTGGCGCGGTCGATGGCAAAGCCGTCGCCCTCCGGGTCGAGGAGAAAGCGGCGGTAGCCCTTGTTGCCGACGAGGCTTTTGTCGCCCTTCTTCAGCTGCCGCTCCAGGGCGGCGACGATCGTCGCGCGGTTGGCGGCGTCCTTCTTCATCTCGTCGAGGTTGCGGCAGACGACGTAGCGCCGCCCGGCGAGCGTGACCGCCTTGGCCTCGTAGTCGACCTCGCGTCGCGGCTTCTTCAGGACGAAGGGAACGAACGGCGCGGGATCGGCGAGCACGAGGTCGCGCACGAGCTTGTCGGTCCGCTCGCGCACGCCCAGCACATAGAGGAGCTTGCGCGCCTCGAGTTCGGCGATGGTCTCGGCGCTGATCATGCCGCGGTCGGCGACGACGCAGACGCGGTTGATGCGGAAGCGGCGCTGCAGGCGATCGATCGCCGGGATCAGGCTCTTCACGTCGGCGGTGTTTCCCGGCCACATCTCGGTGCACACCGGCCGGCCGTCGCCGTCGAGCAGCACGGCCAGGATCATCTGGTTGAGGTCGGGCCGGTGGTCCTTGGAGAAGCCGCGCCGCCCCAGCGTCTGGCCGCCGGCGCCCTCGAAATAGAGGCTGGTCGTGTCCATGAACACGATGTCGAGCGTGGTCAGGAGGTCGCGCCGGGCGGCGAACAGTTCCTCCTCCAGGACGTCCTTCACGCAGCGCGGCGCAAACGGCGTCGCGGCCTCCTGCTGGTCCTTGGGAAGCTCGTCGCCGAGCCACGCCATCGTGCGATAGAGATGATGCAACTCGATCCCGTCGACGCCGTCGATGCGGTAGTCCTCGCGCCAGCGGTCGGCGGCGCGGTCCGACCCGCCGCAGACGAGGCGGTGCAGCACGGTCAGAAACGCCGCGCGCTCCAGCGAGAACTCATGATTGCGCGCGCTGGCCAGGCGCTCGATCACGCCCCGGCAGCCGGTCTCCTCCCACACCCGCTCGAAGGCGAGCGCCGGACCGATCCGGCGCGTGGAGATCGTCATGGCATCGCCGCGGTCGAGCGCGTCAAGCACGATGGCTTTGTCGGCGAACCGCGCGCCCGAGCGCAGCAGCCGCTCCAGCTGCCCGCTCTCCTTGAGATCCTCGACCCGCCCGAGCGTCGCGATCACCTGCTGGCGGACCGCTGCGCCCTCGCGCCGGCTCTCGACGATCTGCAGATAGGCGCGGCCGCCCGAAGTCTTCTTGCGGAAATACATGGCGGAAAGCCTGCCGCCGACTCGATGTCGGTGCGCACAGAATCCGCTGCGATTCCCAGAAAATCAAGCGAAATCGCTACAAAACGTGGCACTACACTTTCGCGTCCGCGCACCCTCGGCTCAATTTATATCAATGGGTTACGAGCCACACCCATGCTCCAACTGTCGAAGATCAGCTAGACGGCGGGATCGACCCGTCGCCGCCATTCACATTCGAACCAGTGAAAGGCAGGTCTGCGCAAAGAGCGGGCGTTCACCCCCCTCTTCGCGAGGGTTGAGGCGTAGCGCCTGTTCAATCGGCATCAAGGCCTCTGTGCGTTCCAACATAACCAGCGCGTGGTTCATCTTGGGATCAGCGCGCGCGAAATTGCATCGGCCATCCGCAAGACGAGCTCGCCCTGCAATTCATCGAGTTCGGTTGCGTTCGCCCTCGAAACGGTCGCCCCAGACCTGGACGCCACTCTCGGTCGAGATCAATTGAGCGTCGACCGCTATCGTGTGGCCAATCCGGCGCACGCTGCCTTCAACAATGTAGCGCACGCCGAGTTCACGTCCGAGGTGTTTCTCGTTGATGGTCTTGCCCTTGTAAGTCGAAGCCGTGTTGTGGGCGATGACGAAAATGTCGGGCAGATGCGAGAGATCAGTCGTCAGATCGTCGGTGAGGCCGTCTACGAAATGGTCCTGTCCGCCGTCGCCGCTCAAGTTGGCGAACGGCAGAACGACGATCGACACTCGGGGCGCCTTGCCGAGCTTGTCGCCCGCGGCCGACGGTGGGGGCAAAGAACGCATTTGCTCCAATTGCTCCAGGGCCTCCAGGGAGCCTGCGGGCGGCGGCGCGGGCGAAGGTGGCGCAACCGGCACCTGCCCTCGCCAGGCCAGCATCCCCAGAATCACGATAATCGCCGCCAAAATGAGGAAGAGAAAGGAATGGCGCCTCGTGCGCTGCGATCTCGCGACGACGGTGGCCAACCGGCTCCGAGACCCCTCTTCGGTCATCGGCGTCAACAAATAGGCGCGTATCGGGTAGGCGATATTCTTGAGATTTTGCTTCCCCAAGCCGACGTAGGTCTCTTTGATCTTGTCACGAACCTGCCGGTATGCGTCCTCAGACAGGCAGATCGCACCAGGCTGGCAAATGCCCTCGAGCCGAGCCGCGATGTTCACCCCGTCGCCCATCAGATCGCCGTCAGCTTCCTCGACGACGTCGCCCAAGTGAATGCCGATTCGGACTTCGATGCGCTGGTCGTCTGGCAAGTGAGTATTGCGCTCGGCCAAGCCGTGCAGCACCTCCATGGCGCAACGCACGGCTTCGACCACGCTGCGAAACTCGGTGATCGCCCCGTCGCCGAGTCGCTTGACAATGCGCCCGTTGTGGATCGCGATCGTAGGATCGATAAAGTCGCTACGCAACGCCCGAAGCCGCGCTAGCGTCCCCTCTTCGTCCGCCTCGATGAGCCGGCTGTAGCCAACGATGTCGGCGACCAGGATGGCCGCGACCTTTCTGGACTCAGCCACAGCGCTTTCTCCATCGCCATGGCTAGGCAGGCTCCATCGCCATGACTACGCAGGCTAGTTTGTGCGCAATCATACCATCCGCAATTGGCCGCATTGTCGCAGAGGGCGGCATTGGGGTCACGGGATAGGGCGCTGTGGGAAAATGTCTCGGCAGCGTCCGGGAAGCGCCGCAACGGGTGGGAAAAGTCGCCTGAGACGCGTCGTACAAGGCTGCGCGAATGGGACATTTTGAACAATTGACGTGAAACTTGGGCCGGCATTACTCTGAGGCAGAGCTGGTTCGTTGAGGGAAAAGGCGGCAGGACATTCGACAGTGAGGTTGACCTGTAGTTTGACCTCGCCGCTCTTTGTGCGGCGCGTGCGACGGCCTCACTGGGAGAAGCCGAAATGGAATGGGCAAAGCGAGGCTGGCCTCTGGGGGCGGTCCGGGTGGTGTTCGCGCTCGCGCTGACGACCACCACCGCCGCTGGGTTGGATTGCGCAGGGCTGGCCGGGAAGACGTTTGACCACGCCACCATTGTCTCTGCGACAAATGTAGCTCCCCCTTTCGGCGTTGTAGGAAATAATCCCCCGACTCCGGTCACGGTAAACGTTCCATTCTGTCGCGTCCAAGGCTCGATCAGGCCGTCCCCCGACTCGGACATCGCCTTCGAGGTGTGGTTGCCGCCCGAGGCGTCCTGGAACGGCAAGTACGAGGGCATCGGTAACCGCGGCTTCGCCGGAACGCTGCTCTACGGTCCGATGAATTGGGCGCTGGAAGGGGGCTATGCGGTGTCGGCGACCGACGGAGGCCATAAGGGGCTAGCTCTTGATTCGCGCTGGGCCCTCGGCCATCCCGAAAAGATCGAGGATTTCGGCTGGCGGGCGGTCCATGAGACGGCGTCGGCGTCAAAGGCAATCGTAGAGGCCTATTACTCGAGGCCTGCCGCCCACGCCTTTTTCATCGGCTGCTCGGACGGCGGCCGGGAAGCGCTGATGGAAGCCCAACGTTTTCCGAGGGATTACGACGGCATCGTCGTTGGCAGCCCGGCGAATTACTGGACGAAGTTGCTTGCCAATGGGCTCCGAACCGAGCAGGCGCTCGTCGCCACGCCCGACAGTTGGATATCACCTGAAAAGCTCTCGGTCGTGACCGACGCGGCGCTTCAAGCCTGTCACGGCGAGAACGGCGTTATTGATGATCAAGGACAGTGCCGTTTCGACCCGTCCAACCTCGCTTGCACGGTGGCCAAATCGGACCAATGCCTGTCCCCGCCGCAGATAGATGCGCTCAAGGAGATTTATGCGGGCATGCAGGACGCCACCGGCAAGTTGATTTTTCCGGGCTACTCGCCGGGCGGCGAATCTGATCCGGCGGGCTGGCGTATGTGGATTACCGGCGCCGAGCCCACCCGGGTCGAACGAACACTCATGTACGGCTACGTAACCGGCTACTTCGTCAATATGGTCTTTGAAACGTCGGACTGGAATTTCCGCGGCCAAAATCTCGCCGACGCGCTCGCGAAGGCGGAGGAAAAGACCGGGCGAGCGATCGACGCGACGGATCCGGATCTCAGCGCCTTCCGGGACGCGGGCGGCAGGCTGATTTATTATCACGGCTGGAACGACGCAGGGATCCCCGCTCGGAGCTCTATTGACTATTACGAGGAGGTCGCGGCCAAGATGGGCGGGATCGAGAAAGTCCAGTCCTTTTATCGACTGTTCATGGCGCCGGGGATGCAGCATTGTGGCTTGGGCCTCGGGCCGAATTCGGTCGGCGACGTCATGGGGCCGCCCCCGCCCAGCCGCGATCCCGCGCATGACGTTGTCGCGGCCGTGGCGCACTGGGTCGAAAACGACGTGGCGCCGGATCAGATCATCGCGACGTTCTATCGCCGCAACGATCCTACCAAGGGAATCGCTGTGCAACGCCCGTGGTGTCCGTATCCGGCGGCCGCCCGATATTCTGGCCAGGGCGATCGCGCCGACGCCGCCAGCTACGTGTGCACAGCGCCGGCGAGGTAAGGATTGTGGGCTCTGGGCCTTGCGGTTGCATAGTCACTTCGGCTTCCGGTCGCGCATCCGCAGCGCCGCGGAAGGCGGCGGGGGCCAAGCTGGGAAAGGCCAATTCGGGTAGGCCACAGAATAAAGGACCTGCCAACGTCACGCCCGTTCGGGCCTTGGGAGCGATCGAAGACAATCACGCCATTCAAATGCTGCCGCATCCGCTATGACCGCTTTACGTCGAATGCGGGCGTTCCACTGGCGATGACCGTAGGTATCGATCCGCCCGTAGTGCCCTTTCCCGCTGCCTGTTCTCTTCTCTGCCACGAAAATAGAATGGCTGGCCGCAGCCTTATGCACTCTACGCATACCGGCGCAGTCAAGCGTACCTCATTTTCGTCCATAATGGCGCGCCGCAGGCGCTGGTTGGCTGCTACGAAAATCGCCTCTAGATTGCATTGTAAGAGCCTGGGGCTGGAGACTCGAAAATTTCGGAGGAAACACATGGCAAATCCTGGACAACCAACCGTCTCATTGGGCGCTTCCGGGGATGCGGTGAAGCGACTCGAGCGGGCGCTGCGGCGAACGCCAAATCCTGGCCTGGCCGTCGACGGCGTCTTCGGGCCGCAGTTGGAGACGGCGGTCAAGCAGTTCCAGCAGGGAGCCGGGTTGACGGTCGATGGAATCGTTGGCCCCGCCACGTGGGCGGCCCTGCCAGACGGAGGCCCGATGCCCACGCTGCAAGAAGGCTCGACAGGGCCGGTCGTCAGCTCCTTGCAGACCTTGCTGACCAATGGCGCGCCAGGGCAATGGATCACGACGCCGCAGGGAATCGACGGCAATTTCGGGCCGCATACGAAGGCGGCCGTAGTCGCATTCCAAGCCTGGGGCGGTGTCGCGCAAGACGGGATCGTCGGCGACCAGACTTGGGCCGTTTCGTTACATGCGGCGAGCGCCACGCTCGAGACCGCGGTGGGCCTGCAATTCGTGATTGGGTGAAACGCGCGTTTGTCAGACCAATCAGGTCCGGAAGGAGAGACGATGTCCGCCAATCCAGACGAAGACATCGGCGCCGATCCCTCAGGATATATCGATCATAAAGGCGCGAAGGTTCGAATCAGGCTGTTTGGACGACATCGGTCCCAGGCGCTCAAGTGATAGACGCTGAGGAACATCCTTAGGATACGCGCCACTACAAATGAATCGGTTCTTGGTCGGATGGCATGCGGCGTTGTGACTCGGGGCGCGGGGATTCCCTGCGCTGCGATGTGGCGATATGCGGATCAGGATGATTGATTGCCGAGCGATTCGCAAACGTTGGGAGGCCGTCGGCTCGAAGCTTGATGAACGCGGTCGACGGGTATTCGCGGCCGGGGAGGTACGAGCGGCGGGATGGGGCGGACTGGAGGCGGTCTCCGAGATCACGGGTCTGGCGCGCTCGACCATCGGCCGCGGCCTGAAGGATCTCGACGCTGCGCCCCCGCCGAAAGGCCGGGTTCGCCGCAAGGGCGGCGGCCGCCGAGCATTGTCGAGCCGGGACCCAACGCTGATCGATGATCTGCGGCGCATTGTCGAGCCGGCCACGCTCGGGTGTCCGGTGCGGCCGTTGCTATGGGTCTCGAAGAGCCACGACAAGCTGGCTGTCGCCTTGCAGAGGATGGGTCACCGGATCAGCGCCAACAGCGTGCGCAGACTGCTGCCGGCGCTCGGCTACAGCCGGCAATCGAATCGCAAAGCGGACGAGGGCTCGAAGCATCCCGACCGCGACGCGCAGTTCGAACACATCAATGCCAAGGTGATTGCGGCGCAGGCTGCGGGCCAGCCCGTCATCTCGGTGGACACGAAGAAGAAAGAGCTGATCGGCAACTATCGCAACGGCGGTACTGACTATCGTCCCAATGGCGATCCGCGACGCGTGAAGGTGCACGACTTCGAGGACAAGGAACTCGGCAAGGTGACGCCCTATGGCGTGTACGACGTCGGCGCCAATGCAGGCTGGGTCAGCGTTGGGATCACCAGCGATACGGCAGAGTTCGCTGTCGCCTCGATCCGGCAATGGCTGAACCGCATGGGGCGCAAGCGCTATCAGGATGCGCGTGAGCTGACGATCACAGCCGACTGCGGCGGCTCGAATGGCGCACGCGTCAGGCTGTGGAAGATCGAGCTGCAGAGGTTCGCCGACGAGACTGGGCTCATGCTCAATGTCCACCATTATCCGCCGGGCACGTCGAAGTGGAACCGGATCGAGCACCGCCTCTTCTGCCACATCACGCAGACCTGGCGCGGCCGGCCGCTCACCGATCACATGGCTGTCGTCGAGTTGATCGCAGCGACGACAACCAAGGCCGGCCTGAAAATCGAGAGCGCGCTGGACACGCGCGCTTACGAAAAGGGCATCAAGGTCAGCGATGCCCAGATGAAGGCGCTCGACATTCAAGGTGACCCATTCCATCCTGAATGGAACTACACCATCCGACCGCGAGCAGTTGCTAATCGCAGCGGTTAATGTGGCGCATGTCCTTACACGAAAGTCCCGGTCGTGCTCTCCTGCCCTTCGTGGGACCTTTGCGTTCTTGGTGTTTATACTTTTCACCACGAAGAACAGGAAGATTACACCAAGTTCACAAGGCTGGAACTTTCGTGCGTAGCGGGTGCGCCGCCGGTGGCCAAGCGCTTCCGATCATACTGGACCGTCATTGCGAGGAGCGAAGCGACGAAGCAATCCAGCCGCTGCGCAGCGGCTCTGGATTGCTTCGCTTCGCTCGCAATGACGGCCGCGTCTCGGACTGATCGGAAGCAGATGCGACAAACATTGCGTTGCCGCGGCAACGGGTCGCAGCCTTGCGACGCCCGTAATTCTTGGCGATCTCGCGTGCGGGGCTTAGAGCCTGTTTGAAGAGCCCATCGCCCTCGTCTCGAGGCGCCCCGAAGAAGGATCGCGGCGGCGCAGGCGGCGGCGCAGGTGACTTCTGGAGCACCTTTCGAGGCGCTTTGCTCTCGCAAAGGGCCCCTCAGGACGAGGTCGATGACTTTGAAACAGACACTCAGGCTTTTTGCATGTCTGTGATCGATGTTGCGCGCGCAGGCGGGGAAGCCGCGACGGACGCAGCAAAACTCGTCGCCCGCCACGACGGGCGCGTGCCGCGCTACACCAGCTATCCGACCGCGCCGCATTTCCACCCGGCGATCGGGGCGGGCGTCTATGGGGGTTGGCTCGGCGAGCTGTCGGCGGAGACGCCGCTCTCGATTTATCTCCATGTGCCGTTCTGCGACCGGCTGTGCCTCTATTGCGGCTGCAACACTTCGGTTGTCCGGCTCGAATCGTCGCACCGCGCCTACGCCGATCTTTTGCTGCGCGAGATCGACCAGGTGGCGGAATGGATCGGGCGGCGGGCGGCGGTGTCCCACGTGCACTGGGGCGGGGGCACGCCGACATCGCTGCCCGGCGACTGCCTGATTGCGATCATGGACCGGCTGAAGGAGCGCTTCGTATTCGACAGCGAGGCGGAAATCGCCATCGAGTTCGACCCGACCTCGCTGCCGCCGGACCGGCGCGCGGCGCTCGGGCCGATGGGGGTCACCCGCATCAGCCTCGGCGTGCAGGATCTCGAGCCCTCGGTGCAGCATGCGATCGGGCGCGTGCAGTCCTACGAGGAGACGAAAAACTGCGCCGACGCGGCGCGAAGCCTCGGGGTCCGCTCTCTCAACCTCGACCTCATTTACGGCCTGCCGCTGCAAACGGAAGAGGGGGTGGCGAGCACCGCGCGGCGCGCGCTCGAACTGAAGGCCGACCGGGTCGCGGTGTTCGGATACGCCCATGTGCCCTGGATGAAACGGCATCAGGCGCTGATTCCGGAAGAGCTGCTTCCGGGCCCCGTGGCGCGTTACGAGCAGCTCAACGCCATCCATCGCGTGCTGACCGAGGAGGGCGGATATTTCGCCGTCGGTCTCGATCACTACGCGCTGCCGGGCGACGCGATGGCCAAGGCCGCGGCGGCGCGGCGGCTCAGGCGCAGCTTCCAGGGCTATACGACCGATTCTGCGCCGGCCCTGGTCGGCTTCGGCGCGAGCGCCATCGGCTCGCTGCCGCAGGGCTATGTCCAGAACGCGCCGACCGCCGCCGCCTACTCAAGGGAGATCGAACAGAATCGCCTGGCGACCGTGCGCGGCATCGCGCTCGGCGCCGACGACCGGATGCGGCGCGACGTCATCGAGCGGGTGATGTGCGATCTCGAGGTCGATCTCGAGGCGGTCGCGGCCGAACATGGCGCCGACCCGGCGCCGCTGAAGGCGGCCGCGTCCTTTGGCATGCGAAATTTCGAGGAGGACGGCCTCGCTTCCTGGGACGGGCGGCGCATCGCAGTCAGCGAACGCGGCCGCCCCTTCGTGCGCTCGATCGCCGCTTTGTTCGACCTCTATCTCGCCCGGCAAAGCGACAAGCCGCGTCACTCCCGCGCGGTTTGAAGGCCCGCGAGCCGGTTCAGGAGGGATCGCGCCCGCTCCTTGACTTGCCGCAGGCGAGCGCCTTAAAGCACCGCATGGTTGGTTCCGGGCGATTAGCTCAGCGGTAGAGCACTCCCTTCACACGGGAGGGGTCACAGGTTCAATCCCTGTATCGCCCACCATGGTCCCCCGGTCTTCGGGGAGTCGATGTCGCCTTCGTGAGCAATGATCATCGGCGCATATCGCACGCCGCCGTAATAATCGCGCAGCCGAAGGACCGTCGCCGGCTTGCTCGCCTTCGATGATACGGCGCGGCGATATTCAAACCCACGGAACGCGCGGTTGACTTCAAGGCCTGCGGGTCAAGTTTGTATTTATTGGATTGTGGTTGGCGCCGTGAATTCGGTCTCTCTCCTTGCCTTGTCGGAACTCAGCCGCGCCCGCTTTGCTGCTTCCCAGACCGTGTTCAAGGCGAACGAATAGAAATAGGAATTTTCACTCAGCCAGCGCAACGGCGGAAGGGAATTTATGACATCGAGGATCTTGACGCCTGGAATATAGGTCTTGTTGGCGATAGTGCAGATTCCGATCAAACCGAGACGCCGCCGTCATTGCGAGCGAAGCGAAGCAATCCAGAGCCGCTGCACAGCGGCTGGATTGCTTCGTCGCTTCGCTCCTCGCAATGACGATCCAATATGATCGGAAAGCGCTCTAACTTGCGGGATGGCGGTGTGGGGAACGAGCCGTTCTTGCGCCCGGACGTCACTCAATCGCATAGCCCAGACGCCGGCACACCGGCGCCAGGATGGGAATCACCGACTCGAGCTGTTGGCGATAGGCGCGATAGCGATTCCGCGACCGATCATAGAGCTTCTCGGTCACCTGTGCGTAACTCGCGGTGCGCGCATAGCGACGGTTCTCATGAAAATCGAGACACCGCCGATCGTACGGCGACGCCGATGAAGGCGAGAATACAGCCCACGCTCTCGTCGTGCCGGCTCGATGACGTCTTCATAGCGCAACGCCATGTAATTCAGCGGAATCTCCCGCCGGTAATGCTCGACCAACTCCATGGCCAGTACGTAGTGGCGGGCGATGCCGGTCAGATCATATGCGCAGTAGAAGCCGTGGGTCAGATGATTGGAAAAGACAGAGAGCACCACGTCCAGCGGGTGGCGAATGAGGTGGATGATCGGCGCCTTCGGGAAGATGAGGTGGATGAGGCCGAGATGCGTCTCATTGAGCGGCATCTTGTCGGTAAACCAGCTTGCGCCCTCGCGCAACGCCCCAAGCTGGCGGGCGCGCTGAAGATAGAAATCGCGCAAGTTGTCGAGCGCTTCCACCTGGTCGCCAAGCCATAAATCGGCAAACGCTTCCGGATAGCCGAGCGGGCTATTGAGAATCCTTGGAACGAGTCCGTTCAGCTCAGCGATGATCGGCAATTCGTCGCCGGCGCTGATCAGTGGATGAGCGCTCAACGTCTGTTCGATCATCGTCGTTCCGGAACGAGGAAAACCGACGATGAATATCGGCTGAGCGACGTCAGATCGGACTCCGGCCCGCGGCAAGATTTCGAGCCTCGGGGCGACGAAGAAGTTGGTCAGGCGCTGTGAAAGCTCGGCGGCGTCCTCCGCCCTGTAACGCTGGCCGCTGAGCTCGCGCAGCAACCGTTTGCCCTCGGTGAAGGCGGCGAAGGCCTCGGCATGCCGGCCCATCCGGTCGAGCAGAAGCCCCTTCTCGCTCCATTCAACCGGCCCGAGGCCGCCCTCGCGCCTGTGCGTGATATCGTCAAGCACGGCCAGCGCCTTGTCGTAGTTCTTGGCGCGTCCATGCAGGATCGCCCGCTGCAAGAGGACGCTTGGATTTCCGGGCGAAAGTTGTTCCGCCGCGTCGAGAAGTTCGCCGGCTCGCACAAAATTGCGGTCGGTCTCTTCCATCCGCGACCAGCCGTAGAGCGTCTGAAAGATCGTCGGGTCGAGCCGCACGGACTGTTCGTAGAGCGCCCGCGACTCGGCTATTCGCCCCTGGGTCTTGAGGTTCCAGGCCAGGTTGGCGATGAGGATCGGGCTCGGCGATGCGACCAGCTTCATCGCCCAGCGGTAATGGTGCTCGCCGACTTGGGGGCGGTGAGCCTCCGTCATGATCATGCCCATCAGATTATGTGATTGCGCGTCGGTCGGAGCGATCCGGACAGCATTGCGGGCGTGACGTTCAGCTTGCGGCAGCATACCGATGTTGAACAGCAGCAGCGCGAGCGTCTGCGTCGCCGCGAGATTGTTGGGATCCAGCCGCAGGATCCGTGCAAGCAGCGCTTGCATGGCCTCCTTTCGATTCTCCGCAGCGCGCAGCTCATAGAGCAGCGAGAGCGCGCCAAGGTGCTTTGGCGAGCATTCAAGAAACTCGACGATCCGCCGCTCGGACTCGGTTTTATCGTTTGCGGTAAGGGCAGCGCGTACGCGGCCAACGTCCAGGGCCGGCAGCGGCTCAGGCCACCGCATCGTCCAGTCAAGTGCGCAGCAACGCGAATGACGTAGCCCACTGCCGCAAGGGCAGGGCAACGTCGAATCGATCGGGTTGGAAAGCGGCACGATCGACATCCAGTCCTCCCGCAAAAAGCGGCTGTTAACGAGATGTAAGCGATTCTCGGGTTGGACTGCAACCTTAGATTGTGGTGTGTTCTAACTGCATCACGAGATTGCGCGCCAGAAGCCAAAAACCCGTGCACGCGAGAGGAGCTCACCCCGTGCTAAAACAGAATCATGCGCTCGGCATCGCTCTGCCGCGTGAGGCCGTCGCTGGCTCGGGCGTGGTAAATCCGATTCAGACGTCCACGTATCTCCTCGGCGCCGACACGACGATCACGTTCGGCGCCGCAACCCAAATCAATGCCGCGTTGAACGTCGGAGTTTATGGCGGCTCCGGCCAAAGCTGGACCGTCGCCAATTACGGCAGCATCCAAGGACAGCTCGACGGAATCCATCTCGTGTCCTCGGGAAGCACAGTCACAAACTGGGGCACGATCATCGGAAGCGGAACATCCATAGGCGTCCTGCTGGAAAACGGGGGCTCGGTCACCAACCAGAGCGGCGGGTCGATCAGCGGCTACGTGGGCGTCGCTATCGCCGGCATTGGCACGGTGACGAATGCGGGCTTGATCAGCGCAGGCGCGACGGCGGTTTTTGTGGCCTCCGGTTCTCTCGACAACGAATTGGGCGGAACGCTGAGGATGACGACGCCCGGGCTATCCATTTTGACCGCATACGTTGGCGGAGGCGGATCGGTAACCAACGCCGGGACGATCACAAACGAAGGGTACAATACAGCGGCAGTCGTTCTCGGGGACGGCGGCAGCGTGACGAATTCGGGGACGATTTCCACCACCGGCGTACTGGACGCGGCGGTCTACACGCTGAATGGGGGGACCGTGACGAACTCGGGAACGCTCCTCGTCTCGGCCGACTTCAGCGCCGGCGTGATTTTCCTCAATGGGGGCGCCTTCGACAACACGGGAACGATCGAAGCCACGGGGAGCGGCAACGCGGGCGTTTACCTGGTCAACGGCGGCACGGTCACCAATTCTTCGACAATCACCGCTACGGCGACTTCCGGCATAGGCGTCGGCTCCGAATACGCAGGAACGATCGACAACCAGAGCGGAGGGACAATCAGCGGCGCTGTCGCCGGCGTCCTGATCGGCAGGGGGACCGGGTCGGTGACCAATGGGGGCGAGATTCGCGCCACGACCGCCGGCTTTGGCGTCGACCTGATGGGCGGCGGCGGCGTCTCCAACAAGAGCGGCGGGACAATCGGTGGCGTGGATTCGGGCGTTTATGTCTGCGGGGGAAGCGCGGCGACCAACTTGGCGACGAATGCCGGAACGATCAGCGGCACAGGGACCAACAGCTCGGGGCTCAACCTGGCCTCCGGCGGCGCCGTGACGAACCAGAGCGGCGGGACGATCAGCGGCGTCGCCCACGGCGTCTTCCTTGCGGGTGCGGCCAGTCTGTTGAGCAACGCGGGCAATATTTACGGAACGGCCCCTACGGGGAGTGCGGCCCTCCTCAATGCAGGCGGCTCGGTGACCAACACAGGGAAGATTAGCGGCGGCGCCGTAGGCGTCTTTATCGCCGGCGGCGCCGGCGCGGCGACGAACTCGGGCTCGATCACAGGGACGAGTCTCGCAGGAGTTGAATTCGTAAGCGGCGGCAGCGTGACGAACCAGAGCGGCGGGACGATCAGCGGCGCGAACCTCGGCGTCGAGATCAGCGGCGGCAGTGGAGCGGCCAACAAAGTGACGAACGCCGGAAGCATCACTGGCGCCGGGACCAACAGCATTGGTGTCATCCTCGCCTTGGGCGGCGCGGTGACCAATCAAACCGGCGGCGCGATCAACGGCGGCGCGGACGGGGTTTATATCGAGGCCGCCGCCGGCACGGTAACGAACGCCGGAACGATCGGAGGCAAGACCGCCTCGGTTGTCTTCGCGGGACCAGGAGCTAACACTCTGACCTTGGAAACGGGCTCGAAGCTCAAAGGTGGAGCCTATGGCAGCACGGCCTCGGGCGCAACCAACGCCCTGATCCTCCAGGGGCAGGGGACCGCCAGCAACAATTTTGCGAATTTCAACACGCTGACCGCCGATGCCAGCGGGATTTGGACGCTCCGCGGCAATTCGAGCTTTGGCGACACGACCGTCTCAACTGGGACGCTGTCTGTGACAGGCTCTCTCACATCGAAAACGCTCGAAATCCAGGCGTCCGCCCGGTTGACGGACGCTGGCGACGTGTCTGTGTACAACTCCGTAACCAACAGCGGCCATCTCACAATCAACGGGGTGACGATGCATGTGGCCGACGTAGGCGGCACATTCACCCAATTAGCCGGCGGGAATACGACGCTTCTGAACGGCGGCGCGCTCGATCCGTCAAATATGCTCGTCGAGCAAGGCGTCATCTCACTGGCGAACGGGGACGAGGTTTCGACCGGCTCGATGGAGCTATGGAAAGGCAGTTCGGTCGATCTTGGCGGAACGGGCGACCAACTCTTGATCGGCGGAAATCTTTCCGGATCTGGCGCAGTCAAGATCGGGAGTTCGGGCGTCGTCGATATCGGCGGATCAGCAAGTTCGCTCGCAATGGTCATCTTCAATGATGGCGACAACGACGTCCTCCGTCTCGGCGACCCGCTTGGATTCGCCTCCACCATAAAGGGCTTCCAAAGCGGCGACAGCATCGACCTCGCGAACACCTTGGCAAATGGGTTCACCTACAGCAAAGGCTTGCTCGACCTCACTGAGAATGGCGTCGCCGTCGCAAATCTAGGTTTTGCCGGGCACTATACGCAGAGCCAGTTCTCGATCGCCACCGACGGCCACGGCGGCGCCCTGCTTACGGTCAACACCGGCGCGGCGATAATGGCCCCGCTGGTCGGATAATGGAGCGGAAATTTATCTGCAGGAGAGCTGCGCTTCCGGCGCGGGGCTGGGCTAGTCTCTGGAGCAGGTTCCGATCGACTGGGATCGTCGCTCGCCATGACGGGATGTCGGCAAAGGCTGCCACAACCCTCGGGAAGCCTGCCGATTCAGTGCGTTCGGATACCGCGCTAGGACTTGAGGTTTAGTGCGAGCGCATTGGCGCCGCTCGTTTGCGGCGAGCGGCGGCTCAGATTGGTGGTTCCGAAGGGCGAATGCAACTGATGCGAGCATCCTCTGGGGGGCGCTGTGACCACCGTCTTAGGCGGCGGTCAGAGCGTATGTTCGCCGCATGTTCCACGCCATGGTGACGAGGCTCTCGCCTTGGACGCGGTCGAGGCCTCGCAGAAGGAACTGGCGGAAGCCCATCACCGACTTGATCATGCCGAACACCGGTTCGGGGATCTGCTTGCGCAAGGCATAGAGCCTCCTACCTGCGGTGTCTGCAGAGGTGGCGCATAGCCTCGAGCAGCGCCGGGTTTTGCGGCGCGGGCGCCGCCTTAGCGAAGCGCCCGCCAATTGGGAGCGATCCACCGGCAACACTTGCGCGCGGTTGTCGACAGGATGGCCGACGCCACCGCTTGCGCGTCGATCTCCAGGGTCAGGAACGGCGTCCCGCCTTCGCGCGAGGCCCCATTCGGGCCGCCTGCAGATACTGTATCTTTGTGGAATCCTGAGGAATAGTTAGAAGTGCTAGCGGATCGAGCCCCCGGCCCGTCACACTCGCTGAAAGAGGTTGCTGTGGAAACGCCGCCGCTGGCTCAACCACAACGGGCGGCAGAAGCATCGGGAAGAGAGGCTCTTTCAGCGCCGTTCTTGTTTTTGGGCGCAACTGCGCTGTGCGCCTTGTGCGTGGTCGTTTCGGTGGCGCTGATCGACCGACCGGTCGCGACTTGGGTGCACGAGCACCTCGGAAGCCAAGCCGGATGGTTCACGTCGACGTATCTTGGCCCTCCGCTGAAATTCGGTCCGTTCAGCCTGATGGCGGGCCCCGCGGTGGCGCTTGCACCGCTGGCCGCCTTGGTGTTCGTGCTTCTTGCCATTGGCGCTTCCTTCGGGCGCCCTCCGGCGCCGCGCGCGCGCCTCATTCTCGCCTTGTGCGTATCCGTGTTTGCGGCAAACGAGATCACGAGCTTTCTCAAAGGGGTGTTTGGACGAACTTGGCCCGAGAGCTGGCTGGAAAACAATCCTTCATGGATCCGCGACGGGGTATTCGGTTTCTCGCCCTTTCACGGCGGGCCGGCCTGGGCGTCGTTTCCGTCCGGCCACATGGCCATCATCAGCGCGGTTGCGACAGTTTTATGGGCAGTCTACCCGCGACTCAAAATCGCCTGGGCGGCCCTTGTTGCGGTGGTTGCCGCGGGTTTGATCGGCGGCAATTATCACTTTGTCTCCGACGTCATCGCCGGACTTTATCTTGGAGTCGGGGTCGGCGCCGGCGTCACCCGGCTGATCCTGCGTTCAAAGGACGCTTACTGTTAGAGCTTGTTCCCCGCCTGAGAAGGCGTCGCGCCGTCGCTTCCATTCAACGTGGTGTCGTAGCGGCTAATGCTTCATCCGCGGGCGCAGGCGCGGTCCGCCGAGCCCTGCGGGCAACCCAGTTCCGGCGAGCGAGTATTTGCTGGTGTGGATCGGACCATTGTCCTCGACCAGCACGACCGACTTGGCCTGTCGACCGGGTTGGGGTGCAAAGAGATGGTCGCGTTGCTACTTGGTCGAGCTGGTATGGACGATGAGTTGGCGCGTGACGTGATCGAGCGACCCCAGCATCGCGACCTTCTTGGCCTGCCCCAGATGCGCGATTCCAGTCTCGTGCGCGTGCTGCAGCGCCAGTCCAACGCCCGGGTCGGTCTCGTCGCCCTACCGACCGTCGCCGAGGGCGGCGCGGCGATCATGCGACGGCTTGCCGAGCTTGAAGAGGAGGGCTTCGGGGCCGCGATCGTGGATGCGGTTTTCGAGCGCAATCTCGAGGCGGTCGACGAAGCGGCCGCGCGAGGGCCGGTCTCCCTCGGCGCCTCGGGTCTCGGGCTAGGGCTGGCCCGCGCCTTCACGCGCGGACGGGGCGCCGACGCGGGCGCGGCGCTGGGGCCGGTCAGCGGGCTCGCCGCCGCTCTGGTTGGACGCGCGGGTCACCGCGGTATGAACGGCGGTGGAGAAATCAGACGCTTCGTCTCGGGCGACTGATCGCGATGGGCCGACAGCCGCATCACCTGTCGTTAAGCGAGCGGTTCGGGAAGGCGCCGGACGCTCCGAAGGACCCGACGCCGGTCGAGGCGATGGCGCACAAGCTGACGACGCCCGCCGGCCGTCCGCTCTACGCCCTGCGCAAACAGACGCCGGAACCGGTGTTCGGCATCATCAAATCTGCGCTCGGATTCCGTCAATTTTCCCTGCACGGGCTCCAAAACGTGCGCGGCGAGTGGAGCCTCGTGGCCATGGCCTGGAATTTGAAGCGGATGTTCACCCTCGCTCCGGCCTATTGAACGGCTTGAGCGCCTCGCGCCGAAAATCGGCATATGCAGCCGCTCCAACTGTATCAATGCGAGCCACCACGACTCAGATCGCGATCAATCCGCAAACTCGAAAATCGACATCGCACCTCAGTCGCAGATAACTCGGTCCGACAGGTTGCTAGGGCATGCTCCATACCGTCGTTTCCCCTTCGCTCTGAGGACCTGATACCCCGTCGTTGGCAATTGGCCGACTCCAGCCGACTGCATCGAGGTGCAGACCCGAGGAAGACGATGCCTGGTTGGACGCCGGCTCAATAAGGGCGAATGGGCGGCCATAAGACCATCCATGGGTCCGAGGCCGGGTGGCCTCCGCGTCTCGCGATTACGCGTTGAAGCTGGTGCCGCATGAGCATGCGGATTTCGGGTGCGTTCATTTTCGCTCCTCGTTGAGTTTGGGAGGGTCGAAGAGCTTGGGACCCGGCGCGGGCACTGGAAAGCTGACCTTCACCGGAAATCGGATCAGAGACGAGGCTTATTGTGAAGTTGCATCGAACAGGGACCCCGCAGCGGAGGCGCTAACTATCAGACCGGCAACATGAATCTCGCATAACGCCGGGGTCCCGACGGATGCAAATCGGGACCCCAGCCAATTCGAAGATTAGCTCCTGTAATCAACATGTTAATCAACCAATTCTAAGGGGCTCCCCATACCGTGCAAAATGACATTCCGCACGCGGCGCTTGGTGGCCATCACACGTCCGGTCGCGCTCGCGATATTGAAGGTCATGCCGGTCAGCGCCACCACTGACACCTTTCGCACCTCCAGTTCCCGTAGGCCTCGGGCCGACGGCCAGAAGCTCGGAGTGGCTTCTTTCGCGGAAGGGTTTACGCCTCCCTGCATTGCACAAGATTTGGTCAGTCCCTGCCCGCAAAACGGCTGGCAATTGTTGTGCCTTCGATTGAACACTGTCGAAAAAGACACCGCGATCGCCATAAACCAGTGGCAGATGTGTGGAACATCGTTCTGGCGCTAATCTTCCTCATAACTAAGGTGCTGAATTTACGCGCATAGCTGACGCACGCGTGCCGATTATTTCTGCGCGACGACATATGCGTTTCGTGCCACCATCGTATCGCTCGAAATCGCGCGATCGAGCCCCTCGACAGGAGGGCGGCTTGGACCGAACTGTGACCGTTATCGAACGTCCGGCGACCGATCTCGCCGATGCCCAGCCTATGCGCCGGCGCCGCGCCTCGGCCGAAGTCGCGATGATGGGCATTTACGAGATTTCGAAAATTCTGAACGGCGCTGCGCGCCTCGATCAAACGCTCGCCAATGTCGTCAATATCCTTAGCGGCTTCTTCGACATGCGGCTCGGCATAATCGTCGTTCTCGACGGCGCCGGGGAACCGGAAATCATCGCGACCGCCGGATGGGCGACCGGGGCCAAGGGCAAGCCGATCGAAACCCTGCCGCGGGCCATCATCGACAGGATCGTCGCGACCGCCACGCCCGTTGTCATCGAAGATATCGCCAAGGATCCGATGTTCGGACGCGTCGCCGAACTCATCGCCGAGCGTCTGGATGGCCACGTTTCGTTTTTCGGCGTGCCGATCAAGAGCGACGATAGGGTCGTCGGCACGCTGTCCATTGCCCGCGTCTGGGACGGCAAGACGGCGGTGGGCTTTGACGACGACCTGCGCTTCTTGCGCATGGTCGCCAATCTCGTTGGTCAGACGGTGCGGTTGCATCGCGTGCTCTACGCCGAACGCAAGCGCTTCCTCGACGAACAGCGGACCCTGGAAAAGGCGCTCGACCAGCGACTGGACGAACCGCGCCGGACGCCGACCCCCAAGATCGGCGGGATCGTCGGCGAAAGCGCCGAAATCCGCAGGGTGATGGACAAGATCGCGATTGTCGCCAAATCGAATTCAACCGTATTGCTGCGCGGGGAAAGCGGCACGGGCAAGGAGCTCTTCGCGCGCGCGGTGCATGATCTCTCGAACCGCAAGGCGAAGCCCTTAGCAACTGCGTAAACTCCTTCACTGGCTCCGTCGGTCGCACTCGTCGAGCTGAAGGGGGATGCTGCTCGCGGAGCCCGCAGCGAAGCCCTCCGCCGTCCTAATCCGGGTCGGCGCGACGGCAGAAGAGTCGACGTGCAGCTTTGCGGAAACAAGATCCTTCTCGCCGCATTCAACAGCGAAACGATGAGCTCGCTTCCACGCGACGGACAGAAACGTCTTTGGGCACATCCGGATGGAAAACTGTCGAAAAAGAAACTCCAAATCGCTATCACCCCAGTGCCAGATGGGCGACGTATGCGGTCGCGGGGACAGGGCCCGCCCTCGCCTTGACCTATCTTGCGAAGGCGGACCGGCCGCAGATTGTCGGCAATCCGACAAGGCGCTGTCCGACAGACCCCTGTCGTCCGACACTCTAAATCCTTGATATTGAACCAGAATGCCGCTGGCACGCTGCTTGCGCCGCGGTCCGCGCAGGATAGGAGGCGCGACAATGAGCCAGCCCTTCACGATATCGCTCGATAGTCTCCTCGACCCTGTCGACTTCGACGCGATGAAGCGGACCGCAACGTCCGGCGGCTGCTCGTCGTCCTCCTGCGGCTCGTCATCACGGCCGGAGCACATGGACGAGAGCGTCTGGGAGCGGATCAAGGATCATCCCTGCTATTCCGAGGAGGCGCATCACTATTTCGCCCGCATGCATGTCGCGGTCGCGCCCGCGTGCAATATCCAGTGCCACTACTGCAATCGGAAATACGATTGCGCCAACGAGAGCCGTCCAGGGGTGGTCTCGGAGAAGCTGACGCCGGATGAGGCGCGGCGCAAAGTGATCGCGGTCGCGAACGAGGTGCCCCAGCTTTCCGTGCTCGGGATCGCCGGGCCTGGCGACGCCTGCTACGACTGGAAGAAGACGCAGGCGACCTTCGAAGCGATCGCCAAGGACATTCCCGACATCAAGCTCTGCATCTCGACCAACGGCCTGGCGCTGCCGGACCGCGTTGACGAGCTCGCGGCGATGAACGTCGACCATGTGACGATCACGATCAACATGGTCGATCCCGAGATCGGCGCCAAAATCTACCCCTGGATCTTCTACAACCACGAACGCTGGCACGGCGTGGAAGCCTCGAAGATCCTGCACGAGAGGCAGATGCTCGGCCTCGAAATGCTGACGGCGCGCGGCATTCTGACCAAGATCAATTCGGTGATGATCCCCGGCGTCAACGACGAGCACCTGATCGAAGTCAACCGTTGGGTCAAGCAACGCGGCGCCTTCCTGCACAACGTGATGCCGCTGATTTCGGACCCCGCGCACGGAACCCATTACGGCCTGACCGGCCAGCGGGGACCGTCCTCGATGGAGCTCAAAACGCTACAGGACAAACTCGAGGGCGGCGCCAAGCTGATGCGACATTGCCGGCAATGCCGCGCCGACGCGGTCGGGCTCCTCGGCGAAGATCGCGGCCAGGAGTTCACGCTCGAGCGGCTGCCGAAAGAAGTCGCCTACGATCCAGGCAAGCGCGCCGCCTATCGTGAGATCGTTGCGAGCGAGCGCGGCGATCATGTCGAGGCCAAGCTGAGGGCCGAAGCGGCGGTCCAGGAGGTCGCTGTCGAAGGTCAGTCGATTCTCGTTGCGGTCGCCAGCAAAGGCGGCGGACGCGTCAACGAGCACTTCGGTCACGCCAGGGAGTTCCAGGTCTATGAGGCTTCGACAAAGGGCGTCATCTTCGTCGGACATCGCAAGGTCGACGCCTATTGCATGGGCGGGTTCGGTGAGGACGCGACGCTCGATACGGTAATCGCCGCGCTCGAAGGCGTCAGCCACGTGCTTTGCGCCAAGATCGGCGGCTGCCCGAAGGACATGCTCGAGGCCGCCGGAATCGATGTCAGCGACGCGTATGCCTACGAATATACCGAAACGGCCATCAGCGCGCTTTACGCTGCGACCTTCGCGTCTCTGTCGGACAAGGCGGTTGCCTGACCCCTGATCTCACCCTTCTCGCGGCCGAGGAGCCGCGCGAACAACGCCAACGCAAGAGGAGAACCGAAATGGCGTTCAAGATCATAGCCTCCCAGTGCACCGTTTGCGGGGCCTGCGAATTCGAATGCCCGACCGGCGCGATCAAGTTCAAGAACGACACCTACATCATCGACGCCAAGGTTTGCACGGAGTGCGAAGGACACTTCGACAAGCCGCAATGCAATTCCGTCTGCCCGGTGCCGAAGACCTGCGTCAAGGCGTGAACAGCGCAGGGCCCGCGCTTGTGAGCGAACGACGAACCGATGCGGCCGACGACGGTCCATTCGACTGGCTCGGCAATCCCGTCTCCTACGCGGATTGTCCGAACGAGGAGACGCTCGCCGCCGGCACGTGCGACCTCGGCACGACTTGCGTCATGGACCGGCGCGCGCGCAGGATCGATCTCTTTTTCGCGCTGAACCCCCGGCGAGAGGCGGCGCGCCGAGCGCCGCCCAACGTCCCGCCCGGATTGATCGGCGATCCGGATCCGCTGGTGCGGATCGAAGTCGCCGAGCGCTTGGCTCCGGAGAGCCTGATGCTGATGGCGGCGGACGGGGATTTCCGGATTCGCTTCATCTGCGCCGAGCGGGCGCCTTTGGAGCGGCTCAGCCGCTTCGTTGAGGACGAAGACGAGGTCGTGCGCGATTGCGCGCGGAGCCGGCTAGAATCGGGAGACGCGTGATGAGCCTCGGTCGCGAGCAGGAGATTGAAATCCGCGACGCGCCGGTCTTCGGCGCAGGCGAAAAGGTTCGCGCACTCAAGCATATCAAGAACGACGGAACCTATCCGCGGCGTGAGATCGGCGACATCCTCGTGCGCAAGGGCGAAGTCGGCTACGTGCGCGACATCGGGACTTTCCTGCAACAATTCTACATCTACGCGGTCGAATGGACCGACAGCGGAACGCTGGTGGGCATGCGCGGCAAGGAGCTCGCGAGCCTCGATCGAGCAGCATCGGAAGACTCGGGCCTCACGGAGACCACGTCATGAAAGTCATGCTTCGCCGCGGCGAGAAAGGCCTTTCCGCCTACGTGCCCAAAAAGGACCTCGAAGAACCGGTCGTCGAGACAGAACGCGAAACCTTATGGGGCGGTTCGATCAAGCTGCGCAACGGCTGGACTTTGATTCTGCCCGAGATGCCCGCCGACACGCGCCTGCCGGTCACCGTCAACGCAAGGAAGCTTGGGGAAGAGGTGGGATGATGACCGCGCTGAGGAAAGCTGAAACGCCGGCGTTCGACGCCGAGGCGCAGTTGCAGACGGTCCGCCGCGCCCTCGAAGAGGACAGGCTGATTCCCTATCTCGGGCCAGGTCTTCTCGAACTCGACAGGGCCTCAGCGCCTGCCTCGCCCGAGGCGGTTGCGGCCGCATTGCACCAACGCGCCCCCGCGCCTTCACGAATCCGGACCAACATGTGGGCCGTCGCGCAGTTCATTGAGGTGAGGCGCCACCGCAAGACGCTCGCCAAGTTCATGAGCGACATTTTCGCCGCGCCGGTCGCGCCGAACGCCTTGCAGCGCTGGCTCGCCCGGCAGCCGCTCGCGCTCATTGTCGACATCTGGTACGACGACGCCATCAGAACCGCCTTCATCGAGGCCGGCCGCGACGACTTTGTCGAGATCCAGGGCGTCACGCGCGCCGGCGCGGTCGCCGACATCTGGACCAGAACCTATGACGCCAAGGGCGCCGAGGTCCCAGCCTCGGCGGCGGAGACGGCGCCGACCATTCTCTATTCGCCCCACGGCGGCGTGCGGCCGGCCGGCAACTTTCTGGTGGCCGATTCCGACTATGTCGAAGTCATGACAGAAATCGACATTCAGTCGCCGATTCCTAACGCAGTGAAGGCGCGCCGCGCCGAGCGCGGCTTCCTGTTTCTCGGCTGTCGCTTCCACGACCAGATGCTGCGCACCTATGCGCGGCAGATCATGAAACGCTCGGCCGGTCCGCATTATGCGGTGGCCAGCGCAAGCGCGCTCACGCGCAACGAAGCGAAGTTCCTGACCGATCAGGCGATCGAACTCATCGACGCGCCGCTCGCAGATGCGGCCGCCGCGATCATCGGCTAAAGCCGCGCCGCGCGACGAAGTCCTCGCCTACAGGTCCGCTATTCAAGGTCTTCTGGGGCGCTCTTGCGGAGCAAGAGCCCGAAGGGCGACTCCAGCGGGCGCCATCCCCGTCTCGACCTCTCGTTCGAGTCCGCCTGGAACATCCTTCGAGGCCTCTTGCTTTGGCAAGAGGCGCCTCAGGATGAGGTCCGTAGAGCCCCTTCGATCTGGAGGTCTCGGCTTAGGACTTTCACGCGCCAGCGGGCGCTTGGCGACGGTCCTGCACATCCATCTCTTGAAAAAACGCGCCGCTGCGCCCGCGCCGGACTCGACATCGACTGTCGTGATTGTAGGGGTCGCGACACAAGGCTGTCAGCGGTCCAAAAGCGCCATATCTCGTACAACACATTGAAAGTAATAAAGCTTTTTTGACCATCGATATTGGCACGATCCTTGAAATCAACGTCTCGTCAGGCGGCGCGTTCCGCTGCCGAACTCTTCCGGACGCCGAAAGCGGCGGCCAACGCGCGAAAGGAAATTCCATCATGTCAGGTCTGCGCCAAATCGCATTCTACGGCAAAGGCGGCATCGGCAAGTCGACGACGTCGCAGAACACGCTCGCCGCCCTCGTCGATCTCGGTCAGAAGATCCTGATCGTCGGCTGCGATCCCAAGGCCGATTCCACCCGGCTCATCCTCAACGCCAAGATGCAGGACACCGTGTTGAGCCTCGCCGCCGAAGCGGGCTCGGTCGAGGACCTCGAACTCGAGGACGTGCTGAAGGTCGGCTACAAAGGCATCAAGTGCACCGAGTCCGGCGGCCCGGAGCCCGGCGTCGGCTGCGCGGGGCGCGGCGTCATCACCGCCATCAACTTCCTCGAAGAGAACGGCGCCTATGAAGACGTCGACTACGTCTCCTACGACGTGCTCGGCGACGTGGTGTGCGGCGGCTTCGCCATGCCGATCCGCGAGAACAAGGCGCAGGAAATCTACATCGTCATGTCCGGCGAGATGATGGCGCTCTATGCCGCCAACAACATCGCCAAGGGCATCTTGAAATACGCCCATTCCGGCGGCGTGCGCCTGGGCGGGCTCATCTGCAACGAGCGCCAGACCGACAAGGAGTTGGAGCTGGCCGAGGCACTCGCCAGGCGCCTTAACTCCAGGCTCATCCACTTCGTGCCGCGCGACAACATTGTCCAGCACGCAGAACTGCGCCGCAAGACGGTGATCGAATACGCGCCCGACAGCGCGCAGGCAGGCGAGTACCGCGCTCTGGCCAACAAGATCCACAACAACTCCGGGAAGGGCTCGATCCCGACCCCGATCACCATGGAAGAGCTGGAAGAGATGCTGATGGAGTTCGGCATCATGAAGACGGAAGAGCAGGCGCTCGCCGAGCTGCAGGCCAAGGAAGCGGCCAAGGCGGTCGCCGCTCACTAACGGACGAATCGATCCCGGGCCTTGAACCCGGCGGCCGACCCCTTCCTCTGACTGGAGAGCGCCATGAGCCTCGACATTGAAAACGACGGCGACAAGATGGAAGCGCTGATCACCGAAGTCCTGTCAGCCTATCCGGAAAAGTTCGCCAAGCGCCGCAAGAAGCATCTGAGCGTCGCCAAGCCCGCCGCGGAAACTCACGGCTCGGGGGAGGTTGCCCACCTCACCGAATGCGACGTCAAGTCGAACATCAAGTCGGTGCCGGGCGTGATGACGGTCCGCGGCTGCGCCTACGCCGGATCGAAAGGCGTCGTCTGGGGCCCGATCAAGGACATGGTCCATATCAGCCATGGGCCCGTGGGCTGCGGCCAATATTCCTGGTCGCAACGCCGCAACTACTACATCGGCAAGACCGGAATCGACACGTTCGTCACCATGCAGTTCACCTCCGACTTTCAGGAGCGCGACATTGTGTTCGGCGGCGACAAAAAGCTCGACAGGGTCATCACTGAGATCGATTCGCTCTTTCCCCTCGCCAACGGGGTCACCATCCAGTCGGAATGCCCGATCGGCCTGATCGGCGACGACATCGAGGCGGTCGCCAAGAAGAAGGCCAAGGAAATCGGCAAAACCGTCGTTCCCGTTCGCTGCGAGGGCTTCCGCGGCGTTTCGCAATCGCTCGGCCACCACATCGCCAACGACTCGATCCGCGACTGGGTGTTCGACAAGAAGGAGACCGAGTGGGAAGCCGGTCCCTATGACGTCAACGTCATTGGCGATTACAACATCGGCGGCGACGCCTGGGCGTCCCGAATTCTGCTCGAGGAGATGGGTCTTCGCGTCGTCGGCAACTGGTCAGGCGACGCGACGCTCGCCGAAGTCGAGCGCGCACCCAAGGCCAAGCTCAACCTCATCCATTGCTACCGGTCGATGAACTACATCTGCCGCCATATGGAGGAGAAATACGGCGTCGCCTGGATGGAGTACAACTTCTTCGGGCCGTCGCAGATCGAGGCTTCCTTACGCAAGATCGCCAAGCACTTCGGTCCCGAGATCGAGGCCAAGGCCGAGGCGGTGATCGCCAAGTACCGGCCTCTGGTCGACGCCGTGATCGCCAAGTTCAAGCCCCGCCTCGAGGGCAAGACGGTGATGCTCTATGTGGGCGGCCTGCGTCCGCGCCATGTAATCACCGCCTATGAAGACCTCGGCATGGAGATCGTCGGCACGGGCTATGAATTCGGCCACAACGACGACTACCAGCGCACCGGCCACTACGTGAAGAAGGGCACGCTGATCTACGACGACGTGACCGGCTATGAGCTCGAAAAGTTCATCGAGAAGGTGCGCCCCGACCTCGTCGGCTCCGGGATCAAGGAAAAGTATCCGGTGCAGAAGATGGGCATCCCGTTCCGCCAGATGCACTCCTGGGACTATTCCGGCCCCTATCACGGCTATGACGGCTTCGCGATCTTCGCCCGAGACATGGACCTCGCGATCAACAATCCCGTCTGGGCGATGTACGACGCGCCGTGGCTCAAGCCCGAACCCCAGGCCATCGCCGCCGAATAAGAGCCTTGCGCGGGGCGCCGCCCCCCGTCTCGACCATCCTGAAATTCTCTCCGGCGCCGCCGTATGGCGCGGCCCGGGTACGAGAGGAGATTGAACCATGCCGCAGTCCGCAGACAAAATCCTCGATCATGCGCCGCTGTTCCGCGAACCGGAATACCAGGACATGTTCGCCAGGAAGAAGGCGATGTTCGAATGCGGCGTCGCCGACGATAAGGTCTCAGAGCAGACCGAATACGCCAAGTCGTGGGAATATCGGGAAAAGAACCTCGCTCGTGAGGCGCTGGTGGTCAATCCCGCCAAGGCGTGTCAGCCGCTCGGCGCCGTGTTCGCCGCAGCGGGCTTCGAACGAACGATGAGCTTCGTACACGGCTCTCAGGGCTGCGTCGCCTATTACCGTTCGCATCTGTCGCGTCATTTCAAGGAGGCGTGCAGCGCAGTCTCCTCGTCGATGACCGAGGACGCAGCGGTGTTCGGCGGCCTCAACAACATGGTCGACGGGCTCGCAAACACCTATTCGCTCTATGCGCCCAAGATGATTGCAGTCTCGACGACCTGCATGGCGGAGGTCATCGGCGACGACCTGCACTCCTTCATCCAGACCGCCAAGGACAAGAAGTCCGTGCCGGCCGACTTCGACGTGCCGTTCGCGCATACGCCTGCTTTCGTCGGCAGCCACATCGACGGCTACGACGTCATGGTCAAGGGCGTGCTGGAGCATTTCTGGAAGGGCGCCGAGCGCAAGCCCAACGGAAAGATCAACATCATTCCTGGCTTCGACGGTTTCTGCGTCGGCAACAATCGCGAGCTGAAGCGGCTTCTCAATGAAATGGGGGTCGAATACACGCTGCTCAGCGATGCCTCGGACCAGTTCGACACCCCCTCCGACGGCGAGTTCCGCATGTATGACGGCGGCGCCAAGATCGACGACGTCAAGGCGGCGGTCGACGCCAAGGCGACGATTTCGCTGCAACACTGGAACACCCGCAAGACGCTCGAATACGCCGAAACCTTCGGCCAGGAGACGGCTTCGTTCCACTATCCGCTCGGCGTGCGCGCGACCGACGAACTTCTGATGAAGATCTCCGCGCTTTCTGGCAAGGCGATCCCGGAGTTGATCCGGCTCGAGCGCGGCCGTCTCGTCGACGCGATGGCCGACAGCCAGGCCTACCTCCACGGCAAGAAATACGCGATCTACGGCGATCCGGATTTTGTCACGGCGATGGCCCGCTTCGTCATGGAGACCGGCGGCGAGCCGATCCATTGCCTCGCCACCAACGGCACGAAGCACTGGGAGGCGGAGATCGCGCCGATGCTCGCGGCCTCGCCGTTCGGCAAGGACGCGAAGATCTGGGCCGGCAAGGACCTGTGGCACCTGCGCTCGTTGCTGTTCACCGAGCCGGTCGACATGATCATCGGCAGCTCCTACGGCAAGTATCTGGAGCGCGACACCGGCATTCCCCTCTTGCGCCTCACCTTCCCGATCTTCGATCGCCACCATCACCACCGCTTCCCGCTTTGGGGTTATCAAGGCGGCCTCAGAGTGCTGACCGCGATCCTCGACAAGGTGTTCGACAAGCTCGACGCCGAAACGATCGTCCCGGGCAAGACCGACTATTCGTACGATCTGACCCGCTGACGGCGGCGCGCGGCTCCGGGCGCCCTTGATCGCCCGGCGCCGCGCCCGTTCCCCCTTGATGGGAGCTCTCCCATGTCGAGCCAAGCCCGAGTTCAGGCTCTCTTCAACGAACCGGCCTGCGAAAAGAACCAGGCCAAGGACGCGGCTGCTCGCAAAAAGGGCTGTTCGAAGCCGCTCACGCCCGGCGCGGCAGCTGGCGGCTGCGCCTTCGATGGCGCCAAAATCGTGCTTCAGCCCGTCACCGATGTCGCCCACCTGATCCATGGGCCGCTCGCCTGCGAAGGCAATTCTTGGGACAATCGCGGCGCCGCATCCTCGGGCCCTGGCCTCTGGCGGAAGAGCTTCACGACCGACCTTTCCGAACTCGACGTGGTGATGGGCCAAGGCGAGAAGAAGCTCTTTCGCGCCATCCGCGAGATTGTCGATACCTATGCGCCGCCGGCGGTGTTCGTCTACGCGACTTGCGTGACGGCGCTGACCGGCGACGATCTCGACGCGGTATGCTTCCGCGCCGCCGAGCGCTTCGGCACGCCCGTCGTCCCGGTCCACGCGCCGGGCTTCCTCGGCTCGAAGAACCTCGGCAACAAGCTCGCTGGCGAGGCGCTGCTCGACCATGTCATCGGCTCGCACGAGCCCGACGACGCCGGGCCCATGGACGTCAACATTCTCGGCGAATTCAATCTCGCGGGCGAGTTCTGGATGGTCAAGCCGCTCCTGGAGACGCTCGGCATGCGCGTGCGCGCCTGCGTGCCGGGCGACGCGCGCTATCTCGATATCGCCGCCGCTCACACGGCGCGCGTCAACATGATGGTCTGCTCGACCGCGCTGATCAATCTCGCCCGCAAGATGGAGGAGCGATGGGGCATCCCCTACTTCGAAGGCTCCTTCTATGGCGTCTCCGACACCTCTGACGCGTTGCGCCAGCTTGCGCGCCTCCTGGTGGGCGAAGGCGCCGATCAGGCTCTGCTCGGTGGGACCGAGACGCTGATCGCCGGGGAAGAGGCCCGCGTTTGGGCGCGGCTCGAGCCCTATCGCGCGCGGCTTTCCGGCAAGCGGGTCCTGCTCAACACTGGCGGCGTCAAGTCCTGGTCGGTGGTGGCGGCGCTCCAGGAAATCGGCGTCGAGATCGTCGGCACCTCGACCAAGAAATCGACCGACGAGGACAAGGAGCGCATCAAGGCCCTGCTGAAGGACGAGAAGCACGCGTTCGACAGCATGGCGCCGCGCGACCTCTACGCGCTGCTGGCCTCCGGAAAAGCGGACATCATGCTCTCGGGCGGCCGCACACAGTTCATTGCGTTGAAGGCCAAGACCCCTTGGCTGGACATCAATCAGGAGCGTCAGTTTCCCTACGCGGGTTACGACGGCATGGTCGAGCTCGTCCGCCAGATCGATCTTGCGATCCAGAATCCGATCTGGGCGCAGGTGCGCGCGCCCGCGCCGTGGGACGAGACCTTCGCCGCTCCGGGGCAGGCCGACTGCGACGCCGACTTTGTCGCGCATACGCGCAAAAAGTTCGCCGTCTCGAGCGTCGACGAAATGGGCGAGTGCTAGCGATGGCCACGGTCCAGACGCACGCCAAGTCGGTTTCGGTCAATCCGCTCAAATCTTCGCAGCCGCTGGGCGCCGCCTTCGCCTATCTCGGCGTCGCCGGCGCCGTGCCGCTGTTTCATGGGTCGCAGGGCTGCACCTCATTTGCGCTGGTGCTGTTTGTCCGCCACTTCAAGGAGACGATTCCGCTTCAGACCACCGCGATGGACGAGGTCGCAACGATCCTCGGCGGCGCGGATCATCTCGAAGAGGCGATTCTCAACCTGAAGAAGCGGACCAAGCCCGCCCTCATAGGCGTCTGCACGACGGCGCTGGTCGAGACGCGCGGCGAGGATTTCGTCGGCGAACTCGCAGCGATCAAGGCCCGGCGCGCGGGCGATCTCGAAGGCACGGAGATCGTTCTCGCGCAGACGCCCGATTTCGAAGGCGCGATCGAGGAGGGCTGGACCAAGGCGGTCAGCGCGATGATCGAGGGCGTCGCGCGGCGCGGTCCGGCGTCACGGCGCAACGAGAGGCGGGTCAATATTCTCCCGGGCTCGCATCTGACCGTTGCCGACCTCGAGCACCTGCGTGCGATGGTCGAGGCGTTCGGCCTTGAGCCGGTTGTCTTTCCCGATATTTCCGGGTCCCTCGATGGCACAGTGCCCGCTGCCTGGGTTCCGACGACTTACGGGGGGACGTCGGTCGAGGATATCCGCACGCTGGGCGAGGCCCGCCTCACGATCGCCATTGGCGAGCAGATGCGGGCGCCCGCCCTGCGGCTTCAGGCGCTGACCGGCATCGACTATGCGCTTTTCCGTCAGCTCAATGGCCTGAAGTCGGTCGATCGCTTCGTCGGCCTGCTCGCCGAACTGTCCGGCAAGCCGGCGCCCGCATCGATCCGCCGCCGTCGCGCGCAATTGCAGGACGCGTTGCTCGACGGGCACTTCCACTTTTCCGGCAAGCGGGTCGCAATCGCCGCCGAACCCGATTGTCTCTATGGCCTCGCGACCGTCTTCGTCGGCATGGGCGCCGAAATCGCCGCCGCGGTGACGACGACGGGAAGCTCGAAGATCCTCGAGCACGTTCCTTGCGAGATGGTGAAGGTCGGCGACCTCGACGATTTCGAGGCCCTGGCCGCGAGCGCCGACCTCCTCGTCACCCACAGCCACGGCCGTCAGGCGTCCGAGCAGCTCGGCATTCCTTTGATGCGCGTCGGCTTTCCGATCTTCGATCGTCTCGGGAGCCAGCACAAGCTCCGCGTCGGCTACCAGGGTGCACGCGACCTGATCTTTGAAATCGCCAACATCTTCGAGAGCAATCGGCGCCAGGCGACGCCGGAATCCCTCAACCCCTTCCTCAACCGGGAGAGCGACGATGACCGCCGTGCGGCGTCTCCAACTCGTCAACACTGAGACTGAAGCGCCCGTGCGTCCGGCGCGTTCCGGCGCAGTGCGCGTCGCCATCGCCACGCGCGACATGAAGGGCCTCAACGCGCATTTCGGCTCGGCGCCGCGCTTTGCGCTCTATGACGTGACCAGGGACGGCTGGGACTTCGTTGAGGCGGTCGCATTCGACGACAATTCGGACGAGTCGGGCGCGCACAAGACGGAAGGCGAAGACAAGATCGGCCCCAAGGTCAACGCTCTGTCGGGGTGCCACCTCCTCTTCTGCCTGGCGATCGGCGGTCCGGCGGCCGCGAAAGTCGTCGCCGCGCGCATCCATCCCATCAAAACGCCGCAGCCGGCGCCGATCGCGGACGTGCTGGAACGTACGCGCGCCATGCTCGCCGGGTCGCCGCCGCCCTGGCTCCGAAAGGTTCTGACAGAGGCCGGCGCAGTCGCCGGCAGCCCCGATTTCGAAGAGGATTGAGGCCGATGAGCGCGACCATGGAAAATCCGACCGGGCTCGAATCGCCCTTCGTCCGGACTCTCGTGCGCGTGTTGCGCGCTGAGGACACCTATGGGGTCTGGGAAAGCCTGCCCGACGCCAAGGTCCTCGCCGATTTCATCGTCACGAAGGAACAGCGGCGCGAAATCCCGATTATCGGCGATCCCGATCCGGACGTGATGTCGCGGCTAGAAAAGTTCTACGTCGCAGTCGGCCTCGACATCGAGCGCGCAACTGGCCGTATGGCCTCGCCCATGATGAAGATATCGCACGAGGGATTCGGGCGCGTGATCCTGACCGTCGGCCGGCTGGTCGTCGTCTCGAAAAGCCTCCGCGACGTCCACCGTTTCGGCTTCGAGAGCTTCGAGAAGCTCGCCGAGGCAGGCGAGAAGCTTGTCGCCGAAGCGACGAAATGGATCGCCGACTATCCAGCCGTCGCGGATTTTTGACGCCGGCCGTCCCGACCGCATGACGAGGCATTGCCATGTCCGACATCGACGACCTGAAATCCGAAATCAAGAAGCTCTCGGCCAAGGCGACCGCGGCGAAGATGGATCTCCACGATCTCTCGGAGGAACTGCCGATCAATTGGCGTTCGATCATGGACGTGGCGCGGTCGACGCAGGACGCCTTCGCCGCCCTGGAGGCCGCGCGCGGCAGGCTCAAGACGCTGGAGGCGGCATAGTGGCCTTCCGGACCCGCGACGGCTCCATCTGGGCGCCCGAATATCTCACCGCTATCGACCCGGACACATGCATCGGCTGCGGCCGTTGCTACAAAGTCTGCTCGCGCGACGTGATGCATCTGCACGCCGTCAACGAGGACGGCGAGGTGCTTGGCAAGGTGACCGAGGACGACGACGACGATGATTTTGACGACGAACTCAACCGCAAGATCATGGTCGTCGACAACGCGGGCGCATGCATCGGTTGTAGCGCGTGCGCGCGCGTCTGCCCCAAGGACTGTCAGACCCATGTTGCAGCCGCCGAACTCGCGGCCTGATCCCGGTCTCTCTCCGCCGTCGCCGACCTTGCTCCGCACGGGGGGATTGTTGGAGCCGGCCGATCAGCGCTACCTGGCGTTGCGCGAGGCGCAGACTGCAAAGGCCGACGAAGGCGCCGCCTTCGATGACCACCTGTTCGCCTGCTTCCTCGCAATCGGCCTGGCTGAAGAGGCGGCGGGCATCGACTCGCTGATCGACGCGCTGGGTCTCAACGGCGGCGAATTAGCGCGACTGCTTGCCTCTCGTTTCCCCATGGGAGCCCTGCCGTTCCCGCTTTGGCGGTCGGGCGAGCCGATCGTGGCGGACGAGGAAGCTCTCCTGCGCGACCTGTTGCTCGCCAACCGTGCGTGTGTCGATGAAAGTTCGACTTGGCTCGTCGCAATTCTCGCGCGCCGCGCGATGCGCGACGACCACCTCTGGCAGGATCTGGGCTTAAGCAATCGCGCCGAACTCGGGCGTCTGATCGCACGGCACTTTCCGGCGCTGCACGCCGGAAATGTCAATAACATGCGCTGGAAGAAATTCTTCTACCGCCAGATTTGCGAACTCGAGGGTTTCAGCCTCTGCGCCGCCCCGCATTGTTCGGTCTGCGTCGACTTTGCTTCCTGTTTTGGCGACGAGGAGGGCATGAGCCGGCTTGCTGCAGCGGGCCGGGAGTCGAAGGCCGACTAGCGACAATGTCGCGCCTCGGGTGATGCTTGTCGGCTTTGCGACAGCCGACAATCTTCGCAATACCTTACAATACCAAAGGCTTATGGATTGGCACGGCTCATGCTTTGAGGTCTGCGACGCTCTTTCTGCCCGGAGGCTCGCGTGATCCAGCTCACCGACAACGCCGTCGCCGCGGTGAAGACCGCGCTGTTGCGCGCTTCACAGCCGGCCGAAGGCTTGAGGATCATGGCGCAGACCGGCGGATGCGCCGGCTTCAAATACATGATGGGCCTCGAAACGACGACGCGTGAGGGCGACGCAGTCGTCCAGCAGGACGGCGTCACGTTGTTCATTGACAAGGATTCTCAGCCCCACCTCGCTGGCATGACGGTCGATTTCATCACCGGTCTAGAGCGCTCGGGCTTCGTGTTCGACAACCCCAACGCCGCATCGAGGTGCTCGTGCGGCAAGTCCTTTTCCTGAACCTGGGCGGAGACGAACGATGCTGGCCTTTGCCGAGCCCGCCGACTATCAAGGCGCACGCCGGAGATGAGCCGGGAGCGTCTCCGCCGCGCAGCGTCCAGCTGGTCGGATTCGATCGTCGACCTACGATCGCCAAAGCTCCTGCGTCGCCGCCGCGACCTGTGCGCCGTCTCGACGGAGCCGAGCGCGTCGCCGCGATCGAAAGCGCCCTCGCTGAATTACGCCCGCGCCTCCAACTGGACGGCGGCGACTGCGAACTCGTCGACATTGTCGAAGACGTCGTCAGGGTGCGGCTAACCGGCGCCTGCGTCGGCTGCCAGCTCGCCTCGACGACGGTTCTCGGCGTGCGCATGCGATTGATCGAGAAGCTGGGCTTTCCGGTCAAAGTCGTTCCGGTCTGAGAGGACAGAAGACGATGCGTCCGGTTTACCTCGACAATAACGCCACGACCCGCGTCGATCCCGACGTTGTCGCGATCATGCTGCCGTATTTCACCGAGCACTACGGCAACCCGTCCTCGGCGCACGATCTCGGCGTTGCCGCGCGGCGCGCGCTCAAGCGTGCCCGCGCGAGTGTCCGCGAGCTGATCGGCGCACGGTCGGACGACGAGATCCAGTTTACCTCGGGCGGCACCGAAAGCGACAACACTGCGATCCTCGGCGCGCTCGACGCAGTCGATGGGCGCGACGAAGTCATTGTTTCCGCCGTCGAGCACCCCGCGATTCTCGTGCTGATCGGCCAATTGGCGAACTCGGGCAAGATCAAGGCGCATGTCATTCCCGTCGATCAGGCGGGTCGCCTCGACCGCGCCCGCTATCGCGCCGCCCTGTCGACGCGGGTCGCGCTGGTGTCGATCATGTGGGCCAACAACGAGACGGGCGTCATATTCCCGGTCGAGGAACTCGCCGAGGAAGCCAAGGCGGTCGGCGCGCTCTTCCATTCCGACGCCATTCAGGCGGCCGGACGCATTCCGATCGAGGTGCGAAAGACGTCGATCGATCTCATGTCGCTCTCCGCGCACAAGCTGCACGGCCCAAAGGGCATAGGGGCGCTTTACGTCCGCCTCGGCCTTACCCTGAAGCCGCTCATATTCGGCGGCCGGCAGGAACGGGGGCGACGCGCAGGCACAGAGAACCTCCCCGGCGCCGTCGGCTTCGGCAGGGCCGCGGAGATTGCCAATGCGGCGCTGGCCAACGATGCAGCGCGCATGCGCGCGTTGCGCGACCGCCTGGAACGAAGCCTCGCGGATCGCATTCGCGACGCGTTCGTAGTCGGCCAGACCGAGCCCAGATTGCCGAATACCAGCGCGGTGGTCTGCGGCGGGGCGGAGGCCGACGCAATCGCTTTGACGCTGAATCGCGCCGGAATATCCGTCTCCACCGGCGCTGCCTGCGCTGCCGGCTCGTTCGCCAGCTCGCACGTGCTGCGCGCGATGAACATCCCCGTCGCTTTGGCGCACGGGGCGACGCGCTTCTCGTTCTCGCGCGACAATCGCGACAACGACGTCGATCGGGTGCTCGCCGCGATGCCGTCGATCGTCGAGCGGTTGCGGGGCCGACCCTGCGCCGAACACTCCGCCATGCAACTTGTTGCCGCGTGCGTTTGAATGGGAGCCGCCGTGACGCCAGCGCCGAGAATTTCGCTCAACGACACGACGCTCCGTGACGGTGAGCAGACGCCTAGCGTCGCCTTCACGCTTGCAGAAAAAGTCTCCATCGCCGAAGCGCTCGCCGCCGCCGGAGTTCCTGAACTCGAAGCCGGCACGCCGGCGATGGGCGAGGAGGAAGTGGAGGCTTTGCGCTCGATCGTATCGCTCGAGCTCGGCGCGCGGATTCTCGCCTGGTGCCGTATGAGCAGCCGGGACATCGGCGCGGCGCGACGCGCTCGCGTCGATGCGGTCAACCTCTCGATTCCGGCTTCCGACCGCCTGCTCAGCGCCAAGCTCGGCATCGACCGCACCGAGGCGCTGGAACGCGTGCGCCGGTTTGTGCCGATGGCGCTCGATGCGGGCTTCGAAGTCGCGGTCGGCGCAGAGGACGCCTCGCGCGCCGATCCTGAGCACCTGCTTCGCCTCGCCGAAGCCGCAGAGGTCGCCGGCGCTTCCGCCTCAGGATCGCGGACACGGTCGGAATCCTCGATCCGTTTCAAACCCACGCGCTGGTCGAACGAGTCATCGCCGCCACCGACATGGCGATTGAATTTCATGGCCACGACGACTTTGGCCTCGCGACCGCCAATACGCTTGCGGCCGTACGGGCAGGCGCGACCCATGTGTCGGTGACGGTCGGCGGTCTTGGCGAACGTGCGGGCAATGCCGCGTTGGAGGAGGTCGCCGCGGCGCTTGAGTGCCTGCGAGGCGCAGCGACCGACATCGACCTGCCTCAATTGGAGGACCTCGCGGCTTTGGTCGCCGAAGCGACGCGACGCGACATTCCCGCCGGCAAGGCGATCATCGGCCGCGACGTGTTCGCGCACGAGTTCGGCATCCATGTCGCGGGCCTCTTGGCCGATCCGGAGAGCTATCGCGGTCCTGATCCGGCGTTGTTCGGCCGTCACCACAGCATCGTGATCGGCAAACATTCGGGCGCGAAGGCGCTTGCGCACGCGCTCGCCCAATGCGGCATCGCGCTTTCGGCCCAGGCGACGCCGTCTCTTGTGACGCTCGTGCGCTGGCGCGCGATGAGAATCAAGCGAGCGATCACGCGCGAAGAACTCCTGCGCCTGCACGAGGAGGCGCGGGCTGACGCTGAGCAGCGCCTTGTGGAGACGTGAAGCTGAACCCTTTTGGAGACGAAGACATGACCTGTTCGTTGGACGAGCCGCCGATCGACACGGCAAATATCCTGAATCGGCTGAAGGACCTCTCTTCGGCTGAGGACTTTTTTGCCGCGCTCGGCGTCCGCTATGACCCGGCGGTGCTGCAGGTCGCCCGGCTTCACATACTGAAGCGCATGGGCGACTATCTTCAAGGTGACGACCTTGAGCGGTTGCCGGATCTGGTCGCCACTGCCCGAGCCCAGGCGAAGCTGGGGCGCGCCTATTCCGATTTCGAATCGTCTTCACCGCTGGCTCAAAGGGTCTTTCGCGTCCTCAAGGATCACGACCCAGCGCGGCCCGTTCCCCCAAAGAGTGCGTTTGTCGGACTCGACGAGATCGCACCGCTTCCTCCGACCCGAAGCGACGACGTCGTGTCGCCTTCCTGACAGCGGTGCGTCGCAAGCCGCCTTGCGGCGCGCAGAGCTCACGAAATCTGCTGATTTCGTAGCAGTTTTTGGCCCACAAGCAGAGGTGGCACGGCATATGCCTAGGACGATTTTGAAGTCTCCGCGCGGAGGCCCGAATGCATTTCGTCGTATGTATCAAGCAGGTGCCGGATTCGTCGCAGATCCGGGTGCATCCGGTCACCAACACGATCATGCGTCAGGGCGTGCCGACGATCATCAATCCTTATGATCTCTTCGCCCTCGAAACGGCGCTGCGTTTGCGCGATGCGCAGGGAGGCGAGGTGACCGTCCTCACGATGGGGCCGCCTTCAGCCGAGGAGGCGCTTCGCAAGGCCCTCACCTATGGCGCCGATCGGGCGGTATTGCTGACCGACCGCTTCTTCGCAGGATCCGACACGCTCGCGACCAGCTTCGCGCTATCCCAGGCGGTCCGCAAGATCGGCGACACATGGGGCGCGCCGGACATCGTCTTCGCCGGCAAGCAGACGATTGACGGCGACACCGCGCAGGTTGGTCCCGGCATCGCGCGGCGGCTCGATCTCACCCAGCTGACCTATATCTCCAAGATTGTGAGCGTCGACTCCGCGGCGCGGACGATCGAGCTCGAACGGCGCGCCGAGGGCGGAACCCAGGTCCTGAAGTCGCTTCTGCCTTGTCTCGTCACCATGCTCGAAGGCTCCGCGGAGATTCGTCGCGGCGGCTTACCCGATGCGTTGCGCGCCGCGCGCGCCGAAATCGTGACATGGAACGCCGCCGCGGCGGGCATCGACGACCTGCTCAAATGCGGCCTGCGAGGCTCTCCGACCGTGGTCAAGCGCGTCTTCGCGCCGACGCCGCGCGCTGAGAAGGCCAAGGCGATCGAGGTCAAGCCTCAGGCCAGGGACACCGCCGAGGCGCTGATCGCTGCCCTGTTCGAGATGAAGCCCGGGCTCGAAGGCGATCTCGAACGCCTCGCCGCCGGATTGTAAGGAAAGCCGCCATGCCCGATGCCCCTGCCGCCGCTCCAGCCGCGCCCGCGCCCAGCCGCGCGGCGATGAAGAAAGAGCTTCCCGAGCGCTTCAAGGCCCATAAGCACGTCTGGGTGATGGTCGAGCTTGAGCGCGGGCAGGTTCACCCCGTCTCCTGGGAACTGATGGGCGAGGGCCGCAAACTCGCCGACAAGCTCGGCGTCGATCTCGCCGCTGTCGTCGTCGGCGGCCCCGGCGCGGGAGCGCGCGAAGCGGCGGTGGAGAGCTTCGTCTACGGCGCCGATCTCGTCTATCTCGTCGAAAATCCCATTCTCGCGGACTACCGCAACGAGCCCTTCACCAAAACGCTGACCGAGCTCGTCAACGTCTACAAGCCGGAAATCCTGCTGCTCGGCGCGACCAACCTCGGGCGCGACCTCGCCGGCTCCGTCGCGACGACCCTGCTGACGGGGCTCACCGCCGATTGCACCGAACTCGCCGTCGACGCCGACAAGTCGCTCGCTGCGACGCGGCCGACCTTCGGTGGATCGCTCCTTTGCACGATCTACACGCTGAACTTCCGGCCGCAGATGGCGACCGTGCGCCCGCGCGTGATGCCGATGCCAGAGCGCCAGGAGGGACGCGTCGGCCGTGTCGTCGAGCACATCATCGACCTCACGGAAGAAAGCATCGTCACCAAGATCCTGTCCTTCTTGCCCGACCGAGCCTCGCAAAAGTCGAACCTCGCCTTCGCCGACGCGGTGGTCGCCGGAGGGCTCGGGCTGCAAGGCGCCGAGAACCTGCAACTCGTTCGGGCGCTGGCCGCCGTCCTCGGCGGCGACTGGGGCTGCTCGCGTCCCTGCGTGCAGAAGGGCTGGGCGCCAGCGGACCGGCAGATCGGCCAGACCGGCAAGACGATCCGTCCCAAGCTCTATATCGCCGCGGGAATTTCCGGCGCGATCCAGCATCGCGTCGGCGTGGAGGGGGCCGACCTCATCGTCGCGATCAATACCGACCGCAACGCGCCGATCCTCGACTTCGCCCACCTCGCCGTGGCGACCGACGCCATCCGCTTTCTGCCGGCGCTGACGGAAGCGTTCCGGGCGCGCCTGTCTCCGCACGCGCGCGACCGGCTCGCCAGCTGAAGGAGACTCGTCCCATGGTCGAGAAATTCGATTGCATCGTCGTCGGCGCGGGCATGTCCGGCAACGCAGCCGCCTACACCTTGGCCAAGAAGGGCCTCTCCGTCCTGCAACTCGAGCGGGGCGAATATTCCGGCTCGAAGAACGTCCAGGGCGCGATCATGTATGCCGACATGCTGGAGGCGATCATCCCCGATTTTCGCGAGGATGCGCCGCTCGAGCGCCACCTGATTGAACAGCGTTTCTGGATGATGAGCGAAAGCGCGCATACCGGCATGCATTATCGCTCTGACGCCTTCAACGAGGCGAAGCCCAACCGCTATACGATCATCCGCTCGCAGTTCGATAGATGGTTCTCGCGCAAGGTGCGCGAGGCGGGCGCGCTGATGCTGACCGAGACGACCGCGCTCGAACTGATTTTCGACCCTTACGGGGCCTGCATTGGCGTGCGCACAGACCGCGAGGCTGGGATCGTACACGCCGACGTCGTGGTGATCGCCGAAGGGGTCAACGGACTGCTCGGCAGCCGAGCCGGCCTTCGCGAGCCGCCCAAGGCGGAGAATGTCGCGCTGGCGGTCAAGGAGATGCATTTTTTGCCAGCGGAAACGATCGAGGCGCGCTTCAACGTCAAAGGCGACGAAGGCGTCGTCATCGAAGCCGCAGGCTCGGTCTCGCACGGCATGACCGGCATGGGCTTCATCTACACCAACAAGGAATGTCTGTCGGTTGGCATCGGCTGTCTCGTTTCCGATTTCGCCCGGACCGGTGAGACGCCCTATGGGTTGCTCGAGACGTTCAAGGCGCATCCCTCCGTCAAGCCGCTGCTCGAAGGCTCCGAGGTCAAGGAATACGCGGCCCATTTAATTCCTGAAGGCGGTTACAAGGCGGTTCCACAGCTCTGCGGCGACGGCTGGGTCGTCGTGGGCGACGCTGCGCAACTCAACAACGCCATCCATCGCGAAGGCTCAAACCTGGCCATGACCAGCGGCCGGATCGCCGCCGAGGCGATCTTCCAGCTCAGGAGCCGGCGCGAGAAGATGACCAAGGCCAATCTCGCGCGCTACCCCAAGGCGCTCGAAGATTCATTCGTGATGAAGGACTTACGCAAGTACAAGGATATGCCGGCGCTCCTGCACACCTATTCGCACAATTTTTTCCTCACCTATCCAGAGCTCGTCGCCAAGGCGATGGAGAGTTTCGTCCGGGTCGACGGAACGCCCAAGCGCGAAAAAGAGACAGCGACCGTCACATCGTTCCGAAAGGCGCGCGGCTGGACCGGCCTGGTCGGCGACGCAGTCAGATTGGCGCGCGCATGGCGCTGAACTTCGAAGAGGAGAGACTGAGATGAGCGCATTCTCTGACGTCCGCGTCGAAGACAAGCTCTACCAGAACCGCTACGTCGTCGACGCCGGCCGCGTTCACATCAAGGTCGTCCCGCACGACAAACCGTCCGCCAGCCTGCTCGCGATGATCAAGCTTTGCCCCGCCGGCTGCTACACGCTGAACGGGTCCGGCAAGGTCGAAGTGGCGCCGGACGGCTGCTTCGAATGCGGCGCCTGCCGGATCCTGTGCGAGCCCTCTGGCGAAGTCGAATGGAACTATCCGCGCGGCGGATATGGCGTGCTGTTCAAGTTCGGCTGAACGACGTTTTCAGAGGACGGGCGCAATCGTCACCATCATCTGGAGTGCGTCGCGCGTTAAGGTCTCATGCCTGCCGGGCTCGGGCGGCAGGTCCGGGGCCGTCGTGGCGATGGCCTGAATGCCGGGCTTCTCATCGTAGGAGACGATCGCCACCGCATCGCTCGGCTTTTTGTTTGGCGGCGGCCGCAGTCTCCTTGATAAGCTTCACCTGGCGATAGACGCACAGAACCTCCGCCATCTTCTGCTTGAACTCCGGGTCGCGGCGTTCCAGGTAATAGCGGACCCTATGCGGCTTGATCTCCTGCTCATTGAGGATGTTGCACAGCGTGCCCTGAGCCAGCCTGGCAAGGCAAGCGTGCCCCTCTGCCGGCCCATGCTCACGCGCATGGCGGGCGAGCAGCCGCGTGGTCCACAATTCGTGGGGATAGCCGAGTTCCTTGGCCTTGCGGCAGGCGAGGTCGACAACCCATGCCCTGGCCTCGGCGGTGATCGTCGCCTCCCGGCCGGGCCGCGGGCGATTGTCGAGCGCCGCCATCGGACCACAGGCCAGCGCCCGCTCGACACAGCGCTGGACGGTTTGATGGTGCGCACCCAAAGCCCGCCCCACCGCAAAAAACGATGCGTCTTCCCGGTAGGCCAGCAGCATCCGCGCTCGCTCGCCCCGGCTCGCCGATTCGCTTCGCGAGCGGGCAATCGCCCGCAAGGCCGCCAAATCCTCCTCGCCAATCGCCAATTCGATCGCTCGCCGCAACCCCGGCATGACCTCAAACCTCGCTTCCGAATCAAAGCCTCAAGGCTACAAGCCAGGCCGGGAAAAATAAATCCCGCGCATCCGATTGGTTTCAAGGAATCGATGAACCAGATCTACAGGCCGCTTTCGAGGCCGAGTTGCTGCCAGAGGCCGCACTGGTGCTCTGCCCCAAAGTGGAACTCGGGGTGCGGATGCGGCGTCGTGAGCGCCTGGACGTCGTCGGAAGCGCTGTCATAACGCCGCCAATAGTCCCCGTAGCCTCCTCCTCCCCATGCCGCCAAACTCGGCTTAAATCCCGTTCCGGAAAAGTTCGGGTCGAGAGTCGCGACAAAATTGGTCCAATACCGGATCATTTCCCGCGAGAGCTGCTGTTCGACTGGGCTCAAGGGAAACGGATCGGTCGGGACCTGATAATCGATGTTGGGAAAAAACGCGTTGGGATTGAAGAGGAACTGGAGCTCGCTGGCATGCGTCGCCCCGTAGGGGAAGACGGTCGGCAGGTTGAAGAGTTCCGGCGCGTTCGTGTCCTTGAACTCGTACGCCCATACCGGAACGTGTTGACTCAAGAGTTGGTCGGCGGTGCGCGCCGTGCAGGCGAACAGCGAGTCGGTGACGATCGCAGCCACTGCCTCTCCCGGCGCCGCCGTTGCGCCGTCCGTCAAATAATTTGCGATCGGATAATGGCTCTCGATCGTCGCCAACGGAGGATTGGAATATGCGGCAAACAGGCCCGCGACCGTGCTCGCATAGGTATCGCTGGTCACCACTCCGTTGAACAGCGGAACGAAAAGACGGCCCTCGTCGAGGTTGATCCCCTGAATCACCGGGACCTTGTTGAAGGTGTCGTCGGTGAAGGCCTGCTGCGGCGTTTCCGGTAATGTCGGGACGTTCGGTCCCACCACGACGACCCAGCCGACCGGCAATTCAGCGGCGAGGATCGCGGACACCGGAGCAGCCTGTAAGCAGGCGAGGGTTGTGCATTGCAAATTATTGACAAAGGGGACGCCGCTGACGGCTTCCAGCACGGTCTGCGGGTACTGGAAGACGATGCACCCGCTTTCGATGATCGCCCCGCGGAACAGTCCCGCCGCCGTCGGCGAGGCCAGGTGGGAACAGCTGTCGATCGCGCCGGCGGACTCGCCGGCGATCGTCACCTTGTGCGGGTCGCCGCCGAAGGCGGCGATGTTGCGGTTGACCCAGCGCATCGCAAACTGCTGGTCCATCAGCCCGTAATTTCCAGAGCTGTTGTTGGGCGTGGCGCCTTCCAGCAGCGGGTGAGCGAGCCAGCCGAGCGCGCCGAGGCGGTAGTTGATCGTGACGACGATGATGTGGCCTTCGGTGACGAGGGGCGTCGGATCGTAGGAGCTGCCCTCGCCGTATTCGTTGGAGCCGCCATGGATCCAGAAGAGGACCGGCAGCGGCCGGCCGTCGTCGCCGTGCCGATCGGCTGGAGCATAGACGTTGAGAAAAAGGCAGTCCTCGCTGTCGGCGCTGCCGGGGACCGGGACCGTGTTTGGCGGTATCGGAAGCGGGATCGAGTTGCCGAACTGGGAAATGTTCTGCGGACAGGGAGCGCCAAATTGTGTGGCCGCGTAGGGATTGTTCTGCGCGCCATAGGACTCCGGATCCTTCGGCGGCGTCCAGCGATTAACCCCGGCGGGCGACGCGGCGTAACGGATGCCCAACCACTGATCGACGGATTTGACGGTTTTCCCCTGCACCCAGCCATTCGTGGTTCCGACAAGCGTCGATGCGGCGGCGCTCGTGACTCCGAGCGCTGCCGCAAGGGTCATCGCGGCGGCCATTATCGCGCCAAGGCGCGCCATCACCCGGGCAGACTTCGCTCGGAAGCCTGCTGCTTCGCCTAGCGCCATGTTTCCCTCCCTGAGATGGGACTTAAATTGTTGATTGATACGAGCGCAAATTCTACCGTTCGCGCCACGAAATCAACCCCTCCTCGCCATGAACGACGTCGGCGGGGGCCGAACCCTATGATGATGCGACATTCCGCAGCGCAGCCGATCGCAGCCGGAATCATCACCGCCTTCGTCGGCTTCGCCTCGTCCTTCGCTGTGATCCTCACGGGGCTGACGGCGGTCGGGGCGAGCGACGTCGAGGCCGCCTCGGGCCTGATCGCGCTGTCGATCGCGATGGGCGCAGCCGGAATCGGCCTCAGCGTAGAATACCGGATGCCCATTTCCGGCGCGTGGTCGACGCCGGGGGCCGCGCTGCTCGCGGCCACCGGCATGGCCGCGGGCGGTTTTCCGGCGGCGGTCGGCGCCTTTCTGGTCGTCGGCTGTCTCATCGTCGCGGCGGGACTCTTCAAGCCGTTCGCCAAACTGGTGGCCGCCATTCCCGGTCCGCTCGCGAACGCGGTGCTGGCCGGCGTATCTGTTCGGCCTGTGCCTCGCTCCCATTCGCGGCCTGATCGACGCCCCGGTGGGCGCGGGCGCCATTGTCCTCTTCTGGCTCGCGGTTCGCGCTGGAAGCGGATTTATGCGACGCCGTCCGCCGCGCTGGTCGCGGGCGCGGTGATTCCGCTCGGCGGCCACGCGTCGGGATTCGACCTGGCGAAAATGACGCCGAGCCCGGGGCTTGCCGCGCCCGCCTTTTCGCTCGCGGCGATCATCGGCATCGCTCTGCCCCTGTTCATCGTCACCATGGCGTCGCAGAACATTCCCGGCATGGCGGTGCTCGCCGCCTACGGCTACCGGCCGAACAGCGCCCCGCTGGTCGCGACGACCGGGGTCTTCACGCTGCTCGCGGCGCCGTTCGGCGGGCATGCGGTGAACCTGAGCGCGATCACCGCGGCGCTGACCGCCTCGCCCGACGCTTCGCCCGATCCGGACAAGCGCTGGATGGCCGCGGCGGCGTGCGGGGCGACCCTCATCGCGTTCGGGTTGCTGGCCGGTGGGGTGGCGGCCTTCGTCGCCGGCGCGCCGATCCTCGTCGAAACCGTGGCCGGGCTCGCGCTGCTCAACGCCTTCGGCTCGGCCCTCCACAACGCGCTCGCCGACACGCAGGAGCGGGAGCCGGCGCTGATCGCCTTTCTCATCACGACCTCAGGGGTCAGCATCTACGGGGTGGGCGGCGCCTTCTGGGGCTTGCTGGCCGGAGTCCTGGTCCAGTTCCTGGTCCGGGCGGGCGCCGCCCTATGCGCCCGATAGTGCGCATTACGCCGCCCGATCTTGGTCGCTCTCGCCTTCTCCTATTTGATCTGCCCCAGGAGATGTTCCGCGCCCGAGACGTCCGCCTTGCCGGGCTCCGACTCAATGTTGAGCTCCTTCACCACCCCGTCGACGACCAGCATTGAATAGCGCTTCGAGCGGAGGCCGAGGCCGCCAGCCGAGAGGTCGAGATCGAGGCCGACCGCCTTGGCGAAGTCGCCGGCGCCGTCGGCGAGAAAATCGACATGATCTTTCGCCCCGGTCGCCTCCGCCCAGGCCTGGAGCACATAATGATCGTTGACCGCCGTCATCGCGATCTTGTCGACGCCCTTCGCCTTGAACTTCGCCTCATTGGCGATGAATCCGGGCAGATGATTCTTGTGGCAGGTCGGCGTGAACGCGCCGGGCAGGCCGAACAGCACGACCGTCTTGCCGGCGAAGTAGTCCTTCGTTTCGACCGGTTTCGGGCCGTCCGCTGTCAGCAGGCGGAGCGTGACGTTGGGCAGGCGTTCGCCGACTTTGATCGTCATGGGCGACATCCCTTTGGATTAAAGCCGCCCCGCGGGCGGCATGGGCGCATAAGACTATGCGAAGGCGGCGCAGGAGGTAAAGGCGGGCTCAGCCGCGTCCTCTCCGCTCGACTTTCTCGACGAAGTCGCCGATCGCCTCGAGATAGGTCGGCACGAGCGGCTCAGGAAAGTCGTGGCCCATTCCGGGCACGACGAGGAGTTCGGCGCCGGGGATGCTTTTCGCCGTGTCCTCGCCCCCGCCCACCGGTATGAGGGGATCGTCGGCGCCGTGAATGATGAGCGCCGGAATCTCGAGGGACTTCAGGCGATCGTTGCGCGGCGGGGCCGAGACGATGGCCGCCATCTGCCGTGCGATCCCTGCCGGGTCGAAAGGCGCGTAATCGACGCTGCGCTCCACATGGGCCCGGAGTTCGGCGTCGCTCGCCCGAAAGCCTGGGCTCCCGATCACCCGCCAAACCTCGATCCCGCGCGCGATGCGATCCTCTCTGCTCACGCCCGCCGGCGGGGCCATGATCGCCGCGAAGGCCTCCGGCTTGCCCGGCGGCAGATCGGGCCGCCCGGTCGTGGACATGATCGAGACGAGGCTCTTCGCCTTCGCGGGATGATTGATCGCGACCAGCTGCGCGATCATGCCCCCCATCGATGCGCCGACGACATGCGCGCGATCGATTCCCAGGGCGGTCATGAGACCCGCCGCGTCGGCGGCCATGTCGTCGAGGGAATAGGGCGCGGCGGGATACCCGCCCGCCGTCCGTTTCGCCATCATGGCCGACAGGTCGGGCGCGCCGAGTTCAGTGAGATGGGTCGAGCGCCCGATGTCTCGGTTGTCGAACCGGACGACGCGGAGCCCTTTTTTTGTCAGTCCCTCACAAAGCGAGTCCGGCCAAAACGTCAGCGGTCCCGAAAAGCCCATGATGAGCAGGATGGCCGGATCGCCCTCGCGCCCGATGCTCTCGTATTCGATGTCGATGCCGTTGGCTTGGACTCGCGGCATGAGATGACCCCCGATGGTTGTTGACGGGCGACATTAACCGAGGAGCCTCGAACCGCAAGAGCGACGTCCCGCTGAAGACGACCACGAAGGCGGTCAGAAGGCTGGTCGAACACGGGCCGCTATCGAGGTCCGCGATGACGCGCGCCTGATCTCGCTCCCCGCCCGGACGCAAAAGCGGCCTGCCCTACGTGGCGACCGTCATTTGACGAGAGAGCAGTCCCGCCCCCTGAGACGCTCGCAGAGCGCCGCCGCCTCTGCCTTCGAAAGGGCGGGAACGCGCAGGGCGTAGGTGGTCTCGCCGTTAACCTCCGCCTTCTGAACGCCGATCGTCGCGCCCTTGAGCGCCGGCGCGTATTTGGCGTTGAGCCGCGCGGCGTCGATCTTGGCGTCCGCCTCCGATTTCGGCGCGGCGAACTGAACGGCCCAATCGTGCGATGAGGGGTCGGCCTGATCGGCGGCCGGAGCTCCCGCCGCGCCGGTGATCGCGCCGAACGCCTGCGCCAGAGGATTCGCCGTCTTCACCGTCTGCTCGGCCTCAGCCGGCGGGGCCGCCTGCGGTTGGGTCGGGGCTTGCGACGTCGTCGAGCCCCGTCGGCGAAGCAGCCGGGTCCGCGTCTCCGCCGGAGCGGCGGGCGCTGTCTCCTCAGCCTTAACGACCGGGCTGCGGGCCGCAGATCTCCTCCAGGGCTTCGCCGGCAGGTCGAGTTTGGGCGTCGACGCCGGACTGACCGCAACGGCCTGGGTCCTGGGCGCCGCTCTGGCTGGCAAGGGACGCGCTTGGCTTGCATGCGCCGCTTGGCCCGAGACCGCGGAGGAGGCTGCCCTTCCTCCCTCCGGCGGCGCTTCCAGCGGCTGCGAAGCCGTTCGGCCGGCATTGGAATCAGGAACTTGCGATGTCACGGGCGGCGGGGCGGGAGCCGGCGGCGGGGCGACCGGCGCGACCGCAGCCCGGAGCGGCGCTTCGGCGGCCGCTGCGGCCGTCGGCTCGGCGGCCTCGGACGGCGGAGCGGAAGCCGGCGCCGGTGCGACCGCAGCCGGGAGCGGCGCTTCGGCGGCTGCTGCGGCCGTCGGCTCGGCGGCGTCGGGCGGCGCAGTCGCGGAGCTCGCCTGTGGGGGCAAATCGGGAGCAGCCGCGGAGCCCTCTCGCGGGGCCAAATTGGAAGACGAAGGTGGAGCGCCAGCCTGGATAGTCTCCGCCTCGGAAAGGGCGGGCTTGGCGCGCGCCGCCCGTATGGCGTCTTTCAGCGCCGTCAAGCCTGCGTCGCGCGAAGGTTCGTCGGCCTCGCCGGCCGTCGGCGCCATCGCGGCCGGCCCTTGGACCGCCGCTAAGGTCGGCGCCTTCGGCTGAGACGGGACGCCGCCCCATCTCGGTCCGAAAGTCGCGATCACAAGGACCGCGCCGGCCAGCGCCGCTCCAGCCGGGGCCAGCGCCGAAGCCTTGTTGAGCCACCAGACCGAGCCGGGTTCCCTCGGCGGTTCAACATTGACAGGGTTCCGCCAACTCAAAGGGCGAAACCCGGGGGTTTTTGGCTGTTCGCCGATGGAAGCCGTCCCGCGCTCCTCGCCGCTGGCCAAGCCAAGCAACCGCCGTTTTGCCTGCGTTTCGCGCGGAGCCAGCGGGCTGTCCGGGGTTGACGGACGCACGGGCGCGAGCCTCCGCGCCATGTCGACGACCAGCGCCTCCTCGGCGCTCGTCTGTTGGGCCGCGCCGCGCCGCCGGCGCCAAAACTCGTCGGGACCCGCCAAGGCCTCTGGCATCTCCGAAGCGCTCATTTCGTACTCTTCGAACGCAGATCGAAACTCAGATCGCGTCGGGGCGGGCTCGGGGCCCGCCACTCCGAACGAGATCGCACCCGTCAATGGGTAAATGTCAAGATTGTCAGCCGGGAGGCCAAACCAAGGCGACCGAACCCCTAAACAGCAGCGTCAATTGCATGCCGCCGGGTCCGGCTCCGGACCGAAGCCAGGAACTCCTCGCGCACGCTGGGCGGCGATTCCTGCGAGAGCTCTGGCCTTGCGGGTCCTTGTGAGCCTTGCGCTCGCACGGCGCCTGGCCAAGGCAGGCGATTTGGTTCTTTTGGCCGACGCGCGCCTCTTCGGCGAACCAGAAAGCGACACCCTGACTGCGACCGGGCGCCGGGCCAAAAAAGACGCCGTTGTTGATCGCTCGGCTAGAAAGTCGCCAGCCGCCTCGGTCGCCTCAATTGTCCAAGAAGCTCCTCAGCTTCCGGCTCCGGCTCGGGTGCTTGAGCTTGCGGAGCGCCTTGGCCTCGATCTGGCGGATGCGCTCGCGCGTCACCGAGAACTGCTGGCCGACTTCTTCCAGGGTGTGGTCGGTGTTCATGCCGATGCCGAAGCGCATGCGCAACACCCGCTCCTCGCGCGGAGTAAGGGAGGCGAGCACGCGGGTCGTCGTCTCGCGCAGGTTCGACTGGATCGCCGCGTCGATCGGCAAGACCGCGTTCTTGTCCTCGATGAAGTCGCCGAGGTGGCTGTCCTCCTCGTCGCCGATCGGAGTCTCGAGGCTGATCGGCTCCTTGGCGATCTTCAACACCTTTCGCACTTTTTCGAGCGGCATCGCCAGCTTTTCGCTGAGCTCCTCCGGAGTTGGCTCGCGGCCGATCTCGTGCAGCATCTGGCGCGAGGTGCGCACGATCTTGTTGATCGTTTCGATCATGTGCACCGGAATCCGGATCGTTCGCGCCTGATCGGCGATCGAGCGGGTGATCGCTTGGCGGATCCACCAAGTGGCGTATGTCGAGAACTTGTAGCCGCGGCGGTACTCGAACTTGTCGACCGCCTTCATGAGCCCGATGTTGCCCTCCTGGATGAGGTCGAGGAACTGCAGGCCCCGATTGGTGTATTTCTTGGCGATCGAGATGACGAGGCGCAGGTTCGCCTCCACCATTTCCTTTTTCGCCTGGCGCGCCTCGCGCTCGCCCTTCTGCACCATGTGGACGAGCTTGCGGAACTCCTGAATCTCGAGGCCCGTCTCGGTCGCCAGCGACTGGATCTCCGCCCGGATCTCCTTGATCGCGGTCTTGTCGGTCGCGACCCATTCCTTCCAGCCGCGCGTCGTCAGCCTGGCGACGCGAAGGAGCCACTTCGGGTCCAGTTCCGAATTCTGGTAGTTCCTTAGGAAGTCCTCGCGGCTGACCCGGTGAGTCTCCGCCATCCTCATGAGGCGCACGTCGAGCCCGATCAGGCGCTTGTTGATGTCGTAGAGCTGCTCGACCAGGGCGTCGATGCGGTTCTGGTTGAGCGACAGCGACTTGACGTCGGTCACGATCTCTTTCTTCAGCGCCTTGTACTTGCGTTCCTGCGCGGGCGAGAGGGACTCGCTTCTGAGCTTGTTCTCGACGTTCTGGTCCTGAAGGCGGCGCAGCTTCTTATACGCGTCGGCGATCCGGTCGAAGGTCTCGAGGACGCGCGGCTTGAGGTCCGCCTCCATGGCGGAGAGGGAGACCGAATTTTCGAGGTCGTCATCTTCGTCGAAACCTTCCACAGGAGGGACGCCTTCGGCCTCGAAGCCATCGGGCGGCGCCGCCGGAGCGGTGGCGGGAGCGATACGGTCGCGAACGGGATTGGGCGCAGGAGGGGCGCCCGGGGCGGTGTAATCGGTCTTCGGCGGCTTTTTGCCGTCGGGCCCGGTGTAGGACGCCTCGAGATCGATGATGTCGCGCAGCAGGATCTTGCCTTCGTTGAGCTCGTCCCGCCAGATGATGATCGCTTGGAAGGTGAGCGGGCTTTCGCACAAGCCCGCGATCATCGCCTCGCGGCCCGCCTCGATGCGCTTGGCGATGGCGATCTCGCCCTCGCGCGACAGCAGCTCCACCGAACCCATCTCGCGCAGATACATCCGCACCGGATCGTCGGTGCGCTCGGCGGGTTCCGAGCTGCGGACGGTCACCGCCGTCGGGCGGCTCGCCTCGACGATCTCGCCGCCCTCGGACTCCTCCTCGTCCGCGCCCCCCTCGGCGGTCTCCTTTTCGGCTTCCTCCGCGTCCTCGCTGTCGACGACGTTGATGCCCATCTCGCTGAGCATCGCGTTCATGTCCTCGATCTGGTCGGAAGAAATCTCTTCGGAGGGCAGCACCGCATTCAATTCCTCCTGCGTCACCCAGCCGCGCTTCTTCGCGACCTTCAGCATTCGCTTGACGGCGGCGTCGCTCAGATCGAGAAGGGGGCTGTCGACGGTTTCGGCGGCCACGGCTTCGCCTTCGCCCTTCGCCTCGTCCTTCTTCGCCATAGAAAACTCCGTCCTCCCGCGACCGGCGGGGGTTTCAGTTTCAGCGGTGAGCCGCCGCGTAAGCCGCTAGGCCCGGTTCAGCATTCATCGGAACTCGCCGGAAAAAAGGAGGCGAGACCGAAGCGTCTCTCGATGTCGGAAGCCCCTCAAGTCTCGCCAGCCTTGTCCCTCGAGTCCCCGTCAGATCGTCGAAGCGGCTCGTCCTGACTGTTCGCCAAAACCGTCGATCGCCGCCTCCGCATCGACGAGATCGGCGAGATGGGCTTTAATGTCCAGCAGTCGGGCGAAATTCTGCTCGCTTGGTTCGGCAGCCAGCGACTGCTCCGCCAGTTTCAGCTCCCTATTTAACGCGCCGGCCCGCTGATGCAAGGCCAGGCTCTGCCTCAGAACATGCTCCGCATCCGCGGCGGCCGCCTCGGGTCGCAAACACCACCAGTTCGGCATTTTCGAGGCCTCCCCGAGAATGCGCCCCCTTTCCTTTCCGAGTCCCGCTGCGTTCAGCGCTTGGGCGAGCGCCTCTGGAGACATGAGCGCCTCCGGCGGAGTCGACGCGAGCGCGTCCCGGAATGCGGCGAGCCTCGGGCTCGAGAAATCGAGCGTCGCAAGCTCCTCCCAATGCGCCTCGAGCAGAATCGGATGGCCGAGCGCGATCGCCAGGACGGTAATCTCGCGGGCCGGATCGCGCGATCTCCGGGCGAGTCTGGCCTGCGGCGGCAAGGGCTGCTCTGCGAGACCCAGCCGGGGGCCGCGGGGCGGGAATTGTTGAGCCGTCCGCCTCTGCGGAAACGGGGGCCTCGCCGCGGCCGCGAGACGCCCCCGGATGGGCTGATCCTGGCCGAACAGGGCGGCCAGGCGGCGTTTCATGTCGGCCTGATAGTGCTTGCGCAGAGTTTCGTCGGCGATCGCGGCTACGGCGTCGGCGAGACGGCGCTCGAGCGCCGCCCGGCTCTCCGGCGTATTGAAAAGCTGATTCTCGCTCTCACGTGCGAACAGCATGTCGGCGAACGGCCGCGCTTCCTGGAGGACCTCGGCTACCGCTTCCCTGCCGCTCCCGCGGACGAGGTCGTCCGGGTCCTGACCCTCAGGCAAGAGGGCGAACCGGAAACTCCTGCCGGCGGCGATCAGCGGAAGCGCCGTTTCGATCGCCCGATTGGCAGCCTTGCGGCCGGCGCTGTCGCCGTCGAAACAGAGTGTCGGCTCGTTCGCCATCGCCCAGAGAAGCGAGCACTGGTCCGCCGTCAGCGCCGTTCCGAGCGGCGCGACGACATTCGGAAAGCCCGCCTCGCTCAATGCGATCGCGTCGACATACCCCTCGACGACAATGAGCTGGCCGCTGTCGTGCGCCGGCTTCCTCGCGCGGTGATGATTGAACAGCAGGGAGCCCTTGTGAAAGAGGGCCGTCTCCGGTGAATTGAGGTATTTCGCCTTGGCGCCCGGGTCCATGGCGCGGCCGCCGAAGGCGATCACCCGGCCTGCCCGGTCGTGAATCGGAAACATCACCCGGTCGCGGAACCGATCGTAGGGGACGGCGATCCCCTCGCCGTGGATAAGGAGCCCGGCCTCGATCATCTGGTCGACGCCGACCCCCTTCTCCGCGAGCGCGTCACGCAGAGCGAACCGCTCGGGCGAGGAGAAGCCGAGCGAAAAGCGCTGCTGCACGGGGGGCCCCAAGCCACGATCGGCGAGATATCCCCGGGCTCTTGCGCCGTCGGGCGCATGCAGATTGGCCTCGAAGACGCGCGCGGCCATCGACAGCACGTCGAGAAGGCTCGCTCGCTTCTTCTCCTCGGCGGCCTCGCCTTTCGTCTGTCGCGGCATCGGCACGCCGGCCATGCCGGCGAGCCGCTCGACCGCTTCGGGGAAGCTCAAACCCTCCGTCTCGCTGACGAAGGTAAAAATGTCGCCATGCTTGCCGGACGAGAAGTCGTGGAAGAAGCCCTTCTGGTCGTTGACGAAGAAAGAAGGGGTTTTCTCGGCGTTGAACGGCGAAAGCCCCGCCCATTCCCGCCCTTGCTTCCGCAACTTGACCCGCCGGCCCACGACTTCTGACACCGGCAGCCGGGCCCGGATCTCGTCGAGAAAGGCGGTGGGGAACTTCACGCCGGGGAGATTCGCCCCTTGTCGAGCTTTGGCAAGAGGGCAAGCGAGATGTCCCCGCTTTTCATCACAACGCTGATGACGCTCAACGTGGATAAACGACAAGGGCTCTTCTGAGCGCACCCGAGCGTGGACCTCCAGCAGAGAGCCCCCTGTCGCCTCTTCCTGCTATGTGAACCACTCGATCCCGGATCCTCGGTATGCCGAGAAGGCGTTCGCCAATGCCGCGTTCCCTACCGATCGGGGACAAGAAAAGAAAATTCATTTCAGACCGCATGCGGCGCGGTCTATTGGTTGGCCGGGGTTCCTGAAACTGGGCAAATGCGGGAAGGATCGCGAGCGAAACCCAAAATTTTAAAACCATCCAAGCAAAAGGGGGACCGGGACAGGGTCGCCCGGCAATTATAGTTTACCCCGCCCGGCTTCCCGACACGCTGAGCCGGGGCCGTGAGCCGGCCGGCCTTTCGCCGCCGCCGCTTCCCGGCTGGTAATGGATCGGCGGGCCGGGCAAACGTCCGGCCTGAAGGGCGCTGAGGGTCGGCGCGTTGGTCACCTCGAACGAATTGAAGCCGCAGCGCAGCATGAACGGGATCTCGTCTATCAGCACCTCGCCGATCGCCCGCAGTTCGCCCTTGAATCCGTACCGGTCGCGAAGCATTCGCGCGTAGGAGAAGGCGCGTCCGTCCGCAAATTTGGCGAAGGCCAGCTCAATCAGCGGCCGGCCGGCGAGGTTGGCGAGATGCGCCTGCGCGTCGGCGCCCGCCTCCACCGCGACCCCGATCGGCGCCTTCCGCGCCGCGAGCCGCTCGCCTTCGGCCAGCCAGCGCTTGAGCGAAACGACGACCGGTCCTTCGGCCGGGAGTTCTGCGCCGTCCGCGACAAAGGTCCAATCGTTCTCGGCGAAGCCGCCGCGCCGCCACAAAGGCATCAAATGTCTGCTCCCGCGTCGAGGACGCCCAGATGGATCCCGCATTCCGTCTTTCCGCGCCCGCGCCAGCGGCCGGCGCGCTCGTCCTCGCCCGGCCTGACCGCGCTGGTGCAAGGCAGGCAGCCGATCGAGGGGAAGCCCTTGGCGACCAGCGGGTGCCGCGGCAGTTTTGCTGCGGCGATGTAGTCGAGCACGTCCTTCGCGCCCCAGCCGACCAGCGGGTTGATCTTGATCCGGTCGCCCTCGGCCTCGAACAGCGGCAGCACGGCGCGCGCCTCGCTTTGGAAACCCTTGCGCCCCGTGATCCAGGCGTCAAAACCCTCCATCGCCTCGGCGAGCGGACGGATTTTCCGGATCTCGCAGCAACGGTCGGGATCACTGGCGAACAGGAATTTTTCCGAGTCCTCCTGCGCGACCGTCTCCGCGCGGGGCGTGGCGCTGATCACGTTCGTCAGGCCGAGCGTCTCGCAGAGCCGATCGCGGTAGTCGAGGGTTTCCGGGAAATGCTGGCCGGTGTCGACGAAGATGACCGGGGTCGTCTTGTCGACGCGCGACACCATGTGCAGCAGCACCGCAGCGTCGGCGCCGAAGCTGGACACGAGGGCGACGCGCCTCGGGTAAAGATCCTCGATTGCGAGTCTCACCAGCGAGGCCGCCTTGACGCGGGCGAACCGATCCTCGAGGCGCGACGCGGCGATCTGGTCGCCGAACAGCTTGACGTCATGGGCGCTCATCAGATGTCCGATCCCCCGCTTCGCTCGTAGAGCGCCTCCTTGAAGGGGGCGAGGCCGACCCGCCGGAACGCTTCGAGGAACGTCTCCTCTTCGCCCAGCCTGAGGCCCATGTAGGTCTCAACGATCGTCTCGACAGCCAACACGACGTTCTCCGAGCTGAAGCCCGGGCCGACGATCTGGCCGATCGCCGCATTCTCGTCGCCCGAGCCGCCGAGGGTGATCTGATAGGTCTCTTCGCCCGCGCGCTCGAGGCCGAGAATGCCGATGTGGCCGACATGGTGATGCCCGCAGGCGTTGATGCAGCCTGAGATCTTGATCTTGAGGGGGCCGACGCTCTTCGCCCGGGCGCCGTCGCCGAACTTCTGCGCGATGCGCTGCGCGACGGGGATCGAGCGCGCGGTCGCCAGCGCGCAATAGTCGAGGCCGGGGCAAGCAATGATGTCGCTGATCTGGCCGGCGTTCGGCTCAGCGAGGCCGACCGAGGCCAGCCGGTCGTAGACCGCCGGCAGATCGTCGAGCGCGACATGCGGCAGGATCAGGTTCTGCTCATGCGACACCCTGACCTCGTCGTGCGAATAATCCTCGGCGAGATCGGCGACGGCGTCCATCTGGTCGGCGCTGGCGTCGCCGGGCGGCGCTCCGATCGCCTTCAGCGAGACGGTCACGACGGCGTAGCCGGGCTCCCTGTGCGGGCGCACGTTGGCGGCGAAGAAGCTGGCGAAGCGCGAATCCTTGCCCTTGCGCCGCTCGACCCGATCGCTGACCGGCTTCTTGCGCTCGAGCTCGGGCGGGGCGAAGAAGGCGCTGACCCGTGCGACCTCTTCCGGCGGCAGGTCGAGCAGCTTGCGGTCGCGCGCGGAAAACTCCGCCTCGATCTCCTCGCGAAGAGTGTCGAGGCTCTTCTCGTGCATGAGGATTTTGATGCGCGCCTTGTACTTGTTGTCGCGCCGGCCTTCGAGATTGTAGACGCGCAGGATCGCCTCGATATAGCCGAGCAGGTCGCGCTCGGGCAGGAAGTCGCGCACCTTCCGGCCGAGGAAAGGCGTGCGCCCGAGGCCGCCGCCGACATAGACGACAAAGCCGAGCTCGCCCGTCTCGTTCCGCACGACCTGAAGGCCGATGTCGTGCGCCTGGATCACCGCGCGGTCGTGCGTCGCGCCGTTGACCGCGATCTTGAACTTGCGCGGCAGGAAAGAGAACTCCGGATGGAGCGACGACCATTGCCGAAGGATCTCGGCATAGGGGCGCGGGTCGGCGATCTCGTCGTCGGCGACGCCGGCGAAATGGTCGGCGGTGACGTTGCGGATGCAGTTCCCGGAAGTCTGGATCGCGTGCATCTCGACGCTGGCGAGCTCCGCCAGGATGTCGGGCGTGTCCTTCAGCGCCGGCCAGTTGAACTGGATGTTCTGCCGGGTGGTGAAATGACCATAGCCGCGATCGTAGCGGCGCGCGATCTCGGCGAGCTTGCGCATCTGGCGGGAGTTCAGCGTGCCGTAGGGCACAGCGATCCTGAGCATGTAGGAATGGAGCTGCAGATAGAGCCCGTTCATCAGTCGGTGCGGGCGGAACTGCTCTTCCGTCAGCTCGCCCGAGAGACGGCGGGCGACCTGGTCGCGGAACTGCTCGACGCGCGCCGCGACGAAGGCCTGGTCGAAATCGTCATAATGATACATGTTCGGCCTCCAGCACGGCCGTCGGGCCGGAAAGCGGGGCATGGCCCTCGGCCTGCTTGCCGAGATCCCGCCTAACCGTGGGCCCGGCGGCGCGGATCGCCTCGCGCAACGCCTTCGGGACGACATGGCCGTTGCGGATTTCGACAGCGAAGGAATAGGCGTCTACGACGAGGTTTTGCGCCTCATCCGCCTTGGCGCGCGCGAGCGCGGCGGCCGTCGCGGCCGCGTCCGCCCGGACCGCGGCGCGGCTGAAATCCTCGCTCCAGCCTTGGTCGGCGGTCTGAAAAACGACGACGCCGTCCGCGAGGCGGCTGGCGGTTACGACATCGGGCATGCACACCTCGCGGGCGGCAAAGCCCACCCAGCGAAGTCATATAACACAATATACGGCCAAAATATATAACTAATTTTGTATAACTGATTTTTAGTGTTACAGACGCCTCCGGCGCTGCCTCAGCACGCCGGGACTTGCCGTTCGCCAACGTAACGCCCGGCCTCGTCGTAGTTGAGCACGTGAAGCACCGGGCAGGCGACTGCGCCGCCGGCGCCGACATCGCCCACGCCCGCGTCTCCGCCGGCAAAGACGGGGATGGCGACTGGCGGACCGGCAGCGTCAACGATGATCGGCGCGTCCGTCTGAATTGACGGCGTGTAGCCCCCGTAGCCCGAGCCGTATAGGCCGAAATACCTTGAATATAAAGCGTGGGCGTTCAAGCCTGAGCGGTTGAACCCGAAGCGGCGATTGTCGAAACGATCAAAGCGGGAAGGGTTGAATCCGAACCGGTTGAAGGCGCGAAAGCTGTGCGGCGCAATATGACGAGCGCCGATCCATGCGGGCGTGGACCGCCCCGCGGGCATATGGGCGAGGACTGGCGTCAGCGGCAGGGGAAGCAGGAGCGCTGCCGCGGCGCACGCGCGGACCGCTCTCGAGCAGCAAGAGTTTCGCATGGAGGTCCCTCCGGCGCCGCACCGTCATCCTACGACGTCCGCCCTGCGAGTCCATAGGCTTTTGGCCCACTTTTTGGCCCGCAATGGCATGGCGCTCGCCTTGTAGGAGCGCCAGCGCTCTCAATCAATAGGTGGCGGCGAGATAGTCCACGATCGCAGCGGCGTCCTTTCGGTTGATCGGCGCCTTGTAGACCTTGATCATCTTTTGCACCTCAGCCTCCCAGAAAGCCTTGCCCCTCTTCGGGGGCTGGGTGCTGATGTAATCAGCGGAGTGGCAGGCGCGGCAGAGGATCGCGGTCTCGACGCCGGGGCCGGGTTTGAGGTCGGCGGTTTCGTTCGGCAGCTGGTAGTTTATCGGGCCCGCAGTCGCCGCAGGCGAAACAGCGGTCAACGAGAGTAGCAAGGCGGACGCGAAGCGGATCATGATCAATCTCCTCACGCCGCCGTCACGTTGGTCACTTCCACCACGTTGCGCATATATCCGCCCGGATTCCACAGCGGTTCGAGCGGCTGCGACTGGCCGATGCGGTTGGTCGCGCGCACCTTGATCTGATGTTTTCCGGGCCGCAACGCGACGCTCGCCTTCCACTCGCGGAAGGAATATTTCCCCAAATCCTCGCCCAGCGCGGCGCCGATCCATGTCGCGCCGCCGTCGGCCGAGACGACGACGTCGGTAATTCCGTAGCCGCCGTCGAACGCGACGCCGCGCAAGGCAAGGTCGGCATTCGCAGCCACGCTCGCTCCGTCGGCGATGTTGGTCAGGAACGAGCGAACGTCGAAGCGGCCGATCGGGACGCTGCTCGCCGGCGCCTTGCCGGGTTCCGTGCAGGCGCAGGCGTTGTTGGGAATGCGGTAGGCCGTCTTCATCCAGAAATTGTCGAGCGGCGCGTCCAGCACCGTGATCCGGGTCAGGTGCTTTAGCCAATAGGTGCCGTAACAGCCGGGGACGACGAGCCTGACCGGAAAGCCGTTCAGCCAGGGCAGATCTTCGCCGTTCATCGCGTAGGCGACCATCACCTCGCCGTCGAGCGCGTGATCGAGATCGAGCGCTTTGACGAAGGCGGGCGTCTCCGGAAGGACCGGCTCGTCGAGCCCTCTGAAGGAAACCTGCACGGCGCTGGCCTGCACGCCCGCCTTGGCGAGCAGGGCTTTCAAGGGGACGCCTTTCCAGCGGGCATTGCCCATCGCGCCGTTCGCCAGCTGCCCGCCCGGCACTCTCGGTTCGAAAAAACCGCGGCTGTTGCCGGCGCACTGGTTGACAGCAACCAGCTCCAGGGGCTCGAAGCCTGTTTTCAGCTCCGAAAGCGAAAGCGACAGCGGGTTGTCGAGCTTGCCGTCGACGACGATCCGGAACGCGTCTGGATCGATCGTGAGCGGGATGCCGGCGAGGTGATAGCGCACGAAAAAGGCGTCGTTCGGCGTGAGGATCCCTTCGTCGAACACGCTGAACGGCGTTTCGAGCTGCGGCGGGCGCGAGGTCAGCTGGATCAGCGGCCGCTTGCCGGGATAGGCGACAAGCGGGCGCTCGCCATTGCCGAACGGGAGCGAGACGGTTTCGTCCGCCGCAAGAGCGAAACCGATGTTTCCGACCCCGACTGCGCCGATCCCGGCCCCCAAGACGCTCGTCAGCGCTTGCCGTCGGTTCAGCATTCGTTCCTCGCGAGATTCCAGTTTATGAAACAGTGCCTTGAACCGCAAACGCGCGCAAGCCCTCAACCTCCCCTATCTCACCACCGTCAGCCTCTTCGCCGCCCTGGTCAGCCCGGTGTAAAGCCACCGCGCCCGATGCTCGCGGAAAGCGAAGCTTTCGTCGAACAGCATCACGTGGTCCCACTGCGAACCTTGCGCCTTATGGACGGTGAGCGCATAGCCGTAGTCGAACTCGTCCGACTCGCGGCGCAAGGGGTAGGCGAGTTCGCCCTCGGTCCCCTCGAAGAAGTGCTTCAGCACTGCGACCTTCACCGACTTCCCCGCGCCTTCGTCTTCCGAGCGCACGGTCATCTTGACAAAATCCTTCTGCATCCCGCCGAGCGCCTCGACCCGCCACAGGCCGCCGTTGATCAGGCCCTTGGTCCGGTCGTTGCGCAGGCAGACGAGCCGGTCGCCCTGGGCGGGCAGCGGCTCGGCAAAGCCGTTGAGCGCGCGCATCCGCTGGTTGTAGGCGCGCCGGGTGCGGTTGACGCCGACCAGCACCTGGTCAGCGGCGAGCACCTGGGCCGCGTCGATTGCGCCGCGGCGGACGACGCGGGTCTCGCCGTATTGGCCTTCCGGCAGTTCGCCGCCCGAGCGGACGATCTGCGACAGGCGGATGATCGGGTTTTCTTCGGCCTGGCGATGGATCTGGGTCAGCATGACGTCCGGGGTCGAATTCGGTGAAATAGCCGCCGCCCTTGACCGGAGGCAGCTGGAACGGGTCGCCGAGCACCAGGATCGGCTTGCCGAACGAGAGAAGGTCGCGCGCCAACTCGGCGTCGACCATCGAGCATTCGTCGATCACGATGAGGCCGGCGCGGGAAGCGAAGCCGCCCTCGTTCAGGGTGAATGTCGGCGCACCCTCGGCGCCTTCGGTCGCCCGGTAGATCAGCGCATGGATGGTCGTCGCCCCGGCGCAGCCGTTGGCGCGCATCACCATCGCCGCCTTGCCGGTGAAGGCGGCGAAGGCGGTCTCGCCGCGGGCGCCCTCGGCGACGTGGCGGGCGAGCGTCGTCTTGCCGACGCCGGCGTAGCCGAACAGACGGAACACCTGCGGCTCGCCGCCCTTCAGCCACCGGCCGACCTTGTCGATCGCCTCGGCCTGTTCGCGCGACCATTCCCGGCCGATCGGCTTGGCGGGAACCTTCTCCGGCGCGGTCGGCGCCGGGGCCGGCGGCGCTTCGGCGCCGGCCGGCGGCTTGCCGGCCGCCTTCGCCGGTCTCGTGTCGGCCTTGGCGCCGCAACGCGAACAGGTCGGCGGCTTGCGGCCGAGGTCGTAGTATTTGGCGCCGCAGGCCGGGCACCGGCGCTTGGTTCCGAGCCGACCCGGCGGAAGCGTTTTCCTTGCCAATCGTCCTCCCCTCAGGCCGCGTAACGCCACCGAATCAACGGTTGCTTCATGATTTGAGCGCAGCATTTTATCAGAATTGACGAAAGACGCGCCGGCGCGTCGCCCGTCTCCTTCCCGGTCAGGGATGGCCGTTTCCCCGGCTATTCCGGGCTGGTCTTGAACCGCCGCCGGGCGGACTTATATGGAACTTCCAAAGGCGGCCGAGCGTTTTTTCGGCGGCTGAATGAAAATCTGCGACGCGGCCCGGGCTGTTCCATCAGGAAGGTCACGGGCGCGTGAAGCGCCTAAGGGGGCTTCCAATGGTGCGTGTGACGGCGCTGAGCTCTCCGTTCCTGCTCGGCTTCGACGATATCGAGCGGGCGCTCGACAAGGTGTCGAAGACGGCGGCGGACGGTTATCCCCCCTATAACATCGAGCGGGTCGCCGCATCGGGCGCTGAGCCGGAGAAGTTGCGCATCACCCTCGCGGTGGCGGGTTTCTCGCACGATCAGATCGAGGTGACGGTCGAGGAGAACCAGTTGATGATCCGCGGCCGCCAACAGGACGACAAGGCGCGCGAATTCCTGCATCGCGGCATCGCGGCGCGGCAGTTCCAGCGGAGCTTCCTCCTAGCGGAGGGCATGCAGGTCAAGGGCGCCGAACTGGCGCAGGGTTTGTTGTCGATCGACCTCGTCCGGCCTCATCCGGACCGGGTGGTGAAGAAGATCGAGATTTCGGCGCGCGACTGACCAGGGCCGGCGCCCGCGGCGGGTCCTCGCGGACCGCCGGAAAGGAGGCAAGAGATGACGACTGCAACGGACAAGGCCCTGGCGTTGACGCCGCACGAGTTCGCCCATCTGGGCGACGGCGCTCTCGCCTATGTGAAGACCATCAATTCGGAAGACGTTGCGCGTCTCTTCCCGCAGGCGCCTCCGCTCCGGCCCGGCGTCAAGCTGTTCGCCCTCCTGGGGGCCGACGGCTCGCCGATCCTCTTGACCGACTCGAAGGACGCCGCGCTCGCCAACGCCATGGAGAACGAGCTGCAGACCGTCAGCCTGCACTGACGGTGGAGAATCCCGCGCCGGCGTCGTCCGGCGCGGCAGAATCGGATAGATACGGTCGGTCCGACGGCTTCACTAGGATCGCCCGATGCGCCCCTACCTCGACCTCATGCGCGACGCGCTGGAAAACGGCGCGGTCAAAGGCGATCGCACCGGAACGGGCGTGCGCTCGTTGTTCGGCCGCCAGATCCGCTTCGATCTCGGGCAGGGCTTCCCGCTCGTCACCACCAAGCGCCTGCATCTGAAGTCGATCGTGCGGGAGCTCGTCTGGTTCCTCCGGGGCGACACCAACATCGCCTATCTCAAGGCGCACGGGGTGTCGATCTGGGACGAATGGGCCGACGCCGGCGGCGATCTCGGCCCCGTCTACGGCCAGCAATGGCGGGCCTGGCAAGGCCCGGACGACAAAACCTACGACCAGATCGCCTGGCTCCTCGAGGAAATCCGCCGCAACCCCGATTCGCGCCGCCTCGTAGTCTCGGCCTGGAACGTGCCGGACATCGAGCGGATGAAGCTGCCGCCTTGCCACTGCCTCTTCCAGTTCAATGTGACGAACGGAAAACTGTCGTGCCAGCTCTACCAGCGCTCGGCCGACATCTTTCTCGGGGTGCCGTTCAACATCGCGAGCTACGCCCTGCTGACCCACCTGATCGCGCGCGAATGCGGGCTTGAGGTCGGCGAGTTCGTCCACACCTTCGGCGACGCCCACCTCTACCGCAATCACGAGGACCAGGCGCGCGTGCAACTCCAGCGTGAGCCGCGTCCCTTGCCGAAGCTCGTCCTCGGCGACGTCGGCTCGATCTTCCACCTCGACGCAGAGGCGATTTCCTTCGAGGGCTACGATCCCTGGCCGGCGATCAAGGCGAAGGTCGCGGTGTGAGGGGCGTTGGCCGCCATGCAAGGCGACCAGGGCTCCTGGCCGACGATTTTTTTCTGTTATTCGGAACTGGCCGCGGCGGCTTTCCTCATGGCTCAAGCACTGGCGGCCCCCGAAGACCCAAGCTGCGGGACGTTCCGCCAAAGCTCGGGAGCACCGGAGCAAAGCCGGGGATAGCCGAATCCAAGCAAAAGTCTTCCAGGAATCGGCTGTTCTCAACGGGTTACGCCGGAATCCAAATTGTTTTGTAGCTCGCGTGCCGCGGCGGCTCTCGGCATGCCCCTCCACCACGCTTGCGCGTGGTCCCCTCCCCCGTTCCGCGACCGCTTCACAGGGGAGGATATGGCCGGCGCCGGCGGTCAAGCTGCAGGTTGCTGTGAGATTCGAAGGCGCCTCCATGCCAACCTCGCTTTCCATCCGGCCGCCGTTGCGATCCGATCAACTTCCCTTATGCCATGAGGTTACGGAACACGTCAAGAACAAACAGGGGGTATTTTACCGCCGCTCCTCCACGAGCGGCAAACGCGGTCGCCAGACGGGGGCAGCGGCCGCGCAGGGAGACATTGTAGAAGGTTGAAGGGCGCAGGCGCTGCGCCCTTCCCGCGCAATATTCTGTTCAGTTCGATGGCGGGCTCGGCGGGTTATACAGCACATCTCCGTTTTGGATGAGGTATTGGACCGCTCGCCGCACGTCATTGGCGTGGTCGGCCGCGTCGGGGACGCAGGAGAAGCTGCTTGCCGAGTTGGGATTGCCGCCGTTGTAATGAGAGATCTTCGGGTAGACGCAGAGCGGCCGCTGGAACAGGATCGGCTGTGTCGGATCGTCGTTGGTGTATTTGGTGGCGATGACCTGGTTTGGCGCCGTGCCTTTCTCGACCCACTGATCAAGCGCCGTGAATAGATTGTGCGCCGCGTCCTGGGGCCCGGCGGCTCCGCCTTGGCCGAAGTAATTTGCGCCTGGGCCGCCGGCGCAATGCGCCACGCCGGGAGCCATGAACAGCCGATAGAAGTCGTGCACGTTGGCCAGCGCGCTTGACGGCGCGCCATCGGCGGAAACGCGGAGAATCGCGCTCTCCTGGACGGCGGCCGGCGCGTTTTGCGGCGCGCCGTCGCCCGCAGCCAGCGCGACGCTGTTGAAGTAGTTGATGTCGTTGTAGGGCGAGATCGCGTCGTCCGACCAGCCGACATATTGAATGAGCTTTCCGCCGTGAGCGCGGAACCGGCTCAGATCGGGATTGGTCGAGTTGACGATCGGCGCCATCTTCCGGTCGGCGGTGGCGACATCGGTGGTAAAGTTCAGATGCTTATAGTTAAAGTTGGGATTGTCGAAGACCATGTTGGCGAAGAACTGGTCGCCGAAGATTTCTTGCGCGCCTGTGCCGGGGCTGGTTCCGATGATCCAGGCCGGCCAATCGGCCAGGACTGATTCAGTCCCTTCCGTCGGCGAATATCCAGGATAAATCTGCACGCCGTCGCTCGGATTCACCGGCCCCTGGTAAATCTTCTGCGCCGCCGTGACCTGGGCGGCCGTGAGACAGCCGGAACTCTGGCCGCTCGTGCAGGCCACTTGCGCCGGATTGAAGTTGCATTGGCGCGGATCGTTGAGGTAGGCGTCGGTGCTGACGCCGCCGTCTTTGCCGACGCATTGCTTGAGCGCAGCATTGCTCAGAATCGGTAGACTGCCTGCCGGAATATAGCTCGCGGCTTTGTCCTCCAGCGCCTGCTGATCCCAGACGAACCCAACGAACAGGTGGGTCCAGAAATTGGCCGGCGAGCCGGCGAGAATGCCGTCGAAATCCTTGGGATAGCGTTGCGCTTCCATCAACGCCTCGCGCCCGCCATCCGAACAGCCATTGAAGTAGGAGCGTGACGGCGGTGTCGAGGTGAACGCGGTAATGATTGCCTTGGCGTTATCGGTTGTCGCCTTGAGAGCGCGATAGCCGAAGTCGACGATGAGCTGAGGGTGGCCCAAAGCCCAGCTCGCGTCGAGGCCGTTGGCGTTATGGCCGTCATTGGTGCCAGCGGCGGCGTAGCCGAGCTGAAGGCCCGAGGCGATGGAGGAATATGGGATCGAACCGGCATAGCCGCCGTTGCCCACCTGCTCGTACTTGCCGTTCCAATTCGACAGCGGGATCCACACCTCGAATGCTATATGCGACTCCGTCGTCGGCGTGGCGTCGCCGGCGACGCGGCAGAAGGGCGGCAGGCCGGTAATGGGAGTCGTCGAGCCGGGCGGCGTGAAGCTGCCGCTCGTGACCTCCTTCGCGATTGTGATCGTGCTGTAGGGCAGCGTCAGCGATGCAAGGCTTGCGCACTTTGACGAAGCCGCGTGGGCGCCGCTCATGAGCGGGAAGCCCAGCGTGCAGGCGGATAACACACAGGCAGCATTGCGGTAATGCATGGCGTTTCCTCCGGTTTGCCCAAGAGGACAGGCCGCAAGAGCGGGCGCCCCTCGGTGCGTTTAATCGCCTACAATAACGAGCGATCTCGAATTGCCGATATGCAGCGCCTCGTTGGGCCCGGTTCGGAAGCCGCCCATCCGGTGCGGCTTCGCGTCCGAGCCCAGTCGCATTGTAAACCGATGTTCGGAGACAAAATGTCTTGCTGCTGACAATTAATAGCCAAATTTTCGCTGGCGGCCGCCGCGCAGTCTCCTGGGTTGAGCGAGGTTCCGGTTCGGTTACATTTCAGGCATGGTTTCTGCAGATTACCTCAAGCGCATCGCGGGCTGGTCGCGCGAGCTGAGTGAGCGGGACATCGAGGTCGCGCGCGCCGGGATCGTGGAGAAATCCTACCACGCGAATGAAGTCATTCTCGCGCGTGGCGACCGGTTCGATTACTGGACCGGTGTCGTCGCCGGCGGCGCCCGGGTGAGCATCGTATCGCGCAGCGGCAAGGTTACGAGTTTTATCGCAGTGACGCCCGGAGGCTGGTTCGGCGAAGGCAGCATGCTCAAGAATGAAGCCCGGCCGTATGACGCGGTCGCGTTGCGCGACACGCGCCTGGCGATGATGGACCGGGCCACCTTCTCCGCCCTTTTTCACAACAGCATCGGTTTCAATCATTTTCTTGTACGGCAGTTCAACGAACGCCTCAGCCAATTCATCGCACTGCTCGAATGCAGCCGCACGCTTGGCGCGACGGCTCGGCTGGCGCGCTGTATCGCTTGGCTGTTTAATCCCATTCTCTATCCCGGCGCCGAACCTCACATAGACATCACACAGGAGGATATTGGCGCTCTGTCCGGGCTTTCGCGACAAAAGGCGAACCAGTGTTTGAAGGAACTGGAGCAGCGAGGCCTGCTGCGCCTGGAGTACGGCGGAATGACGATCGTCGACCTGGAAGGACTGCGCCGCTACGGTGATGACCGAAAATCGACGAGGTTACGCCGACGATTGACGGGCCGAAGCCTTGTGACCGAGGCCGGCCGGGGCGGTTGAGCCGATCCGGCGAGCCGACGTTTGGCGCGACTTTGTGGCATCCTGGCGCAATCCATCGGCGCCGGGCGCGACGCAGAACGGCAGGCCCGCTTGGGCCGACATCCCCGAAAAGCCTAGGTCGTTGGCAAAGCCGGACGCCTTACACGAAAGCCCCAGTCGTGCTCTCGTGCCCTCGCGAGGCTTTCAAGCCTTTGAAGCGCCACTCCGGCGTCGTTCGCGAGAGGATGCGCTATGGCGGCGCCCAGATCCTTGCTTCAGAGCGAGATCAAATTCTTGCCCGCCGGCGCGCCATCAAAACGACCGCTAAAGCGTATCAGGCGCATCCGACCATTTCGCGCGCCACGATCAGCCGCATGATCTCGTTCGTGCCTTCCAAGATCTGATGGACGCGGAGATCGCGCACCAGCTTCTCGACGCCGTAATCGGCGAGATACCCGTAGCCGCCGAACATCTGCAGCGCGTCGTTGGCGACGCCGAAGCCGGCGTCGGTCGCGAAGCGCTTGGCCATGGCGCAGAGCCTGGTCGCATCTGGCGCCTTCGCGTCCAGCGCGGCCGCGGCGCGCCACAGCAGCGTGCGCGCGGCTTCGAGCTCGGTCGCCATATCGGCGAGGCGGAACTGCAGCGCCTGGAACTCGTCGAGACGTTTGCCGAAGGCGGTGCGTTCCTTCATGTAGGCGAGCGCCTTTTCCAGCGCCGCCTGCGCGCCGCCGAGCGAACAGGCTCCAATGTTGAGCCGGCCGCCGTCGAGGCCCGCCATCGCGATCTTGAAGCCGGCTCCCTCTTCGCCAAGCCGGTTGGCGGCGGGCGTCCGGCAGTCCTCGAAGATCACCGCGCGGGTCGGCTGCGCATTCCAGCCCATCTTGCGCTCGTTCGCCCCGAACTTGAGGCCTGGGGTCCCGCCTTCGACCATGAAAGTTGATATGCCCTTGGGTCCCGCATCGCCCGTTCGCGCCATCACGAGATAGAAGTCGCGCTCGTTGCCCGCGCCGGAAATGAACTGCTTCTGCCCGTTCAGCACGTATTGATCCCCGTCGCGGACCGCCCGCGTGCGCAGCGCGGCCGCGTCCGAACCCGCGCCCGGCTCGGTCAGGCAGTAGCTCGCCAGCCTTTCCATGCCGACGAGCGGAGGAAGGAATATTCGGCGCTGCTCCTCGGAGCCGAAATTGTCGATCATCCATGCGCACATGTTATGAATGGAGATATAGGCGGAGATCGCGGGGCACCCGGTGGCGAGCGCCTCGAAGATCAGCGCTGCGTCGAATTGCGTCAGCGCCGAGCCGCCGACATCCTCGCGCACACAGATCGCGCCCATGCCGAGCGGCGCGGTCTCACGGATCACGTCGACCGGAAAGTGCTTCTTTTCGTCCCATTCCAGCGCATACGGGGCAATCTTCTCGTCTGCGAAGGCGCGCGCCATGTCGCGAATCGCCATGCGGTCGTCATCGAGCGAAAATGCGGGCATCGCTATCAGCAGCCTTTCCTCTGTCACCCTCTTCTTCAGTTTCGGTTCTGCGCGGGCGACTAGCGCCTGGATGATTGGACGGCGGCGCGTCCCACGCGCTCGCGCGCTACGATCAGCTTCATGATGCCCGCGGTCCCATCGCCGATCTCGAGCCCCATCACGTCGCGCATGCGCTGCTGATGCGGCAGGTCCATCGACCAGCCGTAGTGGCCAAAGGTGAGGAGGCACTGGTGGATGACGTCGAAGGCTGTTTTCGGCCCCATCCATTTCACCATCGCCGCCTCCGCCGTGTGCGGAAGTCCAGCGTCGCGCAGCGCGATCGCGTGGTAGCAAAGCTGACGGATCGCGGCGATCTGGCTCTCGCCTTCGACCAACGGGAAGGTGACGCCCTGATAGGACGCGATCGGCGCATTGAAGGCGGTTCGCGTCTTGGTATATTCCCATGCCTCGTCGAGCGAGGCCTGGGCGCAGCCGATGCACTGCAGCGCGATCAGCGCGCGGCTGAAATCGAAGCCGCGCATCACATGGGTGAACCCTTGGTTCTCTTGACCGAGGCGGTTTTCTGCCGGCACGCGCACCCCCTCGAAGAACACGGAGCCCCGGCCGATGATGTGGCTGCCGACGTCGTCGAAGCGCGTTCGCGCGATTCCCGGCGCATCCGCGGGAACGATGAGGGCCGTGACGCCCGCAGCGCCGCTTTCAGGCGTTCCTGTTCGGGCGAAGACGATGAACGCGTCGGCGCAATCGGCGAAGGTGATCGACGTCTTCTCGCCGTCGAGAACGTAACAATCTCCATCCTTGCGGCAGCGCAGTTTCATCGCGCCCGCGTCTGACCCACCGCTGGGCTCGGTGACGCAGACGCCCATCAGCGTCTCGCCGAGGATCATCCGCGGGATCCAGTATTCCGCCAGCTTCGTCGTCGCGCTGCTCATGATGATCGCGCCGAACAGCGAAACACCGACGGGCACGGCGCTGATGTTGAAGTCGCCGTAGGCGAGTTCCTCCGCGATAATGCCTGCCGTAACGCCCGGCGCCCCGAGCCCTCCGAAGGCCTCCGGCAGATCGACCCCCATCAGGCCGAGTTCGCCCATTTCCCGGATCACCGCGCGGTCGAGCACTCCGGTCTTGTCGAGTTTCTGGTATTGGGGGGCAAGCTTCTCGCGGGCAAATCGACGAGCAAGATCGCGTATGGCGAGTTGGTCTTCGTTGAAGAGCATGCTCATGTCCCTGTAGCCTGCGCGGGCCTCTACCGACCCTGGAAAGTCGGTTTCTGCTTGGCGAGCACGGCGCGCATCGCGTTCCATGCATCCTCTGTGGCGGTGACCCGCGCCATTGCGCGCGCCTCGCTTTCGAGCTGCGCCTCGAGACTCTCGATCGGGCTCGACAGCAAGAGATTCTTGGCTTCGCCGTAGGCGAGCGTAGGCCCCTCGGCGAGTCGCCTGGCGAGCGCCAAGGCCTCGTCGGCCAGCGCATCCGCGTCCACAACGCGATTGATGAGGCCGGCGTCTGCGGCCTCTCCGGCCGTCAGCGTCTCATTGAGCATCAGGAACTGAGCCGCGCGGCGCGAACCCATCCGGCGGGGAAGGAAGTAAGAGCCGCCGCTGTCGCTGATGATTCCGATCCCTGAGAAGGCGGCGTAGAACTTGGCGTTCGGAGACGCCAGCGCGAAATCGGCGCCCGCAACGAGAGCGACGGCCCCTCCCGCCGCCATCCCGTGCACTGCCATAACTACGGGAGCGTTCATCCTTGCGAAGCGCGAGATGCCCATGTGCAAGTCGGAGGTGGCGACCGAGACGAACCGCGCGAGGTCCTCGCGGCTGCGCGTGAGCGCATTGAGATCGCCGCCAACGCTGAAGAAGCGACCGGTGGCGTCGATCAGAACCGACCGCACATCCGGGCGCACCGTGCACTCCGTTGCGAGCCAGTTGAATTCCTCCGCAAAGCGCCTGTCGAGCGGATTGCCACGCTCCGGCTGATTCATCGTAATGTGGGCGACGCCGTCTTTGATCTTGAAGGCGAATGCAGTCAGCTCCATCGGACAGACCTTTGTGTCTCGGGTTGAAAGACGGGGCGAAAGATCGATTGGATCAACGCGGACCTCTCGTCCCGACGCTTTCCTCGCTCGCGGCGAGACTCGTCAAAGAGAATGGGGCCAACCGCTCGACCGGCCGATAATTTGCGGCTGATCGAATGAGCCCTTGTCGCATTTCCTCCATCCAGGCCGCTCACAGCGGCGTTCTGTGTCGCCCACTGGTAAACTACATTACCATACCCGCCGCCAGCATGTCTAGCCCTGTCGTGCGAGGGACGGAATTATTGGTCCGCAAGCCGCCGTTTGTTGATTGGATGGAAATGATGTGCTAGTTTATCAACTAGCATAGCGCGCTGCGCAGAGGCCACAACCAAGCGAGGTCGTCACAGTGGGGGAACCGCAAGGAGCGGCGTCGGCGGAAGCCCCGGTGTTTGAGGATGGGGATCGGCTTCGGCGGCGATTGGGTGAGTTCCTCTCCGCGGCGAGTGGCGGCGAAGTCGCGATCGAACGGCTGAGCAAGTTTCCGGCGGGATTCTCCTGGATCACCTACGCCGTCCAGGTCGCCGGTTTCGCGCGGGCGCGCGAGGTCATTTTGAGGATTGGGCCGCCTTATGGGCTGTTCGCGCCTTACAGCGCGATGCCGGAATATGAGTCCCTCAGCGCTTTGGCTGCAAGCGCAGTTCCGGCGCCGCGCGTGTTTTTCGGGAGCGACGATCCCACGATTCTCGGGGCGCCGTTCTTCATCTGCGAGAAAGTCGACGGGGACACCCCGCTACCCTGGGGCTCGCAGGGGCAGACCCTGGACGGCGCGCGCCGGAAAACGCTGGCGGCGGATTTCATCGACGCGCTCGCGGCCCTGCATGGTTTCGACTGGCGCGCGACCCCGCTCGCCAAATGGGCCGAGGGCGTCACCGTCGAGAACGCGGCGCAGCTCCAAATCGACGATTGGCAGGGGCGGTTTGAGCGATGGGCCCTGCGCCCGCACCCGATGGCGCGCAGGACTCTCGGCTGGCTCCGCGCGCACGCGCCAACAGCCCAGCAGGTCTCGCTCGTTCACGGCGACTACCGGCTCGGCAATTTTCTCGAACGCGATGGCCGAATATCCGCCATTCTCGACTGGGAGCTCGTCCATCTTGGCGATCCTGTCGAGGATCTCGGCTGGGCGTTCCTGCCGCAATATCGGGGCGGCACATCCCTCGTCTGCGGCCTCGCCGACGAAGCGGATTTCATCTCCCGCTACGAGGCGCAGTCGGCGCTCAAGGTGGACCCTGCCTCTCTCAAGTTCTACATCGTCTTCTCGCTCATGAAGCTCGCCTTCACGCATATGGCGGCTGCGCGCTGCTTCGAGGACGGTCTCTTCAACGACATGCGCATGCCGGCGATGGCGACCCAGATTGCGCCGGTGTTTCGTCAGATCGCCAAGACGCTGGAGGGGACCTGGTGAACAATTCTCTGCCCCGCCTGATCGATGGTATGATCGCGACGCTGCGCAAGGAGGTCATCCCTCATATCGACGGCGATTTCGCCAGGGGCCAAGCCTACGGCGTGATCTACATGCTGAGCAGCATCAAACTGCGCGCCGCCTGGTCGAACGCCTTCCTTTCCGAGCAGCTTCGCGCGCTCGAAGCGGCGAGCGGCGAGCTCAAGTCTCTGGCCGCGGAGCTTCCTGGCGCGCCTCTGCCTGAGACGCGCGAGCGCGCGAAGCTGCCCGACGCCGCCGAACTCGAGGCGGGGCGCAATGCGGGCGATCGACGCATGTGCGAACTGATCGACTGGCTCGCTGCGAACCGGGCGAAGATCGCGCCGCGCACGCTCGCCCGAGCCGAGGCCGCGATTGACCGATATCTCAACCGGCAATCCAAGTTCGAACAGTCGACCAGCGCCAAGCCGATGTTCGCGGAAATGTCGAGCGGGGCGGAGAAGGGGTGATGAGGAGGAACCCATGCTGAGCAGACAGGACGACTTTATCGGCCATCAGCTGCCGACCACGTTCGATCATGTGATGAGCTCCGATCCCGCCTGGATGGAGCGGCTCTGGTATACGGGCCACCCCATCCCCGCAGGCGACTTCATCTTCGACATCGGCCTCGGCTGGCATCCCAATCGGAACGTGATGGATGGGTTCGCCGGCGTCGCCTTCGACGGCCGGCAAGTGAACTTCCGCGCCTCGAGGCGCCTGCGCCCCAATCCCCTGGAGACGACGATCGGGCCGCTGGAAATCGAAGTGCTTGAAGGCCTGCGGCGTCACCGGCTCATCTTGAAGCCTAACGAGTTGGGCCTTGCCTTCGATCTCGAATTCATCGCCACCATGAACCCGCACGAGGAAGGTGAGCATTTCCGCCGCCGAAGCGGCCGGGTGACGGAGCACATGGCCCGCGCGCAGCAGCTTGGCGCTTATCGCGGTTGGATCGAAGCCGCAGGCAAACGCCTGGAGGTCTCCGACTCGACATGGCTCGGCCAGCGCGATCATTCCTGGGGCATTCGTGCGGAGATGCGGACGGACGAGGCCAACCCGCCGCTGACCTTTTATCCCCCGTTCTTCTATTGCTGGACCACCGCGCAGTTCAAGGACCGCGGCTTGCACGTGTTCTTCAAGGAGCGCGCTCCGGGCGAGAAGATCTACATTTCGGGTGAAGTCGTGGGCGCGATCGGAACGCGCGCGAAGGAGAGCGTGCGGCTCGACGACGTTTCGCACGAGGTCGTCTGGGCCAAGGATCCGCTGGGGCAGACGCTGGCGAGCGGCGAGTTCGACGCCGTCTTTTCCGATCGTTCGAAGCGACGCTTGAAGATACGCGCGCTTCCCGCACGCTATTTCCTCAAGGGCGGCCTCTACGGCGGCCTGAAGGGGTGGTCGCACGGCGACGACAAGGGCAAGTTCTATTCCGAGCATGACGTCTGGACGCTCGACGACCCGGAGACGCGCAAGCTCGTGCGCACGCTGAGCGATCACGTGATCGAAGTGACGGACGGCGATGAGGTCGGTTACGGAATTGTCGAGTACGGCGTCGGCAAAGGCTACGGCAAATACCCCGAAGTGCAGGACCACCCGCCGATCTGACTGGCGCAAGGAGAGACGATGGACTTTTCCACGCTGACGCTCGAACGGCGGGGCGCTGTCGAAATCCTGTCGCTGAACCGCCCGGAAGCGCTCAACGCCATGTCGCCCGAGATGGTCTCTGAGATGCGCGCCTATTTCGACGGATTGCTCGCGCGCCTCGACGTTCGCGTCGTGCTCCTGAGGGGCGAGGGGCGAATGTTCTCAGCGGGCGCGGATCTCGGTTCGGTCGCCTTCACCGAGGCGGGCGAAGGTCGGGCGCAACGACAGATGGCGATGCAGAAGCTCTACTCGGGCTTGGTCAGATCGATGCGCGCCTGTCCGCAGCCGATCATCGCGCTCCTTCATGGCGCCGCGTGCGGCGGCGGCTTCTCGCTCGCGCTCGCCTCTGACGTCCGCTACGCCGCGCCCAGCGTCCGCATGAACGCAGCCTATATCCGCGTCGGCCTCGGCGGTTGCGACATGGGCGCGGGCTACCTGCTGCCTCGTCTCGTCGGCCTGTCCAACGCCTCCGAGTTTTTGTTGACGGGCCGCTTCATCGGGGCCGATCGCGCATTGCGCATGGGCCTCGTCAGCGAAATCGTGCCCGAGGACAAGCTTCTCGAAGACGGGAATGGCGCTGGCCGTGGACATGGTCAAAACTGCGCCGATGGGGCTGCGCATGACGAAGGAGACGCTGAACGCCGAGATCGACGCGCCGAGCCTCGACGCGGCGCTCGCGCTCGAAGACCGCCAGCAGGTCATCCTGCTCGAGACAGCCGATCATCGCGAGGCGGTGGCTGCCTTTCGCGAGAAGCGTGAGCCGCGGTACCGCGACCGGTAACAGAGGCGGCCAGGGGCGCCCACCGCAAATTCTGGCGACGAGATCTCGGCAAGGGAGATATCACTATTGTAATCTGTTATTACGCTTGCGCTCAGGTCGCGAAATGGATTCGTGTGAGGTGCGAGGTGCGACGGTGCGACAACTTTTGGCGCCCAAGCCTTTGAACTCGCTCTGGCGTATCCAAACCTGCAAGGGCGGGACTGCAGCCCGTACGCGTCCCTGTGGAGGCCCGACAAAGGAGGCGTGCCTTCAAGAAGAATTGGTGGAAAGACGGATCAGGCGCTTGCCCCGGTTCTCGCCGCGGTAGAGCCCGGCGAGCGCGTCGGGGCAGGCTTCGAGGCCGTCGAGAATGTCCTCCTCGTAGCGCAGCTTGCCCGCGCGCACCCAATCCGCAAGGCTCGCCACCGAGGCTTCCCAGCGGTCAACGTAGTCGAAGATCACAAAGCCCTGCGCGCGGGCGCGCTTGACCAGCAGGTGGCGCTCGATGCGCGGTCCGGTCGGCCAGGGATCCCAGGAGGAGATCGAGGCCGTCCCGCAGATGACCACGCGGGCGCCGACCGCCAAGCGTGGATAGACCGTATCGCTGATGACGCCGGACGTGTTGTCGAAATAGACGTTGACGCCGTCTGGACAGGCTTTATCGATCGCCTCCTCGAGTCCGGGGGCCTTATAGTCGATTGCCGCGTCGTAGCCGAAGACGTCAAGACACCGGCGGACCTTGTCCGGCCCGCCGGCGATTCCGACCGACCGGCAGCCGAGGATTTTCGCGATCTGGCCCACCGCAGAGCCGACCGCTCCGGCAGCGGTGGAGACGAGCACTGTCTCGCCCGGCTTCGGTTCGCCGATGACGGTGAGGCCGATCAGCGCCGTCACGCCATTGATGCCGAGCACGCCGAGGGCCAGCGAATGCGGGAGATCGGATTCGACGACCCGCCGCACGACCGCGCTGGCGTCGACGGTCGCTATCTCCTGCCAACCGAACCATCCGGAGACGATTTCGCCGGGCCGATAGTCGGGATGTCGCAACTCGACGATTTCCCCGACCGCCAACGCGCGCATGGTCGAGCCGATCTCGACCGGCGTCGAATAATTTCCGCGGTCGGCGATCCAGCCGCGCATTGCCGGTTCGACTGAGAGGAATTCGTTCCGGACAAGAATTTGCCCCTCCGTCGGGGAAGCCACAGGGACCTCGCGAATGGCGAAATTCTCCGCCTGCGCCACTCCCGTAGGCCGGGAGACGAGAATTGCCTGGCGATTGGTCATGCCCGCCTCATGCCCATCGTTTCGCGCGCCAGTTCGTAATCGGCCGCAAGGTTGGCGATGTAATCGGCCGCCGGCAAGGCCGCCTTGACGGCCCCGATCCCCTGGCCCGCGCTCCAGACGTCGCGCCAGGCCTTGGGATGCCCGCCGCCGGAGACGTTGACGCCGGAGCCTTTCAGCTGGGCCAGCGCAGCCGGATCGAGGCCGTTGGCCAGGATCGAGGGCAGCAGGAAAGACGCGTTGGCGCCGGTGAAGCCGTTGATGACGACGATGTCCTTGGACGCGGAGTCGACCACCATCCGCTTGAAGCCGTCGGGCGTGTTCGCCTCCGCGCAGGCGAGGAAGGGCGAGCCGACATAGGCGAGGTCGGCGCCGAGCGTTTCGGCGGCGAGGATGGCGCGGCCGGTCGCGATCGAGCCCGCCAGCATCAACGGCCCCTCCCACCATTCGCGAATCTCGCCCACGAGCGCAAAAGGCGAGACCGAGCCGGTGTGGCCTCCGGCGCCGGCCGAAACCGCTATGACGCCGTCGACTCCCAGGTCCGCGCATTTGCGCGCATGCCGGTCGCTCGCGACATCGTTGAAAACGAGGCCGCCGTATCCGTGAATCGCATCGACGATCGACGGGCTCGTCGCCAGCGCCAGCACGACGATGGGAACCTTGCGCGAAACAACGACCTCGAGATCGGCGTCGAGCCGCGCATTGCTCTTATGGGCGACGAGGTTGATCGCGAAAGGAATCTCGCAGCCTTCGAGTTCGCTCTCGATCGAGGCGATCTGCTGGTCGAGCAGCTCGGTCGTCCGCGCGTTGAGCGCCGGCATCGCGCCGATGATGCCGCTCCGGCATTGCGCCACGGCAAGCGCGGGCGTCGAGGCGATGAACATCGGGCCGGCCATCACGGGCAAGCGAAGCTTCGCCTTGAGCTGCGTCGCCAAAATCGGGTCGCCCCTCATCGATCGCCTCCAAATGCAACTTGTCCCTGATCGAGAACCTTTCGGTCTCCGACGAAGGCCTGGAACGTCGCCTCGCCCTTATCGCGCCAGACCCTGAACTCGAGGATGTCGCCGGGAAAGACGACGCCGGAAAAGCGGGCCTGCAGCGCCCTGATCCTCGTCGGCGAAAAGCCGCAGGCGCGTGCGACCGTCACTCCGGCGAGGGCATAGCTCGCGAGACCGTGCAGAATGGGACGTTCGAACCCCGCTCGCGTGGCGAAGTCGGGGTCGAAGTGCAGCGGGTTGCGGTCCCCAGACAGTCGATAGATCAGCGCCGCCCGCGGGTCGATGACAGCGCGGCATCTCAGGTCCGGCGGCCGCTCCGGAATAATTGACCGCGCGGAGGGCGCCGCCGGGCCGCCGAAGCCCCCGTCGCCGCGCAGAAGCAGAGTCTGACGCAATGTGCAATAGGCGTGGTCGCTCCGGGCGTCTCGAATTGTTCGCTCGAGCACGAGCACCGCGCCGCGTCCGGGTCCTCGGTCGGTCAGCGACAGGACTCTGGCGCTGCCGACGACATCGGCCTCCGTAGCCAGCGGCGCATGGAATGAGGCCGCCTGCTCCGCATGGACAAGCTTCATGAAATCGACGCCGAATTCAGGCGCCCTGATCCACATGCCAGGAGAAGCCAAGGTCACCGCGAAGGTGGGCAGGACCTCGAGCCCGTCCTCAATAAGGAACTTGAGGTCCTCGCGGGCGCAGGGGTCATGCCCGAGCCCCACTCCAAGCGCGTAAAGGATAGCATCACGTGGCGCATAAGTTTGCGCGATCTCCGGCAGGCGATAGGCGACAAGGCGGTCCGGCTGGATGGGCATGGACTTCAGACCGGATCCCAGGTGAAGACGTCGCCCGAGCGGTGCAAAGGATAGAAATCGTTGGCGAACATCGGGAACACGCGCTCCGCGATCGTCTCCGCCGTCCAGCCCCCAGCGGTATGCGCCGTGCGGATCGGCCTCGGCTGGGAAAAGAGATAGATCTCGTTGTTGCGAACGCCGAAGACCTGCCCGGTCACGTGCGCGCCGGCGTCGCTCGCGAGCGCGGTCACGAAGGGCGCGATCTTTTCTGGCTCGAGCTTCTTCAGGCCCTCGACGCGCTTCTGCTGCTCAGGCGTGTTGGTCGGAATCGAGTCGATCATCCGTGTCCAGGCAAAGGGCGCGACCGCGTTCGAACGCACGTTGAACCGCTGCATGTCGAGGGCGATCGATTTCGAAAGGCCGACGATGCCGAGCTTAGCCGCCGCGTAGTTCGCCTGGCCGAAATTACCGACGAGGCCGGAGGTCGAGGTCATGTGGATATAGGCCCCGGAAGCCTGCGCCTTGAAGTGAGGCGCGGCGGCGCGGCTCACGTTGAATGCGCCCTTGAGATGGACGCCGACGACCGCATCGAACTCCTCCTCCGTCATTTTGTGAAAGAGACTGTCGCGCAGATTGCCGGCATTGTTGACGACCGTGTCGATCCGGCCGAAAGCGTTGATCGCCGCCTTCACCATGGCGTGCGCGCCGTCCCAGCTAGCGACGCTGTCGGCGTTGGTGATCGCGCGGCCGCCGGCAGCGACAATTTCGTCAGCGACCTCCTTAGCGACTGACGCGCCGCCCGCTTCCCCGCTTAAGCTCACGCCGAGATCGTTGACGACAACAGCGGCGCCCGCCTTCGCGAGGTCGAGCGCGACGCCGCGCCCCACGCCGCGCCCAGCGCCGGTGACCAGCGCGACCTTTCCATCCATAACGCCCATGGGTCCGTCCTTAGTAGCTCTTGGGAAGGTCGAGCACCTTTTCCGCGATGAAGCACAGGATCAGCTGCTCGGTGATCGGCGCGAGCCGCGTCAGCGAAGCCTCGCGGTAAAGCCGTTCGACGTGATATTCCTTGGCGTAGCCAAATCCGCCATGGGTCATCACGGCCTGCCACGCGGCGTCGTGTCCTGCACGGGCCCCGAGAAACTTCGCGCTGTTGGCTTCCGCGCCGCAGGGCCTGCCGGTGTCGTAGAGCTCGGCCGCCTTCATCGCCGTCAGCCAGGCGGCCTCGAGATACATCCATCTTTCGGCGAGCGGGTGCTGAATGCCCTGATTCTGGCCGATCGGGCGGTCGAAGACCACGCGCTGCCGGGCGTACGCGGTCGCGCGCCTCAGGGCGTCCTGGCCGATGCCGATCGCTTCGACGGCGATCAGGATCCGCTCGGGATTGAGGCTGTGCAGGATATAGGAAAACCCTTTGCCCTCCTCGCCGATCCGGTCCTGCTCCGGCACGAACAGCCCGTCGATGAAAATCGAATTGGAATCCACCGCCTTTCGGCCCATTTTCGGAATGCGATGGACGTCGATCTTGGACCTGTCGAGGTCGGTGTAGAAGATGGTGATGCCGTCCGTTGGTCGCTTGCAGTCCTCGTAGCGCGTGGTGCGCGTCAGCAGCATGATCTTGCTCGCGACTTGCGCGGTCGAAGTCCACACCTTCTGGCCGCGCACGAGATAACCGCCAGGGACCTTCTCGGCGAAAGTCTTGATGCGGGTCGTGTTGAGCCCGGCGTCTGGCTCCGTGAAGCCGAAGGCGCACTGGTCCTCGCCGGAGATGAGGCGCGGCACCCAGCGCGCCTTCTGTTCCGGTGTTCCCTTCACCACGATCGGGTGAGGCCCGAACAGGTTGATATGCACCGTAGAGGCGGCCGCCATCCCGCCGCCGTGGCTTGCGACCTCATGCATCATGATCGCCGCTTCCGTGACGCCGAGTCCCGCCCCGCCGTATTCCTCCGGCATGGTGATGCCGAGCCACCCGCCTTCAGCCATCGCCTGATGAAATTCGCGGGGAAACCGGCCGTCCTCGTCACGTTCAAGCCAGTAATCGTCGTCGAACTTGCTGACGGCCGCGCGAACGCCTTCGCGGATCGCATTGCATTCGTCCTCGGTCGGCAATGGTCTTCCTTGGCTCATGCGGTCAGTCTCACTGCTTCTCATCAGATCGAGGCCAGTGTCTTTTGCGCCGCCTTCAAATGCGGGATGTCGACCATCTTGCCGTCGACGCCGATCGTTCCCGCGTTCGGGTTGGCGGCGAAAGCTTCGACGATGCGGCGCGCATGCGCGATCTCGGCCTCCGAGGGTGCATAGCAGCGGTTGATCGTCGCGACCTGGTCGGGATGGATCGCCATGCGTCCGAGGAAACCCTCACGACGAGAACGGCGGCAATCGCGCTCGAGCCCTTCCACATCGCGAAAGTCGGCGTGGATCGTGTCGATCGGCGTGACTTCGGCGGCGGTTGCGGCGAACAGGCATTGCGCGCGCGCGACCTGATAGGGAAACGTCCAGGCGCCGTCCGGTTCCTTGTTGTCGGTCGCGCCGAGTGCGGCGGAAAGGTCTTCCGCGCCCCAGGTCAGCGCGACCAGCCGCGGATGCGCCGGGGCATAGGAGGCGAGCGCGAACATCGCCTTCGCCGTTTCGGTGGCGACGACCGCTAATTTGACCGAGCCGAGCGGCATACCGGCCTTCGTCTCGAGTGCGTCGAGATAATGTCCGAAGCGTGCGATGTCGTCGGCGCCGTTGGCCTTCGGGATTAGGAGTCCGTCGAGACCCGGCTTCACGACAGCCGCGAGATCGTCGAGCGCAAGGCCCGTGTCGAGCGCATTGACGCGGACAAAGAAGGACCAATCGCGCGGCGAAGGGTCGTCGAGAAGCTTCTCAACGATCTTCCGGGCGGCGGGCTTCTGCGCCGGCGCGACGGAGTCCTCGAGGTCGAGGATCAGCGCGTCGGCGCCGAAGGTCTTCGCCTTGGCAAACTTGCGTTCCGAATCGCCGGGGACGAACAGCAGCGAGCGCAGCCTCATGCCGGCTTCCTCAGCATGAGCGCGACGCGCCGACAGGTCGCGATGACTTCGTTGCGCTGATTGAAGCCGCGATGCTCGAAGGTCACGATGCCCTGGTCCGGGCGCGATTTGCTGTCGCGCAAGGCGACGACCTTCGTTTCGGCGCGTATCGTGTCGCCGGCGAAGACCGGCTTTGGAAAGGCGACCTCCTCCCAGCCGAGGTTGCCGACGGTGGTGCCGAGCGTCGTGTCCTGCACCGACAATCCGACCACCAGCCCGAGGGTAAAGATTGAATTGATGAGCGGCCGCCCGAACTCGGTCGTCTTGGCGTATTCATGATCGATGTGGATCGCCGCGGGATTGTAGGTCAGCGCCGAGAACAGGATGTTGTCCATGTCCGTCACTGTGCGGCGGATCTCATGCACGAAGGTCTGGCCGACCGTGAATTCCTCAAAATATCTTCCCGCCAAGCAGCGCCTCCCTCAGTTCAGCCGGCCGAAGATCGACACGGCGGCGACGCTGTTGAACGGCGCGCCGCCCAGATTGTGCGTGAGCCCGAAATCAACTTTGGCGAGCTGGCGCGAGCCGGCCCGGCCCAAGAGCTGAGAATAGACCTCATAGGCCATGCGCAGGCCGGAGGCGCCGACCGGGTGGCCGAAGCACTTGAGGCCGCCGTCGACCTGGCAGGGCTGCGCGCCGCCGCGATCGTATCGGCCTTTCAGAATATCCTGCGGGGCACGCCCTTCCGCAGAGAGGCCGAGATCTTCCATCGTCACGAGCTCGGTGATGGAGAAGCAGTCGTGCACCTCGGTCAAGGAAAGATCGGAGCGAGGGTCCTTCAGGCCGGCTTCCGCGTATGCGCGCCTGGCGGCCTCGCGGGTGTTGAGGACATAGCTCCCGTCCCACGCGCCATATTGCATCTCCCAGCCGTGGCTCGCCGAGAGCTGCACTGACTTCACGGTGACGGGGTTGGCGACTCCGAGTCCGTGGGCGATGTCCGGCGTCGTGACGATCGCGCAGGCAGCCCCGTCGGAGACGCCGCAACAATCGTAAAGACCGAGCGGATCGGCGATCATTGGCGCCTTCAGAATCGTCTCGATCTCAACGGGCTTGCGCAGATGCGCGCGCGGGTTCGTCACCGCATTTTGGTGGCTCTTCCAGCTCACGTGCGCCATCGCCCGCTTCAAATCGCCGCTGTTGAAGCGATGCTTCGCCGCATAGGCGCCGGCGAGCTGCGCAAACGACCCTGGCGCCGAGCCATAGGGCAGCCAAAGGTCGTTTGCGAGGCCCTTCGTCCGCAACGGCAGCCCGCCGTAGCCCGTGTCCTTCAGCTTTTCGACACCGAGCGCGAGCGCAAAATCGACCGCCCCCGCGGCAACCGCGTAAACCGCCGCGCGCAAGGCCTCCGAGCCGGTCGCGCACATGTTCTCGACGCGCGACACCGGAATGGTCTTGAGGCGCAGGGCATGCGCAAGAGGAAGGGCGCTGTTCCCGACATTGATGTCGTCGAGCGCGTTCCCCATCCAAGCGGCTTCGATCTGCGAACGTGCGATCTTCGCGTCCGCCAGCGCCTCTTCAAAGGTCTCGACCATCAGGTCTTCAGGGCCCTTGTCCCAATGCTCGCCGAAGGTCGTGCAGCCCATGCCGACGATCGCGACCTTGTCTTTGACGCCGCTCGCCATCATCAAACTCCGAGCGTTGGGCGCTCCGCCGGCGCCCCCTTCCAGAAATAGGTGCGGAAGCCACGCCGCCGGTCGCGCGACTTGACCCGGAGCCGCATGCGGACGCGATCTCCCACGGAAAAGCCGCGAGGGCCGGCGTCGGTGAACTCCATCATCACCCGCGCGCCGTTGTCGAACTGGACAAGGCCGAACCAGAAGGGCGGATCAGGCGTGTAATTGAGCCGGTCGGCGGTGACCGAGACAACAGTCGCAAGCTCGTCGGCGAGGCGTACGTCCTCGAGCGGCTCTGGCCCTTCGGCGTCGGGCCGCACGGGGATGCGGCTCTTGGGGAATTGCACGTTGCCTTTGGCGTCGCGCCCGCCGATGAAGCCGATCGTGTCTCGCCCGTGGCGCTCGAGCACCGTCGCCTGCGCTTTCTGTTCGAACTCCGAACGCGCGCCCCAATCGAGATCGAGCGCGCCGTCGAGGCTGAGGAATCGCACATAGTCGTCGAAGGCGAGCCCACGACTCACCGCCTCGGCGGCCGACTGCGCGCCCGGCATCGGCCCGGTCATCTCGAAGATCAACGCGTCGCAGCCGCTGCCGAAGCCGGCGAGCAGCACGCGGTCCCCAGCGCGCGCCTTGGATGAGGCCAGCGCGAAAGCGAACGGCGCATGCGCAGCCCCGAGATCGCCGAGACTCTCGGCGACCTCACTCGCCGTGTTGGGCGCGCCGACCCCCGTCGCGCGCGCGATGTCCTTCCAGGCGCCGGCGAGCGGCTCGTGAACGGCCGCCAGAGAGATCGCCGACGGCTCCAGGCCCGCCCGCGAAAGCGCGGCGCGAATGGCGGGCGCGATCACCTTGGCGACGCTCGTCTCGCGCACGAAGCGCTCCTCATAAGGGTACGGGTCAGGATGCTCGCGCGAGGCGTAGAGGTCGACGAGGTCGTGCGACAGGCTCGCCCAGCCGATCAGCCGCGCCGCGCCGCCGTCGGCGACCAGCGCGGCTGCGCCGCCGTCGCCTTGCATGAGATGCAAAGCATTGCCAGGCCTCCCCGGCCGCCGCTCGCCTGCCGCGATCAGCGTTTCGCCACGCCCCAGCAAAGCGTCCAGCAGAGCAGAGACCGCGCAGCGGCGCGACCCGGCCACGTCATGTCCGCGCATTTGCGGCGGAAGGGCGAGCGCGTCGATCAGCAGCGTCGAATGCGACCGTTCGAGAAAGGGCGCGGAGGTCGAGGCGAAGTTGACCGCATCAGGTGCGCGATTAAGGAGGCGCGCGGCTTCCAGCGCCATCGTCAATGCGTCCTCGTCCCAGCCCGCGACGGCGCGAAAGCCTGCGCCACGGCCGCCGAGCCCGGAAAATTTCAGCGCCCGGGCGGCCGAGACGCGGTCAAGCCGCAGCAGCGGCGCGTATGCGCCGACAGCGGCAACGCCTCTTTCGGGAAACGACGCCTCTTCGCTTGAACTCAAGTTTCCACCCTCGGCTAGGTTCGCAAAACGACCTTGACAGGTTTCCGGCAATTTGTAAAGATGTTTACCAATATGACGGCAAAATTCTCATCGAACCCACAATGTCCAAGGGGTATGCCATTATGAGCATGGATATCTTTCGCGACGATGCGCTGAAAGGCAAATCCGTTCTCGTCACCGGCGGCGGCGGCGGACTAGGCAGGGAGATCGGCAAGGCGCTCGCGGCGAAAGGCGCGAAAGTGCACATCTGCGGCCGCCGCCCCCAGGCGCTCGAGGACGCCGCCGCCGAGATTTCCGCGCAGGGTCCCTTGGCGGCGTCTCCGCATGTCTGCGACGTCAGGGAACCCGATCAGGTCGAGGCGATGATGGACCGGATTTGGACGGAGGGCCCGCTGACCGGCCTCGTCAACAACGCCGCCGCCAATTTCATTGCTCCCACCAAGGACCTAAGCCCGCGAGGCTTTCGCGCCGTCACCTCGACGGTGATGGACGGCAGCTTCCACGTCACGCTCTCGGCCGGCAAGCGCTGGATTTCCGGCGGACTCAAAGGGTCGGTCGTGAGCAATCTCGTCACCTGGGTTTGGACCGGGTCCGCTTTCGTGGTGCCTTCGGCCATGGCGAAGACTGCGCTGCACGCCATGACGATGTCGCTCGCCGTGGAGTGGGGCCGCTACGGCATCCGCCTCAACGCGACCGCCCCAGGGCCTTTCCCAACCGAAGGCGCCTGGGAGAAACTCAACCCGATCCCCGACGCAAGGTCCTCCGCGACGAGCCCGGACACCGTGCCGCTCGGACGTTTCGGGCAGATTCAAGAATTGCAGAACTTAATCGTCTTCCTTCTCTCCGACGCCTGCGACTACCTGACCGGCCAGACGATCGCGATCGACGGCGGCCAGCATCTCGCCGGACCCTCCACCTTCGCAGACCTGGCCGCGCTAACCGACGAGCAGTGGCGCGCGGCGCGCGAAGCGATTCAACGCTCGACTCAGAAAGACAAGGCGCAGCGCGCGCCCGACGCCTGAATGACGCGAAGTGAGACGAGATCATGATCGAGCGATCCCTGTTTGGCGAAGAGCACGAGATTTGGCGCAAGACCGTCCGCCGCTTCGTCGAGGACGAAATTGCGCCTTATCACGCTGAGTGGGAGCACGACGGAATCGTGCCGCGCGAGCTGTGGCTCAAGGCGGGCGAGCAAGGGCTCCTCTGCTGCACCGTGCCGGAGGAATACGGCGGACTGGGTCTCGACTATCTGTTTGATGTCGTGGTGTTCGAGGAGTTGTGGCGGGTCGGAGCCAGCGGGCCGGGCTTCCTCATTCATACCGATCTCGTGGCGACCTACATCCTCTCCTTCGGCACGGAAGAGCAGAAGCGTCGCTGGCTGCCGAAAATGGTCCGAGGCGAGGCGATCGGCTCGCTCGGCATGACGGAGCCGCACGCCGGCAGCGACCTCAAGGCGGTCCGCACCCATGCCAAACGCGACGGCGACGGGTTCGTCATCAACGGTCAGAAGGTCTTCATCTCGAACGGACAGCTCTGCGACGTCATCGTGCTCGCGACCAAGACCGACGCGAGCGCGGGCGCGGGCGGCGTGACCCTGTTTCTCGTTGAATCCGACCGCCCGGGCTTCACGCGCGGGCGCAACCTTGAAAAGCTTGGCATGAAGGCGCAGGACACCTCCGAGCTCTTCTTCGAAAACGTGCGCGTTCCCGCCTCAAACATGCTGGGGCAGGAGGGACGCGGCTTTGCGCTGATGATGACCAAGCTGCCGCAAGAGCGCCTCGCGCAGGCGATCCGCTCGGCGACGGTCATCGAAACCGTCATCGACTGGACGGTCGATTACACGGCGGAGCGCAAGGCTTTCGGTCAGACGATCGCCGATTTTCAGAACACTCAATTCGTGCTCGCAGACCTCAAGGCGAGGGCGACCATGGCGCGCGTCTTCACCGACAAGTGCATCGACCTTTTCGGTCAGGGAAAGCTGGACGCTGTCGACGCCGCGATGGCGAAGATGGTGACGTCGGAATTGCACTGCGAGGCGGTCGACAAGTGCCTGCAACTCTTCGGCGGTTGGGGTTACATGTGGGAGTACCCCATTTGCCGCGCTTACGCCGACGCCCGCGTCGTCAAGATCGCGGGCGGCTCGATCGAGGTGATGAAGACCATCATCGCGCGCGAAATGTTCAAAGGGCGCTTGACGTCGAAGCCGAAGCGCGGCTGAGGGGCCGCAGGCGAGGAGAGCGACTTGACCAAAGATCTCAACACCAGTCTTCGCTTCGGGTTCCTGATCCACGACGTCTCGCGGCTGCGCCGCGTCGTCGTGGACCGCGCCCTGAAGCCGCTCGGAATCACGCGTTCACAATGGTGGGTGCTGGCGTTTCTTTCGCGACGCGACGGAATGACCCAGACCGCGCTCGCCGCGGACCTTGACCTGACAAAGGTTGCCGTCGGCGGCCTGCTCGATCGCATGGAGGCGGCAGGCTTCGTGGAGAGGCGCGCAGACCATCAAGACGGGCGGGCGCGACGCGTCTTCCTGACGCGGGCCGGCGCGAAGACCGTCAGCGCCATCCGCGAAAGCGTCGAAGCGGTGGAGCTCGAGATCCTGAGCCGCATTCCCGAAGAGGCGCTCGAACAGGCCGCCGAAACGCTGCGCACCCTGAAGGAGACGCTGCTCGAAATGGCCGGCGGCGAGGCGGAAGAGGCCGAGAGCGCCGACTTGAACACCGTAAGCTGAGAAGGAGGATTTCCTTGCGCGGATTGAAAGACAAAGTCGCCGTCGTGACCGGCGGAGGACAGGGAATCGGGCGCGCTCTGACGCTGCGCTTTGCCGAGGAGGGCTGCAAGGTCGCCATCTTCGACCTCAAGCTGGAGGCGGCGAAGGAGACGGAAAAGCTCGCCGGCGGCGCAACAGTCAGGAGCTACGAACTCGACGTCGGCGATTATGCGGCGGTGAGCGCCGCCGTTGCGAACGTCGAGAGCCAGCTCGGCCCCATCTGGGCGCTGGTCAACAACGCCGGCTGGGACCGCCCGGCGCCGTTTCTCTCGACCGATCAGGCGCTGTGGGACAAGATCATCCGTATCAACCTCTATGGACCGCTGAACACCCATCATGTCGTTGCGCCGCTGATGGTCGCGCGCAAGGGCGGTCGGATCATCAACATCGCTTCCGACGCCGCGCGGGTCGGCACGAGCAACGAGGCCGTCTATTCGGCCTGCAAGGGCGGCCTCATCAGCTTCACCAAGTCGGTGGCGCGCGAGCTCGCGACCAAGGGCGTGCTGCTCAACGCCGTCTGCCCCGGTCCGACCAACACGCCGATGATGGCGAGCGTGGTCGGCGAAGGCGAGCAGGCGGTGAAGTGGAAGGACGCGATGGTGCGCGGCATTCCGCTCAAACGCATGGGCGAACCGGAGGACTATGCCGGCATTGTCGCCTTCCTCGCGTCCGAAGACGCAAGCTTCATCACCGGGCAGACGATTTCCGTCGCCGGCGGCATGAACATGATCTGAACTTCCAACCCTGAAGAGGAACACCTGGCCAATGACTGACGCCCCCGCATTCGAAGACATCCTTTATGAGATGCGCGACAATCGCGCTGCCTGGATCATCATCAACCGGCCGAAGCTCTACAACGCCTTCCGCGCCCAAACGATGGAGGAGCTGATCAAGGCCTTTCAGATGGCGGGCTATGACAAGGGCGTTTCCTCTATCGTGCTGACAGGGGCCGGCGACAAGGCGTTCTGCACCGGCGGCGACCAGAGCGCGCACGAGGGCCAGTATGACGGGCGGGGCATCGTCGGCCTGCCGATCGACGAATTCCAGTCGATCATTCGCGACGTGCCGAAGCCGGTGATCGCGCGGGTCAACGGCTTTGCGATCGGCGGTGGCAACGTGTTCGCGACTCTGTGCGACCTCACCATTGCCGCCGACTCCGCGAAATTTGGTCAGGTCGGGCCGAAGGTCGGTTCGGTCGACGCGGGCTGGGGCACGGCCTTGCTTGCGCGCCACATCGGCGACAAGCGAGCGCGGGAGATGTGGTTCCTCAACGAACAGTACACGGCTGAGCAGGCTTTCGAGATGGGCCTTGTCAACAAGGTGGTGCCGTTCGCCGAACTCGACGCCGCCGTGAAGGCGTGGACAGATATTCTCGCCGAGCGTTCGCCGACCGCGCTTGCGCTGGCCAAGCGCTCTTTCAACGCCGACAGCGAGAACATTCGCGGCATCAGCCTCGCGATGCTGAGCACGGTGAAGCTCTTCTACGAGACCGAGGAATCGAAGGAGGGCGTGCGCGCCTTCAAGGAGAAGCGAAAGCCCGAGTTCCACAACTACGTGAAGTGACGGAACGGACAGTAGCGGATGGCCCCCCGGCGCCTCGACGCGAATGACATCGCCTCGGCTCTGCCGCCCGGCGGGCGAACGCTGGTCGCGGGCTGCTCGGGAGAATCGCTGCTGCTCGCCGAGGCCGTGAAGCGCGCCGGCAAGCGCCTAGGCGCAATGACCTTCACCGGCATTTTTGTGCCCGGCCTCAACACGTGCACCTATTTGGCGAACCCGGAATGCCGGGTGGAGACCTTCTTCCTGACGCCGGAACTGAAGGCGGCGGGGTCGGCGGTGAAGTTCATCCCGCTCTGCTACGCCGACATTCTCGCGCGCCTTCGATCCGTTCCGATCGACGCGGCGCTCTTCATGACGACGCACGCCCGACGCCGAGGGCATTTGCGGCTTCGGTCCGGTGGTGGATTTTCTGGCCGAGCTTTGGCCGCTGATCCCGGTCCGCATCGCGCATATCAATCCCCGCCTGCCGCACGTCGAGAGCCCGTGCCGGATTCCGTTCAGCGCGTTGACGGCTTACGTCGAAGCGGAACAAGAATTGCTCGGCTTTGCGATCGGCGCGGACGATTCTGGTGTCGCAGGCGATCGGCGAACATGTCGCCCGGTTCGTCGGGGACGGCGCGACGATCCAGACGGGCCTCGGAAAGATCCCGACGGCGGTGTTGCGGGCGCTGCGGGTACGCCGAAATCTGAAGATCCACTCGGGTCTCATCCCTGAGGCCGTCGTCGACCTGGAAGACGCGGGGGCTCTTGCGCCCGGCGTCAGCGTCACCGGCGGCGTCGCGATCGGTTCGGCGCGCCTCTACGATCGGGTGGCTTCCGCCCGCCTATTGCTTTCGTCCCGTCTCCTACACGCATGCGCCGCGCGTCGTCGCAGGCCACGAAAGGCCCGTGTCGCTCAATTCGGCGCTCGAAGTCGATCTCTATGGGCAGGCTTACGCCGAACTTGGACCCAGACGGCCTGATATCGGGGCCGGGCGGCGCGTCCGATTTTGCGCGAGGCGTTTGGGCCGCGGGCGGCTTGCGCATCGTCGCCCTCGCGGCGTCGGCCGCCAAGGGCGCGATCAGCCGCGTCATCGCGCCGGGCGAGAGTTCCGGGCCCGTCTCGATGGGCCGGATGGATACGGACGTCGTCGTCACCGAATACGGCGCTGCAGACCTGCGCGGTCTCGATCACCACGAACGCGCGCGAGCGTTGATCGCAGTCGCTGCGCCGGCCCACCGGGACCGGCTCAACGAGAGTTGGATCGCGGCGGCGAAAAAATTCTGACCCATCGGAGGAAACGCCATGGCCAAGGGAAAAATCATCATCAGCTGCGCGATCACGGGCTCGATCCACACGCCCTCGATGTCGCCGCACCTGCCGGTGACGCCCAAGGAAATCGCGGAGTCGGCTCTCGGCGCGGCCGAGGCCGGCGCGGCAATCGTGCATTTGCACGCGCGCAACCCGGAAGACGGACGGCCCGATCAGAGCCCGGAGGCGTTCGAGCCCTTCCTGAAAATCATCAAACAATCCTCGAACGTGGTCGTCAATCTGACGACCGGCGGTTCGCCCTACATGACCGTCGAGGAACGCGTGCGTCCCGCAGAAAAGTGGAAGCCGGAGATCGCCTCGCTGAACATGGGCTCGATGAATTTCGGGCTCTTTCCCATGCTCAAGCGCACGAAGGCGTTCAAGCACGACTGGGAGCCCAGGATGCTGGAGGGCTCGCACGATCTTGTCTTTCGCAACAGCTTCAAGGACATTCGTTATGCGCTCGACACCCTGAACGCCACCGGCGCCCGCTACGAGTTCGAGTGTTACGACACGAGTCACCTCTACAATTTGCATTATTTCTTTGCTGAGGGGCTAGTGAAGCCGCCCCTCTTCATTCAGACCTGCTTCGGCCTGCTTGGCGGCATCGGCGCGCATCCCGACGACGTCATGCACATGAAGCGCACCGCCGACCGGCTGTTCGGCGACCATTACCGCTGGTCTGTTCTGGGCGCTGGCCGCAATCAGATGCCGGTCGCTGGAATGGCGGCCTCGATGGGCGGCAACGTGCGCGTGGGCTTGAAGACAGCCTTTGGCTTGGCGCCGGGCAACTCGCGCCGACCAACGCCAGCCAGGTCACCCAGGTGCGTAAGATCATCGAAGGTCTCGGGCTTGAAATCGCGACCCCCGAGGAGGCGCGCGAGATCCTGGAGCTGAAGGGCGGCGACCGCGTCGCGTTTTGATTCCCGGGGCAGACCCTCCCTCAACACCGTAAGGACCGACATGACCTCTCCGCTGCCGCAGCTTTCCGAATTTCGCCTCGAGCGAAAGAACAGCGGCCTCGTTCATGTCGTGTTCGACGCGCCGGGACGCACGATGAACGTGTTTTCCGAGGCGGCGATCGTCGAGGTCGGCTTGATCGCGCGCTGGCTCGAAGAGGCCGACGTGCGCGGCGCAGTTATCTGCTCGGGCAAGGCGAGCGGGTTCTGCGCGGGCGCAAACCTGCCGGAGATCTGGGCCGCCTACGACATGATCATGGCGACGCCAAAACCGCGTCGCTTCAGGACCGCCTTCGACCACTTCTTCCGCCTCAGCCTTGCGCTGCGCGCCCTGGAAACTTGCGGCAAGCCGGTCGCCGCCGCAATCGCCGGCTTGGCGCTCGGCGGCGGCGGCGAACTCGCGCTCGCTTCGCATTGCCGGGTGCTGACCGACGACAAGCACGCGGCGATAGGTCTTCCCGAGTCCCTGGTGGGCCTGCTTCCGGGCGCTGGTGGGACTCAGCGACTGCCGCGGCTGGTCGGCGTCGAAACCGCCGTGCCGATCCTTCTCGAAGGCGGCCGTCTGTCCGGCGAAGCCGCCGTCAAAGCCCGCCTTGCCCACGCTTTGGTGAAACCGGGCGAAGAGATCGCGGCCGCCGAAGAATGGCTGCTCTCGTCGCCCTCACCGGTGCAGCCATGGGACCGCGACGATTGGGTTTCTCCTGCACCCGCCGATGTGAGCGCCGCCCTCGCTCCGGCAAAGCGCGCGATGCTGAAGACCTCGCTTGGCCATTATCCTGCTCTGTTCGCCATTCTCGACTGCGTCGAATACGGCCTGCCGCAGAGCTTCGAGGGAGGCATCCGGAGCGAGATGACGAGCTTTTCCCACCTCGTGCTGCGCCCAGAGCCGCGCGCGATGATTCAGACGATGTTTCTCGGCCGGGTGGACTACGAGAGGCTCGAGCGTAAGGAGCAATTGCCCGACCTGGTCGAAAAGACGGTCGCAGCCGTACGCGCCGTTCTGAGCGACGCCAAGCGGGAGGCGGATGCGCTCACGGCTGCCGGGTTTAAAGGTTCCGCCCTCGCCCGCGTCGTCCGCGAGCGCGCCCAGCCAGGGTATTGGATCGAGAGCGATGATGCGCGCGCGGCTGATGCGCTGGCGGTGTTGAAGCGAATTCACGACGCTGTCGCACCCCTCGTTGTGGGGCGCACCGATGAAGATCTGCGAGTCGCGGATTACGCCGCTGTAAACCAGGCGGGCTATCCCGCCTATCTCGGCGGCCCCTTCGCCTTCAAGTCCATGAAATGGAGGACCTCTCGGTGAGGCCGGGCCATATTCTGAGACCGGGGGGCGACTGCCGGCTTGACTTGGATGCGCCCTCTGATGCAGATAGTAAGCTAGTTAACGAGATGGCTTGACCAGGGCCTCGTGCATGGGAGGAAACCATGGGTGGAATCCGCTTCGATCCCGTCGCCCACGCCAACGGGATGCGCCAGGGCGGCTTTTGGATCGACAAGAATTACGACGAATTCCTGCAGCAGACGATCGCTCGCACGCCTGACAAGCTCGCGCTGGTGGCGGACAGGTCCGATCGCCCCGAGAAGCGGCGGTTCACTTACGCCGAACTCGGCGATTTGATCGCTCGCGCCGCCGCTTCGTTGAAGCGGCTGGGTATCGGGCGCGGCGACGTCGTATCGGTACAATTGCCGAATTGGTGGGAGTCCGCGGTGATCGCGCTCGCGGCGTTTCGCGTCGGCGCCGTCGTCAACCCACTAATGCCGATCTTCCGCGAGCACGAATTGAGCTTCATGCTCGACTTCGCGGAGACCAAGGCGTTCGTCGTGCCGAAGCTGTTTCGTGGCTTCGACCATGAAGCAATGGCGAAATCGCTCCAGCCTTCGCTGCCGAAGCTCGAGCATATCATCGCGGTCGACGGCGAAGGGGAGTCGAGATTCGACGCCGCGCTGCTCTCTGGTCAAGAGCGCCTCGAGCCGCCGCCGATCGGCGAAATCGGCGCGCTGCCGCCCGATGAGATGGCCGTCTTGATGTTCACCTCGGGCACGACGGGCTCGCCCAAGGGTGTGATGCACTGCCTGAATACCCTGATGGCCTGCAACATCGCGCTCGCCGGCCGTTTCGGCCTCCACGAGAGCGACACGATGCTTGTCTGCTCGCCGCTCGGCCACATGACTGGATTCGCCGCGGGCATGCTGCTCGGCCTCAAGATTGGCGCCACCGTCATTTTCCAAGACGTCTGGGAGCCGAAACGCGGCGTGACGATCATGGCCGCCGAAGGCGTAACCTACTCCGCCGGGGCCGCCACCTTCCTCGCCGACATGTGCGAAGCGGTCGCCGCGGGCGCGCCGAGGCCGAGTGCGCTGCGGAAGTTCCTTTGCGCCGGCGCGCCGATTCCGCCCGCGCTGATCGACCGCGTCTACCGCGAGCTCGATCTGAAAGTCTGCTCGCTATGGGGCATGACGGAGTTGCTTTCGAGCACGCTGACGGAGCCGGAACGCGCGCTGGAGAAGTCGTCCAAGACGGACGGGCGGCCGCTCGAAGGCGTCGCCGTCAAGGTCGCGCGTCCGGACGGCGGCGCCGCGCCCGTCGGCGAAACCGGTTCTCTCATGGTGCGCGGCGCGCAGATGTGCCTCGGCTACTACAAGCGACCCGACATGGAGCCGTTCGACGAGGGGGGCTGGTTCGACACCGGCGACCTCGCCTACGTGGACGACGAGGGCTACATCCGCATCAACGGCCGCACGAAGGACGTTGTCATTCGCGGCGGCGAGAATGTGCCGGTCGTAGAGATCGAGAACCTGCTGTTCAAGCACCCCGCCGTGCTGTCCGCGGCGCTGGTCGGATATCCCGACTCGCGTCTTGGCGAAAAGGCTTGCGCCTTCATCGTGCTGAGGCCCGGGCACAGTCTCGATCTGAAAGCGGTGCAGGCCTGTATGGCCGAGAACAAGGTCGCCAAGCAGTATTGGCCTGAGCATGTGGAGATCGTCCCCGATCTCCCCAGGACGCCTGCCGGCAAGGTGCAGAAGTACCGGTTGCGCGAGCAGGCTAAGGCCTTCGGCGACGCGCCGCAAAGGACGAGTATTTGAGCGCGCGCCTGAAGGATCGCGTCTGTGTCGTGACCGGCGCGGCCCGCCTGGAATTGGACTGGCCATAGCAGAACGTTTCGGGTGCGAAGGCGTATGACTCGCCGCCGTGGACGTACGCGCGCGGCGGCTGGAGCCGCCGTCGAAAGCCTCAACGCGAAGGGTTTTGAAGCGCGCGGTTATGCGGTCTGGAGCCTATCCGGGTTCGCCGAATGCTGGAACGCCCTATCGGATCCGTGCGCTGGAAAGAGGATACGCCCGATTGATCAACTGCCGCCATCACGCCGATCACGAGCCCGGGGACGGCCCCTGATCAAGATCACACCGGACCTCCGGTAGTCAGAGTAAACCAATTGCGGCGCAAAGTTTGATTTGAGATCACGATTGCCGCACACATCGTGGCGATCGTCGCAATCGTAAGCGTCGTTCTCAGGCCATGTCTCTGAGGGGCTCTGTCGTCGTGCAGGAGGAGATCATCGATTTCGCGGTTGGAGGTCCATCCGACTTCCATCTCGCTCTTCGAATGTCGCTTCACTGCAACAGTCGTAATGCGCGCCCTTTTGCGACCGCGGCGGACCGGTTTTTGACATCGAGTTTGAAATAGAGATTGGACAAGTGCCACTTGATTGTCCGCACGGAGACAGACAGTCTTTCGGCGATTTGCGAATTGTCGAGGCCGGCTTCTAAAAGACTTAGAAGTTCGGTTTCCCGAGGGGTAGGAGGTGCGACCGCACCTTCGCTAGCGTTTTATCGCGTCGGCGACGACAAAGGAAGGCCGAGCATTCGGAACACGCCTGTCAGCGTCGCGAATTCGTCCATTTTCGTCAACCCCAGTTCCTTGGGGCGAACGTTTTCCTGCAAATACACGATCAGTTTGCGATGCAAGAGGAAGGGTAGATAAATTTCTTGCCTGGAAGTCAGCACGATCGCCCGCGTGAAGGCGCGAAGCGCTGCGGTGCGGGCGTCGGAACGGAAATACGCATCGGCGCAAAGAAGATTGAGATCGACTTGCTCTCTGCGCCGCCCTGCAGTCCGCGCAAAATGGATTTCTTCCTGAAAGAGCTCGATCGCGTGGGGCAGATGCCCGGCCATCATCAACAAGATTCCGGCGGCGACGCGCGCCGCGGACTTCTCCATTTCCGACGCGTTGACCAAGAAATCCGGGCTCCAGCCGAATTTGGCGCTCCAGCCAAGCCCCCGCGCGCGTTCAAATGCCTCTTCTGCCCTTTCCGCAAGCGCGAGTTCCTGGATCAGCTTGAGCTCGAAGAGAACCCCAACCGTTTTGGATATTCCTTAACGATTGTCAATCGGCGTCCAAAATTGACCCCCCATCGGCGTCCAAAATTGACCCCCCCTTGTGAAGGGCGCGGACGGTAGCGCTCGCCCCGGCGGAGCTGGTCGGGGTTGCGCAGCCGGGGCGAGCGCGGTTCGGTGAGATGCACGCGACGTTGGTCGGTCAGGCGCGGTTCTTGAAGCGCCGGCTCTCTCGTGCCGAGCGGACGTCGCGCGGGTCAATCTCGGCCGAAGCCGCGGGGCGGAACGATCGCCTGGAGTTCAGTGAGGTCGAGGTCGCAGATCGCCTGCAACGCCTCGGCGGTGGCGCTGTCCTGTAGGTTCTCCGGCAGGGCTTCCAGCCAGGCGGCATACTGACCCTGCAACGTGATCAGCTCGGAGACAGCGTCGCGCCAACGCTTGGCGCGACTGCGGTGATCGAGGGGTCGCTGTATCCGGACTGCCGATGTCCCGGACTCCCGAGCGGCGCGACAGCGCGCCTGGCGCTCGGCGTCGGTCATCGGTCGCTCGCCGATCGGCTTGCGCGGCATGGTCCACTCCGAAGCGTGACGTCACGAAATACCGGTCATGAGACAACGCTCAGGCGCGGTTCTTGAAGCGCCAGCTTTCGTTTCCGGTCTCGACGATGTCGCAGTGATGGGTGAGGCGATCGAGCAGCGCCGTTGTCATCTTCGGATCGCCGAACACGCTCGGCCATTCGCCGAAGGCGAGATTGGTGGTGACCAGGATCGAGGTGCGCTCGTAGAGCCGGCTGACGAGGTGAAAGAGAAGCTGGCCGCCGGCCTGGGCGAACGGCAGGTAGCCGAGCTCGTCGAGGACGACGAAGTCCATGCGGCTGAGATAATCGGCGATGCGGCCCTGGCGCCCGGCGCGCGTCTCGGCCTCGAGCTGGTTGACGAGATCGACGGTGGTGAAGAAGCGCCCGCGCCGTCCGGCGCGAATGCAGCTTCGCGCGATGGCGATCACCGCGTGCGTCTTGCCGGTTCCGGTCGAGACAGCGACATGGCGCCGGGATTCTGGCGAGCGAAGAGACAATCTACTATGCCTTTCATCCACTCGCTGGCAGGGCGGTGGCCACGAGCGGTCGGCGCGTCGTTTTCGGGGGCGATGTGCATCTCACGATTCGTCTTGCCGACGGCACGCTGACGTTGACGCCAGAGTGGATGTTGCGGCCTGCGGCTGCAGCCTGCGAGATTCGTACGGCTCCGCGGCTTTGCCTGGCGCGTTTGCGTGATCTGCGCGCTTATCTCGATGCGGTTCTAGGCTCCGACCGTGGGGATTCGCCCCCGACCGACGGAGCTGATCATGCGCCTGAAACGCCAACAACCGGACCTGTTCGAAGAGCCGCCGCGCCTGCGACCGATCCCGAACGAACGCCGCCGGGCGATGGTGGAGAGTTTGCGAGCGCTTCTGGCGGAGGCGCTTTCGCAGAAGGTCTCGGCTTCGATCCGGAAGGAGGCGCGCCATGAGCCGGATCGAGGCTGACCATCTCGCCCGGGAGGCGATCGTCTACGTCCGCCAGTCGACGGTCGATCAGGTGAACAACAACGTCGAGAGCCGTCGACGCCAATATGGGCTGGTCGAGCGAGCCCGGCAGCTCGGCTGGGCCGACGTCAGTGTCATCGACGACGATCTCGGCCGCTCCGGCTCGGGCGTCAGCCGCCCCGGGTTCGAGAAGCTGCTGGCTGCGATCTGCGAAGGCCGGGTCGGCGCGGTGGTGTCGATCGAGGCCTCGCGCCTGGCCCGCAACGGGCGTGACTGGCACACGCTGCTCGAGTTCTGCGGGCTCGTCGGGACGCTGATCGCGGATGAGGACGGCGTCTACGATCCCCGTTTTCCCAACGACAGGCTCCTGCTCGGCATGAAAGGCACAATGAGCGAGATGGAGCTGACGATCCTGCGCCAGCGCGCCCATGAAGCGCTCAAGCAGAAGGCGCGCCGCGGCGAGCTCTTCACCTCGGTCGCCATCGGCTACGTGCGCAACCACCACGATCGGGTCGAGAAGGACCCGGACCTTCGCGTGCGCGAAGCGCTTGCGCTCGTCTTTCGGAAGTTCGAAGAACTGCAGAGCGTGCGGCAGGTCCATCTCTGGTTTCGGCAGGAGAGGATCTTGCTCCCCGCCGTCTGCTACGGCGCGGAAGGCCGGGGCCTGGAGTGGAAGCCGCCGGTCTACAATACGATCCATCACATCCTCACCAACCCGATTTACGCCGGCGCCTATGCGTACGGCCGGTCGATCAGCAAGACGAGAATCGAGAATGGCCGAAAACGCGTCACGCGCGGTGTTCGGGTCGAGCGGCCTGAGTGGGACGTTTTGATCCGCGACCACCATGAGGGTTATATCGGCTGGGATGCCTTCGAGAGGAATCAGCGCCTGATCAGCGACAACGCCAATGGCAAGAGCTGGGCGAGCCGGGGCGCCGTGCGGCGAGGGGAAGCCTTGCTCGCCGGCTTGTTCCGCTGCGGCCATTGCGGGCGCAAGCTGCATGTCGCTTACGGCGGAACGAAGGGCGATGTCGCGCGCTATCACTGCCAGGGCGCATTCCTCAACCACGGGACGAAGCGCTGCATCTCCTTCGGAAGTCTTCGCGTCGACGCCGCAGTCGCCGCCGAAGTCATCGAGCGCATTCAGCCTCTGGGCGTCGAAGCGGCTCTGGCTGCTCTTAAGGAACGTGGACGCGAGGACGCCGAGAAGCGCCGGCAGGTCGAGCTGGCGCTCAAGCAGGCGCGTTTCGAGGCTGTGCACGCTCGACGGCAATATGACGCCGTCGATCCCGACAACCGGCTGGTCGCGGGCGAACTCGAGCGGCGCTGGAACGAGCGCCTGAAGGAGGAGCGACGGCTTCAGGACGAACTCGATGCGTTCAGCGCCACGCCTTCGAACGGCGTAACCCCAGATGAGCGGGAAGCGCTCATGAGGCTCGGCGCCGACGTCGAGCGCGCCTGGCATGCGGAAGGGGCGACCATCGCCACACGCAAGCGGATCGTGCGCACGCTGATCGAGGAGATCGTCGTACGCGTGGAGGATGATGGTCTCGATCTCGTCATCCGCTGGGCGGGCGAGGATCATACCTCTCTGCGGGTGCGCAAGAACCGCACGGGAGAGAACCGTTGGCGTGTTGACGCCGATGTCGTCAATCTGGTGCGGGCGATGGCCCGACAGATGCCGGACATGGGGATCGCGGCCGCTCTCAATCGGACCGGGAAGACGACGGCCAAGGGGCATTCGTGGACGCGAACGCGGGTGGCCACTCTGCGCAACATTCACGGCATCGCCGTCTACCGAGAGGGCGAACGCGCCGAGCGCGGCGAGGCGACGCTGGACGAGGCGGCCGAGACCCTCGCCGTCAGTCCCGCGACCGTTCGCCGCCTGATTGTCGAAGGCGCTCTTCCCGCAAATCAGATCTGCAAAGGGGCGCCTTGGGTCATCCGCACCGCGGATATCCAGAGCGCCGAGGTCGCTTCCGCTGCCGAGCGGCGAAGGAAGCATGCGCCCAGAACTCCGCCGTCTGAAGATCAGCCGGCGCTACCCCTGAACTTTCAATGAGATGGTGAGGTGAGCATTATGAATCGGGCTCGGTTCCGCCGACGAACACGAGCGTTGCGCTGCTGGGCGATGAAGCCGCCGCCGGCGAGGTCGCGAACGAGGGCCTCGTTGATCGGCGTGTCCTTGAACGCGAAGTCGTCGAGGTCCTTGGCGAGCGGCAGCTTGGAGGCCGTGATCTGATACTTGATCGACCGCGCCTGCTTCTCCGAGATCTCGGCTTTCAGGAGATCGCCGACGAAGCGCTGCGGCTCGTGCTTGCGCTTGAGCGCTGTGGCGAGCGTCTCGTCGTAGGCGGCCTTCATGCCATAGAGCTTGAGTTCGCCCATCATGTCGAGGACTTCGGTCCGCTCCATCGTCAGGCGCTCCTCAAGGCGTCGTAGCGGGCGCAGTCGGCGACAGGCGCATGGCTGCAGTCTGCAGCGCTTTCCGGCGTGGCGATGGTTGGCGCTCGGACCTGGATCGCGGTGTCGGGAGAGAATGTTGAGGATGACGTCGGACGAATGGACGCCCTCGGCAAGCGCCTGGTGCGCAGGCGGCCTCGACCGCCGGCAGCCCGTCGCTCAACACCGCGGCGAGGATCTTGACCATCTGCCGATCGCCGTCGTTCGGAACCGGCGAGCTTGCGCCGGATACGGTCCAGCGCCGCCGGCAGCACCCAGTCCTTGAACGGCGCGCCGTTGCGCAAGGCGCCGGGCTTGCGCGCCAGCACCGGCACGTAATGCCAGGGATCGTAGACTCGTCTCGCCACGGCCGAAGCGCGCGCGGATGCTCGGCGACGATCCGCCCGTCCTGGCGGATGACGATGCGGTCGGCGTAGGCGTGGATGTCGACCGGGCGGCCGACGGCGCTGGCGCTCACCGAGTATCTGTTGTTGTCGAAGCGCACGAGGCAGGTCTTCGACACCGAGGCCGGCAGCGCGTGGAATCCGTCGAAGCGGCCGCGATAGGGAATGAGCTTCGGCCGCTCCTCCTCGAAGACCTCCCAGATCGTCCGCTCGGGCTCTGCTCGGGATGGGCGTGCGCCTTGGCCCAGACGACACATTTGTCGAGGAGCCAGGCGTTCAGCTCGTCGTAGCTCTTGACCCTCAGCCGCGGCGTGAAGAAGCGCTCGCGAACGAGCGCCGACCTGGTTCTCGACCTGGCCTTTCTCCCAGCCCGCAGCCGGCGTGCAGGCGACCGGCTCGACGAGGTGGTGCGAGCACATCTGGAGGAAGCGGCGATTGTACTGGCGGTCCTTGCCGACGAAGACCGTGTCCACCGCCGTCTTCATGTTGTCGTAGATGCCGCGCTGGCAGGCGCCCTGGAAGAACGCGAAGGCGCGCTCGTGGGCGTCGAACACCATCTCCTGGCGTCTCGCGCGGATAGGCGCGCACGAACATCATGCGGCTATGGCAGAGCCGGACGTGGGCGACCTTCACCGTCGTCGTCACGCCGTCCATGACGACGATCTCGTGGCACCAGTCGAACTGGTAGGCTTCCCCCGGCGCGAACGTCAGGGGAATGTAGGCGTCCGCCGTCGCGCTCGCGTGTCGCTCGCCCCAGCGCCGCGCATAGCGCCGAACAGCGTCGTAGCCGCCCTCGTAGCCGAGAGGCCGCAACGTCCTCGTAAATGCGGATCAGCGTCAGCCGCTCGCGCGCCGCGGCTTTCGCGTTCGCCGACAGAAGCCGATCGAGTTCGTCCGTCCACGCTCCGAGCTTCGGCCGCGGCTGGACCTCGCGGTCATACGAAAACGCCGTCTCCCCCGACCGCAGGATCCGCCGCACCGTGTTGCGCGACAGATGCAGGGTCCGCGCGATCTCCTTGATCGACTTCCCCTTGCCCAGATGCTCGCGCCGTATCCGCCCGATCGTCTCCACAACCAGCATCCCCCACCGCCCGCTTCGCGCCAAAGCAGGCAGACGACCAAACCGGAAATCGGGGGGTCAATTTTGGACGCCGATGACGCCCCTCAGGGGGTCAATTTTGCACGCCGAAACACACGCCAAAGCCAAGCCTGCCGCCAAGGCGCTTGCGGCCGTCGCCGCTTTCCTGCGAAGCTTGGCCAAAAATGCGGAGCAGTTGACGCGTCTGCAAAGATGGCGGGCGATCCTGTCGCGCGCGTTTCAGGCCTTCCTCAACGGCCACCTCCTGCGCGCCCCGCCCCGCCTCGCGCCAAGTTGATACAACCTAAGCGTGCAAATAGAAGAACGCCAAGGCCTCAACTGCCGATTTTAGGTTGACCGGTCAGAGCCTGCGAAACATCATCACCGCCGAGTTCGAGCACCCACGGCCAGGTGAGGCCCCATCAGAAACTCGCCGCGGCGATTGGATCTGGAGTGCGAATGCGCCACGAGACCAGCTTCTACTTTGGCAATGCAGAGGCCGACCAAGTGCGCGGCAGCGGATGGTTCGTCGGCCAGTTTGTTCCGTCCGGGCTCGGACTGAGACACCAGACCGACGTCGAGCTCAAGTGGGGCATTCATCCAGACGGCGACAAGCGACCCCGCCCCTGGGCAAATCGAAACGGCGCCACGATCTCCGTGTTGATCGAAGGCCGTTTGCGAGTGACGTTTCATATTGACGGGACACGACAAGAGGTGGCGCTCGAGAGGAGAGGCGACTACGTCATATTCGGACCCGATGTCGTTCACTCGTGGGAGGCGATGGGCGATACGATCGTATTATCGGTACGGTTTCCGTCGGTGGAAGTCGGCTCCGGATCTTCGGAGGGTTGACCCCCGCCATCGGAGCGATTTGCAATCGATCAGTCTCCGTCGGAAGACCTTCCGATTTCGTCGTCGAGCGGCTTCCGCGCCCGACCAGTTCCTCTTCAATTGTCATTCGTGCGCACGCCGATCGACACGCCGGTTTGAGGGCGCGGCCGAACCGTCGCGGCGACCTCGGCGAAAACCTGCGCCGACGCCAGCGCCAAGAAATGAAAAGAGAGCCCGACCGCCACAATGACCTGCATCGGGCTCCATGACGACGTCTGGATATGTTTTCGGTAGTATCGATAACTATCACGCTCGAACTTCATTAAAGATCGGAAGCGGACCGGCAAGCTTGCCATGGTGCCGCCCTTATGGTTGAGATGAACGATTGAAGCTGTCGGCAGGTAATAGCAATTATAACCTGCCTCGGTCACTCGCTTACAGTAATCGGCATCGACATGATAGAAGAACTGCGTATCGAGATAGCCAACCTTCTTGACCACCGCGAGGGGCATCATCGCGGCGGCGCCGGAGACAAATCCGGCGACGAAGGGTTGGATCATATCCCGATCAATGTGCAGCAAGTGGCGGCGGGTGAAGCGATTGTTCGGGAATAGTCTGCTGACGATCGAGCGCGCGCCGAAAATCGCCGCCGCCGGGTTGGGAAGCGACTTCACGGACGGCTGGATCGTCCCGTCGTCATTGAGCAGTTTGCAGCCGACGACCCCGGCGTCGAGACGGTTGCGCAGAAAGGAGATCATGCAGTCGAGCGCAAGCGGGGGAACAAGCGTGTCGTTGTTCAAAAGCAGCACAAATTGCCCGCGGGCGTGTTCAAGCGCCCTGTTGTTCGAATAGGAGTAGTTCATATTGGTTTTGTTGCGCAACAGATGGACTTCGGAGAATGTCGCGCGGACCATCTCGCTCGTGCCGTCGGAGGACGCATCGTCCACGAGAATGATCTCAAAGGTTTCATTGGGCGGATGCTGATAAATCGAATTCAGACAGTCACGAACAACGTCGCGTGTGTTGTAACAGGTGACGATGATCGTCAGGACGGGCCCAGCGTTCGCCTTGCCGCTGCCGTCGACGCCATCCAAGGTGCTCATCGGCTCCACTCTCCCGCAAGTTGGGCGGCCCGCCGCAGGACGTGAACGAACAGGAATTTGAAATCGCTTACACGGAGTTCACCCTCTGGCTCGTGCCACGCGAGCCGCTTCGGTCGACGCTGAGCGCGATCATTCGTCGCCTCGCGGCTAACCTCGACGCAGTCGAGTTCGAATTGCATGTCCCGATCTTTTGCGGGCCGTCGACCGAGGAAGAAGCGCGGGCGACCGCCACCGCGCTCGCCGCCCGGTTTTCTGCTCGATTGGATTATACCGACCGCTACACCAAAACGCTGTTCGTGCAGTTCGAGGAGTCCGCCGTCGCGCGTCGGATGTTCGAGGCTGCGAGGGGTGGCTGCTCGAGTCGGTCGGACTACGCCTTCAATCCGCATTTGAGCCTGCTTTAAAAGACACTGCCGGAGATGAAGCAGAACGAGCTTTGCTCGGGCTCTCCAGGCTCCGACTGGCGCATACGGTTTCGATCGGCTCCGGATCATCGAAACTGAATTGCTGCTCGAAGGACCGGAACCCGTGCGTCGGTGGGGGCAGGTCTGCGAGGTCCCGCTGCCGGGGCGCAGCGGCAGCGCAGGCGCCGCTTGTGGGCCGCCTGTCTGAATGTGGTCCATGAGACGCAGGGCGATCAGATCCCTTGTCCCGGCGTGGTCAGGCGCTGGGTGATCATGCCACGCTGGCCCGGTCGGCCCGAAGCCAGACGCGCCAAGGGCATTGCGATCGTCGTACTGAACAGCGCCATGAGAATCATGGCCGTAAAAATCCTCGGAGACACGATCCGCGCGTCGAGAAGAATGGGGAGGACGATGAGTTCGGTCAGCCCTTTGGATTGCAACAGGGCGCCAAGGCCGAAAGCCGTCGTCCATTCTTCGCCGGCCAACCGAGCCGCCACGGCGGTTCCGCAGACTATGCCGCCGACCATCTCGAGCAATGGCTGGGCGCTGACGTCGATGAAGATGCGCATGCCGGTCAGGGCAAAGAAGAAGGGCATGAGCAGGGCGACAGTCATCACCTGGAGGCGATCCAGGATCGGCTTGTGCAAAATTGGGCGGATGAGCGCCCCGACAAGGAACGCTCCGATGATGAAGTGGAGTCCCATGAGCTCGGTTGCCAGCGCCGAGGCGATTGTCGCTCCGCCCAGCACGACCAGCGCGCGCGGATTGACGAGGTCGTCCCGCATGCGAATGGCGACCATGCTGCCCAGTACAGGGCGCACGACCCACACCATCAAAATGAAATAAGCCGGCGCCAGCGCCAAGAGGTAGACAGGGGAGAATAACTCGTGGTTATCGCGGGAATCCCCGGTTCCGTTTGCGGTCAAAAGTAGACCCAACATTATCCACAAAACAATGTTGTTCGTGCTGGCGATCCCAAGAGCAAGATTGCCTAATCGGCCGCCGAGCAGACCCATCTCGCCGAGGAGGGCCGCCAGGACCGGAAGCGCGCTCATGCTGATGCAGATCCCGATGGCCGCCATAAATTCCGCAGGGGCGATCCCCGGAAGCAATTCCCTGGGATAGCGGACCAGAATCCAGCCCCCGGCCAAGCACCCCAGCGTCATGGGCACGACGACGCACGCGGCCGCCGCGGGCCAAAAGGCCCGATCCTTGCCCCTGAAGATGTCGGGATCGACGTGCAATGCCGAAATGAGCGCGAAAATCAGTACGGCGACAGACGCAAGTCCAGCGAGCGGCGCCAGGGTGGCTTGGCCGGCGAAAATTTGAAAATAATCCGGGGCTATCCGGCCAAAAACAGACGGACCCAGGGCGACGCCGACCATAATTTGCACTGCGACGAGCGGCATGATGCCCTTGAGGCCCGAAATACGCAGAAGTGCAACAGGAAAGCCGACAATAACGAGAGCCTGTAAGAGGAAGATCGCGCTCGGAGTCATCTGCCGCTAGCCCCCACTGCTCTCAAAAAGCCCCGTATCGACTGGCCACTCTCAATATCGTTAGAACGATTACCTTCAAATCAAGAATTATGGTCCTTGTTCTGACGTATTCCAGGTCGAGGGCCAGCGTTTCCCCCCATGTGAGCAACCCACGCCCACTGATCTGCGCCAAGCCGGTGATCCCGGGCTTGACCGTGAATTTGATCATTTCTTCAGGAGTGTAGAACTGCAAGACCTCCGGCGCCTCTGGACGAGGGCCGACCAGGGCCATGTCTCCAATTAGCACAGACCAGAGGTTCGGAAGCTCGTCGACCGACAATCTGCGTAGCAGCCGGCCCACCCGCGTTACGCGCGGGTCATCCTGGATCGTGGGGAATTGAGAATGGAAGTTCTCAGGCGAGTACTCGTAGGCGTAGTACTCTGGAAAGCGCGATCGCGCGTCAGCATACATCGTCCGAAGTTTAATCAGGGTGAAATAGGCGGGCACGCAGTATTGCGCCTCGGAGCGGTAGCCGCCGGGCGGCGGGAGGAGATCCGGTCGACCCACGAGGTCGCGCCCGCGCACGCAAACCGAGCGCGCCGGTCGCGTGTGTCGGAACAACGCTGCTCCAGGAGAATCGAGGCGGACGGCGACCGCCGCAATCAAAATCAGAGGTAGGCCGACAAGGAGCCCGATCAGCGCAGCGACGAATTCGAACGCGCGGTAAAGAGCGCGGCCCACCCTCTGCGATGACGCGCCAATGTGGTCGGCTGGGATGACGTGCATCCTGCCGAACCTTGGCAGCTCCGTAGCGGGTGTTCCCGCCACCGCCCACCTCTCCAGCCGCACCGCAGAACCAAGAGGATTTGGACCCGCCTCCATTGCTCGCGTCCCCTACGCCTGCCACCCTTCTCATGTCGCGACACGAGCCAGAGCGAACGCGCCGCCGTCGTTTAAGGCCCCCTCCGGCCTGTTGCCGGACGTGTTTCCCGGAAGTCAGTAGGAACCGGAGGCTCGCCCTTCTTTTCGACGGGTAATCTCCGGTTTACTTCGGCGGGCTAGGCAAGATGGCCCAGAGAGGTCGCCCACTTGTTGAAGTACGATTTCGTTGTTTCCGAAAGCGGGAGACCGATCGGTAGGCGTGAGCGCCCGTACTTCGAGAAATCCAGATATTTCCTGATCTGTTTCAAGTCCTCGGCGTCGGTCAGCTGCAGATCTTCGTTGACGAAATGAATGACATTTCCCCTCTTTACCGCCGTCTCGAGCATCCGGTTTCGCTCATCCTCGTCCTCCGGCAATGCGAAGATGCTGAACATGACGATGTTGCATGCCCTTTCTGCGACGAGGTGCCACAGCGTAGGCAGATGCACCATGTCTTCGAGGTCAAACAGCTCGTAGCTGAACTCGAGATTATTCTTCTTGCAGTAGTCCACCAACATGTAGCGCTGCAGATGCACTGGAATGGTGTAGGTCGTCGCAGTGTTGTTGGCGACGTAGAAAATATTCGGTTTGCCGTTGGCAAAAGCCATTTCACGTGGCGGACGGGCGGCCAGCTCGTCTTCTTCTTCCTCGGTGTCCGGAATCAGGTGGAAATAGCCGGCCGGAATCTTGCGGGCGAGATAGTCGCCGAAAATGCCCTCGGCGATGCGGAAGTCCATGCTGACGCGCGTCTTGCCTGTGGTGTTCGGGCGCCCCGAGCCGTGGATGTTCTCCTGCGTGAAAAAGCAACCGCTGCCTGGTTTTGCCCTAATCTGCCGGCTTTCCTTTCCGAAAACCTCTGTCATATCATCCATGCTGAGCCTTTCTTGGATCGCATACTTAATCAGTTCACGCGACCTCTTGATGCCCAGGATCTGCATGGAACGGCTTCGGTCCTCGTCTGCGGTCACGTCGACGAATGGAAGCCAAAGGCTGCGGGATGCGATCCCGTGGCCATAGAGCAAACCGGTGTGGAAGGGAAAGAAGAGCTGCGGCGTGGTCGGCAGCATGATGCGGACGTTCATGAACCGCTGCACCGCAACCGGAAGCCGCAACTGACCCTGCTGCACAACCACTTCTCGCACAAAGCGATTTAGCATTCGCCGAAACTCAGGTAGATTTGTATCTGCACAAAGCTGCTTCGTCACCTTGTAGGTTTCGTTGAGCGGTACGGCCTCGTGCAAGTAGCTCAGATCGTCCACTTTATAGCCCATGTCCCGGACCCGATCGAGTATCCACTTGTTAAACGGATACTTCGAGTTGTCCCACGAATAGACTTTGGCGTCCCATACGGTGGTCAGGCTTTGCTCAAGGGCCGCGTCGATGTCGTTTGCGGCGACAAGAGACGTTTCAGTAACATGTTTTGTCATTGCGTTCCCCTTCTTCAGATTGCGGTATTTGCACTCCCAAAATCAGCACATAATTCGACTGCATCGTTTCGCTAAAGACGGATGCGAACTGGACAGGGCACCCCGGCCCGGAATTGCTCAGGGTCGTAAAGCAATAGGCATCGGTGAAGGCGAGCCGAAGTGAGGAGTCGCCAACGCCAACACGAGAAGTAGTCCCCGATCTCCATTGTCCCCGACCTGTTTCGACGTATTGGTTCGAAGGCATACCCCTGACTACGACGCGCCCGGATGAGTTGCGACAGACCCTACTTCCGAAGTCGTTGATGAGCGAAACGCGTTGCCTGACCTAAGCGATCGGTTGTAAACACTAGATGCGCGTGGCTAACCTGTGCGAGAGGAAATGCTGACACCATTTTCATGGATAATCAAGAGCCGTTCCCAGCGTCAGGTAAGGCCGAGACCGATGCTGGGACACCGCCGAAGCGAGCGGCCGAACCAGACATTCGACCCGCGGCAGGCTTAATGGCTGGCTGAGATATCCGTTCCTTTAGTGGAACGTTTGGATTGACGGCCACTACTGTGGGTTCAAGTTGACGCTAGCGCCCACGGTTGTGCCCTTACCCTGGAGGGTGGTGACTGCCGAGCCTCCGAGCACGACCGCGCTCTCCGCGGTTACGACTGGACCCATCGCCTTGACAGCGAAATCGAAGTACCGTTCAGCCGTTCCAAGCTCGTTCTTGGGCACATAGACGATGTCCCCACGTTCCAGGGGGATATTGTCCTGGAGTTCGCCCCGGTAAAGGAACCCGCCGATGTCGACCAGCTTCAAGCTCGGGTCCGCAATGCCGCCCGAGATGACGAGCACATGGTCCGTCTTCGCATTTAGCGTGATTCCGCCCGCCTGGCTGACCGCATCCATCAAAGTCGAACTGCCTTCCCAGTTCACCCTTCCGGCGCGCTGCACTTCGCCGATCACGTAGGCGTAATTGTATCTGCTGCTTCCCACGTAAATCGACGAGTGCGGCCGCAGATAGACATTTTGCTCAAGATCGCCCCGCTTGAACAGCCTCTCGAGGCTGATCGGTAAGATCTTGCCTTCCTGTAGTACAAGGGACTCTCGCAAGTCGGCGTCTTCGCTCAGTCCTCCGGCCTGCGAAATTGCATCCATGATGGTCGTCGGAGTGCGAAGCCTGACGATTCCCGGAGTCTTCACCGCACCAAGTATCGAAATTCGCCGGCTGTTGATTTCCGTGACGACGACGTTGACAAGCGGGTCCGCTATAAACAAAGGCTGACTCTTATACTCCTGTACGGAAACATTCAAAATCGGATTCTGCACAATGTTCGAAACTCGGCGCGTTATCTCGTCCGCCAATTCGTCGACAGTCTTTCCTGCGGCGTGGATTGACCCGCCCGGAAGGATCGATATGGCGCCATCGGGTCCAATGGTCTGCGTGGTGTCGAGATCTTCGTGTCCATACACCTTGATCTCAATCACGTCCTGCACGCCGAGTCGATACGATCGGCCAGTCTTGGCCCGTAGGCGGCTGACGATTTCGTTTCGAAGCTGATCGACAGTACGGCCGGCCGCCTGGATGTCGCCGGTCGGGAAGAAAGCAATTTTGCCGTCCGGGCGCACAGGCTGTGTCGTGTCCAGGTCGGTCTGATTGGCTACCGATATTTTCACCACATCGTCTGGACCCAGCACGAACGACGTGATGTCGGGCCTCAAGTACCGGCTCGGCGGTATTGGAGCAAAACCGGGCGGAGGCGGCGCTGGATGCGCGGCCTGGTAGTCCAGACGCGCCTCCAGCGACCTGTCGTCGACCATGTTCCTGCCGGGGCTGCAGCCCGCGAGCAAGACGGCCAACGGCAAGAGAAGGCCCCACGGCGCCAAGCCCAATGTGCGACCTTCTTTCCCGCCGCTGAAATTCATGTCCATTTCGCGCGGCGCCGCGGCCAGTAACCTAAACAAGCGTAACTTTTTGCTCCGAGTGACGCAACCCGCAAGTCGGCGAGGGCCTGCGTCGCTGTAAATGGTTAACATGTTGCGCTTTTCCGGTACGCCTCGAAAGGACGAAAACAAGACGTAAAGTCAGCTTCGACGAAAGGGGCCCCCGTCCCGAATCACGAGTAGAAGGTGGATGTGGTGCGCCTCATGGGACAAAGGCGGGCCAGGGGCGTAAAGGAGAAAGCTTGAATTGCCCCGGCGGACGGCGCTCCGCCTTGCTCTGCGGGAGGCAGATCATGATCTCCATTGGCGTACTGGGAACGGCCAGGGTCGTCCCGTATGGGATCTTGGCGCCGGCCAAGGAGACCCCAGGCGTGGAGGTGATGGGAATAGCCTCCCGAACGCCGCAGAAGGCGGAGGAGTTTGCTGCGAGTCATGGAATTCAGCGCGGATTCGGCTCATACGAGGCGCTATTGGAATCTGCAGACGTCGACGCCGTATATATCGCGCTTCCGACGGGGCTTCATTACCAATGGGCGAGTCGAGCGCTCGAGGCGGGCAAGCACGTGCTCTGCGAGAAGCCGCTGGCGGAGAATGCGCAACAGGCGCAGAGCTTGTTCCAATTGGCCAAGCAACGCGGCCTCGTCCTCGTTGAAGCCATGCACTTTCGCAACCTCGAGAGGTTGCGTCGCCAGCGCGAGCTCGTGGCCAGCGGAGAGTTCGGCCGGTTGCTTCACCTCGAATTGTGCTTCCGGACGCCTTACGTCCGGTTCAGCGAGGATGACTTTCGCCTGAGCTACGAGCTCGGAGGCGGCGCGGCGCTCGACGTCGGATGCTACGCCGTGAGCTGTCTGCGCTACGTTGCTGGGGAGGAACCTGAAGTCCTTCGGGTGAACCAAAGGTGCGTTCGCCCTCAAGTCGATCGCTGGATGCGCGCTGCGGTGCGATTCCCATCCGGGGCCGACGGCCTCATCGAGTTCGGGTTCCGCGGCTTTTACCTGCCGCGCGATGGCGTCGTGGCGACATGCGAGAAAGGGCGCATCAAATGGCGCGGCGAAGGTCTTGTCCTCGAGAAACAAGGCAAGGAGATTCGTGAGCGGCTCACGCAGCCTTCGACATACCAGCGCCAGCTCGAGTCATTTGCAAAACGGGTTCAGGGCGAAAGGTCGGATGAGCCGCCCGATGACGCCGTGCTGACGGCGCGGGTTTTGGACGCGCTGTACGACAAGGCAGGTCTTGCTCCGAGGGGAGCGCGCAAAACGTGACGAAGCCGACCGCCTTGGAATCTGTTCCGCAACATCCCGAAGATCACGTCTGGGATGCGATCGTCATCGGGACCGGGGCTGGCGGCGCGACGGCCGGATACAACCTCGCGCGACTTGGGCGGTCGGTGTTGTTTGTCGAGCGCGGGAAACTCGTCCACCAGGATCCGACCGCCATGCTAGGCGAACCGTTTTCGTGGACCGACCACCCCGAAAAGGCTCTCAATCATGGCTGGTGGCCTCGCCCTTTCTACCAGCAAATCGATGGCGCTATCGTGCCGATCAAGCCTCCGATCGGTTGCGGCGCCGGCGGGTCCACCGCGCATTTCAATGGCGTCATGGACCGATTTCGGCCGCAGGACTTCTCCCCGCGTCGTTTCTTTCCGGAGGCGCCCGAAGCGTCGCTTCCCGAAACGTGGCCCGTCAGCTACAGGGAGATGACGGCGTTTTACGAGCGGGCTGAGCGCTTGTACCGGGTGCGGGGCACGCAAGACCCGCTTGCGCCGCTTGGCGCCAGTCTGCTTGAACCGCCGCCCCCTTCGACTCGAGAGTCCGCCGTTTTTGACGCGTTGGAAGCCGCAGGGCTTCACCCGTACCGGATTCACTACGCGCTTGAGCAGGCGCCCGGCTGCGATGGCTGCGCTGGCAGGCTTTGTCCGCGTCAATGCCGCAACGACGCAGCGAGAATCTGTCTCTATCCGGCGCTCGAACACTATGGCGCGAAGATCCTCCCGAACTGCCGCGCGATCCGACTGGAAGAGAGAGCACGGGTCGTCGAGCAGGCGATCTGCGATTGGAGCGGACGGCGCATCGCTTTGCGCGCGCGGGTCTTCATCCTGGCCGCGAACGCCTTCCTGACGCCGGCACTGCTTCAACGTTCCGCCAACGACCGTTTCCCCAACGGTCTGGCGAACAGCTCTGGACTGGTCGGCCGCAACCTAATGCTGCACGCCTCCACCCATGTGTTCGTGAGGCTTAAGCGAACTCCGGGCGACCTTCCCAGCATGAATTACGGCCTGTCCCTTAATGATTTTTACGTGCACAAGGGCGCGAAAATGGGCAATATTCATGCCCACCCAGTCGTAGCCCATGATCAATTAACCAGATTTCTTGCTCAATCCAGTGTACTAAAGCATCTGCCTGGACGCGTCCTCTCCCGTATTGCATCGACGAGAAGGTTCCTGGGTCGTCCGTGGACACCGTTTTCCACCATCCTCGAGGATCTTCCCTACCTCGAAAACCACGTGTCCGCAAAAGCTGGCTCGGACGAGGACGTCGTCTACGCCTATCGCTATCCGGCCGAATTGCGCCATCGGGCGCAATTGATGGTCGATGGCTTCAAGCGAGCGGTCGACCACGTCTTCGACGTGCGCCAGCTCGAACCATCGGGCGAGCTCAACGGCAGTCACGTGTGCGGCACCTGCCGCTTCGGCGACGATCCTCGCACCAGCGTGCTCGACCGGGACAACCGCGCTCATGACCTCGACAACCTGTATGTCATCGATGCGTCCTTCTTCCCGTCGAGCGGCGGGATCAATCCGAGTTTGACCATTGTGGCCAATTGCCTGCGCGCCACCGACAAGATCGCTCAGCGAGTCTAGATTGACAAACGTGACATGTTGCTCAAGACCCGATATTGAAAAAGCCTTCTGTGAATTATTTGGGCCGAGACCCATTGGGATAGGAACATCCGCTTGGCATCGTCTCGTCGGAGAAAACGATGAGCGACACAAAGCTCTATGCCTAGCCTCCAGCAGTATATTCGCAAAGCTGGAGCGGCACGGCTCGTACGTGTCCAATATTATTAGAGCGGAATCCGATCAAGCTTTATCATGTTCGCAGGCGACGATTTCAAGATATCGGCAAAGGCCTTCAGGCCCTCGAGAAGCCCGCCGATTCAGTGCGTTCGGATACCGCTCTAGTTGAAAGCCTTTCGACAATAGATCCGATAGTTGTCCCGCGCGTTGACGTGCACAACCCGTTCCTCGATATGCAGCGTCTTGAATGCCCGTTCAAGGAATTGCCCGAGGGAATCGTAGCTCTCACCCAACCTTGAGGCTAGACGTTTAAGGCGAATGCGGCGGCCGGTAAGTTCCGTATGCAGAACCTTGAATCCCGCTTTCTGTAGGAATTCAAGGGCTCTTGCGCGGGACATGAACAAGGTGTGGTCGAAACAATAGTGTCGGTGACGCCGGCCCATGATCAACGGGATGAGCGTATCCATGATTGGTATCTCAATCGCGAGCAGGCCTGTCTCAGTTAGGATTCGACGCAGATTCACCAGCGTTTTCATCGGCTCTGTAAGATGCTCCATAACGTGAAACATTGCGATGACGTCAAAGCTCCTGTCTTCCAAATACAGGTGGGGGATAACTGTCTCGTGCACGCTCAAATCGAATTGACGACGCGCGTATCCGGCCGCCACCGGATCGGGCTCAATCCCAGTGGGCTCGTACCCGGCGCCGCGCGCAAGCGCGAGAAAGTGTCCAGTGAGGCATCCGAGCTCGAGCAACTTTCCGTTGGGTTGATAGCGCTTAATCGTTTTAATTATGTCCTGGAAGTCATCAGTCTGATCCTCCTCCTTCTGCATGATCGCGTCGGGCACTGGTTTCGGACTTTGCAGCAGCTCCGATATCCAGCGGCTGCGAGCATATTTCAGATAACACTGCGAACAGCGAACGACGTTGCCACATTCCTGGTGTACGAGAACAAGCTGGTAGTCCGTTGATCCGCAGAGTGGGCAGTTGATGAACACGTCGACTGCCCGCCGGATCGGCTTCAGCGCAAGCTCTTGTGTCATGTTGCCGCACCCCTGTCTCTGCAAGCGTACAACTCTCACCAGGCACTTGTACAAGGCGTAGGCGCGCTTGTTATAAATTCGGGCGTCACCGACGTCTACCCGGAGATCACTCCGCATCCTTCACCTCCGTCTTGCGACCGGGCACGTTGCGGATGCGCCGAGCGTTGCCGACGATCAGGTCAACAATGTCCTTCCAGCACGGCATAAACTGGCCGCCAGTAGACGCCGGTACTTTCCATGCCGACATGCGTCACCCCCGCCGCCGCGAGCCACTCTCGCAAGGCTTCGAGGTCTCGCGTCACAGTATCGAATCGGCGCGCCTCCTTCGTCGGTCGATCCCCGGACGGGCCGACCAGTCGACACGACCGTCTCCTTGTGCACGTCTAACCCACAGCACCGCTCAATAATCACCCGCATCATCGCCTCCTGCCACCAGACGGCGACCGTGACGCCGGAGGCACTTCGAGACACGGCCATGCTATGCTTCGGCTAAGCGATATCCCGAAAATCGGCGCGATGAACTGTCCAGAAAGTGTCCGTTGAACCTGCTTCCGGATTGGACGGAACTGCCGCGGCGGCTTTCCTCACGCCTCGAGCCCACTGGCGGTCCCTGAAGATCCAAGCCGCGGGACGTTCCGTCAAAGCCCGGGAGCACCGGAGCAAAGCCGGGGATAGCAGAATCCAAGCAAAAGTCTTCCAGGAATCGGCTTTTTTCAAGGGGTTGTGCCGGAATCCAAATTGTTTTTCCCGTCCGCTTCGCGCTGACCCCCTCCGCTGGTCCGCGGCCTGCCCGCCGGCAGCCAACCGCTTCCAGGCCTGCCGACCGAAGGCAACGCCGTCGAACCCGTTCGGCGGCTGGTTCGACGGCCCAAGCGAGGCGAAGTCCATCCTCCTCGGCGCAAGCGGGCTCAGGCGGAAAGCCGCCGCCGCCACGGCCCGCCCCAGGGCGGTCGAGCTGCAGGTTGCTGTGACGTTCGAAGGCGGCTCGATGCCAACCTCGCTTTCCATCCCGACGCCGTTGCGCTCCGATCAACCCCCTTATGCCACGAGGCTACGAACAAATCATGAACACACAGCGGCATTTTAGGGCCGTTCGTCCACGAGCGGCAAACGCGGTCGCAAGATGAGGGCAGAGGCTGCGCAAGACGGAAAGGCGGCGACCGCCTGTCACATGTAATGATCATGTGAGCATCCCGGCGGCGCTTTTTCGCCTTGTCAACTGGACGGTGCATACCTGTAAATTTAGGCGGCGTGGATCGGACTGCTTACCGGGGCCAACCGCCGCAGAGATTTCCAGCTCGACATGATCGCCCGAGCCGAGACTGGAACAAACTGGCGCCCGCCGCCACCGTTTTCATTCATAATGATGCGCCGCCGCCGCTCGTTGGCTGCTTCGACCGGATTGTCATTCACGGCTATCTGACCGCGCTGTCGCGGCCTGAGCTGGTGGTGCACTTCTTCCGCGACATCGTCGGCGTCGCGGAGGTCAGCAAGGAGGCGCTGAGCCAGTGGACGAACGACTTAGCGCTGTAATCCTATGCGAGCAATCATTGATCCCGATCGAGTGGGCGGAGAAGGGTTGCGCAAGGAGGACGACGCCCTGCCCTGGCTAAACCGGATGACGCGCGCGCTTACGGCGTCTGTGGCGGCTCGGCGCGACAAGATCGCGGCGATCTTCCGCACGTGGCTGCACCGCCGCATACGCGGTAAGCTGGGCGCCGTCGGGGTTGGTCGCGAAAGTCCTGGTCGAAAAGGAACAGATTCGCTAGACTGTGACGCGGTAGCTAGCTCGGGTTTGTGCTGATGGAGAATGAGATGGACGCGGCAAGCTCCCAGCCTAGGATCAAGCAGTTTATTCGCAAGATGCAACGGCATGGTCGGCATGTCCCGAAGATTATCAATTATGGCACGCCAAAAAAACTGGCAAATATCATGCTGGCGGAGTGGGAATTGCGCCAGCAAAAGACCACTTTACGATGCCTACCCTACTATTATTTCATCGATGTTTGCAATGTCTGCAACCTGCGCTGTCCATTGTGCCCGACCGGCAATACCACGATTGCCCGGAAGCAGGCGATGCTCTCGCTTGAGCAATACAAAGAGTTTTTTGGCAAGATAAAAGAATACGCTTTGGTAGTCTCGATGTACAATCACGGCGAACCCCTACTTAACCCCGAGATATTCTCCATTATCGAACATACCCATCGAAATCGGGTTGGAACGAACATCAGTTCAAACTTCAACTGGCCGCAACCAGTCGACATCAACGATTTCATACGCAGTGGCCTGGACTACGTGACCGTGTCGCTCGACGGCGTGACGCAGGAGGCCTACCAGCAATACCGAGTACGCGGCGATGTTACCGAGGTGTTTGACAACCTGAAGCGGCTGCTTTCGGCGAGGAAGGCCCTCAAGTCCAAGACACCGTTTGTCGAATGGCAGTTCATCGTCTTCAAGCACAACGAACATGAAGTGGACGCGGCGAGAAAGTTGGCTTTGGAGATTGGGGTAGACCTATTGCGTTTCATATCGCCCGGCGTGGGTCCAGAGGATATGCACAACCTGGAGCTTCAAGAAAAATGGATGCCAAGGAATCCTTTGTATTGGGAGCGGAATCCAAGGCTTGTTGAGGAGCGGGGATATGTATTTGACCGAGCCTGCTTCTATCTTTATAGGTCGATGTTTATTTATCCGGGCGGCGGGGTCACGCCGTGTTGCTTCGCGCACGACGATAAATGGGATTTCGGCAACCTCTACAACAACTCCGTGCCGGAGATCTGGAACAACAAGACCTACAGGTCCGCACGGATGCTTTTCTCAAAGAGCGCGCCGACCGAGGATCGAATCGAAACGACTTGCGACAAGTGCACGGTCTTCCGACAGGACGGAGCTCATCTCTGCGGGGTGCGTCCCGCTCATGAGGTTTTCCTGGAAGCGCGAAGGCGTCTTGCGGATCGCGTGGCCGTTTCGGCCGAGTAACCCATTGAGTGTTTCAGGAAACGCCTGACCTTTTTTGGCGCCGGACCTTGTTTCTGTTGCTTTGGTGACCTCTGACGGCCTCGCGCGGAGGCTGGGCAATGTTGATCTCCCGACGGATGGTGATGTTGGTCGCTGTTACTGCCATCACAGCAATGGCATGAGCCTGCCGTTATTGGTCGTTTTCTTTGGAGCGACCTCGGAAACCTTCTTCCGGCTGCCTGGTGTTGGTAAACACCAGCTTCAATGTGCGCGGTGAGCCGATCGCCTGCACGCCGGAGGCCGCGCTCCGCTGTCTTATGGGCGCCGAATCGAGGTGCTGGTCGTCGGCGACTGTCTGCTCCGGAAGGAGCGACAGGATCCGGCGCTGAAGCTCGACTATCGCAACGTCTTGGACCCGGACTGACGGGAATGGCCCGAAACGCCCTTCCGGTGGAAGATGGCAATAAACCCGGCGGGTTCGGCTTCCGGAGGTTTCTGTTCTGGGCGCCCCTGAGTTTGTGCTAGATTGCAAATGCTCGGGCTCGCGTGGGGATATTGAGGCGAATGGAAACCATCGACATCTTCGACGTGCTCCGACGACACGCTTTGCTCATTGTTTTGCTATGTGTTGTCACCACCCTGGCTGGGTATGGCCTCTCTTTCTTCTCCCCGCTGGTGCCCGAAAAGTACGAAGCTTCAGCAGTCGTATTGGTGCGCCCCCATGAGCCGATAAAGATCGAGCCGAACAGCTCAGGCAAGGAGTTCTCGGACTTTCCGGTCGCCCAAACGCCGGTCGTGGAGGCGGCTTCCAAGACGTATATCCAGATCATCCAGAGCCCTGCGCTGATCGGCGATGTCGTGCGCCAACTGGGGCTCGACCACAAGCTGCCAAAAAAGGAGGTCGAAAGTTCTGCTCTTTTTGGATGGATAGTCGCACCGGTTCAGGCGATTTTCGACGCCGCGGAACCTTACCTCCAGGATGCGCTGTCGGTTGTGAAATACGGCAGGGTGCACAAGGACGACCCGTTCATCAAGGCGATGGAGAGGGTTGGGAAGGGTCTCGTACTCAAGTCATACGAGGACACCTACGTCTTCGAAATCAAATATAGAGACAAAGATCCTAAGGTCGCCGCCGATGTCGCGAACGCGATCGCGCGATCATTTATCGACTTTATGGAGAAGATGCGTGCGTCGGAAGGAAAGGCTTCCGCCGTTCGTCTGGAGGGGGAGGTGGAGGAGAGCCGCCAACGGCTAGTCGACGCCCGCGAAAGCCTTAGAAAGTACAAGGAAGAACATGGCGTCTTTCTGTATCAGCCTGAGTATGAACAGAAACTCAAGGTGATTGGGGACTTGACGGTCGAACTCGCCAAATTGGACGCAACCTATGCGAACGAGACTTTGGGCGCTGGTACGATCGAGGCGAACACCTACGCGAAGAAACGTGAGCGTCTCGTGAAGGCGCTCAATGAGAACCAAACTGATCTTGCCACTTTGCCTACGGTCGAGCGCGAACTGCAGCTACGGCAGGCGGACGTCGACGTGGCGGACACCACTTACGGGACCGTCGCAAAAGAACTGAAGGATGCGGAATTGAAGGCCGACGCGCTGCCCGACGCGCGTCTGATCTCGCCGGCCTGGGTTCCGGAGTTGCCAAGTAGCCCCAATCGCCCCATGATCGCCATGGCGTCGCTGACGACCGGTTTTCTCGCGGGGATCGCCTTGGCCTTTTTCCTCGAATTCACGAACCGGAAGGCTCGCGGGATTAACGATGTGGAAAATTTCGTTGGGCTCAAAGTCATTGGAACCATACCTGTCGCTCTCCAGCGCGCGTCGGCCGCCCGTGAGCTCCAGCATTCTTGACTCTCTCTCGAGCAATCCCTCTGCTTCCGACGGATGCTTGCGCACAGAGTGTTAGTCCGTGCGCTGGCGCTAGAGGTGAGAGGGACGTTTGAAGCTGATAAGACAACTCTGGTACATTCTCACTCCAAAAGAAAGGATGGAGGCCGCGTTTCTGTTTTGTGCGATGGCTCTTGGCGCCTGTTTCGAGACGGTGAGCATCGGCGTTATTATTCCATTCATCGCGGTGCTTAAGCAGCCGGAATTGATAGCTAGTTCGCATCATCTCCAACCGCTCTTATCTCATCTGAATCTGAACGAACCGCGTGAGTTACTTCTGGCTCTTGGAATCGCCCTAATCTCGCTGTTCGCGATCAAGACCGGCTACCTTATCTTTTTGTACCGGTGGCTCTATCGATACGCCATGAAGAAGCATGTGAACCTTTCGCGCCAGTTGCTCGGAGGATACCTCAGCGCGCCTTACACATTGCATGTTCGGCGCAATAGCGCTGACCTCATCAGGGTCACGACCCGCTCTGTGGAGGATTTTGCCGCTATCTTTCTGGTGAATCTCCTGATTGTGCTGGGAGAGCTTCTGGTCTTGGCGGCGATGACAAGTTTATTGATGGTCGTCGAACCCTTGGGAACACTAGGCGCTTTGTTCGTCCTCGGCGTCCCAACCGCGCTCGTCTACAGATCCACCCAGCCTGGACTGGCGGCGGCTGGACGCGCCGCGGAGGAGAGTTTTGCCGCGATGATCCAATGGGCGGGGCAAGCGATCAGCAGCGTCAAGGAGATCACCATCACCGGGCGCCGCTCCTTCTTCCTGGATCAGCACGCTTTTCACGTTCAACGCTTCAGCAATTCAGCCCGGTTATTATCCTTCCTCGTGACGTTGCCTCGTTTCATCATTGACACGCTTTCTGTGACCGCGCTGGTCGCGATCGCCATGATCCTCGTCGCGCGCGGTCAGGATCTGCAGTCGAGCTTGCTGCTCCTCGGCATGTTCGCCTTGGCTGCGGTCCGGATGATTCCTTCGACAACCCGGCTGAGCGCCGCGTTGGCGCAGGTTCGTTTTCGCTATGCCTCGACCGAGGTTATCTATCGCGAGTTGCTCGCTTTGCGGCAGCGGCCGTCCGACCTTCGGCCGGATCCGACCGAAGAGAAGGCCCTCCCGTTCCGACAGGCGCTCGCGCTCGAACATGTGTCCTATTTTTATCCTGAGGCTCCGCGGCCGGCGATAGACGACCTGTCCATTGTCATACTAAAGGGACATTGGGTCGGCTTCATCGGTCCGACTGGCGCCGGGAAAACCACCCTCGCGGATCTCATTCTGGGCTTGCTCACTCCCACCTCCGGCAAAATCCTCCTGGACGAACACAATCTGCACGACAACCTTGCCGGCTGGCAGCGAAACATCGGATATGTCCCGCAAACAACTTATCTGATCGACGACAGCGTTCGGAGGAATGTCGCTTATGGGGTGCCGGAGGCCGAGATCGACGACGAGCGGGTATGGCTCGCGCTGCGCACGGCGCAGGTCGATCACCTGGTGCGCTCGCTCCCGGGCGAATTGGGTGCGATTGTCGGCGAGCGCGGCGGACGTCTCTCGGGGGGAGAACGTCAGCGACTGGGGATCGCGCGCGCCCTCTACGGCGATCCCGAGGTCCTGGTAATCGACGAGGGGACATCGAATTTGGACCCCGTGACGGAAGCCGCGATCGTCGAAGTCGTCGCCGGATTGCGAGGGAAAAAGACAATCATCGTGATCGCGCATCGGCCGGCTTTCGTGAGAAACTGCGATTGCATCTTCATGCTGGCGAACGGCCGTCTTCGCAGCTCCGGGCGGTATTCGGAGTTGCTCGCGAAAGACCGGGATTTTTCCGAATTCTGCGGGACCGCGTCGGCGGCCGTCCCGGTCCATGCGGACTCATCGAACTGAGGAGCCTGAGACAGCGGGAAGTGGACTTTGATGACTGAGGCAACCATAGTTGCCTGCGGGTGCCCCCGGGGAAAGGTGCGTGGCGCGTGTGTTTAACAGAAAGCCAAGGAGCGAAGCGCGCTTAAAGCTCGCGCAAATGATGTTGGAGGATCAGGAGGTCGCCGACGCCTATCTCGAGCTCTTTGTCGAGTTACGGCTCGCCGCGCCGCTCGCGTCGGGCAACTCGATACTCGTAACCAGCGCGGCCCCCGATGAAGGCAAAACGACCGTATCTTTGTGCTTGGCCATGACCGCCTCATACGCGGGTCAGTCAGTTCTTTTGATGGACGGGGACCTGCGACGGTCTTCGCTGACGGCGGCGCTCGGGGGCCACGGCAGTGTCGGGCTCATCGAAGTTCTTATCGGTCAGGCAGAAGCCCCCGAAGCCATTCGGCCCGCCGCGATCGAGGGACCGAAAATGACCGGCGTGAGCTTCATGCCGGCGGGGCGAAGGCCCGCCTCGTCACTGGGAGCCGCCGAATGGTCCAAGGCGCGTCCGGCGTTCAAGTCGATATCGCAAAGTTTCGGCTACGTGTTCCTGGATTCGCCGCCAGTGTTGGCCGCTGGCGATGCGCTGCTCTTCGCCGGCATGGTGGATGCGGTTCTTCTGGTCATCGGCGCCGGAAGCGCCAATCTCGACGAAATCAAGCGAGCCAAGCAGCTTCTGGAGTCGATTGGCACACCGATCATCGGCGCCGTGCTCAATCGGTTCAAGCCGAAGGTTCATGGCCCCTCCAACCGGCCGTACAGCGGTTACTACCGGCGTTGACGCACCTGGGCGCCACGTTGGATAGAGGGTCGACCGCCTCTCCGTTCCTGCCTCTTAGAGCGGAATCCGATCAAGCTGTATCATGTTCGCAGGCGACGATTTCAAGATATCGGCAAAGGCCTTCAGGCCCTCGAGAAGCCCGCCGATTCAGTGCGTTCGGATACCGCTCTAGACTAATGCATTCGGGACGCCAGCCGGGGACTGCGATTGCGCGTATTGGCCCACATCCATACGATGAACGACGCCGCGGTCATCGAGCAGCTGCTCGATGGGCTTCGCCGCCAGACTCGACCGCCCGACGGCATCGTCATTGTCGACAATGCTTCGACAGACACGACCCTGAACCGGACTTTCCCGGAAGGGGCCGCCGTCATTCGCAATCCCACAAATCTCGGTACGAGCGGCGCCATCGAGGTGGGGTTGGCCTATGCCCTCGAGCGCCAGTTCGACTGGACTTGGGTGTTCGACGCAGACAGCGTCCCCGAGCACGACGCGCTTGAACAGTTACTCGCTTTTTTTGAGGGTCTACCGCACAAGGATCGCGAGCAAGTCTGCTTCCTCGCCTGTCGGCTGGAGAATGCGGAGGGCGAGGTCAGGCAACGTCCGATGACGTTCACCAACTCCGCAATCGCCGCCATCGAAGGAGAGGGGTCCTATGCAAGGTGCGACTACTTCATTTGGACCGGTTCGCTGTTCCGAATGCCTGCGGTCGCCAGGATCGGCCTGCCGTCGGCGGACTACGTCCTCGATGTCGCGGAGGTTGAATATGGCTACCGCGCGCGGCGTCTCGGTTTCGCAAGCTACGTGGTCAACAGCGCCGTGACCCACCAGGACGTCGGTCGCGCCCCCGGCGTCGTCGTAACCCGCACATGGAATTTAGGGCGCTTCAAGATGGCCTTTCGGGAAGTCTCCGCCATACGGACATACTACGCTTCTCGCAATCTGCTCTATTTCTGGTTGTACCAGTGTCGACCGCTTCGCCCAAAGGGAATCCTTCACGGCGTCGTTAATGTCCTACTGTTCCCAACCAACTTCTTTCTCGAGCCGGTAAGCCACCGCCGGCAGCTCATCGCTTACTTTCGCGGCGTCTGGGACGGCTTGACCGGCCATATTGAGCGCCGGTATTAGCATAGCCTCAGCCGAGGCGTAATTGAGTGAAGTTCGGCTCGCCGGAGTTCGCACCGCGCCCGTCAATGGCGCAGCGGTTATCGAACAGGCGCTGACGCTGCAGCTTTTGAGTAGGCGGTCGCAGGCCGCATTCTCGTTCGACCGGTCGTCAAGAACCCAAGCGCAGCGGTAGATTTCTGAGGACGCTTCAAGATCGCTCCACGGCAGGCAATGCGCATTCTGGCCCACATCCATACCCATAACGAGGCCGACTTTATTGAGCAGGCGCTCGCAGGGCTGCAGCGTCAAACTCGCCCACCCGATGCGATCGTAATCGTCGACAATCTCTCGACGGACGGGACGCTCGACAGGATTTTCCCCGAGAGCGTCACTGTCATTCGCAATCCCGCAAATATCGGCATCGCCGGGGCGGTGGCGATCGGCCTGGCGCACGCTCTGAAGGAAAAGTTCGATTGGACGTGGGTGCTCGATGCGGACAGCGTTCCGGAGCCTGATGCGCTTGCGAATCTTCTCTCTTTTTTTGAGACTCTTCCGCCGTCGGAGCGGGAAAAAGTCTGCTTTCTGGGGTGTCGGCTCCCGACCGCGGGCGGAGGCGAGGCGGACCATCATCCACACCTGCTGACTGCCTCTGGGGTCGACCGTCTGTTGGTAGACGTTGAGGTTGGTCATTGCCAATGCGATTGCTTCATTTGGTCCGGCTCGCTGTTCCGCATGCCGGCGGTCGCGAAAATCGGCTTACCGTGGGCCGATTACGTCATAGATCTGGCTGAGCTGGAATACGGTTACCGCGCGCGGGAGCTCGGTTTTTCCAGCTATATTGTCTTCAGCAGCGTCCTCCATCAGGACGTGGGGCGTGCGCCAGGTGTGACGGTCCGAATTTGTCGCTTCGGTCCCCTTTCCTTCCGGCTCTACGAAATGTCGCCGCTGCGATGCTACTATCATGTCCGCAACATGCTCTATTTTTGGCTTTACCAGTGTCGGCCGACCCGGCCTCGCTGGGTGTTCCGCAGCCTTATTCACGCTGTTGTCTTGCCTGGGACCTTCGCCGTCAGAGCTGTCACCCATCGTCAACACTTGGTCGCATGTCTGCGTGGCTTCTGGGACGGAGTAACGATGCGCATGGAGCGCCGATACTGAGCGATCTCAATTGATGGGGCTCTGACGAGCAACCGACGGGGGGTTGGCAGGGGGCTAGTGGGAAACTGGCCGCCGGTCAGGCGGCGCTTGACCGTCGTTTCATGCCCAGCGGGTCGGCAATGCCGGTGGAGAACTAGGGGGACTTTCGGCTGAAGTCTGCTTGCGTGTCGACGCACGAGATCGCCCGGCGGCTGGGGATCGCGCGCTCGACGCAATCCAGGTGCGCAGTTGCCGCGCGGCGCGGCTGTCGGCGGTCTCATGCTGACGCGCGTCGCGTAGCGCCTTGATTCCAGTTCTCGAAGTTCCGCCATTGGCTTTTTGTCCCTTGCGGCTGTTTCGAGAACCGCCAGCCGCTAAAACTCCGTCTCTGTGAACAATGTTTCGGGAACTTATGCTGAGCGCAAAGGTAGCGGGAGCTGGGGTTGTCTTTCCGAAACTGGCGCGCACAAGGCGGTAGGCCAAGCGCCCTAACCGCCTTCTACAAAATGGAATCCTGTTCAGCGAAGCGCTCGGCGCCGCGCGCGCGCTCGTGTTCGAAGGCCTGCGAGCTCGGCCTGGGAGGCATTGTGTCGAAGCGGGCTGGCAGCTCCTATCGCTGCGGCAGAAGCCGCAATTGACTGAAGGCCAAGAACCTGGATTTTGTCAGGACGTGACCGCTTAAGGCATGGCGTTAGCGCACTTTCGCGAGTAACCTATGAAGCAGACAAGGCTCTTCGGGTGGCCGAGGTGGGCGACGATCGTGGTGGCGCTCGCATTGGCCGCTTTTGCGATCGTGGCTATTCGCTCCGTTTGGGAACCGGTTTTGCGAGCCGCGGGATGGGCGCTTGTCGTAAACAACGAAGCGGCCGCCCCCGCCGATGTTATCGTCTTAACAATTGATTCCGGTGGCGCTGGGGCGCTCGAAGCGGCGGACCTGTTGCGAAGCGGCGTCTCAAAGCGAGTCGCGGTCTTTGAAGACCCGCCGAGCAAAGAAGCCTCTGAGTTCATCCGCCAAGGGCTTCCCTATGAGGATGAGGGGGCAAGGCTGATTCGCCAACTGCGGACCCTTGGCGTGACTGACATCGTGCAAATCTCCAGAGTCAATGGAACTGGAGATGAAGGTCAGGTGCTTCCGCAATGGACCGACGCGCAGCATTTCCGATCCATTGTGGTTGTGGCCCTTAAGGATCACTCGCGACGACTGCGGCGAGTGCTCGGCCGAACCATGAAAGGCCATCCGACACATGTCATAGTTCAAGCCGCGCGCTATTCAGATTTTGATCCCGATCGATGGTGGGAAACTCACGGCGGCGTCCGGACAGAACTCGTTGAACTCCAGAAACTCTTGCTCGACGTCGTGCTCCACCCGTTGTCGTTTTAACATCGAGTGTTTCTAAACAGCGCAAGAAGAATGAGTACGCGTCCTAGACTAGAGCGTCCCGCTTTTGGGTCTACGCATCACCCTGGGTTCTTGAGGTATGCGGCAAACTTTGTTCTTGACATTCACCGGCAGATTACAAAATTTATATGTACAAATGTGCAGAGCAATTTTCACTATTGCGGCTCTGCTTTAAAACTGTTTGCAAAAGTTAGTAATTTCCAATATAGGTTTGAACTGTCGGTGGGAGACGACTGGGGGCGGTTACCGGGCGGAAGGCGACAAGTTCTACGAGGTCGCCGTGAAAAATCGCAATAGGAGGAATTACAATGAGGTCAGCGCGAATACTTGCTGCAATCGGACTGACCAATCTCCTGCTTGGAGGAGCAGCCCAGGCGGCAACGACAACCATCACGTTCAACGGACTGCCCGGACCCAATGGGGCGGTTTTCACGGGACCCTATACGGAAGGCGGGTTCAGTGTCTCGGCCACGGCGGGCCAAGTCTTCGAAGGGACTTCCTTTGGCAATCCCGCGCCGAGCCTCGTCGTCGGCTCCGTTTTCGGCGGTGGCCCGAACGGGACCGTGTCCGTCACCGATGGCGGTTCCAACTTTTCGCTCACGTCCTTCGATCTGGCGGGCAACAACGGCGCGGCCGACTTCACGGTGACCGGGTTCGAGGGAGCGTCCCAGATATTCTCTTTCTCGGGCTTCGTGAACGCCGGCTTTGCGGTGTTTCAGACAGTTACCGGGTTGTCCGCCCAAGTTAACGAGTTGACGTTCGCTTTGACGTCTAACGGCACATCGCTGAATTTGGACAACATCGTGCTTGGAACCGTTCCGGAGACCTCAACCTGGGCGATGATGCTGCTAGGCTTCGCTGGCCTCGGGTTCGTCGGCTATCGTCAAACGATTCGGCGGGCCAAGCCTCAGGCGTTATGAAGTCTCAGACGGGATAACGACGCATAACTTTACGTTGGGTAGCCTTCTGTTTCTCGATTGGCGCCCAAAGGTGTTCGGCGGCTCTTGAATTTACCGAGGGCCGCCAGCGCGCCACAGGGCTCGTCCTGGAACTGGTGCGTCAGCCGATTTGCAATGCGCTCTAGTCACGCAGCGCGGGGGACATAAAGCTGCCCTACCTCAAGGCGGTCCTCGCCAATTGCGAGAAGGCGCGCTCGTTCAGCGTCTGCGACCGATGCAAGGTAAAGTTCGAGCGTTCGAGGGGCGGCGAAGGGTGGGCAAGCGCTCGCGGCGCGATGCTCGCTGTGAGAACCGCCGCGTATTGATCGCCAATCCGCGCTATGCGCTCCCCAGCGCGAGGTACGTGTCCACCAGGAGGCGCGCGCACATCTCTCTGTCAACCAGCTGCCGCGGCGGGAACCGGGCAGGACGCCACTGGAACCGATCAAGAATGCTGAGATCGTCATAGGGGTCGCAAAGTGGCGTGTCGGGCGGCAGGAGTTCATGGTGCATGGCGTATTTCGTCGTCGAGACCGGACAACCAAGTGCGAGGGCTTCCGCGTCGACCAAAGGGCTCACCTCGACGAAGCTTGAATTTAGCAGAAAACTGCTGTGGCGATAGAATGCCGACAGCGTCGATCTGGGGACGCCGGGGATCCACCTGGAGTACTGGCTCTGCTGCACCGCCGTCTGAAAGGCGCGGGCGAACGCCTCGTAGCCATGGCGCGGCGGACCAACAAAAACCACGTGACGACGCGCACGCTCAGCCAGCCGAGATATGCGTAGGCTTCCCTTCCGAGGCTCGATCCGACCAACGACCAGCACGGGTGGCTCCGGAAGGCCGGCAAATCTGTCCGGTTTCCCAGCCGATGCGTCCCCGAGCCCTTCCGACCAATTGGGAACAACCACCTGTTGATGGCGCGGAATCTCGTAGTCGAAGTCCCTCTGGACGTAAGTTGCCTCGGAGCCGGTCAAGAGCATGATCCGGTCTGCGTTCGTGAGGAGCCACCGCACACGCCGCCGCCAACTTGGCACCAGATGGAGGACGCGAGCGATGCGCCGATCCCGTGCGACCGTGACGATTTCCCTAATCGTTTCCCGAGCGGGCATCGAGCGCCCCAGCGGGGAGCGGTAAAGCAAGCGCCCGAAAACGCCCGCTGACAGCTGAGACCTGTAGTATTTCGTCAGCCACTCGTTTGGGTGATGGATCGTGCTGAGGATGAACGGCCGACCGCGGCGTTTGACCTCCGCGAGCTTCGGATACAGTTCGAGGGGGCGGTCGACGTTCAACGCATGGTAGACGTCCGCGGGCGGGATGGGCGAATCGTCGAACCACGTGGTGGGCCTCAGGCCGGCCTCACGCACCACCCGCTCATACATCCGCCACTGCACGGTATCGCCGCCGGGCCTGGATTCGAAATCACTTCTCGCCACGAAGCAGACTGTGCACAGGCGATCGTCGGCACTGACGCTGCCGCGGTTCACCGGCCGTACGACCTCGGGGTCGGTCGCGTTCCCTTCCGGAACACGCTGTAGTCGTCGTGTGCGAGGAACTGCCGGGTCTTGTTGGTCTTGTAAAGGCGTTCCGGGTCGCGTGTCACCAGGAACAATGCATAGTGGATGGCGCCCCGGATGCGGAGGCCTACCCGCATCCCGGCGATGCCTATCGCGGCGCACACAGGGCCACTGTGTTCTCGGAGGTGCCGAGCGATGTTCGACGGCCTTCCAGCCCACGTTCCGGGCTTCGCCAGAGTGAAGCTTCGGCCCCCGAAATGAACTACCCGCGCGTCGCCGGTCACTGACACTCGCCAGCCGCCCGCACCGATGCGCAAACAATAGTCGAGGTCATCCCCCGACCCAAACTCTCCCCAACTGAAGTTGTCGGCAACTTCTCGCCGCACCATCAAGCAGGCCCCGCATGCCCAGTCGCAGTCCTCCAGTCCCGCCAAATCCTTCGTCCGGAGCACTCCCGGAAAAAGATCGGGAGAGAGGCGGTTGAACAGCAAGAACGCATTGATCACGGTCCATGCGGTTGGAGCCCGGTCTCCCATGATCCCCGGGCTGAACCGCTCGTTGTCGTCCACGAGCCGCGGACCGAGAACGCCAATGTCCGGATGGCGCTCCATGATTCCGAGCATCGTCTGAAACGTACCGTCTGGGACGATCGTGTCAGGGTTGAGAAACAAGACGTAACGCCCCCTCGCGAGCCCCGCTCCCTGATTGTTGGCCAAGGTCAATCCGCGATTCTGGGCATTCTCCACGAGCACCACGTGGGGGAACTCCGCCCGCACCAAAGCACTAGTTTCGTCCCGCGAGGCGTTGTCGATAACGATGTGCTCGATCGGCATCGTTCCTACGCTTCTCGACACAGACGCGATGCACGCGCGAATATGATCCGCCGAGTTGAACGTCACGGTGACGATGGATACAAGCGGCGCGTCAGCGAGCTTGTCATTGCGCATCAATGCCCCCGTCATCCAGCGGTCTCAACCGGGGTAGGCGAATTCGATCGTAGTGGGCCAATAAAACGTGCAGGGGTCCTCATCATCGCGCAGTACGCGCTCCGTAGGGCGCCCCTGGACTCGTCCCGCGGCGGGACGTAGGCGGACCACTTTGCCATTGCAGGGAGCCCCGACGAGTGCCGCGGCGAGCCGGGGCGACGATCCAGGGCATCAGCACACTCACCGTCTCGGCGTCGGTGACGGCGGTGCGCTGGGCGTCGATCCCAGGCCGAAGTTACAATGCGCGCGCACTGCTGACCCGGTAGTCTGCAATGACTGACTTGGACATAAGGCGTTCCCTATCGTTCCGCGACGATTATACGTCCGTCTAAGATTTGCACAATGGGGTTCATGGTCTGCGTGTCGCTAGCACATGGAGTGACGCGAGTTCGTAGCTCGTGAAGTGACGTGTTTTGGAGGTCCCGAGGAGGGGTCTTGATGGACACGCCGCGCATTCGCGAGGGAATCCGCAAGATGCGGTTTTCGACGATTTTGGACCTTGTCTGTTGCGACAGCTGCTGGCAGGGCGCGATCGAGGCGAGGACATGGAGCAACGGCAACGTGATCCCGGTATTTACGTTGAAGCAGTGTTCGGCTTGGCTGGCGCTTGCCGGCCTCATCGTCCTCATGTTTGCTGGCTGCGCGTACGGCGAAGACCAGCCGCCGCGCTATCTCGCCTTTCAGTTTTTCACCGCCTCTGCTGGCGCCCAGACCCCGTTCTTTTAGGTACAGCCAAAGGATATACGCACAAAACTCTCGTAACTGAAGGATCTGATCAGTATTATGGGAACGGACAATCGATATCTCTGATTTATTCTTCGACCGCTTTCCTTGGACAATACCGACGAGTAAATTCGTAAACTCATTGCCTCCGGTTTTGACACTGCGCTAAAGATCGGCGTTGCTGTCGGGTTTCATATCGACGATTCGATGGTCTGGGGCCGCCTAAAGGAATTGAACACGCCCGAATATATCGAACAGAACATTATCAAGGACGGAACCGCGGCTTGCAACCGTTTGGATTGCAGGCAATCCCGGTGCTGTGCTCGTTGCTCCCGTCAGCGTTCATCACCCAAACGCTAGCCGCGCCGCCGTTGGTGTCCTGCTCAAAAGAGATCATGAACATATCAGGACTCCAGCCGGCGTCTTGTCCTTCTAGCGGCTCGACGAAGCTTGTGAGTTGCGTCACCCCCGTTCCGTCCGCGTTCATGCTGAACACGTTCAGATTTCCCGTGCTGATCGTTGGTCGGATCGAGCTAAAAACCACCTGATACCGGTCGCCAATCTTAAGTAATCCGATGTTTGGATCGGAAGAGGCCGCGCCCGTCACCATGCTCAACAGAGTCGGCGTTTGCGTGACGTTTCCGGTGGCCAGGGGAATGCTGCATAGCTGGAGCCCCGTGCCGCCCCACGATCCGGCACCGTGAGGGCCGCAGCCGAATATGACCGCCGCTCCGTCCGGAGTAACGTGGGCAGAAATATTAAAAAGGCTTACCTCGCCGCTGTTCGTCCAATTCGACGCCAGTAACTCCGTGTCGCCGGTCCCGTCAGCGTTGATGATACGCAAGTCCGAGCACGGAGCGTTATACCCGTTAGTGCAGAAAACCGGACTTGGCGGCGAGCCTTGATATACGATGCTCGAGTATACGATCTGACCGGACGGCGTCCAAGTCGGAGTGAAAGCTAGAGTAGTCGTCGTAACCTTAGTGACCCCGCTTCCATCTTGATGGGCACTATCCTCGTGCCACTCTTCCCGCACTATCGCCCCTCAGCGCGCCTCGTCCAGGCGGCCTGCGCCGGACGGTTACACAAAGCCCATGGACGCCTCGTCAGAACTGTTCCTTCATTTCGTCAGCCGCGTGCTCCCGCCCAACGCTCGATCAGGACAGCTTGCCGCATCCGACCGCAGTTTCAGTATGGGTTCTGGGCGAGGGCGCGCGCGTGCTCGGCGACCGCCTGGAACCGAAGGATGACGCCCTTCAAGTCGTGATTCCAAGTCCAATCGGGATCGAGGACGCGCGCATTGGACTGCGCCAGGGGCTCTGCGATCGCATCCTGCGTCTGCAACAGATCGGCGCGGGACGTGTCAAATTGTTCGGCCCAGAGCGGCGCGCCGGTGCCGGCATGGATGAGCTGGGCGTTGACCCTCACCCGATCGCCGCTCGGCTGCACCGAGCCTGCGATAACATAGCGCACGCGCAGATCGTTGCCGATCGTCTTGGCGTCGAACGGCTTGCCCTTGAAGGTGCTGGCGGTATTGCGCGCGATGACGAAGTTCCCGGGGATGCGCGCGAGAACGGTGGTCAATTCATCGGTTAGTGCGTCGCCGAGGTAATCCTGCGCCGGATCGCCGCTGAGATTGGCGAAGGGCAGCACGACGATGGAAAGATGGGTGGCTCTGGCGGGTTTCGGAGATAGTCCATTGAGGATGTACCAGCCGCCTGCCGCGGCCACAAGGAGAACGGCTGCGATGGCGGCTTCGACAGGGGCGGGGATCCAACGCAGCTTGGGCGTTGGCGCTTTTAGCGGTTCGGGGGGCGGCGCCGAAGGCGCAGACTTCGTTAGCGCCGGCTGGCCGACCTCCAGCGAGTAAGCTTTCCGGCTTGCCTCCCATAGAAGCGCGTCACGACCGCCGGCGGCCGAGCCCGCGAATTGAGTGAGCGCAGTCGCTGAAAACACGATCAGATACACGTCGAGATGCGTCCTATGGCTGGTGTGAGCCCAAAATATCGCTGTCACCGCTAAAAAAGACGCAAACAGAAGGTAAATTACACCGAGTTCGCGCCAACGCGTGCGGGTCATAATCATGCCCCAAACTCCGAAGATCGCGATCGGGGCGTAGGACAGACCGTAGACGGCTTCAGCGCTCGGTGATCGAAGCGGATTGAGCCGCCAGTCAAACCCGGCCGCCACTTTGCGGGCCGCGCCGCGAACCGCCTCGCCCGGATACGCGCGGACGTAGTTAAGGCCGCGACGGAGGAACCAGTCGCTCTTCGCCAACTCGTCTGTGGACAGCGCGTTAACCTTCTCCTTCTCCTCGCGACTCAGCGCCTCATAGGCCGTTGCGGTGCTCAGATCGATGCTCTCCGCGGGATAGTGTGAGAAGGTCTGTGCATTGTGCGCCATCCAGAACTGAAAGCCGGCCTCCGAAGTGAGAACGGGCCGCCCGAGCAAATTATCGTTCCGGACCACCCAGGCGCCTACGAGGGCCGCAAGACAGAGGAATCCGACCCCGCCCCGCAGCGCGCGCATTTTCCACGAACCGTCACCGAACAGCCCGATCCAGATGAGCGCCGCAAGTGCATACGGCAGCATCGTCAATCGGCAAAGCGCATCGACGGCGAGCGCGACCCCAGCGCCGCCCCAGACGATTGGGTTCGGGCTCGCTTGCGCGCGCAGCAACGCGTAGACGCTGATCGCCGTCAACATCGTGACGAGGCTCGTTTCCTCAAGCGCCGTGTCGTGCACGACATAGTACGGATAGATGGCCGTCAGCGCTGCCGAAAGGAGCGCCGCGCGCTCCCCGAATAGCCGCTTTCCGATAAGATAAGCGAATGCCACCGTCATCGCGCCGAACAACGCCTGCGGCAGAACGACCCACAGATAGCTCCCCCCCGCCCATGCGGCCAGCACCAGGAAACATGGATATACCGGCGGGCGCGCTGCGAAGCCGAATCCCTCGAGCCACAGTCCCTTGCCAGCAACGATGTTCTCGGCGAATTTATAGAAAAAGGTATACCCGTTGACCCAAAAGTCTGGCTCTCCAGCATGGATCCGGTAGATGACCCGGATTACGAAGGCGAATCCGCAGATCGCCAGCATCAGTGGATCGATGGAAAACCGATTGAGAGGACGGGTCATGCCGCCGGGCTCCACCTTTGTCGCAATTTGTATACTCCCCAGCAGTTCCTCCGGCGTCTTTTATACTCCCGAGCAGTTCACCTGATGCCGCGACTTCGACTCGCCGGAAAGTAGTGGACCGCCTCAGACGGATGCGCGAAAGCTATGTCTCTTAATGCCGACGGAAGCTTGCCCCTGCGAAAACCCTTTGGGGAGTGTATCACTTACCATACTTGGGTTGGCATTGCAAACCGGCTTGACCCCATTTATCGTCGCCAGGGCATTGTCACATCTAGCAAGTAAAGGCGGTCTGACCGCCCGGAACCGATTCGCTAAGGTATTGAAATCGTTAAATTCGGTACCAACGCAAGGGCGAGTAATGACCAGTAAAAACAGTTCGTGTGACAATGCCGCGACAACTGCTGGCAGGGCGCGATCGGGGCGAGGACATGGAGCAACGGCAACGTGATCTCGGCCGACCCGAATGAAATCCCGAACCCGCTATTTCTCGCTAGCGCTGGTTAGCGCGCTCGCGGCGGCCGCGCCTTTTGCGCAACGTGGCGGCGGACTCTTTATCGCGGGCCCTTTAGTCGGCCCGAGCCATAATTTCATTTCCTATGCCTGCATCGGCTCGGATAGCCTTAGCCACATCTGCACCGGAGACATAACGACCGCGGCGGTGACGCAGATCACCAGCGGGACGTGCTCTGATACGACGCCCGAATGGTCGTTCGATGGTTCGAAGATCGCGTTTGAGCGCCAATGTGGCAACGACAGCAACATTTACATCGCGAATCCTGATGGGAGCGGGGTCACTCAGGTTACGACGACGACATTAGCTTTCACTCCGACATGGACACCGTCCGGCCAGATTGTTTACTCGAACATCGTATATCAAGGCTCACCGCCAAATCCGGTTTTCTGCACTAACAAATACAACGTCCCGTGCTCAGACTTGCGCATCATCAACGCTGACGGGACCGGCGACACGGAGTTACTGGCGTCTCATTGGACGAACAGCAGCGAGGTGAGCCTTTTCAATATTTCTGCCCACGTTACTCCGGACGGAGCGACGGTCATATTCGGCTGCGGCCCTTACGGTGGCGGATCTTGGGGCGGCCCTGGGCTCCAGCTATGCAGCATTCCTCTGGCCACCCGAAACGTCACGCAAACGCCGACTCTAATGAGCATGGCGACGGGCGCGGCCTCTTCCGATCCAAACATCGGATTGCTTAAGATTGGAGGCCAGTATCAGGTGGTTTTTAGCTCAATCCGACCAACGATCAGCACCGGAAATCTCAACGTGTTCAGCGTGAACGCGGACGGAACGGGCGTGACGCAACTCACGAGCTTCGTTGAGCCGGTAGAAGGACAAGACGCCGGCTGGAGTCCTGACATGTCCATGATCTCGTTTGAGCAGGGCACAAAGGGCGGCGCGGCTAGCGTTTGGGTGATGAACGCCGACGGGAGCAACGGGCACAGCACCGGGATTGCCTGCAATCCAAACGGCTGTAAGCCGCGGTTCCGTCCTTGAAAGTCTAAGCTTAGGCCAGCACAGCCTTGCGGCCTGCTATGGCGGGCCGTGGTTCGGCGGAATTGCTGCGCCGGATAGCGACAATGAGCGCGGCGAAAAGCCATAGCGCACCGCCGACAGCGTGCCCGGCCAGCGGGCCATCGGCAATACTTTGAGTAGCAAGAGCCGTCAAACCGGCAACCATCCCGACCTGCAGTCGTCTCATGTCGACCGCGGTCTGTCTCATCGAGCCGAGCGCGATCATCACGATATTCGCGAAGAAACCAAAGTACAAGAACGATCCCAGCGGCCCCACCTCGGTCAGGATCGCGAGATAGTAACTGTCCGCTGGCTCGGTCGTCCCCATCTTGATTCCCATATCCGTGATATTCCTGCCGAGGCGCTTTCATCGCAGCAGTACTATTATTGAACCCGACGCCAAGAAGCGGATGCGATGCATAGCCCTGAAGCGCCGCATCGAACATATAAAACCTCATGGTGAAAGATTCCGGCCGTGACCACAAGTATACTGACAGCAACGGAATACTTAGAGCCCCGAGCAAGATCAAAGTTAAAAAGGCGAGTTTAAACATCAACCGTGAAATCAAGCGCGACCAGCCCGCGATTGCGAGGAACGCGATCATGCCAACAACAAAGCCGATTAAACCGGCGCGCGAGAAAGTGAGCAACAAAGCAAGAACACCTAACGCGTAGACTAAAATAAACAGAATTCTATCCCGAATAGTCCTTGCTGTCAGAAGGTAAGCGAGGACAACAGGCAGAACCATGCCGCACAGGCCCGCTGCTATCCCCGGATGGCGGAACATGCCTTGACTGCGTTTGACTTCCGATCCCTTCCCATGGAAGGCCGAACTTAGACCTTGCTCGTCACTATGAAGAGTCAACACCCCAAGTCCCGGCGTCGGGCCTTTCTGGGCTCCATATGGTCGGGCTGAGCCGGTGGCCGGCGCTTGATCATGCAGATCAACAAAAGCCACAGTGTCGGTTCCGATACCCTGTTCGAAGAACACGACTACGGTCCCAGCGCTGATGATGAACCCGAGTAGTACCGCCAAAATGACGCTTCGAAACTGCAGCGGTGTTGAAACGTTGTTGATCAGATAAACGAAATACAGGAACCACAAAATCTGCCGACACAACTCGAACATCGACAAGTAAAGTGACATGGCATTGAGCAGCGAGACGAGGAGAGCCCACGCAAGATAAAAGACAAAAAGGTACCCGATTTTCGGAAAATATAGTGGTATTCGTCGCAAACATACGCGCCCAAGCCAAGGCAACAACATTGCAAGTAATATCATGTCCGACAAATAGATTTCAAGGCCAGTGGTGCCACTCATCGGCGCGCCATACATCTTACCGAGAGCCTCGGAATCGACCATGCTCGATGACAGCCATTTTGTGATGTCAAATGGAATCGACAGTACAAGCAGGAATAGCCAATACGCCTGCGGGGGCTTTACCATCATTGTTGAGATCAGTAGGGCGAAGCCGCCCAGCGCGAAGGCGAGCTTCGCTGTTGAAAGCACGGTCACCGCCATGTCGGTCGCGACCGCGACCAACAAGGCGAGGCCGACAATGCCGAAACTGGCGCCCAGCCTTCCCGAAATAAGTGCCCGCACTCTATTGCCTTCCACCCAAGTCTTGTCTGCGAAAAGGATCGGTGGCGCCGGTGTTCCGCAGGTTCACCCACCGGTATGGAGGTGGTCGTGCAGCGAGGCCGCCTATCCTTCACCCTGCTTGCAGCATTCTGAAAACTTAGCACCCCGTTGACGAAGTCGGGAAGTGCTAATCCCGTCGGCTTTGCCAAATCGGCGGGAAAGTCGGCGATGGCGATGGGACGGTCGGGCGCTGCGCAGAATGACCTGATGGCGAAATGGCCGGAGATGCCGCAGTCGCCGGCACGTGTTCTGCGATCGCTTGCTGGACCTGCTTTGGGAAGCCGGGTTTGACGCCTTCGGGGAGGAGGTATGCAAACCGTACCACGCGCCGCGAACCGGCGCCGTCACTGCCGTCGGGTCGGTGCTTCCGGATGCACATGATCGGCTAGTCCGAAGGCATCTACTGCAGCTATCGAACGTCGAGAAGGCGCCCGATCATTCGTGGCTGTCGCACACGCGTTCGGGTCTTGCTCGGCAAACTTCGCTTTCCGATCGTCGGCTTGGCGCTACTGATCCCAGCGATGGCGCTGCAACAGCCCAACCGAGGACGGCGAGGTCGGTCGCACGCCTGCTTCTCACCAAGCCTATCAATCCGAATCAAAACTGATTCTTCATATTCTCCGGCGGTGATCCACGCCGATCGCGGACAATCCAGTAGGTTTCAGCATCTGGACTCGGCTTCAGGCGGAGTGGATCCTTGCCGGACAACCGCATGACCACCCCGATCGGGACAATTGTTGAAACGTACAATAGCGTCATGACCACGGGATTCACGAACTTGTACAGCAGCAGCCCAAACTTCAGCCACAGCCGGTTGAACGGTCCTAATCTGGCCGGCCAAACGGCGGCGAGAACGACAAGGACCAAGCCTGCAGTGAGCCACCAAATGGCCTGGCCATGACCCAACAGGGCCCGGGTGAGGCCGACGAAAATAAAGACCCCGCCCAAGGTTAACCCGAATCGGCGGTTCGTGGGGCCGACAATCTCTTCGTTGCGGACCATATTCTCGTGCAGCATGGAATGGCGCTCCACTGTTCGGTTGACGCGGCAAACCATTGACGCGCCTCAATTTGGGGAACCAATCCCACGCGCGGTTGGCACGGGAGCCGCGCGCCTTCGGGTCGAGTTCGGCTCTATTGGATCTCCCCTCGTTCGCCTTGCGCCCGCTCCGAAGCTAGGCTGCTTGCGACCTCCGCGGTGCAAGTCGCAATTTTTGAATAGCCGTGGGCGTTCGGATGCTCATCGTTTAGGTAATAGTCTGAAGGGGTCATTTGGCATAGTTTGAATCCGTCGAACAGCGTTCCGCCGGCCGCTTCAATCGCGCGGCGGGCGGCCAATCCAAGATCGTTCGGCCCCCCAGCAATTTCGTCCTTTTGCGGAAGATGAAGGAAAGCCACGTTTTCCCGACCATACCGCTTGACCAGCTCGGAAATTGCGGCGCGCGAGCCGCGCTCGGCCTGTGCGTGAGTGACGAGTTGCTTCAAATACACATACACGGAGGAAGAGGCCGGGAAGAGTGCGGATGCGCTGAATTTCAGGTGGGGTTTCATCGGCCTGCGACCATCCCGCACCCGAGCGATCAAGGACCCCATCTCGCCCGGTGGCGGCAATCGATAGAAGTAGCTCTGTTCGACTCGGCAGAGTGACGGAGACGAAATGCACTTGAACACCTGGGAAGGTACATTCCAAACCGGCCGCTGGTAATCGTCAGAAATAAAAAGAACAACCACCTTGCTAACGTCAATGTTATTCGACGACAAATACCCGCCGAGTTTTAGCCATTGCTGGAAACCGGTGCCGAGGACGCCCCCGTTGACGGGTTGATACCCAAGCCGCTCGATCGTCGGACTCACGAGGCGGAACCATGGCTTGGCCCCCTGCCCTTCGGTAAAGGAGTCCCCAAGCAACAGGAGGGATTTCCGTCCCGGCGCGACGTCTGCGTCTTGGGCGAGCCCGAGGTTGTTGGTCCGAAAGCGGTAGTCGTACTCGACGGCAAAGGCGTCGCTCGAGAAAAACGCCGTCACGTTTCGGATCGTATTGTGCGGCGTGTAGGTGAATATGTCTCCGTGATTCTCGAATATTGGGCCTTCGCCGTCGAAGAAGACGACGCGATTGTCGCGACCTGGGATATTCCGTCCAAGGTTCGGGACGAAGACCCAGCAGAACACTTCGACGAGCAGAATTCCAATCAGCGCCGACGAGATCGCCAGAAGCCAAGGCGCCATCCGGGCGAACAGGGTCGACTTCGCCTCCGTACCGTCGGAACCGAGGGAAGTCATTGTCGCACCGGCGCGCGCACTGGCGAGGAAAACGCTACCCGTCCGCTACGCGCGCCAACGTCAACACACAATCGGCAGGGACGGAGAAGCCGCCGCGCTATCGGTAAGGCGTTTTCGCGCTTCCAAGCAAAACCTCGTGAGCGGGGCCCGGGCGGCATCAATCCAAGTTTGACAATTGTGGCCAACTCCTGGCGCTTGACGGGAAGAACGACGCGTCGAGGACATACATATTGTCCAGGTCATGAACGCGGTTGTCGCGGTCGAGGACACTCGTGAAAGTATCGTCCGTGAAAGTATCGTCGGCGAGCGGCAAGTGCCACATGCGCGACTGCCGTTGAGCACGCCTGGGGGTTCAAGCCGACGCACATCGAAGACAGTGTCGAGCTTGCGCTCGAAACAGTCAATCATGAGCTGCGCCCGGCGGCGCAGTTCCGGCGGATAACGATAGGCATAGACGATATCCTCGTCCAAGCCAGCTCTTGCGGTCACGCGTGCCCAAGAATGGCGCCCTCGACGCGATACGGGAAAGGATCCGCCCAGCCAGACGCCTCAGCAAGTTGGATTGAGCAAGAAATCTGGTTAGTCGATCGGGGTCTACTACTTGGTGGCGTCAAAATTGCCCACCTTCACACGGTATAGATGTAGAAATCGTGCTCGCGTGCAGCAATGAGGTTGCGACCGACCAGTCCGGAACTGCTTGCGAGACCGTTGGGGAACCGGTCGTTGGCGGGGCGTCACGATTCATCCAAAACGCACCTTGGCCTAAGCCTGCCGGCCCAAGAAAAATGGCGCGGGATTTGTCTCCCACGAGGATGCAGGAGCTGGCGGCGAGAAATTGGGGTCCAGGCGGTTTCCGGCGCCGACCGAAGTATGGTAAGTGCTATTCGTCCACAGAGGGTTTTCGCCGCGACAAGCTTATGTCGGCTTTGAAGAGACATCGCTTTCGGGCGCCCTGTCTGAGGCGGTCCACTGCTTTCCGGCGAGTCGAAGTCGCGACCCCGGAGGAACTGCTGGGGGGTATACGAGACGCAGGTGGAACTGCTGGGGAGTATACAAATTGCGACAAAGTAACGCGTCAAGCGCCTTGAGCGGCCGGAGGTCAAATGTCGCCACGGCGGAGCCCAGCGGCATGACCCGTCGTCTCGTATGGTTTTCCATCGGTCCGCCGATGCTGGCGATCTGCGGATTCTCCTTCGTACTCCGGGGCGTCTACCGGATCCATGCTGGAGAGTTAGACTTCTGGGTCAACGGGTATACCTTTTTCTATAAATTCGCCGAGAACATCGTTGCTGGCAAGGGACTGTGGCTCGAGGGATTTGGCTTTGCAGCGCGCCCGCCGATTTATCCATGTTTCCTGACGCTGGCCGCATGGGCGGGGGGGAGCTATCTGTGGGTCGTTCTGCCGCAGGCGTTGTTCGGCGCGACGACGGTGGCATTCGCTTATCTGATCGGAAAAGGGCTATTCGGGGAGCGCGCCGCGCTCCTTTCGGCAGCGCTGACGGCCATCTATCCGTACTATGTCGTGCACGACACGGCGCTTGAGGAAACGAGCCTCGTCACGATGTTGACGGCGATCAGCGTCTACGCGTTGCTGCGCGCGCAAGCGAGCCCGAACCCAATCGTCTGGGGCGGCGCTGGGGTCGCGCTCGCCGTCGACGCGCTTTGCCGATTGACGATGCTGCCGTATGCACTTGCGGCGCTCATCTGGATCGGGCTGTTCGGTGACGGTTCGTGGAAAATGCGCGCGCTGCGGGGCGGGGTCGGATTCCTCTGTCTTGCGGCCCTCGTAGGCGCCTGGGTCGCCCGGAACGATATTTTGCTCGGGCGGCCCGTTCTCAGTACGGAGGCTGGCTATCAGTTCTGGATAGCGCACAATGCACAGACCTTCTCACACTATCCCGCGGAGAGCATCGATCTGAGCACTGCAACGGCCTATGAGGCGCTGAGTCGCGAGGAGAAGGAGACGCTTGACGCACTGTCCACAGACGAGTTGGCGAAGAGCGACTGGTTCCTGCGTCGCGGCCTTGACTACGTCCGCGCGTATCCGGGCGAGGCGGTTCGCGGCGCGGCGCGCAAAGTGGTGGCCGGGTTTGACTGGCGGCTCAATCCGCTTCGAGCGCCGAGCGTTGAAGCCGTCTACGGTCTATCCTACGTCCCGATCGCGATCTTCGGGGTCTGGGGCATGATTATGACCCGCGCGCGTTGGCGCGAACTTGGTGTAATTTACCTTCTGTTTGCGTCTTTTGTGGCGGTGACAGCGCTATTTTGGGCTCAAACCAACCACAGGACGCATCTCGACGTGTATCTGATTGTGTTTTCAGCGACCGCGCTCACTCGATTCGCGGGCTCGGCCGCGGGCGGTCGTGACGCGCTTCTATGGGAGGCAAGCCGGAAACCAAGCGCCGGCGAGGGCGCGAGATTTTTGGGGAGCGACAATTCGTGAGCCGAAATCGCGCGTCTGGACGGTGAAAAATGCGGCGCGGATGACGCGGGATCGGCGGGCGTGGGATCCCCTGCGCCTGAAACTGCGGCCGGATGCGGCCAGCTAAAAGCCTGGGCGCGAGCGCGCGGCTGACGAAATGAAGAAACAGTTCTGACGAGGCGTCCATGGGCTTTGTGATGGAGTTGTGGGAGTTCCTGCGGGTACGCAAGAAGTTCTGGCTGATTCCGGTGATCGTCGCGATGGCCGTCTTCGGCGGCTTGGTCGTGCTAAGCAACGGCTCGGCGATCGCGCCGTTCATCTACACCTTGTTCTAGGCGTGACGTTGTACGTACTTGGTATTTCGGCCTTTTACCACGACAGCGCGGCGGCGATCGTGGGCGGCGGTCGGATCGTCGCCGCCGCTCAGGAGGAACGCTTCACTCGCAAGAAGAATGACATGGGGTTCCCGCGGCAAGCTATCCAGTATTGCTTGAACGAGGCCGGGATAGGGTTCGGCGCAGTTGATTATGTTGTCTTCTATGACAAGCCATTCCTCAAGTTCGAGCGCCTGCTCGAAACGTATCTGGCTTTCGCGCCGCATGGTTTGAGTTCGTTTCGCATCGCATTGCCGATCTGGATCAAGGAGAAGCTGTTCCAGAAGCGACTGCTGCGGCAAGAGCTCCAGCGCCTCGCCGGGAATTACGACTGCGACAACCGGCTGCTCTTTGCTGAGCATCACCAGAGCCATGCCGCCTCTGCGTTTTTCCCCTCGCCCTTCGAGGAGGCGGCGATCTTGACCATGGATGGGGTCGGCGAATGGGCGACGACATCGCTTGCGCTCGGGCGTGGTACATCGCTGCAAATGGTGAAGGAAATCCATTTCCCGCATTCGCTTGGTCTGCTGTACGCCGCCTTCACCGCCTATACGGGGTTCCGTGTGAACTCTGGCGAATACAAGATGATGGGGCTGGCGCCGTACGGCGAACCGCGTTACGCACAGACAATCCTGGACAATCTGATTGACGTGAAGCCGGACGGCAGCTTCCGGCTCGATCAAAGTTATTTCAACTATTGCACTGGGCTCAGCATGACGAGCTCACGCTTCCATAAGCTTTTCGGCGGCGACCCGCGCGACGAGAACAGCCCACTGACGCAGCGCGAGATGGATCTCGCCTCCTCGATCCAGGCGGTGACCGACGAGGTCGTTCTCCGGCTCACGCGTTCCATCGCCCGCGAGACGGGCGCTAGGCATTTGTGCCTGGCTGGCGGCGTCGCGCTTAACTGCGTCGCCAATGGAAAGATCGTCCGCGATGGCAGGTTCGACGGATTTTGGGTGCAGCCGGCGGCCGGCGACGCAGGCGGCGCGCTCGGCGCGGCGCTCGCGGTCTACCACCTCCACCTCAACCAACCGCGCCTGCCGCACGAAATGCTCGACGCTATGCAGGGCGCCTATCTCGGCCCGCATTTCACTCAAACCGATATCGAGCAGCGCCTTGCGGCGTGCGGCGCGGTGTTTGACGTGATGGACGAAGAAAAGCTGATCGAGGCAACCGTCGATGCGCTGATCGAGGAAAAGGCGGTCGGCTGGCATCAGGGTCGAATGGAGTTCGGGCCTCGCGCCCTGGGCAACCGCTCGATACTCGGCGACCCGCGCAGCCGGACCATGCAGAAGACGTTGAACCTGCGCGTCAAATACCGCGAGAGCTTCCGGCCTTTCGCGCCCTCGGTGCTGCACGAGGACGTCGCCGACTGGTTCGATTATGACGGCGACAGTCCCTACATGTTGGTGGTCGCCGATGTCGCCAGGAAACGGAGAACGCCGCTCAGCGACGCGGACGCAGCGCGAGTGGGCACAGATAAGGTGAACGCGGTGCGGTCGGAAATCCCCGCTGTCACCCATGTCGATTACTCGGCCCGACTGCAGACCGTTCGCCGCGAAACAAACCCCCGCTATCATGCGCTGATTTCGGCTTTTAAGGCCAAGACCGGCTGCCCCGTGCTGGTTAACACCAGCTTCAACGTGCGCGGCGAGCCGATCGCCTGCACGCCGGAGGATGCCTTCCGCTGTCTCATGGGCACCGAAATTGAGGTGTTGGTCGTCGGCGACTGCTTCCTGCGCAAGGAGCGGCAGGATCCGGCACTGAAGCTGGACTACCGTAATGTGTTTGACCCGGACTGATCAGCGCCCGAAGACTCCGAACCAGCTGGACAAGACGCGCCGTCAGTCCGGCAAAGATAGCCTTATGAGCTTGCCTGGTTCAAATCGCGCAGACCGTCGTCGGCTTTAGTCTGCCACGCATCTAGACTCCACCTAAACTGACGGTAACCCTCCTCATGCGCCCCTCAACGTAAAATATGACGCACAAACTAGAGGACGGCGGGATTTGATCGTTCGAATTCGTCTTTCGCCGGGCTCTGACAGCAGATCCGCCGCTGAGGGCGTCAGGTGGGCAAAGTCATTGTTCACGTGGGCTCAAACCGTGTCTTCGACGAAAGGCATGCTATGCGCCGCGGCGCCAGCCGGTCGCCTTTAGGAAAGCGGCACATGCGGTAGAGGACATCGAGATACGGGGTCGCCGTGCATTTCATGATGCAGCCGAGCACGGTCTACGAGTACCCGCTCTGGGGTGTCGGACTCTTGTTGGCGGGCGCCGCAGCGCTCAGCGCGATCGTGCTCGGATTGGCGGTCCGCCCCTTGCTGCCTCTCGAACTCCGGCGCCGACACAATGACGTCACCGCGGCGATATTCTCGGTCATCGGCGTGACTTTTGCGGTGCTGCTGGCGTTCGTCGCCATGGTCGTCTGGCAACACTACAACGAAGCGAAGGCAACGAGCTCTGCCGAGGCCGGCCTTGTTCGCGATGTCTACTATGTTTCGCTCGGGTTCTCCGACCCGGATAAGTCGCTGCTGCGCGACGGCATTCTCGGCTATGTCGCAACCGTGGTCGGAGTCGAATGGCCGGCGCAAGCCAGGGGGCTGAGCGTCGCGAGCAATTCGGCCTGGTTGAACAAACTGAACGCGATAGCGGCCGATCTCAAACCGGCCGGCACGGCCGACGACATCCGGCAAGCGATGCTGTCCCTAACGTTGATGCGGCTGTCGGATGCGCGAGAGCAGAGATTGATGGCTGCCGACACCACCGTTCCGGCGGTGGTGTGGATCGTTACCTTGATGGGCGGCGCTCTGACGGTTGCATTCGCCTCGTTGCTCGGTGTTCCGAGCCTCGGCATGCATCTGGCGATGTCGGCGGCAATGGCGATATCCGGAGCGCTGGTGCTGATCATGATCATTGCGCTCAACAACCCGTTCCGCGGCGACTTCCGCGTCTCGGCTGAGCCCTTCGAGCAAGTCATCGCGCAGGTTCGAGCCTCCGAGTGAGATCCCATGGCGCCATTCCCGGCGTGGAGCGATCTTCCAAGAGGGCAGTGTTCCCCGCCACAAAATTCCCTGCTTGAGAGTCTAATGGAAAGCGCCTTCGGGCACGTCGATTCCGATGGACAACAGACATGCCGCGAACGGACATGCTGCGCTCGGGGCTCACCCGTCAGGCACTCTTCGGAAGGCTTGCTGCTATCGGTGCGATCGTCCTGGGAGCGGCGGTCCTTTTCGCTTACACCGGGGGCTGGCTCAGCCCGGACCGTCTCACTCCGGGGCGTATGGTCGCCGCGCTGAGCGATCGTGGCGGCAACCCGCTCGGTCATCGGCGCAATCATTCGAAAGGCGCCTGCTTCACCGGCACGTTCGAGGCGAATGGCGCTGGAGCGCAGCTTTCGACGGCGCCAATGTTTGCAGCCGGAAGTTATCCGGTCATCGGCCGGTTCGCCATCGCGGTTGGCAATCCCGATGCAGCAGACGCCACGGGCCGTGTTCGCAGCATGGCCATACGTGTTGTTGCGCCGGACGGACAGGAATGGCGAAGCGGCATGAATGATACTCCGATGTTCGTCGTCGCCACGCCGCAGGCCTTCTATGACTTGACATTGACGCAGGATGTCGATCCGGCGACTGGAAAACCAAATCCCGCCGCATCCGAGCACTTCTTCGCGACACATCCCGAATCTCGACCCTTTGCCGAATGGGCGAAGACGGCGCCCTGGACAGACAGCTGGGCTGACCAGACATACAACAGCCTGAACGCGTTCCGATTCGTCAATGGCAATGGACAGAGTCAGCTTGTGCGTTGGACCATGGAACACACGGCGCCGGAGCATGTCGTCGATCATGCGGCGCTGGCGAAGCTCGGTCCGGATTTTCTCGCGCAAGATCTTAAGCAACGGCTCGCTCAGGGGCCGCTCAATTGGCGCTTGGTCGCGACTTTGGCGCAGCCCGGCGATCCGTCGAACGATGCAACAAAAGTGTGGCCCGCCGAACGAGAGCATGTCGAGATCGGGACGCTTATCGTTCGAAAAGCACAAGACGAGGCGGACGGACCATGCCGGGACTATAATTATGATCCGACCATCCTGCCGGTCGGCATCGCGGTCTCCGACGATCCGCTCCTCGCAGCGCGCTCCTCCGCCTACGCGAAGTCGTTCGATCTGCGCACCGCGGAGGCTGCCGACTATCCCAGGACCTCGCAGGCTTCGGGGACCGCGCAGTGATAGAATATTTCACTCCGCTGCAACGGACGTTGCATTGGTTGATGGCGGCCATGGTTCTCGCCATGCTGTTTATCGGCATCGGGCAGGTCTCGACGCTTGAGCCCAAATTTCTGACGCTCATCGCAATCCATCGGCCCTTGGGCATCGCGATCCTGCTGCTTGTCATATTCCGTCTCGGCGTGCGGCTGCGGCGCGGGGCGCCGGCGCTGCCGGCGGACCTGCCGCTTTGGCAAGCCATAGGCGCCAAGGCTTCCCACTACCTTCTCTATGCCTTGCTGATCGCCATGCCGCTGGTCGGTTGGTCGATGCTTTCGGCTGGCGGCTATCCAATCGTCCTCTATGGATCGATCCATCTGCCGAAGATTATGCCGCACAATGACGAGCTTTATGCCTTCTTGCGCAGCGCCCACACGATTCTCGCATTTCTGCTCTTCGCGACCATCCTTCTCCATGTCGGGGCCGCGCTCTTTCACGCGCTGATACGGCAGGACGGCGTGTTTCCGAGCATGGCGGGGCGATGGGCGAGCTGACCGGATGAAGGCGCGCATGCCGCCCATCTCGACCCACGGTAATTGAGGGTGAGCCGTCACGAAATCCGGCGCGTTTTTCTGAACGAGGCGAGCGGCCTCGCCGATGCTCTCGATATTGCGTATGACGGCGTCCTGATCGCGCTCGGGACGGCGGCTCCGCCCTTCGACCTGGCTACGGCGGGAAGTCGCGCGGCAAAAGTTCGATCGGCTTTCCATGCGGCGTGCGGTTGGCCGCTGCGTCCCATGCATGGCGGTGACGGGCGAGCGTTGCGGATGTGGTCAGGCCCTTTTCAACGACGATCTCCTCCAACGCCGCGAGCCAATGATGGTAGTACGTCTCGCCGGTGTCGGGATCGCCGGCGGACTGGGCGCGCCGGATCTCCCTGGCGAGAGCGGCCGTCCATTCGGGCCAGGTGAACACGGCGCGTTCGTGCAGCGCCAGCGTCAGCGCGAAAGCCTCAGCCTCCCAGGCTTCGCGAAAGACGGGGCCGGTCTCGTCACCGGCGAGCCTGGGCGCCGCCTCCAGCGTGCGGGGTTCGACTTCAGGGTCGGTCGCGGTCACGCCCGCTCCAGATAAGGCTCGAAAGCGTCGATCGAGACCTTGAGCGCGGCGTCAGCGTCGGAGCCCCACAGTTCGCGTCCCTCGAAGACCACGACATAGAGCCAGCGAGGGTCTTCTCCATGTCCGACCGCGGAACTGTCGGGAAAAACCTGACATCCGAGCACCCGCTCGATCACTCCCGACCGGCCGCGGGCGTATCTGGGAAGGCGGGTGTGCGTTGCTGGATGCATGTTCCTTGTTCTGACGCGGTCGCCAGCCTTGAACAGCGCCGGCGACGTCGCGCGCCGCTCGTACGAACCTCGCCGGACGGCAGCGGCCACGTCTTTTTCGCCCAGCGCGCCGCGCGGAAGCGGCCTTGCGCGATGGAGAGCGTGGCCGGCCGCCAACTCCTCGGGCGCGACATAGCCGCGACTGAGTGCGAGCGTCTCGATACTGAGCGCCCAACTCTTGTAATACGAAGAGGCGAGATAGACCGCCGGCGGCTGGCGCTCTCGCGTATCGCGGAACATGTCGAGATTCCAGGCGCCCGCCGCGCCCATCGCGCGCATCATCGCCATCACGCGCCCCTCCCAAGGCGCATGGAAAACGGGCTCATCCGCCTCCGGCTCGACTTTGCCGAAGCCGTCCATGCCGCCCATGTCATGGATCCCGTTCATGGGTCCAGATCCTCCGGCTTCCTTGCCAGCCCTGTGCCGATCATCGAATCGCGCGTGACCAAGGCTGCCAGTCGCTCCTCGTCCCAGTCGTCCGTCCCGGCGGGACGCATGGGCAGAACAAGGTAACGCGTCTCGGCGGTCGAATCCCAGACCCGGATCTCCGTGTCGGGCGGCAGGCTCACCCCGAAATCGGCGAGCACTCCGCGCGGATCCCTGACCGCGCGAGACCGGTACGGCGCCGATTTGTACCAGACCGGCGGCGTGCCCAGAAGGTCCAACGGGTAGCAGGAGCAAAGCGTGCAGACCACCATGTTGTGCAGCTTCGGCGTGTTCTCGACCGCCACCAGATGGTCGCCGACGCGCCCCGTTTGACCGAACGCGGCCACGGCCTTCGTCGCGTCCGTGAGCAGCGCATGCTTGAACGCCGGGTCGACCCACGCCCTCGCGACGATTTTCGTCCCGTTGCGCGGGCCAATCCTGGTTTCGTAAGTCTCGACGATCAGATCGAGCGCCGCAGGATCGACATAGCCTTTCTCGGTCAAAATTGTCTCGAGGGCGCGCACGCGGAGAGTCATCTCCGACAGTTCCGAGCCCTGATCGTCATGGTGATCATGCTGCGGCATGCGTCCTCCCTTCTGAGTTGGCCACCGGCTGCGGATGAAAGTTCCAGCCTTGTGACCTTTGTGTAATCTTCCTGTTCTTCGTGGTGAAAAGAATAAACACGAAGTACGCAAAGGTCCCACGAAGGGCACGAGAGCACGACTGGAACTTTCGTGTAAGAGGCCAAAGCTGTTTTCGACCGTTATAAATAGTCGTATCGGAACCTCAACCTACATCACCGTCGTCTCGTGGATCGCCGCGATACAACCGCCCGGAAATTCGACGAGCGGTGAGTTGCGCTTGTCCGACGTGTAGGGCACGACCAGCACGGCGCAACAACCGCCCGGCCTCAGGCGCGCGGATGGGCGGAGCGGTAAGCTGCCAAAAGTCGCCCGCCGTCGACGTCCGTATAGATCTGGGTGGAGGACAGGGAGGCGTGGCCGAGCAGGTCCTGGATGGTGCGCAAATCTCCGCCGCGCGCCAGAAGATGGGTGGCGAACGAGTGGCGGAGGGCGTGCGGCGTGGCGCTGTCCGGCAGGCCGAGCGCGCCCCGCATAAGCTCCATCGCCAGTTGCACGATGCGCGGCGAGAGTTTTCCGCCCTTCGCGCCGACGAACAGCGGGCCGTCGGCTTTGAGCGCATAGGGGCAGAGCGCGAGATAGTCCTCGACCGCCTTGCGCACCGGGACGATCACCGGCGCGACCCGCGTCTTCCGTCCCTTGCCGACGACGGTGACCGTCTCGAGCGCGCCGACCGGCGCGTCGGCCCGGCGGATCGAAAGAGCCTCCGAAATCCGCAGGCCCGCGCCGTAGCAGAGCGCCAGCACCGCCGCGTCGCGCGCCAGCACCCAATGTTCGCGGGCTTCGCCTTCGCGAGGCGCTGTCGTCGCGACGGCTTTCGCATCGGCGGGCGTGAGCGGGCGGGGCAGGCGGCGGGGGGCCTTTGGCGCGCGCACGGCCCCGAGCGCGGACGCCGTCCCCCCGCCTTCGCGGGCGATGTGACGCGCCAGCGAGCGAAGCGACGAGAGCGCGCGCTGCAGCGACCGCCCCTCGACGCCCTCCGCCCGACGCCGGGCGAGGAAGCCGCGCAGGTCCGAAGGCGGGCAGTCGGTTAAGTCGGAGATCGAAGGCGCCGCGCCGTAGCGCTCGGCGAGGAAGGCGAGGAACTGTCGCGTGTCCCGCGCATAAGCCTCGATCGTGTGGGGCGACATGCGGCGCTCCGAAGCAAGCCGGCGAAGCCAGGCCGCGACGGCGGCAGCCAGGTCGGGCGCAGCGGGGAGGGCGGGCTCGGGCGGGGAGGCGGGCTGCTGCATGGGGGCAAACTGGGGATTGCGTGTTAAGAAGAGGTTTCAGCGTGAGACGATCTGGCGCGTTGACGAAGAACGGGGTATTCATTCAACCGGTCCATTTGACCGGCCAACTTAGACTAAATGGCTGACGTTCTCGAATATCAGGCCTCCGACGCCCAGGCGCGTTTTGCCGAATTGCTGGACCAAGTGGAGCGCGGTCTGACCATCCGCATCACGCGGCGCGGGAAGCCGGTCGCGCTCCTCGTGCCCGAGACCGAAGCGCCCAGGAAGGAAGCCGCCGAGGCGCTGGAGCGATTGCGCGCGTTGCGAGAGAAGGTCGGCAAGGCGCCCCGCGCGAAGATATTGGCCACAATTCGTGAGGGCATCAAGTATTGAGTGGATTTGTCATCGACGCCTAGGTTCTAGCTACTTGGTTCATGGAAGACGAGGCAGATGCTCGCGTCGTCGTCGATTCCCTGACGCGTCTCGGGGCCCGCGCTCCAAGTTTGTTCTTCTTTGAGATTCGTAATGACCTCCTCGTCAACGAGAGGCGCCGGCGCGTGACCGCGGCACAGTCGGCAGAGTTCGTTCGGGAATTGTCGAGGATGCGCATCCGACTGGAATCTCCGAGTCAAGACATCGACTCGCCGGCTCTCGCGCGCGAGCGAAACCTCACCGTCTACGACGCCGCGCATCCCGAACTCGCCGTACGCGAGAGACTGCCGCTCGCGACCCTCGAAAAGGTCGCGATCGCCGAAGGCGTCGCGCTGTTCGCCGCTTGAAGCCCCGCCAGCGAGCAAATCGACGAGAGGCGGGATCAGCAGCGGCACGGCGTAGCCCGAAGGTCCTTTCGCTGAAATCCGCACGGTCACGAAAATCCACGCGCTGACGGACGCGCAACGCGGCTCGAACGGCTTCCCGAGCGCGACATGCGACACGCCGAATAACCGGCCGTTGATCGCCTCCTTCACTACGCTGTACGCTATAGCCTTCGTCAGTCCGACCGGGTTCGAAGGCGGAAGGTGATCATGCTGCCGCCCAAACAAACGATGCCCGCAACCGGTCAGCGAGCCGAACCACAGACCCGATTGGATCTCAACAGGATCAGATCCGCAATCTTCCGAATTGCGCCGGTCTTCCGAAACACGCCTCAATACGCGTGCCCAGCGCTCGGCGAGGCGCTGGACTGCGAGCTCATTGTGAAACTCGAGACGGCCAATCCCGTCCGCTGTTTTAAGGCTCGCGGCACTGAAACCGTCATGTCGCGGCTGGTCGACAACCTCGGTTCCAGGTCGGCCGTTTGTGCGAGCGCCGGCAACCTTGGGCTGGCGCTGGCCTACAGCGGACAAAGCCGGGGGATTTTCGTAACCGTCGTGGCTGGCGCCAGCGCCAACCAGCATAAGCTGGAACGTATCCGCGCATTGGGCGCGACCGTGCGGATTGTCGACGGCGACTTTGATGATGCACGCCATCTGGCGCGGCGGATGGCGTGCACCGAAGGCGCGTTTCTGGTCGAGGACAGCGAAAACCTCGATACCTGTGAAGGCGCCGGGACGATTGGGCTCGAACTCATCAACGACGCGGGTCCCGTAGACGCCGTGCTCGTTGCTCTCGGGGGCGGCGCCATGGCGACGGGCGTGGGTTATGTCTTCAAATGCCTGGCCCCGATGGTCGAGATCGTCTGCGTGCAACCAAAGGGCGCGCCGGCGATGGCGTTGTCGTGGAGGGCCAAATCTGTCGTCGAGACCGACCGCATCGACACGATCGCGGATGGAGTCGCTGGCCGCTGCCCGATCCCTGCGGTCCTTGACGACCTACTGGCGGTGGCCGACCACGTTCCGCTGGTTAAGGAACACAGCATTATTGCTGGAATGCGAATGCTCTATCGCTATGCGGGACTTATCGTGGAGCCTTCGGCCGCCCTCGGCGTCGCGGCGATATTGGAGGACCGAGCCCGCTATCGGGGCAAACGGGTCGTGACGATCATCTGCGGGAGCAACGTCATTCCGACCGACTTCGAGCGATGGGTAATCGGACAGGACGAGAATAATGGCGCATAACTCGGCCCGGCAGAATGGGTCGTCCTGATCGGCGTCGCAGTTTCGCTTGTCCTCGGCTATCGGCAGAAAAAGGAGCGGGCCACATGCAAATCCTGGCCGTCATCGGCGCGCTTGCGATCCTCTTCGCCATCGGCGCGGGGATCTCTTTCTTCGGCGGCTTTTACAGCGTCGCCGAAAACGAGGACAATCCGGCGTTCGTCAATTGGGCCTTGACCAACGTTCGTGCGGCCTCGGTCGCTCGGCAGGCAACCGAGACGCCACCGGCCTCTTTCGAGGATCCCGCGATGGTGAAGGCCGGCGCGCAGGCCTACGCCACGATAGGCTGCGTCAATTGCCACGGCGGGCCGCCTGACGCCAATTGGGCCAAGTGGTCCGAAGGGCTGAAGCCGGTTCCGGCCGATCTCAAGGTGATGGCGAAAGAGCGGACCCCATCGGAGCTCTTTTGGGTCGTGAAGAACGGCATCAAGTTCACCGGCATGCCGAGCTTCGGCCTGGCCGGAGCGTCCGACCAGCAGATCTGGACGATCGTGGCTTTCATCAAGAATTTGCCGGCCATGTCGGACGCGGACTACAAGGCCTGGACCGCCTCGCCTTAGGCTTTCCACATATCGCCAAAGAATCCGCTATTATACATCGTCCAGTGTAAGAACGTTGCCCGGATGCTCACATGGCTCACATGATCATTACATGTGACAGGCGGTCGCTACCTTTCCGCCCCCGTCTTGCGACCGCGTTTGCCGCTCGTGGACGAGCGGTGGTGTAGTACCCCCTGTTTGTTCTTGACATGTTCGGGAGTCTCATGGCATAAGGGATGATCAAACCGCAACGGCGTCGAGATGGAAAGCGAGGTTGGCAGGGAGGCGCCTTCGGATGTCACAGCAACCTGCAGCTCGACCGCCCGGGGGCGGGACGTGGCGGCAGCGGCTTTCCGCCCGAGTCCGCTTGCGCTGAGGAGGATTGACTTCGCCTCGCTTGGGCCGTCGAGCCAGTCGCCGAACGAGTTTGACGACGTTGTCTTCAGTCGGCAGGCATGGGAGCGGGTTGGCTGCCGGCGGGATCGCATCGGCGGACAGGCCGCGGACAAGCGGAAGCGATCAGCGCGAAGCGGAGGAGAAAATAATGCAACTCCCAAGCTGTGAAGTTCGGCGACCCCCTCGCCCGCGAAGCGGGAGAGGACGGCGCGGCGAAGCCGCGCCAGGTGAGGGGGACGGGCAACCGACGAACCTTGCGGCCGCCATCAACGCCCGCCGTTCGGCGTTCTCAACCCTCACCTGGCGCTTCGCGCCTGTCCTCTCCCGCTTCGCGGGCGAGGGGGATACGCGACAGCTTGGGAGTTACAAAATAATTTGGATTCCGGCGTAACCCCTTGAGAACAGCCGATTCCTGGAAGACTTTTGCTTGGATTCTGCTATCCCCGGCTTTGCTCCGGTGCTCCCGGGCTTTGGCGGAATGTCCCACGGCTTGGATCCTTCAGGGACCGCCAGTGCTCGAGCCGTGAGGAAAGCGCCGCGCCGGCCGCCTTACCCCAGCAAGTCGACGAGATGCGGAATGAGCGGCGCGTCGGCGGGCGGCATGGGGTATTGTCTCAGGTCCTTCGGCCATGCCCATTTGAGCGTCTGGCCGTCGAGCGGCTGCACGAAGCCCTCCCACTTGCGGCAGACGTAGAGCGGCATCAAGAGATGAAAATCTTCGTACGAATGGCTGGCGAAGGTGAGCGGCGCGAGGCAGGGCGCCTTGACCGTGACGCCGAGCTCTTCTCTGAGCTCGCGGATCAGCGCGTCTTCCGGTCGCTCGCCGGCGTCGATCTTGCCGCCGGGAAACTCCCACAGGCCCTCGAGCTCCTTGCCCTTCGGCCGCCGGGCGATGAGTACGCGGCCGTCGATGTCGACGAGCGCCGCCGCGACGACCAGCAGGAGCTTCACGAGCGATAGTCGCCGTTGATCGCCACATATTCCTTGGTGAGGTCGCAGGTCCAGACGGTGGCGCGGCCGCCGCCGATGCCGAGATCGGCGGTGATGACGATCGAATTCTTCTTCATGTAGGCCGAGGCCGCCGCCTCCTCGTAGCTCGGATCGCGCAGGCCATGATGAGCGACGCGGATCTTGCCGAAAAAGATGTCGAGCTTGTCGCGCTCGGCCTTCTCGCCGGCCTTGCCGACCGCCATGACGACGCGGCCCCAATTCGCGTCCTCGCCGGCGACGGCGGTCTTGACGAGCGGCGAATTGGCGATCGACATCGCGATGCGCTTGGCGGCCTTGCGGGTCGCCGCCCCTTCGACGTTGATCTCGATGAATTTGCGCGCGCCCTCGCCGTCGCGCACGACCTGGTGGGCGAGATTGCGTAACAGCTTGTCGAGCGCGCGCCGAAAGGGGGCCGCGAGCGTGTCCGAGGCGTCCTCGATCCGGGGCGCGGTTTTCGCCGCCCCGGTGGCGAAGATCATCAGCGTGTCGGAGGTCGAGGTGTCGCTGTCGACGGTGATCGAATTGAACGAGCGTTCGACCGATTTCGACAGCATCGTCTGCAAGGCCCCGGAGGCGATCGGCGCGTCGGTGAACACGTAGGAGAGCAAAGTCGCCATGTCGGGCGCGATCATCCCGGCGCCTTTGGCGATGCCGTTGATCGTCACGATCGTGTCGCCGATCTGCGCGAACGCGGTGGCGACCTTGGGATAGGTGTCGGTCGTCATGATCGCCTTGGCGGCGTCCATAAGCCGGTCTTCACGCGCCTGCGCGGCGAGATCGGCCAGCACGCGGACGATCGTCATCCCGTCGAGCGGCTCGCCGATGACCCCCGTCGAGGCCATGAAGATTTCGCTCGGGCTCGCCTTGATCGTCTTTGCTGCGGCGTCGGCGACGATCTGGACCGCGTCGATTCCGGCGTGGCCGGTGAAGGCGTTGGCGTTGCCCGAATTGACGATGAGCGCCCTCGCCCTGCCGGTGTTCAGATGCGCTCGGCACCAGTCGACCGGGGCCGACGGGCACTTCGACCGGGTGAACACGCCCGCGACCGCGGCAGGCGCATCGAACAGCGCCATCATCACGTCGGTCCGGTCCGCATAGCGCACGCCGGCCGCGGCGGTGGCGAAGCGCACCCCCGCAATCGACGGCAAGAATGGATAATTCTTCGGCGCGAGCGGGGATAGAGAGGCGGGGGCGGCCATGGGTCGTTCCGGCGGAAGGAGGGCGCCGGCGGTTCCGCCGGCGCCTTGAGGACTATTGCTTCGGCTTGTCCGTGGAAGGCGCCGCGGCCGCCGGTGCCGCGGGGGACTTGTCGGCGCTGGGCGCGGCGGCCTCGGCCGCGGCCGGCATCGGCTTGCCGTCGGCGTCGAACAGCTCGATCTTGGCCGCGCCGTGCAGTTGCGCGATCGTCTCGCTTTCCGCCTTCTGGGCGACGTAGCGGCCGGCCTGGTCCTTCAGCTGTTCGAATGGCGGGAAGGTCTTGGTGCGGGTGTCCTCGACCTGGATGATGTGCCAGCCGAACTGGGTGTGGATCGGGTCGGAAATCTCGCCCTTCTTCAGCTTGAAGGCGGCGTTGGCGAATTCCGGCACCATCTTGTCCTTGGTGAACCAGCCGAGATCGCCGCCGTCGCCGGAGGTGTCCTTGGACAGCTCGTTGGCGACCTTGGCGAAGTCCTCGCCGCCCTTGAGCCGGGCCTCGGCCTTCTTCGCCTCCTCCTCGGTCGGCAGCAGGATGTGGCGCGCATGGATCTCTTCCTGCGGCGGCTCGGCCTTGGCGGCTTCGTCATACGCCTTGCGCTCGGCCTCCTCGGTCGTCGCCGCCTTGGCGACCGAGCCCAGCAGCTCCTCCATCGCCAGCTTGTCGCGGTAATAGGCGAGCTTCTTGGCGAATTCCTGAGTCTGGTCGAGCTTGTCGGCCTCGGCCTTCTTCGCGGCGAGCTTGAGGTCGATCAGATAATCGAGCACGTATTTCTGCCGGGCCGCGCCTTCGAGCTTCTGCGGCAGCCCGGGGCCGATGTCGGCCATGGCGATCGCGACGTCCTCGTCGGTGATCGGCTGGCCGTCGACCTTGGCCACGACTTTGGGATCGGCCGACGCGGCGCCGGCGAGGGTGAGCGTCGCGCCGAGTCCGAGCGCCAGCGCGGCGGCGGTCGCGCGCAGATGCGCGCAAAGCTTATTTGTCATCAGGGCTCCTTGAGCGTCGATCGCCGGATTGTGGGCGCCGTTTTTGGCTCGCCGGCGAGGCGGGCGCAGGCGCTATAAAGGGATTCCGGCGAATTTGCGAGGGAAAAGCGGCCCGGAAAAGCGACAAAAACCGTCATGCGGACGTCGCAAGCCACGAGGCTCGAAGGCCGCGCAGAGTTCGGCGGCGAGCGCCTGGTGGATCGTCGCCACAACGCCGCCGCGCGTCCCCGCGATGAGAAGCGCAGCCGATTGACGCAACGCCCGACCGGGACTATATGAGCGCCATCCCGAATGCGTTCTGGGTCCCGGCGCCATTGCGAGCGCATGGGACTTTTTGCGTTTTCCGGGTCTCGGCAAGGGCCGGCCTCCACCGGACGCCGAGTTGTCAGGTCCCGCGGCGCCCGAGCGTCCTGCTCCCGCGCCGCCGAAATGGAGAGAAGAGCGAATGGCTCGCATAGCAGGCGTCAATATTCCAACCAACAAGCGCGTGATCATCGCGCTTCAGTATATTCACGGCATCGGTCCGAAGAAAGCCGAAGAAATTTGCGAGAAGGTGCATATCCCCTCCGAACGCCGCGTGTCGCAGCTGTCGGACGCGGATGTGCTGCAGATCCGCGAGACGATCGACCGGGACTATATGGTCGAGGGCGATCTTCGTCGCGAAGTGGCGATCAACATCAAGCGTCTGATGGACCTCGGGGCCTATCGGGGCCTGCGCCACCGCAAGCAATTGCCGGTGCGCGGGCAGCGCACACACACCAACGCGCGCACTCGCAAGGGCAAGGCCAAGCCCATCGCCGGAAAGAAGAAGTAATCGCCTTTTTGTTCAACGCATTCAGGGATTGACGCGCTTTGAGGCGCGTTTGAAGGATCGACTGATGGCAAAAGAAACCACCCGCGTCCGCCGCCGCGAGCGCAAGAACATTGCAACGGGCGTCGCCCACGTGAATTCGACGTTCAACAACACGATGATCACCATCACCGACGCGCAGGGAAATACGATCTCGTGGTCCTCCGCCGGGACGATGGGGTTCAAGGGCTCCCGCAAGTCGACCCCGTTCGCGGCGCAGATCGCCGCCGAAGACGCGGTGCGCAAGGCTGGCGAGCATGGTATGCGCACGCTCGAGGTCGAGGTTTCGGGGCCCGGCTCGGGGCGCGAATCCGCCCTGCGCGCCATCCAGGCGGCGGGCTTCACAGTGACCTCGATCCGCGACGTGACCCCGATCCCCCACAACGGCTGCCGTCCGCGCAAACGCCGCCGCGTCTGAACCTTTAGAGGCGCGCCGGCCGGACCGGCGCGCGCATGCGGCTCGAAATGCGCGAGGCGCGCGCTCTGGGCCGTTCATCCGTCGAATGGAAGGCAAGAAGCCCGTGATCCAGAAGAACTGGCAAGAACTCATCAAGCCGAAGAAGCTCGAAGTCGCTCAGAGCGATGATCCCCGTCGCGTCGCGACGGTCGTCGCGGAGCCGCTGGAGCGCGGCTTCGGCCAGACCCTCGGCAACTCGCTGCGCCGCGTGTTGCTCTCCTCGCTGCAGGGCGCCGCGATCACCTCGATTCACATCGACGGCGTTTTGCACGAGTTCTCGTCGATCCCAGGCGTCCGCGAGGACGTCGTCGACATCGTGCTCAACGTCAAGGACATCGCCGTCAAGATGCAGGGCGAGGGCGTCAAGCGTCTCGTCCTCAAGCGCCGGGGCCCCGGCGCCGTCACCGCCGGCGACATCCAGACCACCGGCGACATCCAGATCCTCAACCCGAGCCTCGTCATCTGCACGCTCGACGAGGGCGCGGACCTGCGCATCGAGTTCACCGTGACGACCGGCAAGGGTTATGTCCCGGCGGACGGCAACCGGGCGGAGGATTCTCCGATCGGCCTCCTGCCGATCGACAGCATGTTCTCGCCGGTCAAGAAGGTCAGCTATCGCGTCGAGAACACCCGCGAGGGCCAGGATCTCGACAAGGACAAGCTGACGATGACGATCGAGACCAACGGCGCAATGTCGCCCGAGGACGCGCTCGCCTACGCCGCCCGGATCCTGCAGGACCAGCTTGCGGTGTTCGTCAACTTCGAGGAGCCGCGCCGCGAAGAGGCCGCGCATGCGATCCCCGAGCTCGCCTTCAACCCGGCGCTGCTCAAGAAGGTCGACGAGCTCGAGCTCTCCGTCCGTTCCGCCAACTGTCTCAAGAACGACAATATCACCTATATCGGCGACCTCATCCAGAAAACCGAGGGCGAGATGCTGCGCACCCCGAACTTCGGCCGCAAGTCGCTCAACGAGATCAAGGAAGTGCTGGCGCAGATGGGCCTGCACCTCGGCATGGAGGTCCAGGGCTGGCCGCCGGACAACATCGAGGACCTCGCCAAGCGGTTCGAGGAGCACTACTGAGATCCCTTCTCCCGCTTGCGGGAGAAGGTGGCCGATGAAGTCGGCCGGATGAAGGGCGGGGCCGTCGTTTTCGGACAGGTCCGCGGCGCGGCCCGGCCCCTCCCTGCAAGCGGGGGAGAGGGACGATAAAAACAACCGGCCGTACCTTGGCACGGCGGCCGAGAGACCCAAGAAGGAGACTGCCGACATGTATCACGGACACGCCAAGCGGCGCTTCAACCGCACCGCCGAACATCGCCAGGCGATGTTCGCCAACATGGCCCAGGCGCTGATCAAGCACGAGCAGATCACCACCACCCTGCCCAAGGCCAAGGATCTCCGCCCAGTGGTCGAGAAGCTGGTGACGCTCGGCAAGCGCGGCGACCTGCACGCCCGCCGCATCGCGATTTCGCGGCTGCGCGACGCCGATCTGGTCAAGAAGCTGATCGACGTCCTCGGGCCGCGATACAAGAGCCGCAACGGCGGCTACACCCGCATCATGAAGGCCGGGTTCCGCCAGGGCGACAACGCGGCGATGGCGGTGATCGAATTCGTCGACCGCGACGTCGAGGCGAAGGGCAAGGATTCGGGGCCCGCGCCGCAGGGCGCCGAGGGCTGAGACTGCAGCGCTCAATTGTAGCCGCGCGGCTGACACGGTCAGCGACCGCGTCTACAAGTCGGCGCCGCGAAGGACCATCCGGCCGCTTGACAGACCGCAGACCGTCCCACAGTTTCCGTCGTCATGTCAGACGCCGACGGCAACATCCTGGCGGTTCGCGGCGCGTCGAAGCCGGGGCGCGACGAGCGCCTGCGCGACGACCACGTCCAGCGGGAAATCAAGTATTTCCGCGATTTCGCCGCCGTCTACTCCGACGCGATCCGCTCGAGCGACTTCAAAGCGAACATCGCCCTCCTGTTCCTGCCGCTGCTCATGGTCCCGATCCTCACTGCGCATGAAAGGAACTTCCAGCAGATTCCGCTCTGGCTCATTCTCGCGCCGTTCCTGGCCGCCTATTTCTTTCTGATCCTGGCGATCTTTCCCAGGTATCTCCGCACCGAAAAGAGCAATTTTCATCTCTCACGCGACGCCGCCGCCCACCACTTCGTCTTCGTCCACGATCTCGATGTCGAGCTCGAGGAGAGCAAGCACCGCATCGCGCTCCTCTCGCGCATTCTTTACTGGAAGACGCTATACCTGCGGCTGAGCCTCGGAGTGTGCCTGGTCGCCATCCCCGTGTTCGGCGCGTTGCTCGCGTACTACGGGGTCTAGCGGAGCTTGCGGCCCTTGACCAAGATCGAATGGGGTCACGAGCGCGCGCGCTTCAGCGCGCGCTGCGTGCGGCCGAGAAGGTCGGCGGGCGCGGCCCCCGCCAACCACATCCCGGCAGCCAGCGCCGGGAAATAGACCGCGACGCCGATGACAGCGAGGACGAAGAGCCGCGCCTCGCGTGCGAAGCGCGGTAGATGCGAGAGCGCCGAGACGAGCGGCGGGTCGGTGAGCGTCAAAGCCAGCGCCAGCGCGCCGGAGGCGAACAGGGCCGCCGCGGCGGTGGCGATAAAGCGCTCGTCCGGCGTCGCCCAGCCGCGTCGGCGCGCCAGCGCGTAGACGCCCGCGACCTTGACCCACAGGCCGGCAGCGGTGGCGAGCGCGAGGCCCGGCGCGCCGAGCGGCTTGTAGAGCGCGATCTTGAGCAGGACGTTGAGCGCGACGCCGACCAGCGTCACCTTCATCGGCGTCGCGGTGTCGCCCCGCGACAGGAAGCTCGCCGAGACGATCCGGTCGACGAACAGCGCCGGCATCCCGACCGAATAGGCCGCAAGCACGGCGGCGGCCTGATGCGTCGCATTGGCCTTGAAGGCGCCGTGCTCGAAGGCGGCGCCGATGATGAGATCGGGGATCAGGAGGAAGACGACGACGAAGGGGGCGCCGAGCGCGATCGTGAGCGAGGCGGCCCGGTTCTGCGCATGCAGCGCCGCCTCCGCGTCGCCTCGGGCGACGAGCATCGACATTTCCTTGAGCAGCACGGAGCCGGTGGCGATGACGATGACTCCCCCGGGCAGCTGATAGAGGCGATCGGCGTAGCTGATCGCCGACAGCCCGCCGGTCGGCAGCAGCGATCCGACGATCTGGTCGGCCAGCGCACCGATCTGATAGCTCGCCGAAATGCCGATCGCCGGCCCTAGCATCCAGAAGAACTGCCTGACCTCCGGCGTCCGGCGTGGCCAGGTCAGCCGCTCGAGCAGGCCCCGCCGCCGAGCGTCCAGCATGGCGATCGCGAGTTGCGTCGCGCCGGAGGCGAGAAAGCCCCAGCTCGCCATGCTGGCGACGCCAGGCGAGATCTTTGGAAACCAGGCGGCGAAGGCGAGAAATGCGATCATGCAGACATTGGCGGCGGCCGGGGCGGAAGCAGGCACGCTCCACGAGTTGTTGGCGTTGAGCGTGCCCTGATGGAGCGCGAACACGGCGATGAAGGCGATGTAGGGGAACATGATCCGCGACATCTCGACCGCATGGGCGAACTTGTCGGGCTGGCTGATGAAGCCGGGCGAGGTCAGCTCGACCAGAAGCGGCATGTCGAGATAGACGAGGCCCAAGAGCGCGATCTGCGACAGAATGAGCAGCGTGAACACTTGGCTGGCGAAATGACCCGCCTCCGCGGGCCCCTTCCGCTCGAGCACGCTGGTGTAGGTCGGCAGATAGGCCGCGTTGAACGAGCCCTCGCCGAAAATCTGGCGGAATTGATTGGGTAGCTTGATCGCCGCAACGTAGGCGTCGTTGAGCGCGCCGCCGCCGAGCAGCGCCGCCAGCGCCATGTCGCGGAAGAATCCCGTCAGGCGGGAGGCGATCGTCCAGCCGCCGACGGAGAATATGTTGCGGTACATGCGCGACATGCGCGAGGCCTTTAGCCGAATTCGGCCGGCCGCGGCAAAGAAAGCTCCCGGTCAGACGAAGGAGGGTCGAAGCCCTCCTTGATCTAGTTCACCTGGGGCAGGGGGGCAGGCCGGGCCTGCCGCACTGGGGCGGCTTGCCAGCCGGCTGGGGCGGCCTCCGCTCCGCCGCCGGCGGAGGCTTCGGCAAAGCGTTCGGCGCGGCCGCCGGTCGAAGCTGACTGACGGGTTCGGGGCGGGGCGGGCCGCCCGACATCGCCGGGACGATCGGCCGCTCGGCCGGAGGCCTCATGAGGCCTTGCGGGCCTTGCCGCCTTTCCACACCCTTAGTCAGTCGTTCCTGTTCGGCCGGCTTTTCCACTGAAGCCGGCTTCACGTTGGGCTTCTCCATCGCCCTCTCCGCCGGCTTCTCCATGGGCTTCCCGGCGGGTTTCTCCATCGCCTTCTCCCCGACCGGCTTCTCCATGGGCTTTTGGTCCGCCGGAAGCTTCTCCCGCCCGATCGGCGCGTTGACCTCCTCGGACTTGACCGGTTTCTGGCCATTCATCGGCTGCGCGCCGCCCGGCGTCGCTTTCGGCGTCAGTTTTTCCTCGCCCTTCGGGGGGGCCATCTGGCCCGGAGCGGGCGCAGTCTGGGCCGTGCCGGGGGCATTCGCGGGGACCGCCCCGGCACCCTTGAGTTCGCCGGGACGGGTCGTCGCCGCCACCGGCGGCCTGCCTTGGTTCGTCGAACGGAACTGCTCCGGGTTGACGCTCGCCGTGCGGAGATGGGTGATCTGGGCCGGGGTGGCGGCAATATGTTGCTCCGCCGCGACCTGTTCCTGTTCCGGAGTGGGCTTGACCTGAATTCCGCCCTGCCCGCCGTTGTAACTGACGTTGGTGATGTTGGTCCGGTTGATGGTGACCGGGGCGATGTAGGTGTTGACGACATGGATGGCGCCGAGGTTGTTCACGGCGCGGTTATAGAAGAACCGGCCGTTCTCCCACCGTCCGCCCTCGTAGCCGCCCCCGGTATATCCGAAGCCGTAATTGACGCCGCCGTAGAAGCCAACATGCGGCGCCCAATAGCCCGCGTGGAACAGGAAGACGCCGCCGACGAAACCCCAGTACGGCGGGGTCCAGAGCACTCCGACTCGCGGCGGCTCGACCCAGACGCCCGGCACCCAGTAATAGTCGGTGTTGTTCCAAGCCCAGTATCCCGGGGTCCAGTTATAGTCCGGCGCCGGCATCGGCGGCTGCTCGTAAACGGGCAGCGGCGGCGGCGGTTCGGCGGCCTCGATCACCGGCCCCGAAACGGCCGCGCCGGCGGGCGGGCAGACGCAGGTCTGAGCCAAGGCCGGCGCGACAAGCGCGAGGGGAGCCGAGACGCCGATCAGCAGCGCGACGACGGCGTGCGACAAGAAACGCATGGAAAAGCCCTCTTCGATGGGCCGACCTGACGGCGGCCCGGTCCGTAAGCGTCAAGGGACCCCGCAGGGCCTTTTTCCTTTTTGCTGCCGAAATTTCGCTAAAAGCCCCGCCTCCGCTCTTTGACGTCAGTCACTCAGCACGTCGTCGACGTCCTTGACGCGAGACGATCACGCTGCGCCTGAACGCTCCTTGAACCCGACACGTGACCGCGGTTTGCGACCTTAATGTGGCCCATCGTTTCAGCGGGCGCGCGCGGTCGCCGCGTCGCATAGTCTGCGAGGCGATCTTGATCGCGTCCGCAGCCGCGGTGCAACCGATCGCGGGCGGCGAGCCTTCCGGCGGCAAGCTCGCCGCGGCCGGCCGCGGGAATGTCGATCTCTATCCGCTCCGGCGGCGAGACCAGCGCTTCGTCTAACCCTGTCCTTCCCCGCGCGCGGCCGGATATTTCGCCTTGAACCAGTCGATCGCATCTTCGAGCCGGTCGTCGCCCCAAAAAACCTCGCCGTCGACGACGAAGGTCGGGGAGCCGAACACGCCGAGGCCCTTCGCTTCCTCGGTGTCGCGCTTGTAGCGCTCTTCGATCCGCCCGGTCTTGGCCGAGGCGACGACGCGCGTGGGGTCGCGGCCGAGATCGCGCAGGACCTCGGAAACGCCCGGTTCGGATCCGGGCTCATGCCCCGAATGGAACCATTGCCGATAAGCGGCGCGGAGGTAGTCGGCGCACCAGCCCTCGGTCTCGGCCAGGACGGCGATCTTGTTGGCGAGGTCGAATTCTGCCAGCGGATAGGGGGCGGGCAATCGCGGCTCGAACCCGTATTTCCGAGCGCGGCGCTCGATGTCCCGCCACATGTAGGCCATCTTGACCGGCTTGCCGACGAACGGGATGTTCTCCTGCTCGATCATGACCGCCCGGACAGAGAACGGCCGCCAGCGGAACGGCACGCCGCTCGCCTCCTCGACCGACTTCAGCCTCATCACCGACAGGTACGAATAGGTGCTGCCGATCGAAACCCAGAAATCGATCATATCGCGCCTTCGGTTCGCTTGTTCTGGCCGGAAAGGAGACCGCAAGGCGCAAAGATACCGATCTTCCGGCTCCTGTCGACTGAATCGACAGGATGGTCGGACCCAGCGGGATATGAACACGCTTGTCCCGCTGCAGGAGCCGATCCGTCCTGGCGGGCTGGTCGGCGCCAGGGAAACACAAGCGGTCTTCTTTCGTGCTCTTCGTACAACCTTCGCGTTCTTGGTGGTGAATATAAATCGAAACACAAAGAACACCAGGCATGCACAAAGACACGAGCCGTTGCCAGACAGCACGGAGTGGGTCGCTGCAGCATTGTCGACGCCGCCATTGGATGCTGCAGCCCCTTTCGCGGGAATGACAGATTATTACTGACAGCCGACGATCCATTCCTTTGTCAGAAGCGAAAAATAAAAAGGAAGCGTTTGAACCGTGCCGCTTTCCCCCCGCATCCTCCTCGTCGGCGACGTGATGACGGACGTGATCGTCTGCCCGGAGGGCCCGCTTGCGCCGGGCTCCGATCGGCGGGCAAGAATCCGGTTCGAGCCGGGAGGGTCGGCCGCCAACCAGGCGGCCTGGCTCGCCGCGTTCGGCGTTCGGGTCGATCTCGCCGCCCGGGTCGGCGCAGCCGACCTGGAAGCCGAAGCAGCGCGCCTGCGCCAGGCGGGCGTCACGCCGCATCTCGTCGGCGACGGCGAACGGACGACCGGCCGGCTCGTCGCCCTCATCGACGCGCGCGGCGAACGCAGCTTCTACACCGACCGGGGCGCCAACGAGGCGCTTTCGCCCTCCGACATTCCCGACGCCCTGATCGAAGGCGCGTCGCACATCCATCTCTCCGGCTATTCCTTTTTCGCCCTCTCCCCGCGCGACGCCGCGCTCGACGTCATGCGCCGCGCTGGCGAGACGCCGGTCAGCGTCGATCCCGCCTCGGCGGAATTTTTGCGCGAGGCGGGCGCGGACAAATTTCTCGAGTGGACGCGGGGCGCCGCGATCCTCTTCCCCAACGAGGACGAGGCGGCGGCGTTGACTGGAACGCTCGATCCGGAAGACCAATGTCGGCGCCTCGCTTTGCTCTACCCGCTCGTCGTCGTCAAACGCGGCGCCGCCGGATGCCTTGCGGCGGAAGGCCCGCGGCGCTGGCGGCTCGCGGCGCCGAAGACGCAGGCGATCGACTGCACCGGCGCCGGCGACGCCTTCGTCGCCGCCTTTCTCGCAGCGCGCCTTCGAGGCGTCGAGATCGAGACGGCGCTCGAGCGCGCGGTCGCGGCCGGGTCGGAGGCGGTGCGGCAGGTCGGCGGGCGGCCGAAGTTCGCTCCCGCTGATGGAAGCGGTCAGGCCAACTGATATACTTGCGAGCCGTGCGTGCTATTCCTATCTTTGCGTTCGACCCGGCTGACAAACACAAGAACTTGCTCCTGTTGGTCGCTCCCTGTACGGCCAATGACGACAGTACTTCGTCGCCGCCGACTTTGATCTGGAGGTTTCATGTCCATCCGTCCCGTCAAACGCATCAACCCGTCCCGGCCGACCATGGAGGGCGCAGGCGTAAAACTGCGGCGCGCCTTCGGCTTCGGCGACACCTCCGACTTCGATCCGTTCCTGATGATGGACGATTTCCGCAGCGACCGGCCCGAGGACTATCAGGCCGGCTTCCCCTGGCATCCGCATCGCGGCATCGAGACGATCACCTATGTGCTGGCGGGCTCGGTCGCGCACGGCGACAGCCTCGGCAACCACGGCAAGCTCGGGGCGGGCGACGTACAGTGGATGACGGCCGGCAGCGGCATCATGCACCAGGAGATGCCCGCCGGCGATCACAAGGGGCGCATGCACGGCTTCCAGCTGTGGGCCAACCTGCCCGCCAACCTGAAGATGACGAGGCCGCGCTATCAGGACGTGCCCTCGAACGCGATCCCCGAGATCACCGACGACGACGGCGTGACGGTGCGGGTGATCTGCGGCGAGTTCTGGGGCAAGACCGGGCCGGTCGACGGCGTCGCGGCGGAGCCCCGCTACCTCGACGTGTCGGTGCCCGCCGGCAAGACGAAGCGGCTCAAGGTCGAAGACTACCGGCAGGCCTTCGCCTATGTCTTCGAGGGCTCAGCCGACTTCGCCGACGCCTCCGAACCGTTCGGCGTGCTGCGCGAGGCCGAGATCGGCGGCGAGGACGTTTTGATCCGCGACAAGGTCGGCGACCGCTCGCTCGTCGTGTTCGGCGCGGGCGACGAGATCAGCGTCGAGGCGGGCGACGAAGGCGTGCGCTTCCTGCTCGTCTCCGGCCGCCCCTTGCGCGAGCCGATCGCCTGGCACGGGCCGATCGTGATGAACACCCAGGCCGAGATCCGCCAGGCGATCATGGACCTGCGCGACGGCTCGTTCATCCGTCGCGGTTAGCTGGGTCGCGCCTTGGTCGCGCCTCGTGTTGATGCGCCGTTTGTTTCCTGCGATATGGGACCGGACAACCGTCCACGGAGCCACGCTGCGCGCAGCGCGACTCGTCCCGCTGCCCCTTGCGATCGAGTGAATCCAATGACCCACGCCCCCTCCGAGCCTTCAGACGCTTCTGCGCCGGTAGCGCATGCGGCGTCGCGTCGCGACATGCTTTATCTCGCCACGGGCTCGGTCGCGGCGGTCGGGGCGGCGCTGACGCTGTGGCCGTTCATCGACCAGATGAACCCGGACTCGGCGACGATCGCCGCTGCGGGCCCGGTCGACGTCGACGTGAGCCAGCTCCAGCCGGGGCAGCGGATCGTGACCTTGTGGGCGTCGCGGCCCGTGTTCGTCGTCCGCCGCACGCCGGAGTCGCTGAAGGAGCTGCAGGACAAGAAGCTTCTCTCGATCCTGCGGGATCCCGATTCCGACAACTGGCAGCAGCCCGAATACGCGAAGAACTGGCACCGCTCGCTCAAGCCGGAATTCCTGGTGCTGGTGGGCATCTGCACCCATCTGGGATGCGTGCCCTTGTTCGACCCCAAGCCCGACCCGACAAATCCGGCCCCGGACTGGCCGGGCGGCTTCTTCTGCCCGTGCCACGGTTCGAAATACGACCTCGCGGGACGCGTCTTTCAGGGGGTCCCGGCGCCGTACAACCTGCCGGTTCCGCCCAATTACTTCCCCAACGAGAAGACGCTGCGGGTCGGCGAGAACCCGCCCGGGCAGACCTTCGACTTCAATTCGATCCTGCAGGTGTGAGCGCAGGACGGCCACGGATGATCCCTCCGTCTTAGCGAATGGCAGGACGAGGGGATTTGGGGCGGCGACCGCGAGGGCGCCGTTAAGAGCGGGCAGGCGATGCTATCGCCGCCCACTTCCAATTGATCGCCAACACGGCGGCTACCGCGGCCAGAGGCACGATCGCCGCCCATGAGCCAATGACGGCGATTGCCGCCGCGACCGCCCAAAGAATCGAGACCAGATGCTCCATGAGCCCGACAAGCTTCGACTGGGAATGACGACGCAAAACGAAGCCGCGACGCGACGGCGCTTGCCGCCAGAGATTGACCAAAGCCGACGAGGCGATGGCTCCGGCGCCGAACAGGGCGGCGCAGAGTCCGCCCCACGGAGAGGCAAAGCCGAGCGCGGCCAAGGGTAGCGCGAAGATGAGGGCGATCGGCTGGGCGATGGCGGCGATTTTGCCACGTTCAACGGCGGCTCGCGCGAGGGGAGCGGTGGCGAGAAAGTCCGGCGCATCCTCGGCCGACAGCGCGATCCACGACAGCGCGCCCGCCAGTTGCGCTGCGATCACGACAAGGGCCGGCGTGAAGGCGACGCCGATCGTCCCGGTCGGGCCGCCGCTGCGCCACAGAATCACCGCGACCGGCATCGTATAGGCGGCCTGCAGGAGAAGCTGCGACATGAGCCAGGGGTCGCGCCAAACGACGCGCCGCTCCTTCGCCCGCAGAGCCGCCCCGGCGCTTCGGCCGAAACGCGCCGTCCGGCTCGTCGCGCCGCCCGCTTTCTCTGGGGCGCCAGCCGCGATCACCGCCGCCTGGGCGAATCGCTCGCCGAAGAGAAGGCAGGCCAGTGTGAAGAGGGCGACGCCGGAGGCCGCCCATATGAGCATTGCCGAGGAATCGCCACCCGCCGCGCGCACCGGCGTCCACAAAAGACCTTGCAGCGCGCCGCCGCTACGGGCGGGTGGCGCAAAGATCGCGAGGACGCCCGCCCGCATCCGATCGGGCAGCATGGCGACGGCCTGCGCCCCAAGCACGAAGGAGGCGCCGACCATCGTCGCCGCGATCCGGCTGAAGAGGCGCGCCCGCCGCGGCCCCACGGCGAGAAACAGGCCCAATGCGAGGATGACGCCGAGGCCGGTCCCGATGAGGCCGGCCGCAATCAGGGCGGGGTAAAGCGCGAGCCAGTGAGGATGGCCCCGCAGCGCTGCGACGTCGGCGAGCGGCGCCACCAGCATACCGACAGATGCAACAGAGTCGATCGCGATCGAGAACGCCCGCGCAGCAAGCTGACTGCGCGCATCGACGGGGGAGGAGAGGATCAATTCGAGGTCGGAGCGGCCGAATAGGGTGCGTGTCAGCGCGGTCATCGATTGGGCGACCATCCAGGGGACGACCAGCACGCATCCGCCGGCGAGAATCATCGCGACCCGCGCCGCGCCATCCGGTCCGTCTTCGACCCGGGCAAGCCAACCGGCGATCGGCCAAGCCGCCGCGTGGAAGGCGATGAATATGAGCGCGACGAGGATGCCGAGCCTGCTCGGCGAGGCCTTGCCGAACATCGACGCCAGCCCCCGTGCAGCGAGGCGGAGATCGTGCAGGACGAAACGAGCGAAGACGACCGCGCTTGCGATCATGCGGCACGCTCGGCCTGTGACGTCAGGTCGAGAAACACCTTCTCCAGCGTCGCACCGCGGGCGCCAACGCCGTCGCGCAGCTCGTCGAGCGTACCCTCGGCGACCATCCTGCCCCGCGCGATAATACCGATACGCCCAGCCAGCCGCTCTGCAACCTCGAGGATATGCGTCGTCATGATGATCGTAGCGCCCGCTCGCACGCGCTCGGTCAGAATGTCCTTCACCTGCCGTGCGGCGGCTGCGTCGAGGCCGGTGAGCGGCTCATCGAGCATCAAGAGGCGCGGCTCGTGGATGAGCGCGCCGGCGAGCGCCACCTTCTGCCTCATTCCGCGCGAGAAGCCTTCGCAGCGTTCGCGCCTGTGCGGCCAGAGACCGAGGTTCTCGAGCAACTCCTCGGCCAGCCGCTCGGCCCGTTTGCCGTCGACCGACCAGAGACCGGCGACGAATTCAAGATATTCGAGCGGATCGAGCTTGTCGTAAAGCATCGGCTCGTCGGGCAGCCAGGCTACGATGCGCTTCGCCTCGATGGGTCTGCGACGGGCGTCGATGCCGAAGACACGGATGTCGCCGCTGTCGGCGGGCAGCAGCCCCGCGACCATGCGCAGGGTCGTTGTCTTTCCCGCGCCATTCGGTCCGAGCAAAGCGTAGAATTCTCCGGCGGCGACCGACAGATCGAGCCCGCAGAGCGCCGGTCGGTTGAAGCTCTTGGTCAAGGAGCGCAGCACGAGCGCGGGAACATCTTGGATGAGCATCGGGATCTCAGGAGCGTGTTTCGTCGAAGGGGAGAGTAAGAGCGCCCGCTTGATCTGACGTTAAAGGTCCAATGAGCGCCGACTTGTCGCCGCGGCGCGCGAGGGCCGCTTAGTTAGCGTCCGAGGACTAAACCGCTCGCACGGTAGGGGCGGCGAGCGAGTGGAGCGGGCGCGGGGGTAAGGACCCACGAGAAAACGCAGCCCTGTCTCAAGATCGTGGCGTTCAACCCCATGTGAGACAGGAGCTTTCGATGTCCAAGAAACCCGTCAGCCCGCTGCGTCAGGGCTTGATCGACGACATGACGGCGCGCCGGCTCAGCGAAGACCTTCCTCGGCCGGTCACCGGATACGGCGACGAGCGAGGATCTTCGGCGCTTTCAACTGCATATGGCGCAGCAGCAGGTCGGCCCCTCGACGATCAACGCCGCCATCGCCGCGCTGCGGTTCTTTTTCACCGTGACGCTCGAAAAGCCCGATCTCGTTCGTCCTCTGCGGATCGTGAACAAGCCGCGCAGGGCGCCGGTCGTCTTGAGCCAGGAGGAGGTGGCGCGTCTCCTCCAGGCCGCGCCGGGCCACAAGTACAAGGCCGCGCTCAGCGTCGCCTATGGCGCAGGCCTCCGGGTGTCCGAGGTCGCCCACCTGAAGGTGTCCGACATCGACAGTGAACGCATGATGCTCCGGGTCGAGCAGGGCAAGGGACAGCCGGATCGTGATGTGATGCTGTCGCCCCAACTGCTCCAGCTCCTGCGTGAATGGTGGAAGGCGGCGCGGCCGCAGGTCTGGCTGTTTCCCGGCCAGAACCCGATCAACCCTGTGACCGCGCGTCAGCTCAATCGCGCCGTCACCGCCGCCAAGGACCTGGCTGGAATCTCCAAGCGCGTTTCTCCCCATACGCTGCGGCACAGCTTTGCGACCCACCTGCTCGAACAGGGCGTCGATATTCGCGTGATCCAGGTGTTGCTCGGCCACGCCAAGCTCGAGACCACCGCGCTCTACACCCGCGTCGCCGTCAGCACCGTCCGCGACATCAAGAGCCCGCTCGAGCGGCTGGGCGTCAATCTCGCGAGCCGATCGCCGCCCGCCTGACCAAGGCCGCGTGGCGCGGCCCCGCCTGGAGGTCGCCGACGTCTTTCGCGCCCATGGGACGGCGTGGCGCAAGGCCAACGCCGGCCACGTGAGCCTCGCCCAGTTGAAGGTCATGTCGGCGATCGAGACCTGTCGCACCGCCGCGCTCGGCGGACACGTCGAGCGCTGCGAGGACTGCGCGCACGAACGGGTCGCCTACAACTCCTGCCTTATGGGCACTTCCAGTAATGGGGAGTTGGCGACGACTTGAACGCGCTTTTGTTTCGGCCGCCGCCAATCCGGCTCTCCATTACGAGGCGCGTCTGAGGAGCTCGATCAGCTTGTCGGACGGCTGGAAAGCGCCGCGTCGCAGATGCGGTGGAACGATCGATTCCATGGCTTCGAGCTTCTCTGTCGGATCTCCGTGCGTGTAGATCTCCGTGGTCGTCAGAGTGGCGTGACCCAACCACAGCGACACCTTCCGGATGTCTTGGGTTGCCTGCAGGACAATCATCGCGCATGTGTGCCTGAGCACGTGGGGCGAGATGCGTTTCTTGTCGATGCCGGGATGTGTCCGAGCGGCGGTCGCTGCATGCTGCTTGAGCAGATAGGCGAAGCCCCATCGGCTCAGCGGCTCTCCTCGGGCGTTGACGAACACCTCGGGCGCTGCCACCCGGCCGCGAACGGCGAGCCATGCGCGCAGGGCTGCGGCGGTGGTCTTCCACAGGGGAAGTGTCCGTTCCCGTCGTCCCTTGCCGAGAACACGAATGCTCATCGACGACAGGTCGATGTCGTCGAGCTTCAACCCCGTCAGTTCGGACACGCGCAGGCCCGCGCAAACCGCCAGATGCAACATGGCCCGGTCGCGGACGCCGTCGCGCGTGGCGGGATCCGGAGCGTCGAGCACCGCTTGCAACTCCTGCCGCTGGAGATAGGGGACCAGACGCTGATCCGTCTTCTTGAACGGAATCGCCAGGACGCGGCGGATATGCTCCAGGGCTGCCGGCTGCCTGTATTCGAGGAAGCGGAAGAAGGACTTGATGGCCGCCAGCCGAACATTGCGCGTCACCGGCGCGTTTTTCCGGTCATCTTCGAGATGCTCGAGGAAGGCGCTGACGAGGCCGGCGTCGAGTTGCTCCAGCGTCAGCGCCGACGGCGAGACCTTCAGTCTTTTCGCAGCGAACATGAAGAGCAACTGGAAGCTTACGGCATAGGAGTCGCGCGTATGCCGACTGACGGCCCGCTGACGCGCGAGCGTCTCGTCGAGGAACGCTTCGATGAGCGGAGCAATCGGCGTCATGATTGCCTCCCCTCGGCGAAGAACGCCTCACCGGCCACGGCGACGTCGCGCATGAGGTCGGCGGTGGCCTCCAGGTACCAGTAGGTCGCATAGATGTTGACGTGACCCATGTAGGTCGCAAGAGCGGCCATATTCGCATGTCGTCGGCTTCGATCTTCAGCGCCGCCTTGCAGCACGCGCACCGCGAACGTGTGCCGCAGATCGTGCAGACGCGGGCGGCGCCGCGACGCCGGTGCAATGCCTGCCCTGCTGACCAGCCTGTCGAAGAACTCCTTGACCGCGATGTAGCGCAGCGGCAGGCCGCGCGCGTCGACGAATACCGGATCGGCTTCGGAACAGGGCCGGCGACGCGCCAGGTAGCGTTCGAGGCCGGCTGCCGCCGTGTCGTGCAGCGGCGTCAGGCGAGTTTTCCGGAACTTGGTCTCGCGGATCAGCAGGCCGTCGCGTGTCAGGTCGGCGACGGTCAACTTCAGCGCTTCGGAGATCCTCAATCCGGTGACCGGGAGCAGCGCGATCAAGGTCGCATAGGTCCATGGGCGCAAGCCGCCTTTGGGCCGAAGCCGAAGGGCAGCTTCGATCAGTCGGTCGATCTCCGCCGCCGAGTAAATGTGCGGTGCGCGCCGCGTCTTGCGGGCGCCGAAGTGATTGGCTGGGGGCAGCTCATGCCGGGCGTCTTCAACCCGGACATGACCCACGAAGCGACAGACGGCCTTCAGCCGGGCGTCGCGTTGCGCAACGGACGGCCCCCGCGCCGCCCATTCAATTGCGGTTTGCGCATGGACATGCGTCTGCCCGCGCTCGGTCGCGAAGCCGGCAAAGCTCCTGAGCAGGCATTCCGCATTCAGCATCGCAAATCCGGTGGCGCGGCGGAGCGCCAGATAAGCCTCGATGGCCTTCAACATCAGAAGACCTCCGGCCAGGGCTGCGCGATTTGCTTCAGGAGCGCGACATCGGCCTTGGCGTAATGGGCTGTCGTGTCGACACCTCGGTGCCGCAGGACCAACCCGATCTTCTCCAGCGGAACGCCATGACGCAGCATCTCGGTCGCCGCCGTGTGGCGCAGGACGTGCGCCCCCTTGATCGACGCCACGACGCCGGCCCGCTGCATGAGGCGTCTCACCACCGATGAGACGCCGTCGCCATTCCGGAACGGTCGAAAGGGCGCAATATTGCGCAGGAACACGTGATCGCTCGGGCAGGTCGAAGGGCGGTCCGCGAGGTAGGCGGCGATCGCATCCCCGACATCCTGCGGAAGCGGCAGACGCACCTCGTAGCGCGACTTGCCCGAGACCCGCAGCGAGCCTGTCTCCCACTCGATGTCGTCGAGGCGGAGTTGCGCCACGTCTCCGGCGCGCAGCCCGAGGCGCGCCAGGAGCAGCAGGATCGCGCGATCCCGCCGGCGCTCAACGACTTCGCCGTCGCATGCCGCGATCAGCCAGTTCACCTGCTCCGCCGCCAGATACCGCGGCAAGTCGGCGAGCCGCCAATGGGCATAGCCAGGAACGACATCGGCGAGACTTGCTCGGCAGCGACCTTCGACAGCAAGATACCGCAAGAACGCACGCAGGCTCGCGGCCCGCGAGTTCATCCGCCGCTTTCTCCTGCACGTGCTGCCGAGTAACGTCGCTCGGGGAAACGCCATAGCCAGTGTCGTACAAGATCGATACTATCCAATCTCAAACCATCGCTTCTCTGCGCACCAGTGAGTAGCTCGGCCTAGAATCACTCCTGGGGGCAGGAGTTGCGGTGAGTGTGGGCCCCGGCGGTCGTTAAGTTCCAGATGGACATTGCGAAGCTAGTTCCGATGGCTCGTCGCTGTTTCAAATGGGTGAATGAGCGAGCACGTCGCCGGCGATGAGGTAGACGATGGCTTTGAGGTTTCGTTTGGTTCGGTAGCCCTTGGCCTTGCGCTTGGCGGTCTGGACATTGCCGTTGATGGCTTCGAGGACGCCGTTGGAGAGGCCGGTGGCGATCGATCTGAGGATGCCCTCCGACTTGGCCGTGATCGTCTTGGCCAACCTCTTCATCGGCGCGAGGTCGCAGACCTGAACCCAGACGTTCCAGCGGTCGAGGAAACGCCGGGCCGATTTGACGCTCATCGTGAACAGCTGCTGCAAGTTCATGCGGATCTGCATCGCTTGGATCGTGTCCAGGTTCTGCGCTTCCAAGCGCGACAGCGCCTCCTTTTCCTCCTGCGTCAGACGATCGACGTTCTTCAGGAAGATGTAGCGCCGGCCCTTGATCTGGAAGTTGTTCCGCGCCTCTTCGCGCCGCACCTGGTCGACCGCCTCGTCGAAAGGCGACATCGTCGTCATGGACAGAACGCGCAATGGAAAGCGCGACCTCGAATTCTACATTTGGAAACGCCTGATCCGAAACATGCTGGATTTCGGGGCGCTGGGAAAAAGAAATCGGGCATTGCAGCGTTTCTGGTGGGTGACGGCGGACGCAGTATCACTGCCGGCGCGATGACCGTGGACGCGGAGGCCGCGACGTGTCCTCCCGGCTTCTTGGCGTCCGCCGGCAGGGTGCCCCAGCCAATCGCTCTGCGTTCAAAAACGCATGGTGCCGTTTCGAATGGCTTGGTGGCGATTCCCATCGAGCGGTACATAGGATTCTCGCTCGCGTTCGAAGACGAAAAGCGGATCCTCAACGCGCTCCGGATCGAAGCCCTGCTCAACATAAACGCGCCGCTTCGGTTTGAAGGTTTCCGTGGCCTCGATCTCTCGGGCGAGGCGCAAGAAGAGCGGTCGGGCATATCGAGGCAAAATTTCGAGCCTTTGGGTGAGCGCCTCGAGATCGAACTGTCCGTCGATCTTCAGCAGCGCCATTCCCGCGCGTCCCTCGGCGCCGGGAACCGAGACCCCGTAAACGATCGCCTCCGCCACGCCAGGGCAACTCCGGAGGACTACTGCAACCTCGAACGTGGCGACGTTTTCGCCCTTCCAGCGAAAAGTGTCGCCGATGCGATCGACGAACGCGTAGAAGCCGTCGGAATCGCGACGCATAAGGTCGCCGGTTCGCATCCACGCGTCGCCCGCCTTGAACACGTCCCGCAGGATCTTCTTTTCTGTCTCTACAGCTTCGCTGTAACCCTCGAAACGCGCTCCGGGCTCCTCGCTGATTCGTCCCAGGGCCTCGCCCACTTCGCCGTCCGCGCAGCGTGCGCAAAAACCATCGGCCCCCCGGCCGGGCATTTGGGAATTGTGGTCGAAGCGCACGAGCGCGATTGCGTCGCGCAGCGCGAGGTACGGCGGGACTCGGCCAATCGATCCGATCTTGCCTTCGACGTTATAGAGCCAGACGTTGCCTTCCGTCGAAGCATAGAATTCCAGGATGCGAAGCGGCCCGAAGCGGTCCAGAAGGGCGCGCCAAACTTCCTCCGAAAGGCCGTTGCCGATTGCGAGTCGCAACCTGTGAGCCTTCTCCTCGGAGCGACTGGGCGCGGCCGCAAGATAGCGACAGAGTTCGCCAATATATTGAAAACCGGTGCACTCCCAGCGCACAACGTCGTCCCAAAAGCCGTGGGCCGAAAAGCGCTCGGCGATGGCGACTGAACCGCCGAACACCAACGGAGCGCCGATCGCGACGACACCGCCCACGCTGTGATGCATCGGCAAACAGTTGTAGAGGCGGTCGGTCGCAGTTAGTCCCGCAAGGCCGGCAAACCAGTGGCTCCAGACGATGAGCCTGCGATGGCTGACCTCAGCCGCCTTCGGCAGACCTGTTGTTCCCGATGTGAAGATCCGCAACGCGCGATCGGCGAGCGTAACAGGTCGCTGTTCAGGTTCTGAGAGAGCCTGGCCGATCTGGGCAGATACCGCGAGGTCAATTCGTTGCAGGTTGGGGCGGCGCTGCCCATGGATCCAAATCTCAACTGACTCGTTGAGGGCGGCGACAGCTTCCGCGCAAGCGTCAGCGCATTCGGCCGCGGCGATGACGGATCGCGCTCGAGCAACTTTTAGGGCATGGGCGATCGCAGGTGCGCGAAGATCCGGGCTGATCAACGCAACGATCACGCCCACCTGAGTGAGCCCTAGCCAGATCGCGAAATATTCGGGCCGATTTCCCATCATGAGGGCGACAGTCTCTCCGAGACTCAGGTTCTCGCTTAATGCAAACCGCGAATATTGGTTCATCCGTGCTTCGAGCTCGCGAAACGTGAAGCTCTCGCGGTCGCTGACGAGGGCCGTCGCATCCCCATACTTGCGCGCCCACTCAGTCACCGCACGCGGCAGAATGCGTTCGGGGTCGCGGGTTGCTTGAGCAGTCGTCTCAAGTGCGCGTAACCAGGCTCGAGATGGGGGTGCAGCACCCGCAAAAGGCGTGCGGGTTTCGAAGCCGTTCGTCACTGAACCCTCGTCGAGGTCATCCTGAGGTTCTCCCGTATAGGCGAATGGGAGTGCGAGACGAAACGCACCCAAGCTTCTGCGTCCAAGCGCTCGCTGGAGAGCACATGGACGTGAAATCGGTTGGCCGCGAGATAGCGCACCGCCGCAATTGCCCCGCTGGCCAAAGCTGATGCCAGCAGTACGCGGCCGCGCGCTGAAGCTGATGGTATCATTAGGCGCTATGCACAAGTTCCTGTTGCTTCAGTCGGATATCTCAGAAAGGGTGTAAGCGTAAGCCCAAATTCATAACATTAGATGCAGGGACCCGACTGACCCAAGCCCACCGCCGCGAGCCGCTCCGAAGGCAATAGGACTAAAGAGTTGAACCTACTGCCAGCTCGACATCCGTGATAGGGAAAGCCGCGCGGGAGGCAGCTTCTCAGAGATGAATCTTTTTTTTGTACATCGTGGCGCACAGCGAACGAAACGTTCCGTTTGAATTGAGAGGGAGCCCGGCAAAGAGATCGCTAGCAATAGCCGCTTTACTGGCGTCAACACCGGCGCCCGCGCAGGTTGCCATTGGTGCTTGCGAGCGCCCTTGCACGACGGCGTCATGTCCCCCTGCGCCGCCTCTCGGGATCGGCTCCGGCATCCCCGGTCACGCTCGCCATCGGGGTTGTTGAGCACAAAGCTTCGGGCGATTTGGCGTCGATCATAACTTCGTCCCGGGCTTGGACTGCGCCGGTATTGAGCGTTTAATTTTCCGGCTTACCTTTCCCGTCCCTCCTGAACGCTCACCAGATCCGTCGTCTTCACTGCCTGGTCCGATCTCCTCGAAGCCCTCGAACCTTCACAATCCCGCCTGAACTCCTCAAACCAAAAAAATCGAGTAGCAACTAAGCCACGGGCGACTTTTAGAATTGCTGTTTTATGATCCAACGGCTTGCAAGGCGGGCGCTCCTCTCCTATAAGCCGCGTTTCGCGTCGGCACCGACACCCCTGGAGGCAGAGGCGCGATCAACTTAAGGACATCATCATGGCAGCGATCAAGCAACTCGCGGCCGTGACGCGCAGCGGGACAGGCAAGGGGGCCGCCCGCTCCGTTCGTCGCGAAGGCCGCGTTCCCGCCGTCATCTATGGCGGCGGCATGAAGGCCGAGGCGATCTCGGTCGACTTCAAGGACGTCAACAAGCTCATTTATGCGGGCCACTTTCTGACGACCATATTCGAGCTCGAGATGGACGGCCGCAAGGAGCGCGTCCTCCCGCGCGACTATCAGCTCGACGTAGTGACCGACCGGCCGGTGCATCTCGACTTCCTGCGGCTGATTGCGGGCTCGCGCGTGCGTATCGGAGTCCCGGTGCATGTCGAGAATCGTGAAGCCTCACCCGGCCTGAAGAAGGGCGGAACGGTCAACCTCGTGCTGCACACGGTCGAGGTGTTCGCCCCCGCCGACAACATCCCCGAGTTCGATCACGATCGACCTGACCGGCCTCGACTTCGCCGATTCGGTGCATGTCTCGGACCTCAAGCTGCCGGAAGGCTGCAGACCGGTCGCCGCCAAGACGGACCTCACGGTGGTGACCATCGTCCCGCCGACCGTCATGCTGGAAGAGGCGTCCGCTGCGGCCGCGGCCCCTGCGGCTGCGCCTGCCGCCGCTGCGCCAGCAAAGGCCGAGGCCAAGGCTGCGCCGGCCGCTGCGGCCAAGCCCGCCGGCAAGAAGTAAGGCCGTACAGTCCCATCCGCTTGCCTGGAGCGGGCCTATCGCCCGATCGATGGGGGGCTAGATGCTCGTCGTTGCGGGACTCGGCAATCCGGGCGCGCGCCATGCGCGCAACCGGCACAACATCGGCTTCATGGCGCTGGAGGCGATCGCTCGGGAGCATCGCTTCGGGCCCTTCCGGGCGCGGTTTTCGGGGCTTGCGGCGGACGGCGTGATCGGCGGCAAGCGCACCATGCTGCTCGCCCCGCAGACATTCATGAACGAATCCGGCCGAAGCGTCGGCGAGGCGCTTCGATTCCACAAGCTTGACGCAGGCGCGCTCGTCGTCATTCATGACGAACTCGACCTCGCGCCGGCCAAGGTCAGGGTCAAAGTCGGCGGGGGAAACGCTGGCCATAACGGCTTGCGCTCGATCAGCGCCCACGTCGGCAACGACTATCGACGCGTGCGTCTGGGCATTGGCCATCCCGGCGACAAGGCGCTCGTGCACAATTTCGTCCTGAGTGATTTCGCCAAGTCAGAGACGGGCTGGGTGGAGGTGGTCTGTCGCGCCGTCGCGGACGCGGCGCCGCTGCTTGTCGAGGGTCAAGACGCAAGCTTTCAGAACAAGACGCATCTCGCCATTGAGGCGGCCGGCTTCGGCGAAAATGCGGCCATGTAACTCATGCCGCCTGCGCGGAATCGTGCGTTTTGCGACGGAGTTGCAGAATGCGGCGGTCCTGAGCCTCCTCCGGGGTTGTCGACGGGGGCGCGTCCATCGTCCGCTCCGGCGGGAAGATCACCACCGCTTCCGTGCCCTGTCGAATCTTCGAAGTCAGACGGAACTGTCCCCCGTGCAGCTCGACGAGGCCCTTGACGATCGGCAGGCCCAGTCCCGTCCCTTCTTCCGCGTTCTTGTGCGCGAGTGAACCCCGTCCGAAGGAGGAGAGAACGATCGGGATCTCTTCCGGCGGGATGCCGGGCCCCGTGTCCTTGATGGAGAGGTATTGACCGCCGGCGCCGGTCCAGCCGACCTTGACGACGATCGAGCCCGCTTGGGGGGTGAATTTGATCGCGTTGGTCAGTAGGTTCAGCGTCACCTGCCGCACAGCCCGCTCATCGGCCCAGATGCGTGGCAGATCACGATCGAGCGCGTCCGTGAGCGTCAGGTTGCGGCTCTTCGCCCGCATCGACAGGAGCCGGCAACAGTCCTCGACGAGCGCCGGCAGCGACACCGCTTCTTCCTTCAATTCATAACGACCGGCCTCGACCCGCGAAAGATCGAGAATCTCGTTGATGAGCATCAAAAGATGCTGGCCGCTCGCATGGATGTCGTTCGAATATTCTTTATACGCGGGCGTGCTGTGGGGACCGAAAAGTTCGCCTTTCATCACCTCCGAGAAGCCGAGGATGGCGTTGAGCGGCGTACGAAGCTCATGGCTCATGGTGGCGAGGAATCGCGACTTCGCCAGGTTCGCGCTCTCCGCCCTGCGGCGCGCCTCGTCCGAGTTGAGCCTCGCCTGTTCGAGTTCGGCGATCAGCGAATCCTTCTCGGCCTGGAACGAAATGTTGCGCGCTGCCGCGGCGTGCAGGCGCTGGACGACGATCAGGAAATAGCCAATGACGCCGACCGCCAGCGCTGCAGTGGGCGCCGCCGCGCCCTGCAGGCGCGGAGCGTAAAGCATGATGACGCCGACGATCATCGGCAGCATCCCCGCGACGAAGGCCGCCGGAATGGCCGCGGCCAACAGCGACATCACCGTCGAGATCAACAGCATGACCAGAATAGCGAAGGCGTGAGCGCTGGGCTCGTCGGCCCGCAGGAGCGCGACGATGAGAAAGGCCCAGGCCGAGCCGCAGAACGCGGTGGCGAGCACGAACTTGCGCCGCCACGCGCCGGCGGCTTTCTCTGCGTCGACGCTTTCGAGGAAGGCGATCGGCAACGCATATACCAAAGCGATCGCGCCGACGATGAATGCCGACCAGATCGCCAGCGCTCCCGCCCCGATGAACGCCAGCGCAACCCCGCAGATGCCGAGCGCGAGGAGGCCCAACATCGGCGCCGCACTCCGGTTTATGTCGGCGAACAGCCGCACCATCGCAGCCGAATGGGTCGGAATCGGATCGGGCCCGATCAACGCCTGCCGCGCCCGGCGCAGTTCGAGCGTTATCTTGCGCCGGCGCGCCGCAGCGTCCGATTCGCCTTGCCCGGCGCCCTTCTGCCCCCTCAGCTCGCTCATGACTCGCCTGGCACGCTACGCAACATGCGTGGCGATTATGCTGTTCAATTGATTAACGCGGCCTGACGAAGAGTCACCGCTCCTGAAGATTTCCGGTGAGCAGTTGGCTAACCTACCCGCCCGAACAAAGGGAGGCGCAGTTGAAGCTTTACAATTCCAATCTCGCGCCGAACGCGCGACGCGTGCGCATTTTCCTGGCCGAAAAGGACCTGTCGATCCCGCGGGTTGAGGTGGATCTCGCCAAACTCGAGCACAAGACGGCCGAGTTCTCGGCGATCAATCCATTCCAGGTGATTCCGGCCCTTGAACTCGACGACGGCACGGTGATCGGCGAATTGATTGCGATCTGCCGCTATATCGAGGAACTCCATCCGGAGCCGAACTTGTTCGGCGCGACGCCGCTCGAACGGGCGCAAATCGAGATGTGGCAGCGCCGCGTCGAGTTGCATCTGCTGCTGCCGATCGCCCAGGTTTTCCGCCACACGCATCCGCATATGGCAAAACTCGAGGAGCCGCAGATCGCCGACTGGGCGGCGGCCAATCGCCCTCGGGCGCTGCGCAGCATGATGATCTTCGATGACGTCTTGCGCGACCGGCCGTTCATCGCGGGAGGGCGTTTCACTGTCGCGGATATTACCGGGCTTGTGGCGCTCGACTTCGCCAAGTCCGCCCGCATCGCAATTCCTAAGGAACTCGCCAATCTCGGCCGATGGCGGGAGGCTTTGAAGTCGCGACCGAGCGCTTCGGCCTGACGGAGTTAGAGCGCTTCGGCCGCCATGCGTGGGCGATGGAGCGAAGATCAGACGCGCAACAGCTTGTCCTGGCAGTTTCTATCGGCTCTTGCGCGGGGGCCGGTTGGGCCATTTGACGATTCGGTCCGGCCAGAGGTCTTGCGCGAGATCGTCTTCGCTGGCAACGACCCTCCCGCGCACCGAAACGCCGGCCTCATGAATGCTGTCGACCGAACCCGAAACCAAAGGGTGCCACTCGGGAAGATCCTTGCCTTCGGCGACGAGCCGGTAAGCGCAGGTCACCGGCAGCCAGGTCAGCGTGCGAACCGCTGTCGGCGTGAGCTTTACGCAGTCGGGAACGCGACGGTTGCGCCGCGGGTAGTCACGGCAGCGACAGGATTTTGCGTCGAGCAGCCTGCAACCGATGTCGGTGAAGTGGATGTCGCCTGTGTCTTCGTCCTCGAGCTTGACCAAGCAACAACGGGCGCAGCCGTCGCACAGGCTCTCCCACTCGTCCCGGCTCATCTCGTCCAGCGTCTTCACGCGCCAGAACGGGGCCGCAACCGGGTCCTTGATCGTCATTCCTGCCGGCTCGAATTCTGCTTCCAGGATACAGGACCCCGCCATCGCGGCTTTTGCATGGTCTGCCAGTCCCATGACGGCGCCGAAAAGTCGCATCTCTAGGCCAGGCTGAAGCCAACGCCTATGTTATTAGGCCTTCCCGCCCGAACGACCCGCTCGGGCTTGGCCACAATCGAGGATGTCGTGCCGAATCCGCGGATCACGAGGCTGCAGGCTGTGGCGTCGCGGGCAATGCTCGCATTCGACGCCTTCGTCGATTTGTCGATGTTCAACGCGCGCCAGAAGGTGTACGCCATCCTGCGAGCTTTGGACGCCGCGTCCGACCGGCTGCATCTTTGCGGAGCCCCCCGCGTCCTGGTCGAACTCGCCTGCGAAGCCCTGACGCTCGGGCTCGCCGGTCTCCTCGTCGTGCTCGCGCTGGCCATTCCGGCGTTCCAGGAGACGGCGAACGACGATTGGCTGAAGCGCGGCGACCTCGCAGTGACGTTTCAGAACCGCTACGGCGTCGAAGTCGGCAAGCGCGGCATCAAGCACGACGACGCTGTGCCGTTCGAGGAGTTGCCGGATTATTTCGTCAAGGCGGTGCTGGCGACCGAGGATCGTCGCTTCTACAGTCACTTCGGCATCGACGTCGTCGGCACAATCCGCGCGCTGACCGTCGACGCCAAGGCGTCCGGCGTCGTCCAGGGCGGTTCATCGATCACCCAGCAATTGGCGAAGAACCTCTTCCTCACCAATGAGCGCTCGATCGAGCGCAAAATCAAGGAAGCCTATCTCGCGTTATGGCTCGAACACCATCTGACCAAGAAGGAGATTCTGAAGCTCTATCTCGACCGAGCGTATATGGGAGCGGGCGCATTCGGCGTTCAGGCGGCCGCCCAGACTTATTTTGGGAAATCCGCCCGCGACATTAATCTTGCGGAGGCGGCAATGCTCGCCGGCCTGTTCAAAGCGCCGACGAAATATTCGCCCCTAGTCAACCTGGCGGCGGCGCGGGCGCGAGCCAACGACGTTTTGAGCAACCTCGTCGATGCGGGCTTCATGACCGAAGGGCAGGTCTATGCGGCTCGCCGCAACCCAGCCACACCGATCGACCAGACCCCGCACGACAGCCCGGATTGGTACCTCGACTTCGCCTATTCCGAGGTCAGGGCGCTCGCCGCCGCCGGCAAGCTCGGGGACGACCGCACCCTGACCGTGCGAACCGGCTTGGACCAAGCGCTGCAGACCAAGGCCGAGACGATCATTGAGACCATGTTACGCGACAAGGCGCCCGCCTATCGCGCGCATCAGGCGGCGACGGTCATCGCGACGACCGACGGACTGGTGCGGGCGGTGGTCGGGGGGCGCGACTACGGGGCGAGCCAGTTCAACCGCGCAACCGACGCGGAGCGCCAGCCCGGCTCGTCATTCAAGATTTTCGACTACATGACCGCTCTCTTGACGGGCAAATATCACGCGAACACGCCGATCGACGCATCGGGCATCTGCATCGGGGATTATTGCGTTCATAATTACCACGGCGAGAGCGCAGGCATCATTCCACTTTATCGAGCACTGGCGGAATTGCTGAACACCGCTGCGATTCGTCTGTCGGTCAAGATCGGCGAAGTCTACTGGCCTCCGAAGCAGAGCTATCACCTGGCCAAGATCGCCGCGCTTGGACGCTCCAAGATCGTCGCGACGGCCCGCGCGATGGGCGTGACGACGCCGCTTGTCGACACCGTCTCCCTCCCTATCGGGGCGGACGAGGTCAAGATGATCGATATGGTCGCGGCCAACGCGACGCTCGCCAGCGGCGGCTGGCGCGTCACCCCCTATGCGGCGATCGAAGTGCGCAACTCGAAGGGACAGCTGATCTACTCGCACGACAGGGACAGCGGACCGCCGGTGCGCGTGCTTCCGGCGGACAAGGTCGCCGAAATGAACAATATCATGACGCATGTCGTGACAGAGGGCACCGGCCGCGCCGCCCAGATTCCCGGCCTCGCCATCTCGGGCAAGACGGGCACGACCAACAACTCGACCAATGCATGGTTCAACGCCTTCACCGGAAATCTCGTCGGCAGCGTCTGGTTCGGCAACGACGACAACGCGCCGATGGAGAATTTGACCGGCGGCATATTGCCGGCGATGACCTGGCACGACATCATGGTCTTCGCTCACCAGGGGCTCGAGACAAAGCCTCCGTTCGGCGTCCCCCCGCCGCCCGCGGCGCCCAATCAGCCGGCCGCGTCCACGAAGGCGGCGCAGACTTCCGCCGAGGCTTCTGCGCCGCCGATGGGACTATCGCCGTCGGAGACTAAGGCGATCCTCGATATCGCCGACCTGGCTCGTACGGCGTTGGTTGGCCAAACGTCTGCGGCGCCAAAAGCCGTACCGGTCGAGGCCATGCGGAGGAGCATAGGCTCCCCCTGACAACGCTTGACTTCCGGCGTCCGCCTCGCGTTCATCTGCCGCCTCTCTGGGAGCCGCGTTCCTTGTGGTTATTTGTCAGAGCCCTGGTCATGTGTTCGCTCGGTCTCGGGCTGGGCCTCCTCGCGAGCGCATACGCGTTCTCGCATCTCAGTCCATTCGATCGAATCCGGCTCGGTCCGTGGGAGCTCGAAGCCCACGCCGGCTCGACGGAGGCGGACCCCTATACGCTCGCCCGGCTCGAGCACAGCGGCGAAATTCCTCTCGCCGTCGGCGAGGGACTGCAATTGATAGCGAGGGTCGATGATAACGGACGAGCCCTGAACTCCCGCTGCGTCTACAAGGTCGGTTCGCGCGTGCCCGTCGCGCGCTACTGGACGCTGAGCCTGATCGAGCAGGATGGCTGGCCTATCGAGAACTTGGCCCGGCGTTACGGCTTCCGCTCGTCGGAGATCCTCCGCGCCGGCAACGGCGACTTCACCATCATGGTCGCCGCCGACGTCCAACCGGGCAACTGGCTGCCGATCGCGACACAGGGGCCGTTTGCGCTCGCGTTGCGACTGTACGACTTACCTCTAGGCGCCACCGCCGGAGCGATGGACCAGTCGACGGCGCCGCGCGTGACGAGGGTCAGCTGCGGATGACGGCGCGGCTTCGAGGCGACGAAGCGGTCGCCCTTCTGGCCGCGAGCTTCATTCTCGCTGCGCTGGTCCATTTCATCGTCGTGCTTCTCGCGCCTTACGTTGCGAGCCGCGACGCCTTCGCCCGGCTCGCTCCGCTCGGCTCGCTCGACGAGACCGTCCTGCTGCCGCGAGCGGGCCCGGCGGAAAGGCTATTCCCATACGCCGATCCTGCCGTAGCGATGGCCTTCTGCCGGTACGACCTCGCACCCGGCCCCATCCGGGTCCAGGCGCCGGCCGGGCGCTCCTTCTCCTCGATCTCGTTTCATACCCGCCGGGGCCTCGTATTCTACGCGCTGACTGACAAGGCTGCGACCCACGGCGTTGTCGAGGCCGTGCTTGGAACGCCGCAGGAAATCCGCGCGCTTGCAGCCCGTGATGACGAAGAGTCCCCTTCGCACGATTTGCGCGTTGCCGCGCCGGCCCGCGAAGGCTATGTGGTGATCCGCGTCTTCAGTGAGTTCCCCAGCCTGTATCCCGAGGTGGAGGCTGAAGCAAAACGATTGACATGCAAGCAGGAACCCGTTCCGTCGTGATCGGCCGACGCTATCGACTTTCTCGGCCGTCAAGGCAAGACTCGCGCCTGCGGGGGTAACGCGCCGCCAAGCAGGACCCAGATAGTGACCACGCTGCTCATCAGTCATCCTGCATGCCTGGCGCATGACATGGGTGAGGGACATCCCGAACAGCCGGACCGGTTGCGCGCCGTCGAGCGCGCCCTCGAAAGTGAAAACTTTCAGATGCTCGCCCGCGACATTGCTCCGCGGGCTGAGATCTCGGCGATCGCGCGCGTCCACCCGCTCGACTATATCGAGGCGTTGCGAGCCGCGACCCCGACCCAGGGTCACACCGTGATCGATCAGGACACCTCCATGTCGCCTGGGACCTTCGAGGCGGCCCTACGCTCGGCCGGCGGCGCCGTCTCCGCCGTGGACGAAGTGATGACCCGCAAGGTGAGAAACGCTTTCGTCGCCACCAGGCCGCCGGGCCATCACGCCGAGGTCGCGACCCCCATGGGTTTCTGTTTCTTCAACAACGTCGCGGTCGCCGCCCGGCACGCGCACTCCACTTACGGAGCGGAGCGCGTCGCGATCATGGACTTCGACGTACATCACGGCAACGGCACCCAGCACATCTTCTGGGACGATCCGTCCGTCCTCTATGCCTCGACCCACGAAATGCCGCACTACCCGGGGACCGGCTCGATCGGCGAGCGCGGCGCGCACGACCAGATCGTGAACGCGCCTCTGAGGGCTGGCGACGCCGGCGACACGTTTCGCGAGGCGATCGAGGTCGCAATACTGCCGCGCATCACAGAGTTTGCCCCCGACTTGATCATTATCTCTGCCGGTTTCGACGCCCATCGTCGGGATCCGCTCGGCAACATCAATCTGGTCGAGGCGGATTTCGTTTGGGTCACCCGAAGGCTTATGGAAATCGCACAGAAGCGGTGCGGCGGCCGCGTCATCTCGGTGCTCGAGGGCGGGTACGATCTCGAAGGCCTCGCGCGTTCGGTCGCCGCTCACGTGACGACACTGATGGAAGGCTGAAGTTGCCCGCCCGCGCTTACCCGTCGATCGGCTCGACCGAAGCGATTTCGATGCCGAAGCCCGACAGACCGACGTAGGTGCGGGGGCTGTCCGTGCGCAAACGGATGGATGAAACGCCGAGATCGCGCAGGATCTGTGCTCCGAGGCCGACTTCTCGCCATTGCGACGCCCGCGCGCCATCGGAGCCCGATACCTCCGCGCCGCCGAAGTTCGCCGGAACGCCCGCCGATCCGTCGCGCAGGTAGACGAGCGCACCGCGACCCTCCGCCTTGAAGCGCTGCAGTACCTTTGGAATCGCGCCGGCGCCAAAAATGTCGCTGACGATGTCGCAGCGGTGAAGCCTGGCCGGCATGGCCCGACCGTCGCCGATCGACCCGTGGACGAAGGCGAAATGCAGCGCCGGGTCGAACGGAGTCCGATAGGCGTAACCTTGCAGTTCGCCGATCTGCGTCTTTACCGGGAAGGCCGCGACTTGCTCGACCAGCTTCTCGCGCGCCTGTCGAAAGGCGATGAGATCGGCGACGGAGATGCGCTTGAGCTTGTGCCCGTCGGCGAAAGCCTCGATCTGGCGCCCCACCATCACCGTGCCGTCGTCGTTCGCGAGCTCGCAGATCACCGCGACCGGCGGCAGCTGCGCGAGCTTGCAAAGATCGACCGCCGCTTCGGTATGGCCAGAGCGCATCAGAACGCCGCCTTCCCTGGCGACGAGTGGGAACACGTGGCCCGGTCGCACGAAGTCGCTCGCGCCCATGTTTCCGTTGGCGAGCGCCCGTACGGTGTTGCAGCGCTGCTCGGCCGAAATGCCGGTTGTCATGCCATGCTTGACGTCGACCGAGACCGTGAAGGCGGTGCCGAGCGGCGCGTCATTCGCCGCGACCATCGGCGGCAGATGCAGCCGGCGGGCGTCGTCGGCGGTCAACGGAGCGCAGACGATGCCGCAGCCGTTGCGGATGACAAAGGCCATCTTGTCGGTTGTGCACAACGACGCCGCAACGATCATGTCGCCCTCATTTTCGCGATCGTCGTCGTCCGTGACGACGACGATCTCGCCGCGTGCGAAGGCCTCGATGGCGGCGGTGACGGGGTGCTGCATTTCGTGTCCTGTGCGCCCTTTCGGCGGGTTGGGGGGAAATTCGTTGGGAGCAGGTGTGGCCTCCGGTGTTTTTTCACGCCGCGGACGCCCACGGCCGCCGATGTGGCGCGGCGGCCGCTCGATGCCGAGAAAATCGTTTGCCGTCACGAGCCCGTTGGTTAATTCGAGGATCTGCCGGATCGTGGATCGCTTCGGGAACGAAAGACCGCTACAAAGCCGATAGACCGTCGTCGGATGAACCCCAAGGGTCTCCGCAAACTCCTCGTGGCTGAGATTGCGCTCGGCAAGGTAGTCGGGCAGGCGCATCCATGATTTTTGCATGATTTGTCACGCCCCACAAGAACCTTCGGCGGTTCTTTTGCGTGTAGGCATTTTGTTTTTTGCAAAGCAGCAAGACTCGGCTGGGCACGGGGAGGGGGAAGGCACGGCGCAGCCCTACAAGGTCAGCTGCGGGGCGACGCCTGCGCGGCGCCGATCAGCAGCCCCTCGCCCAGGCGCGTCGCCGGCGCCTGCTTCTCAATGCTTCGCTGTTGGCGTCTTCGCTGCTAGAAAACGCCACGCGACGCCAGCCGTTTCTGATGATGCGCCTGGAGGTCCACCAATCGGCGGGTTTCCCGAGGTTGATCGATTGCCGCTTTCAGCTTCTGAGACGCTCTCCTTTTCTCAAGCCGCACTTGCGACATTGCTTGGCGTTTTGATCGATATCAAATCTCGGCTGAATAGGCGGCTCAAGTATTGTCGGCGACGGTTTCGCCGGAGGCGACTCCTGGTATGAGGAGCAAGCACCGTGTTGCGGTGTTTTGCCGGAGAGGAACGCCATAAGACTGGAGCGTTGAACTGAGTCGTAATATGTGCATGAACCAGAGCGAAAGCGGCGCGCAGCCGGCGGTGATCTAGGGAGGTAACATGAGCAGGGTTGCAGTAGTAACCGGAGGAACGCGTGGCATAGGTGCGGCGGTGTCCCGCGCCTTGAAGGCGGCGGGATATCAAGTTGCGGCTACCTATCATGCCAACGACGAAGCTGCGGATAAGTTCAAACAGGAGACAGGCGTCCATGTCTACAAGTGGAACGTTGTGAATTATGACGACTGCGTGGTCGGCCTCAGCCGGGTTGAAAAGGAGCTTGGTCCTGTCGACGTGCTTGTGAATAACGCCGGCATCACCAAGGACGGGATGTTTCATAAAATGACGCCCGACCAGTGGTACAGCGTTATCAACACGAACTTGAACTCCCTGTTTAACATGTGCCGCCCGGTCATCGAGGGAATGCGAGAGCGGGGGTTTGGCCGCATCATCAACATTTCCTCGGTCAACGGACAAAAGGGGCAAATGGGCCAGACGAACTACTCCGCATCCAAGGCAGGAGACATCGGCTTCACCAAGGCGCTCGCCCTGGAAAACGCCAATAAGGGAATTACGGTCAACGCCATCTGTCCGGGCTACATCGCCACGGAAATGGTCAAGGCTGTCCGGAAGGAGGTCCTTGACAGTCAGATTCTCCCTCAGATTCCAGCTCGGAGGCTTGGCGAACCCGAGGAGGTCGCACGTTGCGTCGTGTTCCTCGCCGCCGACGACGCCGGCTTCATCACCGGATCAACTCTTTCGGCGAACGGCGGCCAGTTGATGACGTAAAGCAAGCCTCTCAAAATCGACTTGCGCTGGTCATGCGCGGGGTGCAGATAAATCTCCTTCTAGCCTTGGGTGGGCCAGAAGGAGAAAGGTCAGGCTAAGCTATGCGGCTTCCTCAATCTCGGGGTCGACAGCTTCGCTCCCAGCCGCTGCGGTCGTTTTGCTGGATCGGCCGTGGCTCCGTTGGAGTTGCGCCTCCACAGTTCGAAGCGCATCCAGTTCGGTTGTCCTTTGCACCGCTGCGATCTCGCGCACCATTCGGTCTAGAGCCGCCTCGTATAGTTGGCGCTCTGAATATGACTGCTCGGGCTGCGCGTCCGATCGGTAGAGGTCGCGAACAACTTCGGCAATGGCGTTTATGTCGCCGGAATTGATCTTTGCCTCGTATTCTTGGGCTCTACGCGACCACATGGTCCGCTTGATCCGCGCCCGGCCTGTTAAGATCTCCAGCGAACGCTTCGCTGTGTCCGGATCCGATATCTTTCGCATTCCCACACCCGCTCCCTTGGAGGTCGGGACACGCAATGTCATCTTGTCTTTCGAGAAGCTGATCACGAACAGCTCCAGCTTGAAGCCGGCGACTTCTTGTTCTTCGATCGCGATGATTTGGCCAACGCCGTGAGCGGGATAGACAACGAATTCGTTCAGCTTGAAGCCTTGTCTGTGAGCGCCTGGCTTTCCAGTCTTCGACGCAACAGCCTGCGTTTCGCGGGAAGCAGCTTTTAGCTCCTTGCTCGCCAACGTCGTCGCCTTCATCTCGGACGCCTCAGAGCTAGAATTGGATGACATCGTGTTGTTACCTTCTGGCACTGCCGTCCCTGTCTTGGAGTTTTGAACCGACGACCGAACCACCACTTTCGCCTCGCTTTTCTGCTGAATTTTTGTTCGCAAACTTGCTTCCACTCGCTTTGTGTTAGGGGCGCCTGCCGTCTTCGAAATCTTTCCTTTTGCCCGATCACCCTTCTTTTTCGTCTTGGCCGGTTTACGCGCATTGCTCAGGACGGATTGTTGGGCCTTCGTAGGCCTTCTTGTCGCACTCTGCGCCGGTAAGCCTGTTGTACCAGATGCCTTTCGCGCCCGTTTCGAAGAGGCGGACTTCGCCTTCGACTTGACCGGAACCTTGCTCCGCTTGCTGCCGCGCGTCGTTCTAACGGCGGATGCAGTTTTGTGCTTTGTAGCTGTCGCGATATTTTTCCTTGTCGACTTTCTACGCGCCGCCATCGTAACATCTCCACGCCTGACTGGCGGCTGACACCGCAGTTAGATCGCGCCAGTCTTGTAAACAGCTACAGGTCCCTAAGATAAGGACGCAACGACGCCGCCGACAGTCCGTCGCGGGATCCCTCCGGGATTAATATGTCGTTTAGCACAATTTAGTCGAAAAATCAAAGAGCATGATGGCGTAATCCGACGACGCCGGCTCGCCTGGTTAAATGTTAATTAACACAAACATTGTGCGCTTAAAAGGAGCTTAGTCGCCCTGGCCGGGATCAGCGGAAAAGTAGTCGGCGAATTTGTTTGGCCGACCGTCATATTCCTTGGCGTCGGCAGGCGGCTCTTTTTTGGACGTGATGTTCGGCCACGATTTCGCGTAATCCGCGTTCAGCTTCAACCACCGAGCCAAATCGGGCTCCGTATCCGGCTTTATCGCTTCAGCCGGGCATTCCGGCTCGCAGACGCCGCAGTCAATGCACTCGTCAGGGTGAATGACTAACATATTGGCGCCCTCGTAGAAACAATCCACGGGACAGACCTCAACGCAATCCATGTACTTGCACTTTATGCAGTTCTCGACAACGACATACGTCATCAAACTTTCCTTCCTGACCTTGCTGAAGCCTCTTCGAAGACCCAGGCTTCTTCGGCGAAATTTGCAGCGCGCGCTGAGGCAATCAGGCTGAAGGGACTCCGATCAGCGATTTTTGCCCTGCTTTTCAAGAACTGTCCGAAGCTCAAGCAACTTTGCGAATGGAGAAGTCGGGTCCACCCGCGTAGGGCGCCGCGACTCGATTTGAGCTACTGCTGGAGGAGCATCCGGTTTGGCCGCCGAACTGCCGCGCTTTTTGCCTTTGAAAGGCTCTCGTTTTGAGTTGGCTGAAGACCGCTCCGGCTGCCGCTCTTTCGCGCCTGCGCGTATTTCTGCTTTCCCACGCCGGAGGAAATTGGCGCGGGATTCCGAGCCGACGCCCTCGTCCGCAAAAGAAGCCTTGGTCGCCGCCTCGCTGTGACGATGCCGCCGTTTTGGCCTCTCAGGTCGCTGCCTCCGGGCAAGTCGCCATGCGATTACGGTCGTCTGGACGGATGACGAGGCCTCGTCGGCCATAGTCTCGGACGCTGCCGGCTCGGCTTGTCCAGCGCACTCGACGGGTTCAGGGGAAACGTCCGGAGGGTCATTCGCTCGGTCAGCTTCGTCCGGTTTCGCCCGTTGGACTACTGCTCCGTTTTCCTCACTGGCAGTGTCGTCCGCTCCGACGTCCAACACCTCCTCGCTGATTGGCTGCTCCCCCCCGCTCTTAGCAGCAACTACCCCGGTCTCGGCGGAAGCGGTCCCCACCGCTGCCGCTTCGCCTGCAATTCGAGGATCTCCCAGCCTGCTTGGCTCGATTTCGAAGCTTTCATACCCGAGCGAGCGAAGGATCGAAGCAAAGGCGTCCCCCGAACACCCTGTCAACGACGTCATCTGGCCGCTTATGACAAACGCGGAACCCGACGCCCGGGTGGCGTCGGAGATTGAGCAGGCTACGAACGAGCCGCGGATGATGTCCGAAAGGCGTTCGACGATGTCGACCCGTACTGCACGTTCGCCGCAGGTACGGAATCCGGCCACACGATATCCCTCCTTCGAAATCGATGGATTGACGGGCAACGACGTTCGCCCGGTCGACGCTAGCGGAAGCAGCGTTTTGACAAATTCCTCGCCGCTGAGGTCAGGCATCCTGACGCTCCACAATTGCAGCGCCAAAGCTCTCGAAACGGGTTTGAGCGACTGAGGGACGTAAATATAGTAGGCCCCGAACCTCACGCCGTGGCGTCTCAAGGCCGCGCGGGAGTTCTGATCAAGCGCCTTGATCTGACTCTTCAGCGGTTCGCGCTCCAATACTCCGAGCGAATCCGCGATTTTCGCCCCGAGCTGACGGACCGGTTCGGACTCCTCCTGCAGGCTCCGGAGCGCCAGCAATGGCCCGAGAAGCCGGCGGACGGTCGCCGCCAGCCAAAGCTCGAGCCGCGCAGCGACGATATCCCGGGCGCTCTCGGGCAAACTGGTGTCGGCGAGGACGAGCGCGCGGGGGCTCAGCAGATCGGGGCCGGCCGCGAGTCGCGCCACGGGATCCCCGAGCCAGCGAATGACGCCGTCGTCCGATAGAACCATCGAAGCGTCGACGGCCTGGTGGAACCGCGCCGCTCGCGTCTCGAGCTCCAACTTCAACGCTTCACGCCAATCATCCGATGCGTGATTTTCCGCAGCGCCGACAATTTGTAGGCCCTGGAGACTGGAGAAGTCGTGGGGATGCCGAGGCGGCATTTCCGACGGCACTTCGTCGATGGACATCGCTTCTCCGTCAATCGCCACTGTTACCTCGGCTCGTCCGCTCAAAAGGTTTGCGGCTCCGGGCTGAGAAGATTAAGCCCAAACCCTTTATCCGAGGTCCGCGACGCTGCCAACGATCTCTTTGCGTCGCGTGCTCTTCCTGCTGCGGCCGTGACGCTCGAAATCAGGCCGAAAGAGTCCCTCCGAACGGGTAAACAGCTGTTTTGCGTAAGCGTGAAAGGGGCAAAAAAGCTTTCGCTGTTGCGCTCGCCTGAACGCAAACTCCTAACGCAGCGTGGTTGCCTTGACCCACCAATTCGGGTGCTCGGCGGCGAGGATTCTTTGCGCCATCGCCGCGGCGTCTGGGCTGGCGAACAAAGCGAAGCATGTCGCCCCAGAACCCGACATCCGCGCGGCCCTCGCCCCCGGCAAGCGCGCCAGCGCTTCCAGCGCGGGTCCGATTGCGGGGGCGACGCGAAGCGCTGCCGCCTCCAGGTCATTGGCGCCCGAAACAAGCGTTTCGAAGGTCTTTCCCGCGCCGCCCTCCAGGGCGAGCATCTGCTGCAGCCCGGCGGGCTGGACCCGCGCCCCGGGCGCCAAACCGAGCGCTTCAAAGACATGTCGCGTAGGCGCTGGGACCCCGGGGTTCGCGAGGACAGCAAAAACACCGGGCAAGGCGACCGGAGGGCCGATCCGCTCGCCAATTCCCGAGACAAGCGTCGCTTCGCCGAACAGACACACCGGGACGTCCGCTCCGGTCTCGATCGCCGCCGAGCGAAGTCGTTCATCGCCGGGCGCCAACCCGTTCTCCTCGGCGAGCGCCGCCAAGGCTGCCGCCGCGTCCGAGGAGCCGCCGCCGATGCCGGCTGCAGCCGGCAAGCGCTTGAGCAGCCGGAACCGGCCGAGCGTCAAATCAGGAATTTGCGCCGCCAATCCGTGCGCCGCGCGCAGGACGAGATTCTTCTCGGGCGGGCCTGACTCGGCCGCCAACGGACCCTCGACGGCGAGTTCCAGGCTTGGTCCGGGCTCGTATCCAAGCCAGTCGCATATCTCTGCGAAAGCCACCACGCTTTCAATCTCGTGCAGCCCATCAGCCCGGCGGGCCAGCACGCGAAGGACCAAGTTTACCTTGGCCGGAGCGCGGTACCAGCGCATGATCGGGCGGCGATCAGCCTCCGCTCTTCTGTTTGTCGGCCTCGACCGGCGCCTGCGGCGCGCTGGTCGTTTCCGGCAGGCCGAATTCGATTTTCTTCAGGATGCCCGGCAGATCGTCGGGTTCCGGCCCCATGTCGCGTGCATGGTTCCACTGGAAACGCGCCTCTGTTCGCCGATTGACCCGCCAATAGGCGTCGCCAAGGTGGTCGTTCAGCACCGGATCGGCTGGCTTCAGAGCGATTGCTCGCTCGAGCGTCTCCGTCGCCTCGATATATTGTCCGAGCTTGAAGTGGGCCCAACCCAGACTGTCGACGATATAGCCGTCGTTTGGCTGCAACTCGACGGCCCGCCGGAGCATCTTGAAAGCCTCTTCGAGGTTGACCCCCTGATCAACCCAGGAATATCCAAGATAGTTGAGCACCAGCGGCTGGTCCGGGTACAGCTCCAGCGCCTTTTTGAAGTCTGCTTCCGCCTTTGGCCACTGCTTATCCCGTTCGAAGCAGATTCCGCGAAAGTAGAAAAGCGTCCAATTGTCGCGTTGCGGAACGCCGACCGCTGCGATGGCTCGGTCGTAGGTGGCGGCTGCTTCTGCGTATTTCTTCGCGGAGCGCTGCAAAGCCGCCAAAGAGCTCAGAGCATCGACGTCGTTGGGGCGAGCCGCCACAATCTCGGTCATGCGCCGCATCGCCTCGTCCGTCTTCCCCATGCCGTCGAGCAGGAGCGCGACCTGAATGTCAGCGTCTTCTCGGAACGGGGAATTCTGCGGCACCTTCTGATAGGCCGCAATCGCTTGCTCGCTCTGCTTCATCCGCTCGAACAGATTCGCCAATGTGACGGCGGTCATGTCGCTCGACGGCCGCAGGTAGAGCGACAAGCGAAGATAGATCAGCGCCGGGAGTTCATCTCCCTGTCGGCTCCCCGCTGCGCCCAGGCCGTAAAGCACCTCTGCCGCGCCCTCCTTCGGGCTACGGACGAGAGGATCGGGAACGCGGCCGGCATCGAGATCCGCGAGCTCGCGTTCGACAACGGGGTGATGCGGAGCGAGAGCGGAAAACTCGCGATAAACGCCTTTTGCGCCGTCGACCTCGCCGTGAGCCGCAAGGAAACGGGCGTACGCGTCGGCAAAGCGAAGGGTGTTCTTGTCTGCCTCGTAGGCGGATTTTAGCCTGCGCCGAGCCTCTGCCGGATTTCCGAGCTGCTCGGAAATCAGCCCAGCGTTATAGTCACGAAAGGCCGCGAACGACGAATCCCGGATCCGGTCGAGCGTATCAAGCGCCCGGCGAAGGTCGCTCTGACCGGCGTAACACCAAGCCGCCAATAGCGCCGTCGTCACATCTCTCGATCGAGGATCGCTGGTGGCGAGCTGCGCTCTGGCTGCTGAATACTGCCCCTGCTGGATGGCGTGAACGGCCGCGGCCAGATGCGCAAGATTGTTGGTTGGGTCTCGGGTCAGAAGTCGTTCGGCGAGCATATCGGCCGTTTGCTCGTCTCCGTTCGAGAGAGCCGCCGCGAACGTTCGCTCGAGGAGATCCGCATTCCTGGGATCGATGCGAAGCGCCTCGCGATAATATGACTCGGCGGAGGCCGTGTCGCGATCCGAGCTTGCGATGAGAGCCGCCAAGTAATTTCCGGGTTCGCTCGCGGCGGTTTCCTCCGGCGGAGGGGCCTCCGTCGGCGAAGTGGCGGCCCTCGTGGGCGCGGCTGCGGACAACAAGCCGGCGGCGAACAGTGCGACTGCCAGCGTCTGGCGCTTCAATGGGCTTTTCACTCTGGTCAACTCTCCTTGCTGGGGAGCACCTTAGGGATATGGGCGAGCGACGCGTTCGCCGCCCAAGCGGGTGTCCGTTTCATCTGAAAAAAGGGCGAATTTGCGCCGTCTGCGCCTCACATGTCGGAATAGTTCGGGCCACCGCCTCCCTCCGGCGGCGTCCAGGTGATGTTCTCCGCAGGATCCTTGACGTCGCACGTCTTGCAATGCACGCAATTCTGGGCGTTGATGACGAAACGGGGATCGCTTCGGCGGGTCTCGTCGGCGTAAACAACCTCGTAAACTCCGGCCGGGCAGTAAAGCCGGGCCGGCTCTCCGTAACGAGGAAGGTTCTCCCGGATCGGAATGGTCGGATCGGCCAACCGCAAATGGACCGGCTGGTCCTCCTCGTGGTTGGTGTTGGACACGAACACGGACGAGCTCTTGTCGAAGCTTATGACGCCGTCAGGCTTCGGGTAAACGATAGGGGTAACTTCCGAAATCGGCTTCAGGGTCTGGCTGTCCGGCTTGTGGTGCTTGAGGTTGCCGAAGATCGACTTCTTGAACAGTTCGTTGGTCCACATGTCGAGACCGCCGAGGCCGACTCCGACGACCAGACCGAACCGCGACCACAGAGATTTGACGTTACGCACCTTGTAGAGGTCGGCGCCGATGTCCGAGGCGCGCCATGCGGCTTCGTAGCTGGCAAGCTCGTCGTTCGCTCGGCCCGCCGACAGCGCCTCGTGGACCTTGTCCGCCGCCAACATGCCAGACAACACGGCGTTGTGGGAGCCCTTGATCCGGGCGAAATTCACAAAGCCGGCCGCGCAGCCGATGAGGGCTCCTCCGGGGAAGGCAAGTTTCGGAACCGACTGCCAACCACCCGACGCGATTGCGCGCGCGCCGTAGCCGAGGCGCTTGCCGCCCGTCAGCGTTTCGCGAACGAGCGGATGAGTCTTGAATCGCTGGAACTCGTCGAACGGCGACAGCGTAGGGTTCTCATAGCTCAGGTGAACGACGAATCCGACGGACACCAGCCGGTCGTCGTAATGATAAAGGAACGACCCTCCGGTCGAGCCGCGCGACAGGGGCCAACCGAAAGTATGCTGGACGAGTCCCCTGCTGAATTGGTCCGGCGAGACCTGCCACAGTTCCTTCAGGCCGATTCCGTACTTTTGGGATCCGCTGACTGAATCGAGTTTGTAACGCGCGATCGCCTGCTTCGCCAGGGAGCCGCGCGCTCCCTCGGCCAGCAGGATGTATTTCCCTCTGAGTTCCATGCCCCGGGTGAAATTCGCCTTCGGCCGGCCATCGCGGCCAACGCCCATGTCCCCGGTCGCGATGCCGACGACCTCGCCCTTGTCGCCAAAGAGAAGCTCGGTGGCCGCGAACCCCGGGTAGATCTCCACCCCGAGACCTTCCGCGCGCGAGCCAAGCCATCTCGTGACCGCGCCGAGGGAGCCGACGAAATTGCCATGGTTGTTCATCAGCCGCGGCATAGGCCAATTAGGCAACCTCACGCTGCCCGTCCCCGTCATGAAATAGAATCGGTCTTCGCTGACGGGCGTCTTGAGCGGACATTCAGGGTCATCGCGCCAATCCGGCGCCAGGCGGTCGAGCCCAATCGGATCGATGACGGCGCCCGAAAGAATGTGCGCGCCCACCGTCGAGCCCTTTTCGACCACAACCACCGAGAGATTCGGGTCCAGCGTTTTCAGTCGGATCGCCGCCGAGAGGCCGGCGGGACCCGCGCCGACGACGACAACGTCGTACTCCATTGCTTCTCGGGGCGGCAGTTCGAATGCGTTGGCCATGGTCGTGTCGCTCTTGGATCTGTCCCGCTCTTTAAGTATGAACGGGTTCCAGTCAATGGCGTCCGGAAATACGCGCCACGCATCGACATGCTCATGCTAGGGCCGCGGGCGGTAACGGCGCAAGCGAGCAGGGCGGAGAAAGGCCAGCTTGAATCCGGTCGAAGATGCGAAACCTGATGCATTGGATACGGCTAAGGCGGCCGCCGCGCTGAGGTGGTGGTCCAGCGCCGGCGTTACGATCGCCGTTGAAGAGCGCCCTCGCAATCGATTCGACGAGCCGACCGGACGGATTGCCCGCTCCGAAGCAACCGTTCGGACGACGGTTGCGCCGCAGGCGCGGGAGACGCAATCGGAGCCTCCGAGGAATCTGTCCGTTTCTCCGCCCGCCGCCGAGGCCGCCGCCCATGCGCATGCGCTCGCGGCCTCGTCGCCGGATCTCGAGACCCTGCGCTCGAATCTGGAGCGGTTCGAAGGTTGCGCCTTGAAAAAAACCGCGACGCAACTCGTGTTTGCGGACGGCGCGCCGGGGTCGAAGGTCATGTTGGTCGGCGAAGCCCCCGGCGGCGACGAGGACCGCATCGGCCGCCCGTTCGTCGGCAGGGCGGGCCAGCTGCTCGATCGCATGCTTCACGCCGTCGGATTGGATCGCACGCAGGTGTATATCGCCAACGTGGTCCCCTGGCGGCCGCCGGGAAACCGAACTCCGACGCCGCAAGAGACGCAGGCCTGCCTGCCTTTCATCCGACGGCAGATCGAGCTTGCCGCGCCCCAGATCCTCGTCTGTCTCGGCGCGTCGGCGGCGCAGACGCTTCTCGGCGTTCCCGAGGGGCGGATAACGCGGATGCGGGGAAAGTGGGTCACCTATGAATGCGACAACGGACAGACGATCCGCGCGTTCGCGATGTTCCACCCCGCCTACCTCTTGCGTCAACCTGCGCAGAAGCGACAGGCTTGGGCAGACATGCGCGCCCTCGCAGCCGCGCTGAAGAGCTGAGGGACAACTCAAATCGTTTCGGGAGATGCTCCGCCTGGAAAACGATCGGCCGGTCCCAAACCGCGATCGTCATAATCTTCCGGCGAGGTTTCGTCGGCTGCCTTCGACCGGAGGACCAGGGACAATAGCCCCGCCACAACGAGGTTCGCCGCCACGGCGGTCAGACCGTTGTAGACGGCGAAGCCCAAGCCGGTGTCAATCTGTCCGGCAAAGGGCAGATCCCACCTGAGGGCATGGACCGGCGTCCACGCCTTTTCACCCCAGGACAGCCATGCCCCGACGATCATGCCGACCGCCCAGCCGCCAAGCAGGGCCCGGCCGCTGAGCCAGCGACCGTAGAGGCCCAAGATCACCGCCGGAAAGATCTGGACCATCCACACGCCGCCCAACAATTGCAGATCGAGCGCGAACCGGGTCGGCACGAAGAAAATCACCATCAGGGCCCCGAGCTTGACAACCAGCGACACGAGTTTGGCGAGGAACGATTCCTCGCGCGGCGTCATCTGCGGATGAATGAAGGGCTTCCAGATGTTCCGGGTAAAGGTGTTAGCCGCCCCGATCGACATCACTGCGGCGGGGACGAGCGCTCCGAGCGCGATCGCCGCAAAACAGAACCCGGCGAACCAGTCCGGGAAAGCCCAGAGTACGAGTTGCGGGACGGCGTCCTGCGGGTTCTTCACGTCGACGCCGGCGGCGAGCGCCATCGCGCCCAGCAGGGCTATGAGGCCAAGGACAATCGAATAGGCCGGGAGCGTCATCGTGTTGAAGCGGATCGCCCGTCCGCTCGACGCGGCCAATGCGCCGGTAATCGCGTGCGGATACATGAAGAGCGCCATCGCCGAACCGATCGCGAGCGTAATGTAGGGAGCGACCTGTGCGGGCGAAAGCGTGAGCCCCGCGGCGGGGACCGTCTTCGCCGCGACCTTCGCGGCGTAGGCGGCCTGCGCGGCGTCGAAGATCTTGCCGAAACCGCCCAGTTCATAGGGGACCAGGACAACCGCGGCGATGATGAAGACGTAGATCATCGCATCTTTCACGAAGGCGATCATCGCCGGCGCGCGCAGGCCGCTCTTGTAGGTGTAGAGCGCCAGAATGACGAACGCGACCGTGATCGGCGCATGCTGCATCGGCCCTTCGCCCGAGAAGCCGAGCGCGCCGATCACCTTCTCCAGTCCGACGAGTTGCAAGGCGATATACGGCATGGTGGCCAGGATGCCGGTCAGCGCGACGGCCAGTTCGAGCCAGCGGTCCCCGTACCGGCCGAACACGAAGTCGCCCGCGGTCATGTATCCGTGCTTGCGTGAAACCGCCCAGAGCCGCGGCAGCGTCAAATAGAGGAACGGATAGATGATGATCGTGTAGGGTACGGCGAAGAATCCGAAGGCGCCGATGGCGTAGACGACCGCCGGGACGGCGATGACCGTATAGGCCGTGTAAAGGTCGCCTCCCAGCAGGAACCAGGTGATCCACGGGCCAAACCGCCGGCCGCCGAGGCCCCATTCGAGAATATGGTCGAGGTCGGCCTCTTTCCATCGCGCGGCCATGAAGCCGAGCACCGTAACCAGCGCGAAAAAGAAGATGAAGACGGCTGCTGCGACGACATCGACATGGTCGAACACGTCTAGCGCCTCCCGATCCGGTCTGCGGCGAAGATCGCCAACGCAGAAACCGGGATCAACAGCAATTGAAACCAGTAGAAGAAAGGGACGCCAAACAAGGTGGGCGTTTGCGTGTTGTAGAGCGGAGTCCACAGCGCAACGACGCAGGGGACGAACAAGAGCAGCAGTTTCATCGTCCCTCCCTCGCTCGGCCGCGAGGCGTCCGACACGCGCGCGCTAAACCGTTGCGGCGATTCGATTACCCGGATTCACCGCCCCGGTCGAGAGGACCCCGAATCACTTTGACGGTCCCGCCGGTTTGCCGAATCGGCGCGTCGTGCTAACGAGCCGCGATGATCTCACGCATTGACAGCCGTTTTCAACGGCTCGCCGCCGAGCGTCGATCCGCGCTCGTCACCTACATCATGGCGGGAGATCCTGACCCGAGCACGTCGCTCGACATCCTGAAGGCTCTTCCTGCAGCCGGGGCGGACGTCATCGAGCTCGGCATGCCCTTCACGGATCCGATGGCAGACGGACCGGCCGTACAGGCTGCGGGTCTGCGCGCGCTGAAGGCCGGACAGACGTTGCGCGCGACGTTGAAGATGGCGGCTGCTTTTCGCGCCGGGGACGGAGAGACGCCGCTCGTCCTCATGGGCTATTTCAACCCGATCTACGTCTATGGCGTCGAGCCGTTTCTCCGCGACGCCCTGCGCGCGGGGGTTGACGGGCTCATCGTCGTCGACTGCCCTCCGGAGGAGGACCAGGAGCTCTGCGAACCCGCCCGAAAGGCCGGGCTGGCGTTCATCCGCCTGGCGACTCCGACGACCGACGACGTTCGACTTCCGGCCGTGCTGATGAACGCCGGCGGGTTCGTCTATTACGTTTCGATCACCGGAGTAACCGGGGCCGCGACGCCCGAAACTGCGTCGGTCGCCCAGTCGATCGCGCGGATCAAGCGCCACACGCGCTTGCCGGTCGCGGTCGGATTCGGCGTGAAGGACGCATCGAGCGCTGCGGCCATGGCCGCGATCGCGGACGGCGTCGCCGTCGGTTCGGCTATTGTCGAAGCGTTGCGCCGTTCGTTGGCCGGCGGCGCAGCCACCCCTGCGACCGTTCCTGCGGTCATCGGACTGGTCGAAGATCTTGCGCGCGCATGCAGAGGCGGCAAGAGCGCTCTTCCGAGCTTTTGAAGAAACAACGGACCATGAACTGGATCTCCAATGTCGTGCCGCCGAAAATCAGGTCGCTGCTGCGCCGGGAGAGCCCGGACAACCTTTGGGTGAAATGTCCGGAAAGCGGCCAGCTCGTCTTCCACAAGGATCTGGAAGCCAACCTCATGGTGGTTCCCGGCTCGGGCTATCACATGGCCATCGGCGCCAAGGCCCGCCTCGCATCGCTGTTCGACGGAGGGGAGTACGAGGAGCTGGCGAGTCCGGAGGCGCTGTCCGACCCGCTGAAGTTCCGCGACGTCAAGCGCTACTCGGATCGCCTGAAGGAGAACCGCACGAAGACCGGCGCCGCGGATGCGGTCACGCTGGCCTTTGGCAAGCTCGAGGGGCAGGACGTCATCGTCGCCGTGCAGGATTTCGCTTTCCAGGGCGGCACGCTGGGCATGGCCGCGGGCGAAGCGATCATCGCAGGCATGACCTCGGCGGTCGAGCGCCGCGCGCCGTTCATCATCTTCACCGCGTCCGGCGGCGCCCGCATGCAGGAGGGCATGTTCGCGCTGATGCAGATGCCGCGGACCACCGTCGCAGTCCAGCGGCTCCGCGCGGCGAAACTGCCTTATATCGTCGTTCTCACCAACCCGACGACGGGCGGCGTGACCGCCTCCTACGCGATGCTCGGCGACGTGCACATCGCCGAGCCGGGGGCCGTCATCGGCTTCGCCGGCGCCCGGGTGATCGAGCAGACCATTCGGGAGCGGTTGCCCGAGGGCTTCCAGCGAGCGGAATATTTGCGCGTCCACGGCATGGTCGACATGGTCGTTCCGCGCCACCGGCAACGCGAAGAACTCGCCCGTCTCTGCCGGCTGCTGTCGCGAGCTCCTGCGGCGGCGTGACGCAAGCGGCCGATGCGGCTAGCGCCCGCGTCTGTCCAGAAGCTTTCCGTTGAACCGGCTTCCGTCCCCGAAGTCCGTCGCTTGAAGTCGCGTTTCCGAGCGGGCTGAATAATGTGTTCCTATTTTCCGAAGGATGACGCGCTACACGACCAAATTTCCCCAAGCCAAACCAAATCTTTCCCAGCCGAACAGCAAAGAAACCAAGGAAAACGGCTTGGATTCCTTTGGATTCCTTTGGATTTCTTTGGATTCGCTTCGTCCAATTCCGGGCTTTTCAACGGGTTACGAGCGACGCCGAGCGAAAATAATTTTTGCCGACTGTTCGAACGCGATTTCTTCTATTAAACCGAAACGGTCTCCGCGAAGCCAAAGGCCCATAATGCATCGTGTCTGCGTCCGTGTCCTATGCCGGCCTCGCCTGCCACGGGCCGTCAAGGCGCGGCGACAAAACAAACTTAACACGGAGTTCCTGAAATGTTATGAACAGAAAAAGAACAATCTAGCCGCGGAACGCTCGAAGCGGCAGGGCTAGTCTGCACTCGACTGTCGAAGCCAAGAATGGAATGGAGGGTCGTCGGCGGCCAGCCCCATCATGGTGAGGGACGATTCCAAAAGATCGGAACCCGCTCTAAGAACCTGTTTCTTCATGACGGCGCTCGATGGATTGGCCTGAGCCTGGAGGTGCGGAGCGGCGAAGCCCTGGCGCTCCTCGCGAGTCTGGTTCGGGAAAGTCGGTCCCGAGACCGCCAGAATCGATGGAGCAGGAGCAGGGGTCAAGGGCCATTCTCTCCTCACTCATTCCCGATCGCCCAGAGGGGACGCATCGAAACAGTTCACGCTTGCAGGATCGTCCGAATTCCGCGAGTTTGAATTGAAAGGAGCGGCGGCCCGCGGAACCAAGCGCAAGGCGAATGGGAGGAACGCATGAGGCCCACCAGACGATCGGTGAACTTGGGTCTAGGCGCGAGTTCTGCGGCGCCAGCGCTCTTGCGCGTCGCTCGCGCCGGCGGCGACACGATCAAGATTGGCATGGTGCTGTCCGTCACGGGCCCGGGCGCGGATTCGGGCAAATACGCGCTCGCGGGCGCAAAGATCGCGCTCGATCGGGTCAACAAGGCGGGCGGCGTACTCGGCAGAGAAGTCGAACTCGTCACCGAGGATGATCGGACGACCAATCCCGGCGCCGTCCTCGCTTTCTCCAAGCTTGCCGCGCAACCGGACATCGTCGCCTTCCTAGGCCAGATCCGGTCGACGCAAACTCACGCGATGGCGCCCGATATCCTGAAGACGGGCAAACCCGTCTGCTTCGGCGGCACCGATCCGGCACTGACGAAAATGGGTAATCCCTGGCTGATCCGCTTTCGGCCCAACGATTCCTACTCGGGCCGCGTGATCGCCTCCTACGGCGTCGAGACGCTCGGCAAAAAGAACTGGGCGGTCGTCCATTCCACCGACGCCTTCGGAATGGGGGGCCTAAAGGCCTTGTCTGCGTCGCTCGACAAACTCGGCGCCAAGGTCGCAATCGAGCAAGGCTATCCCAATCAGAGCCAGGATTTCACGCCGGTCGTGCTCGCGATCAAATCATCGGGCGCCGACATTATTGGCTCCTATTTCACCTTCGAGAGCGATCTCGCGATCTTCGCAAGGCAGTTGCGGCAGGTCGGCGTGACGATCCCTTGGGTCGGATCGCCCACGACCTTCTTCGTCAACGCTCTGAAGCTCGCCGGCCCCGCGCTTTGGGGCACATATGGAGTCGCCGATTACGCCATTGAGTTCGAGCCCAGAGGCGAAGGAGTACGCCGCGCTTTACAGCGCCGTGTCCAAAGTGCCGCCGGATAACTACAGTTCCTGGACCTATGACGCGATCGGCGTGCTCTCAGCCGCCATCAACAAGGCGGGATCGACTGAGCCCGACAAGATCCGCGCCGCAATCCTTTCCACCAAGGGCTACAAGGGCGCCGAGGGCGAATACAATTTCGACCAATTCGGCGACGGCCTGCACGGCTACAACATCGTACGCAATGAAAAAGGGACCATCGTCTTCGACAAGCATATCGAATTCACGGATTGAGGGGCGCCGCGCGCCCGCACGCCGCCATCGTCATTGCGAGGAGCGAAGCGACGAAGCAATCCAGCGGCGGCCGTTCGGAGGACGGCTGGATTGCTTCGCTTCGCTCGCAATGACGGACAGAGCGGTCTGAAGCCGCGATCTGCAAAGAGCGCCCGCATGGATTTCTTTCTGCAATTGCTGTTCACCGGAATTGGGATCGGCGCCGTCTACGCCCTGGTCGCTTTGGGCTTCGTGCTGATTTTTCGCGCAACCAGCGTCGTCAACTTCGCGCAGGGCGAGTTCTCGATGGTCGCGGCCTATCTGATGGTCGTGTTCGCGGTCGATTTGGGCTGGCCCTATTGGCTCGCGTTTCTGATTGCGATCGCGGGAATGGCGCTGCTCGGGGCGCTTTTCAATCTGTTCGTCTATTATCCCCTGCGCAATCGAAACTTTCTGCCGGTGCTGATCTCCACGATCGGCGCCTCGATTTTTCTTTCCAACAGCGTTCTCGCGCTCTACGGACCCCAGCCGCAGGTGCTGCCTGGCTGGCTCGATACGCCGGGCTTTCAACTCGGACCTGTCTATCTCGACAGCCAATATCTCATCATCATCGGCGTCACGCTTGCCCTTGTCGCCTTCCAATATTGGCTGTTCGAGCGCACCTTGATCGGCAAGAAGCTCCAGGCGACGAGCCAGGACAAGGAAATGGCGACGCTGCTCGGCATTCCCGTCGCCGGGATGATCATGATCACCTTCGTTTACAGCGCCGTCATCGGCGGAATCGCCGGCATTCTGGTGGCGCCGGTGCTGTTCGTCTCGATCCAGATGGGCCCCACGATCGCGCTCAAAGCCTTCGCCGCGACGATCATCGGCGGCTTTGGCGACGTCGCCGGCGCAATCCTTGGCGGGTTCGCGATCGGCGTCATCGAGACCTTCGGGGCCGCCTATATCTCCGTGCCGTTCAAGGACGCCTTCGCCTTCCTGGCGCTCATCCTGTTCCTCATCGTGCGACCGCAAGGCATCTTCGGCGAGCGGGTGGCAGAAAAGGCTTGAGATGCGCCGCTCGGTGATCGGACAAATTGCCTACGGGTGCGTCGCGGCCGCGCTGGCGGCGCTCGCCGCGACTGTCAAGACCGACGGCTATGTCGCCAATATTCTCATGCAGGCCGCGACCTACGCGATCGCGGTTTTCGGCCTGTCGATCGTCCTGGGGCTCTGTGGTCAGATCAATCTCGCGCAGGCTGCGTTCTTCGCGCTCGGCGCCTATAGCGTCGCTCTCGGGACGGTCGATTATCATCTTTCCTTTTGGCTCTGCCTTTTCGGAGGCAGTGCGCTCGCTCTCGTGGTTGGCGCTGGCCTCGGCCTCTCGACGTTGCGCCTGGGCGGTCATTACCTCGCCATGGTCACGATCTCCTTCCAGCAGATCCTGACCGTCGTCCTGATCAACGCGATTGGCTTCACTCATGGGCCGGACGGCGTCAGCTCGATCGGGCGGCCGGCCAGTTTCGCCTCCGGGCAGGCCTATCTCGCGCTTGCTGTCGCCGCGCTCGCCATCTCCGGCTATCTCGTCTGGCGTCTCGCCGACACGCGCCTCGGGCGTGCGATGCGCGCGGTTCGCGACAACGAACTCGCCGCCAGCGCCGCCGGCATCGACGTCTTCCGCACCAAGGTGACCGCCTTCGCACTCGGATCTTTGCTTGGCGGGCTCGGCGGCGGACTGTTCGCGGGCGGTTTTTCCTACATCAGCCCTGATCAGTTCGCCTTCTCCAATTCGATCGTCCTGCTGACGATGGCGCTGCTTGGCGGCGTCTCCTCGCCGATCGGCTCGACGATCGGCACGGGCCTGCTCATCCTCATTCCCGAATGGCTGCGCTTTCTGAAGAGCGTCCCGGGTCTCTATCTCGCGGTCTACGGCGTCGCCGTCATCCTGATTGTCGTCTTCATGCCCGAGGGCGTCTGGGGCTTCCTCAGCAAGATGTTCCGAACCCGCGGGCGCCCCCCTTGAAATCCGGAGAGCCACTCACCTTGCGTCCCGCCGATTCCGGCGCGCCCGTCGCGCTCGAGGTCAAAGGCCTCGCCAAGAATTTCGGCGGTCTGAAAGCCGTCGACGGAGTCGATTTTCAGGTGCTGCGCGGCGGCGTGCATGCGCTGATCGGGCCCAACGGCAGCGGCAAGACAACGACGCTCAACTTGGTGACCGGGCTCTACCGTGCGACGGCGGGGGCAATCCTGGTCGACGGCGTCGACGTGACGGGGTTGCCTGCGCACAAGCGAACCATCGCGGGCCTCGCGCGCACGTTCCAGAACATTCGGCTGTTCCGTTCGATGACCGCGCTCGAAAACGTCGTGATCGGCGCCGAGCGCGAGGGCAATGCGCTCGTGGAGGGCGGACACAATGCGCTCCGCCGGCGCGCACGCGCCGCGCTCGATTTCGTGGGCTTGGGAACCCGCGCCAACGAGACAATCCCGAGCTTCAGCTACGGCCATCAACGCCTGATCGAAATCGCTCGCGCGTTGGCCGCCAACCCAACGGTGCTGCTGCTCGACGAGCCCGGCGCCGGCCTCAACACCAGCGAGAAGAAGGTGCTGCACGATCTGCTCGACCGCATCGCCGCCCAGGGTCTCACCATTCTGATCATCGATCACGACATGACGTTGATCTCGGGGGCGGCAAAACATCTGACAGTGCTCAATTTCGGCCGCCGCATCGCCGACGGCGGAACGGCGGAGGTGCTGCGCCAGCCCGATGTTGTCGCCGCTTATCTCGGGGTCTCTTGATGGCGCTGCTCGAAGTGAGGGAACTGAGTGTCGCTTACGGCGAAATCGAGGCTTTGCGCGGCGTCTCATTCGCCGTCGACGAGGGCGCCGTGATCACGCTGCTCGGCTCCAACGGCGCGGGCAAGTCGACCGCCCTGCGCGCGATCTCAGGCCTTGTGGCGCCGCGCGCCGGCTCGATCCTGTTCGACGGCAAGCCGATCTCGACTCTCGGCGCCCGCGCAATCGTCAAGCTCGGGGTCGCCCATGTGCCCGAGGGGCGGCGCATCTTTCCCGGCCTCACCGTGCGTGAGAACATCATGCTCGGCGCCTCGAACGGAAACGCCTCGGCTGCTGCGATCCGGCGTGAGGCGGACGCCATGTTCGACGTCTTTCCCGACATCAGGCGGTCCGCGGGCTCCCTTGGTTGGACCCTTTCGGGCGGCCAACAGCAGATGGTCGCGGTCGCCCGCGGCCTGATGGCCAAGCCCCGCCTCCTGTTGCTCGATGAGCCCTCGCTCGGCCTCGCGCCCGTCATCGTGCAGGCGGTGTTTCAGATCATCGCCGAAATCCATAAGCGCGGAACGACTGTGCTGCTGGTCGAGCAGAACGCGCGCATGGCTTTGAAGGTCGCGACCTGGGGTTACGTCCTGGAGAGCGGCCGGCTGGCGCTCGGAGGCGATCCCGACACGCTGTGGAGCGACGAACGCATCCGTGACGCCTATCTCGGCGGCGGACAAGCGAAGGCTTCGACATGACGATCCACATCGCCGCAGACGCGCTCGCCAACTTCTGCGCCGAGGCGTTCGAACATGTCGGCTGCCGCCCAGACGAAGCGCAACGCGTCGCCGCCTCGCTCGTCGACGCCAATCTGACGGGCCACGACAGTCACGGCGTGATCCGCATGCCGCGCTATATCGATTGGGTGCGTTCGGGCGACATCGTCCCCGGTCAGACGATCGAGCGTCTCGTCGATACGCCCGTCATCGCCGTCGTCGACGGCCGATTCGGCTTCGGTCAGACGGTCGCGCCACAGGCTGTCGACCTTGGCGTCGAGAAGGCGAGGGCCATGGGCCTCGCGGCGATCTCGTTGCGCAACGCCGGTCATGTCGGCCGCGTCGGGGAATGGGCGGAGCGCGCGGCGGCGGTGGGCTTGATCTCGATCCACTTCGTCAACGCCCGGGGCTCGGTGCTCGTGGCGCCGTTCGGCGGCGTCGAGCGCCGGCTGTCGACCGCGCCGTTCTGCGTCGGCATTCCGCGCGAAAACGCGCCGCCGGTCGTGCTCGACTTCGCGACCTCGCTCGTCGCGGAGGGCAAGGTCAATGTCGCGAGCCGAGGCGGCAAGCGGCTGCCGCCGGATGCGCTGATCGGCCCCGACGGCGCCCTGTCCGGCGACCCCGCGCTGCTCTACGGCCCGCTCGACCTCGATGGCCCGCGCTCGTTCGTCGGCCCTGGCGCCATTCGCGCGTTCGGCGAGCACAAGGGCTCCGGTCTGGCGCTCATCTGCGAATTGCTCGGCGGCTCGCTCACGGGGAATGGCGCGACCGGGCCGCAGCGCAAATTCGCCAACGGCATGTTCTCGCTCTACGTCGACCCAAAACAAGTCGACCCCTCGCACCTCTTCAATAAGGACATGTCGCGTTATCTCGATTGGTTCCGACAAGCCGAGACGCTTCCTGGCGAGGCGATCCTGACGCCGGGCGAACCGGAGCGCGCCGCCCGCTCCCGCCGGAGCGCACAGGGCGTGCCGCTGCCGAGCGAGGCCTGGGCGTCGATGGTTGCGGCGGCGCGCAGCGTCGGGGTCAAGCGGGACGTCCTCTGAGTTCACCGCGCGGCCCATTCGCGCTCGCCCCGTTCGTCTCCGATCTTCTCGTCGGGCCATTGACCGCTGGCTGGCCGTGCTGCGCGAGGCCATTCCCACGATGGAGGCATGATATTCGGCCGGCTTGCTAGGCGGCCGGCGCCGCGCCTACACTCTGCCCCGCCGAAAAACAGGCATAGGAGGAAACGCACATGGATCGACGCCACTTTCTGCGTTCGGCCGCCGTCGCGGCTGCGTCATCGGTTGCCGCTGTCCCTGCCCTCGCACAGAGCAAAATGTCTGACCCGCCGGGCACAATGCCCCCGGCGCGCGACTGGAACGATCCCTCGACCGCGATCTATCCCGATCCTGCCTTCGAGATTTTCGATCCGCGCTTCGCCAAGTACAGCGGCGGCACGGCCGGCGTGGTGCGCATCTGGACCGGCGGCGTTTGGACCGAGGGGCCCGTATGGTTCGGCGACCAGCAGCGGCTGATCTTCAGCGACATCCCGAACGATCGCCTGATGGCCTACAACGTCACCACTGGCCGCACACACGTGTTCCGCCAGCCATCCAACTTCACCAACGGCAACACCCGCGATCGCCAGGGCCGCCTGATCTCCTGCGAACAGGGCACGCGCCGCCTCACCCGCACCGAATACGATGGGACGATCACCGTGTTGGCCGACAAATTCAACGGCAAGCCGCTGAACTCGCCGAACGGCGTGATCGTCAAGTCCGACGACACGGTGTGGTTCACCGACCCGAGTTATGGCATCGGCGGCGACCACGAGGGCAACCGCGGCGAGGCGGAGCTGCCGCGCAATGTCTACCGCCTCGATCCGAAGACCGGGAAAATGGACGTCGTCGTCGGCGACTTCAGCATGCCGAACGGGTTGTGCTTCTCGCCCGACGAGAAGAAATTCTATGTCACCGATACTGGCGAACTCGGCGGCGCCTTTAAGCAAACGCTGATCCGCGTCTATGACGTGGGCGACGACGGCAAGCTCTCCAATGGACAGCTGTTGCACGACTTCAAAGACGTGCCTCAGCCCTACATCGCCGACGACATCCGTGTGGATGAGGACGGCAACATCTGGGCCGCCGGCGGCTGGTCGCCGAACCATGCCATGAACGGCGTGCGCGTGTTCGCGCCGGATGGCACGCCGCTCGGCGCGATCGTGCTGCCGGAAGTGGCCGCCAATCTCTGTTTCGGAGGGCACCACCACAACCGGTTGTTCATCTGCGCCAGCACCTCGGTCTATGCGATGGACGTCGGCACACGTGGCGTCGAGCTGTAACGCCTGCGGATGGAAATTCCAATTCGTGGGGATTGAACGAACCCCTCACGCGGCCGAAACCGCATTGGGCAGCGAGTGGTTCGGTCCGCGCGGGATTGGTGCACCCTAAGGCAATTAAGGCTTTCTACCGGGCTGGGATTCAGCGGAAGTTTGTGCTGTGTCCCAGCCGCCTGGAGACAACCTTGATGGTTCTTGCTGTCATCTGCTTTGACCATGTCGCTCAACGAGGCGGCGTTGCTGCGAGCGACCGGTTTGGCGCGACAGCAGAAGAAGGAAGCCAGACTTGAGGCTTACTCAATTCGTGGACGATCGGGGCAAGCGGGCGCTGGCGGTCACGGCGCGTGGCGAAAGCCGGTTGGTGAAAGGGGCGCGCACGACGCTCGAGTTGGCGCTGCAGGCGATAGAGTCGAACATTTCGCTTCGCAGGCTGATTGCGGATCGTGCGTTGGGCAGGCCGGTCGATCTGCCGCGAACCCTGAAAGAGCGCCAGGTTTTGGCGCCGATCGATCATAAGGATCCGGCTCACGTGATCGTCACCGGGACCGGTCTTACGCATCTGGGATCAGCGGAGGGGCGCGACGCGATGCATAAGGATCTGGCCGATCCCGCCAAACTCACCAATTCCATGCGAATGTTCAGGCTTGGGCTGGAGGGCGGCAAGCCGAAAAAGAGAGAGACGGGCGCCCAGCCGGAATGGTTCTACAAGGGCGACGGCTCAATTCTTGCGCCGCCCGAGGGAGATTTTGCGAGTCCGGCTTTCGCTCTCGATGCCGGCGAGGAGCCGGAGATCGTCGGGATTTACGTCATCGACGGAGCAGGCGCGCCGGTCCGGATCGGTTTTGCGCTCGGCAACGAACTTTCCGATCACCTCACCGAGCGACAGAACTATCTCTGGCTCGCTCATTCAAAACTGCGTCCTGCAAGCATCGGTCCTGAACTGTTGGTCGGCGAGCTTCCGCCGGACGTTCAAGGCGTCTCTCGCATCCGCCGGGGCAGGGAAGTGGTCTGGGAACGAGAATTCCTTTCTGGAGAGCAGAACATGGCGCATTCGATCGCCAACCTCGAGGCGCACCATTTCAAATACCGATTGTTCCGGCGGCCGGGCGACGTCCACATCCACTTCTTTGGAACGGCGACCCTGTCGTTCAGCGAGGGGGTGAGGACGCAGAAAGGCGATGTGTTCGAAATTCAATCGGAAACATTCGGGCTGCCGCTGCGCAACCGGCTCGCTGTGGAAAAGGAGTCGCGGGTCAAAGTGAGGTCGCTCTGAGGGACTGGCGCGGGCCGCGCTCCTCCCCATCGCGAACCCACGTCTCTCCGTAAGATCAGTCGCCGACGATGCTCGCGCGGGCGCGCTGCCACCAGCCGCTCCGCCTGGGCCGCGGTGGCTCCTGAGCCACAGCCGCCGCTTCCGGATGCGGCTCCACTGACTCTTGCTCCGGGGGAGGCTCCGACGTGGGAGCAGCCGACGGGACCTGCGTCTCTTGAGCGGTCGTGGACGGCTCGATCGGCGGCGGCGACTCGGGTTCTTGACGCCACTCTTCCGCTACTTCGGGGCCCTCCATCGTCGGCGGCTGCGTCGCAACCGGTGGTGCTTCCGCCTCGTCCGACGCCTTCGCCGGCGCGACCGAATCAGACGCTGAATTGGATTGCAAATCGGAATCCGCCGCGACGACTTCCGGCGGCTCATTCGGTTCGTGAAGCCTTTCCTCGTGCGCCGGGAGTTGGCTTCTCGGACCCCGCCTCAAGCGCCGACCGGTCCTGCCGCCTTCGCCGCGCGATCCTCTTCTCTCGACAGAATTCGCGGTTTGCGCCGACGGTTCCATATTTCCGCCGAGTTCGACCACCGCCGCGAGACCATCGTCGGTCGGTTGCGGCGCATCGGGGGAGATGCTTTCGCCGAAAGATCTCTCCCCGCCACGCCGCCGTCGACGGCGGCGCCGACGGCGACTGGCTTCGCCTTCTTCTGCCGGCCCAGCGGCTTCGCCGCGGCTGCTTCGGGGCGCGTCGCTGACGGCGGCGTCCTCGACGACCCCCTCGCTCTCCTCCTCGGCTATCTCTTCGAAGAGCCCCGGCTCGTCGACAATTGCCGGGATGTCCTCTCGCGCAGGCGGAGACGGCTCAGCCCCGCCCTTGACGCCGCTCGCAAGCTCCCCGCGCTCGATTGCGTGGTAATTCGCTCCGGTCAAAGTATCGTCCGCCTCGACCGTGACCTCGATGCCGAACCGCCGTTCGAGGTCATGCAGGTTCGCGCGCTTCTGATTGAGGATATAAAGCGCGACCGGGGTGCGTGTGCGAACGACAACATCGTGCGTCGAACTCTTGATCAGCGCGTCTTCGAGCGCGCGCAGCACATGAAGCGCGATTGACGCAGTCGAGCGCACAACGCCAGAGCCTTGGCAGTGAGCGCAGACGACGGTCGAGCCCTCGAGGACGCCAGTACGTATGCGCTGGCGGGACATTTCCAGCAGACCGAAATGGGAAATGCGCCCGACCTGAATCCGGGCGCGGTCATTCTTCAGCGCGTCCTTGATCCGCCGCTCGACAGCACGATTGTTGCGCGACTCTTCCATGTCGATGAAGTCGACCACGATGAGGCCCGCAAGGTCGCGCAACCTCAATTGTCGGGCTATTTCGTCCGCCGCCTCGATGTTGGTGCGCAGCGCGGTGTCCTCGATGTTGTGCTCGCGGGTCGAACGACCGGAATTGACATCGATAGCGACCAGAGCTTCGGTCTGGTTTATGACGATGTAGCCCCCGGACTTCAGCGTCACCTGATTGGAAAACATCGCGTCGAGCTGCGTCTCAACTCCCGCTTTAGCGAATACCGGCTGGGTGTCGCGATAAAGTTGCACTGTGTTGACGTGGCTCGGCATGAGGAGGCGCATGAACTGCCGGGCCTCGCGATAACCCGCTTCCCCTGCGACGATGATTTCGTCGACCTCCTTGCTGTACAAATCCCGTATCGCGCGCTTTATCAGCGAGCCCTCTTCGTAGACGAGGGTCGGCGCGCTCGAGGCGAGCGTCGTCTCCCGTACCGTTTCCCACATGCGCAGCAGGTACTCGAAATCGCGCTTGACCTCCGCCTTGGTGCGCGATGCGCCGGCCGTGCGCAGGATCACCCCCATGCCCTCTGGAACATCGAGTTCTTCAGCTATGCCTTTCAGCCGGCTGCGGTCTTGCGCATTGGTGATTTTGCGCGAAATGCCGCCGCCGCGCGCTGTGTTGGGCATCAGAACGGAATAGCGCCCCGCGAGCGAGAGATAAGTCGTGAGCGCCGCCCCCTTGTTGCCGCGCTCCTCCTTCACAACCTGCACGAGGAGCACCTGGCGGCGCTTGATGACCTCTTGGATCTTGTACTGTCGGCGCAGGCGTTGGGGGCGGCGCGGCAGCTCCTCCATCGCGTCGCCGCCGATCTGCTCGACTGGTTCGTCCTCATCCTCCAGTTGGTGCTTGCGGTTTGGGGCGTAACGTTCTTCCGATCCTCCTTCGAGCGTCGTCACTTCGTGGTCGTCGTCGTCGTTTGGAGGCGGCGTGACGCCCCGCTCAGCATGGCCGTCCAGATCCGCGGATGGGCGATCGTGCGAAAGCTCGTGGTCCGAGGTCGGGGCGAAAGCTTCGGTTTGGCGGGCCTCTCGCTCTGAGAACTCGAGGAGGTTCGACCCGGACTCTTCCTGTTCGACTCGGTCCTCCCGGACGAAAGCCGGCTCTCGGTCGTATCCTTGCGAGCGCTCAGCTTCGTTGCTTGACGCAATGTTCTCCGAGTTTTCGGCGCTTTCGTCGCGTTGAACCGCAGGCGCGGTCTCCGGTAAAGGGACAGCTTCAGCCTGATCGCTGTCGAACTCGTCCAAGGCAGGATACTTGGCTGCCGACTCGATCTCTTCCGCCGTACGGTCTTCCTCTTCCGCCACACGGTCTTCCGGACTGACGGTTTCAGAAAGAGCGTCTCCGTCGCTCGCACGCGTCGCGATCTCCTGATGGCGCGATCGACGATGTCTGCGGCTGCGCCGCTCTCCGTTCGGTTCGTCTTCTTCATCGCGCTGGGAAAGCACTTCTTCCTCGAGCAGCGCCTGACGGTCGGCGATTGGAATCTGGTAATAGTCCGGATGAACCTCGGAAAAAGCGAGGAAGCCATGGCGGTTTCCGCCATAATCCACGAATGCTGCCTGGAGTGAAGGCTCGACGCGAGTTACCTTCGCCAGATATATATTGCCGCGCAGCGGCCTTTTATTCGCCGACTCGAAGTCGAACTCTTCAACTCGGTTGCCACGCAACACCACCACCCGGGTTTCTTCCGGGTGGGAAGCGTCGATGATCATTTTGTTTGCCATGTAAAGCTCTCTCGCGCCGGCCGCAACGTGCTGCCGATCGGGAAAAGCGATCGGGCAAGCCGCGGGCAACGCCTGTCTGAAGGAGGGATTTCAATTGGAACTCGGATGCCAGGGCCGCAGCCGTTACCCCAACCCGACGACATGCGGTCACCAATGCGCAAACCGTCGGCGCCGCGATTGTTGCAGACGGAACTTGCGATCGGGACATCGTCAGTAGGACCAAGGCGTGAAACCGGCTCGTCGCAATTTATGGCGCGCAGTGAAGTGCGCCGTTGTCACGAATCGGTCCGCGCCGCCGGCATAGTTCCGGCTGGTCGCTTCCATCTTTCAGTCCGCGAAATCCTTGTTCGGGCGCTGAGCCCGCGCACAAGAAAGGCGGCTGAGGCGACGAGCAAAAACCCGCCACGGCGTCATCCGGCAGGAGCCGCAAGCCATCACTCGACGGTCTTGGCGGAAATGTCGCCTGCCCCACTTGGACAGGCCGGCCCTACGGAATCGGTCCGAATTCGTAACCCACCCTAAATAGGG